>NZ_JBHULX010000030.1:24113-137578 GCF_042684685.1 Aquimarina hainanensis | reverse complement strand
ATAAAGTGTATATGGCTCGGCATAAAGCAATAACAGTATAATTCAAAACCTTTGTGTTTTCTGCAATAGCTTACACTATCTGCCAATACATCAAAATAGACCTGCCTTGTAAAAACATCTATCCAATTGACCGTAGCAAAACTGACAAAGTATAAACCTTTTTTATTATGAAATTTGTAGTTTCTGCTCATACGTCTAAAATAGAAAAAACAGTCACATTTTTTACAAACATGACTGTTTTTGATTTTATTTTTTACTTGAACCTGCTTACTCAAACCCTTCCAATCTTTGCCGCCACTAGTTTTGAAAACTAGCGGGAGCGCATACTAGCGGCAGCAGGGGATTTTTTATAATAAACCTACGGATATAAGGTACAAATCCGCGTTATCTGGTTCGAGCGCTAGTGAACTTGCTAATGACGATAAAAATACCATTACCAAGATCATTGATGCTTTTATACGAGATACCAAAACCAAAAAAGCTTACTCTGCATAAAAAACAAAACCACGACCTATTCATAAAATAGTTCGTGGTTGTTTATATTTTAGTTTTGTTTTGCCAAGCTTTGACGGCACGAGCCAGAGGCATCGCGCTAGCCGTTACTTAGTTTTGCTCGCGCCAGCGGGGGCTTTTATACGCGATACCAAAACCAAAAAAGCATACTCTGCATAAAAAAAACAGCCACAACCTATTTTACAAGATTGTGACTGTTTTACTATTTCTATTATTTTGACCTATCTTCTTTAATCATTCCTCAAAGTCGGGAGACTTTACGGAGCGGGCGGGTTAGTTAAAAAATAAAACTATTATAACAATAACAAAAATGACAAAACCAATACCAGTATAATAATTGTCAATATCATTTTCAAATGCATTTCTATTTTTGAAATCAAAAGTTTTCCATATATCTGTAAATACTACATTTTTCTTCAAAAAAAACCTTTTATACAAAAACCTTATAATTGCTCCTATAAACTCTAATATTATCATATTTTATTCATCAAATAAGAAATAATTTAAAAGATTCCTATAATCATCTAACGCAAATCCATAACCTATTGCTTTATCCATTTGTTTTAACACTATAGGGGCATTTTTTACAAAACTATTATGTTTTTTCAACATTTGTTTCCGAGCAGTTTTTCTAATACGTCTTGTAGAATTTGCTTCCAAATATACCCTCCAATCGTGAGAAGTAAAAGTTTTTAAACTCTTAACACTTTCTTTGGCCATTCTTCCCATTCCTTTTGTTGCAATATCAAGTAATCCCATGAGAGCTTCATCTGTAGTGGCTGGAGCTCCTGAAATACGCCTTAAATCACCTGTAAGCATTCCATTAAGAAATACATATGCTCCATCAACTGTTCCGTAAGTAGATTCAGCACCAAAGTGTAAAAGAGCATCAATAGCTCCCTCAGAAGGTGAATCTCTCCAATAATCAAATTGAGTTAACAAATCAACATTTTCTATGTATCCATTAAAACGAGAATGTAAAACATTTGAGTCTGCTCCAAAATTTGAAAATCCTTTGAAGTTACTATTTACGACATTAAGATCGCTTTTGTTGAAAGCAAGAAAAGTTCCAGTACTACCTTGATCAATTCCAATACCATATTTCTTATCACCTTCAAAATCAGTAGTAAATCGTTCTCCTTTGAAACCATTTCCAACCCATCCCCAAAATTGCCCCCATTTGGTTTTCCATCCCCCATCAGGATCAATACCATTAATAGGGTCATTCCCCATCCCTAGATATGGAGAATTATATTGCCCATACGGATCAGGACTTAACCACCGTCCAATCCTGCTATCCCATAACCTCAGTTCAAAAGCTTCCTTCCCGGTTTCCGGGTCTTTTTCCTGCCCTTGGTAGGCATACCTGTAATCCCCTTTTAGGTTCCGGTTTGGCATTGGCATGCCAAAAGGGTAATAATCTGTTTTGGTCAATGCTATTGGGGTTCCTGTAGTTGTTTTACTAACCACCGCCCGGACATTGCCCAAATGATCTGTCAACTGATAAAAATTAGCCCCGCCTCTTTTTTGGACCCCGATACGCCCGGCTCCGAACAGGGTGTATTCTTCTAACTGCCCATTGCGGTATATGACCATTGTATTTCCTCCGGCATCGCGTACATAGTGCTCAGTATAACTAAGAGTTCCATTAGCATAAGCTTCTTTTCGGACCCGCTGCCCTCTATCATTGTAAAAGAACTTAAGCCGCGGACTTCCTTCTTCATGAATCTCTGTCACCAACCCACTGGCATTGTAAAGATAGTCAATTTTTTCACTTTCATTTCTCGTGAGTTGCCCGATACGATTGTACCGATAGTTATCAGCCGGCTGAGAGCCGATATCAGCTGCTCCTGCTACATCCCCGGCAGCATCTGTAACCTGTGTCAACTGATTGGGTTTTGCCTCCTTATAGATATAGGTCAGCTGATCCATCGCATTGTTTCCGTTTTCGGTTTGCTTAGCACGATGCAGGGTCTGGATATTTCCATTGGCATCATAGGTGATTTGATCCACCGTATAATCGCCTTGAGCATTCAGGGCTAATGTTCCTGCATTGATACTCCGGGTTTCCCGATTACTCCCTGCAGTAATACGGGCACTAAAACGACTCCCCTGCTTGGCGTGAAAGCCGGGAATCAAAGTAATGCTCTTATTGGCAGATAAGTGCTTGGCCTGTCCGCTATTCAGAATGTCATTTACTGAAGGAAGGTGGTCATCAGGAGAGGGAATGGCACTGGTATTTTCATCGATGATCACAGGGAGACTTGCCGTATCGGCATTAAATGTTCCATATGCTGCTTGTTGTAACCAATTATTGCGATCATAGGTATATGAATAGGTATGTTCTGTACTCATTCCTCCGGTAACAGGGGTATCTGTACTATTCCATCGTATTCCTTTGATGTTTCCATTGTATTGATCTACTCCATAGCTGGTACTTTTGATATTTCGCAATGGTCGGTTAAAATCGTGGTGGTTATAGTCAATAATCATCCCAAAAAGGTCATTGGCATCTCCTCCCGGATCATTACCGGCAGAGAGACTAGGGTGATTGATTGCTTTTAATTGCCCGGAAAGATTGTATACATAATCAATTCCCTGCAAGCCCCTGGCAATATTGGTACGTTTTAAGGCGCCGGTTTCATAATAGGTATAAGCGGCATGCTCCATATAATTCGTTCCATTTTTTGTAGTTTCTACCTTAAGTAATTGCCCGGTATCCGGATCATAGCTATATCGGTGCATAAAGCGCTCCGCACTTTTATACTTCTGGTAATCTACCTGCGTCACCTGTCCGCTTACGGGATCATAGGTATAGTCAATAGTTTTGGTTCCCAATCCCTGAATATATTGCACCATATTTCTAACCCGTCCATATATATCATAACTATACCAGCTGATGGTCGTTTCCGGCAGGGTATAGGTCATGGCTACATTACCAGCTAAAAAGGTAGCCTTATAGGTTGCTTTTTGCGTACTGTTCAATCCCAGTTGTGTCAGGGCTTCTTCCAGGGTTCTGGAAGGTGCCGTAGTACCTGCGGGTACTGTCTGCTGATCATAAACGGTAAAGTGTTGTTCTTTTCGGGTTCCGGCAGGAAGTGCCGCATCCGGATCGGCTGTTGCAAAGGCAGTACTTACCAATACACCACTTTCTACAGAACGTCCTCTGTGATCATAATTGGTATAAGAAAATTCCTGAGGGGTAGCATGGGCTTGTTTACTATTCTGCGAAAAGCGAATCTGACCATCTTTCCGGTATTTAAAATCCGCTGCTCCTTCATCCGGACTCTCACTTTTAGTTAGTTGTCCTAATGCATTATATGTAAAGGTACTTTTCAACTTTTGCTGAGCATGATCCCGTAATGGTTGATAAGAAGCAATCAATTGCCCTGCCTTATTATACTCCTGTAAACTGTAATCATAATAATTTTCCGGGTAGGTAATATGAATAGGTGCACGGCTGGTATCCCCACCTGTATATGCAATCCTATAAAAACCACTGGGTAAACTGCCGAATGCTGTACTGGTGGTTGTTTCGGTAATCAGGTTGTATACATCAAAAAGCGTATTGTTTGATAACACAACGCCTACATCATTTTTTACTACAACCCCGCTTCGCCCCTTAGGAATGTGTATATCCACATAGTTTTGTTCCCGAATCTGTACGGTAGCCGTTCTATTGGCTGCTTCGACATCTCCACTACGAGCCGCGGCCAGGGTCCTGCCTTCTGCATCTGTAAATACAACATTTTCTTCTCCATGCACATCCCTGCTTACTGTTTTTAAAATCGTATAGTTATTATACTTAGCATCGCCAAAAGCAGCTGTGCTCGATAGTTCCTGTCCAGCAGGCATCGAAAACACATATCCGTTTTTCCAATTTCCGTTAATTCGGTTTCCTCCTAATGTCTTTTTAACCGCCCCGGGGGTAAGTTCACTATAAATGGTTCGGGTATAAGGACGGGTAGTAACATCCTGATAAGCCTCTCCCTGATTCTGTGTACTGTAATAGTGTCCTAGTGTATTGGACTGGGATCCTACGGTTTTCGGGTTTTCCGGACTGGTTTCAAAATCTTCGGCTATATATATATCGCCATTAGATTTTTTGATAAAATCCTCCCGATAAATAAAATCCAGGTCAATTTCTCCATTGGTCGGAGCACTCATCGTTTGCAATGCAGGTCTTCCCTGTCTATCATACAAGATCTGTGAGGCCCAGGTTTTTTTAGTCTTGGGGTCAACAGACTGGGATTGCGTAAGTTTTCCTAATGTATTAAAATATGTTTTATTTTTCCCTTTCACTTGCTCCTGAACATCATAGGTAGTGGTTGTAATGGTATTCCAGGGTTCTCTTATATTCCCTGCAGCAGGACATCCATTGTATACTCCATATACATCAGGGCAGATATCCCCCGCCCGTCCTATAAAATTATCAGGTCTTGTACAGCGTAATCGCGTATCATTCGGGTCTCCAAAACCATCTTTATCCAGGTCTTTATACCAGAGCTTCAGCGTCGCTGTTTCATCCGTATCGGCACAGTCATCGCGGTTCTGCACATAATTATTTCCTTCTGCATCCGTAGGCTTCTCACATTGTTTGATCCCGGGATGTTCTTTATCTCCGCTACCATCTCCATCTCTATCGACATACCAGGTAAAAGATTTAATATGCCGATCGGTATCATCACAATCTGTATTATTAGAAACATAGCGTTTGTTATTGAGTGTTGGTCGCAAGACACTTCGTATCGGAGAAGCATTGTATTTTCCTTCTGTATCCTGATCCCCGTCGATATACCAGTTTTTTTCTACATTGGTAACATCAGGATCATTATCATCCTGATCCCCATAGACTAAGGCGGTATAATAATTAGATGGATTCGGAGTCGTGTCCGGACATAACTCAATAAAACTATGAGCAACTCCCATTCCATCACGGTCATAATCATAATAATAACGTACCGCACCTTCGGTACACTCCCCATCAATCGGACCGATTGGAACTCCTCCCTGAGCCATCATCCCCAAAGAGAAAAGCAAAAATGATATATATACTATAAAATGTTTCATACTTGTACTGTTTTGTTGGTCTGCTTCCTGATTCTTATTATTCATTAGGGCTTATTGGATCATCCCCCCCGATGAGCTGACATTGCGAGGCAGGAACCTGAAATGTATTGGTTGTCGTCACGGTTTCGTTGGTACTGACATCTTTTACGCTGAGGCTGACGTTGATTGCACCACATTGGTAACCATAAAATACATTGCTAGCAGACCAGCTTCCATTATTCCATCGGTATTGGTATTCTCCAGAACCATTTTGTACGTTTGCCTTATACACAATCGGGTTAGCACTCTGAGAAGTATCCAGACTGATAGATGCACTAATCGGTGGATTGATAATCTCCGGATCGATGACCCCATCACCATCCTGATCCAGGGTAATCATGGATTTATAGGAATAATTTGTTTCTGCTGCTTTTTTGAAGCCTCCTGTTAATCCGGGAGCGTCCACCACCTCTACAAAAGTTTTGATCAATCGACCGGCATCGTCATATTCATATCGGGTAGCCAGATTATTGGATCCTATGATATGCGTAAGTTCATCCCATTCATTATAGACATAACTAGTCATATTACTTTCTACCGGATGAATTCTAAAATCATCGGCATAAAAAATCCCCTGAGCGGCTTTGATGGCTATATTTTGCGTACTAATCGTAAAATCTTCGTAATGATTTAGCAAAACCCAATCCTTAGCATCAATACGCTCTCCATTAAAAGGTTTTACTTGCCCATTAACCGAAACTCTGGCATTTGCTACATTTGCTTTATCTACCCAAACTGAAATTTTATATTTTCCTGCTCTGTGTTTCCCTCGCTGCATGGTTACCTTAAATGACTCAATCGAAGTATTTACTTTTACGGAATAAGATCCCGTATGAGACTTTTCTGAGGTTTGTCCAATACCGTTCCCAGATGCCCCTGCAGCTCCAACACCTCCGTCAAAGTAGTATGGATTAGGATAACGATACTCTGCTCCTGAATAATACATTTCGGAATATTTAGCATCTGCAATGGCTATAATTTTAGATTCCTTATCCCCCATTTTTCTACTAAAAAAGTTATTGTTGATATCTGATGTTTGCAATGGGGTCGAATAATGATCGTATCTATCAATAGAAGAAGTCTTAACCCACTTAGGGTTGGTTTGTGCTTCTGTCCATTTAAAATTGTCGTCTATTCCCTGATAATTAACATAAGCTCCGTTAGCATCAATATCCCCTTTCCATGTATACACGGCATGTTTTCTCCATATTTTTTGTGTTCCTTCTACTAACGGTTCTGTTATCTCTTCCTGTGTATTCATATAAAGCCAGTCATTACTCCAGGTCGTAATTCCTGCTCCTATGGTTTTCCATTCATTGCCTACTTTAATCTGTGCCAGACTCAATGCCTGTTGAGATAACATGTTCTTATTTGTCAAATTATCCGCTTTAGCCCCCATTTCTGTATACTTATGGAAAGCGGGAACAACAACGGATTTTGCCTCAACATTATTAGCTAGTATTGATCTTGTTTCTATATTTTGACCTGTCAAAAAATCATAGGTATCAAAATAAGAAACAGATTCCTGTCCTTTTGAATAACTTAATGTAGACTTTAAAACATTAGGAAGGCTTGTTTTGCTTGATGAGCTTAAGTAATTTTTTTGTACGACTCCTTTTTTTCCTTTTTTATATATCTTATTGGTCTCCTGAATTGCTCCTTGCTGTATTTCTTCTATTGAATAGTACTCATTTTCTATTTTAGATAAAAGTTGTCCTTTTCCATTATAACTTTTTTTAGAAATCATACTACCAAGAGATGCTGTATGATCAATAAGCTCAAATTTTGAAAAATTTATTAAATGATTCTCTCCATTAATAGTGATATTTTTATCTATATTCTGTGTTTTTCTCAAAGAAAGGCTCTTTCCTAATTCAAAACCATTACTTTTTTCTGTCATTTTTTTCAATACATTAAAATGGTATACATTTTTATGCTTGACATTATTCGTTGCATACTTATGTGCCACTTCGACATACTCATACATTACAGATGGAGATGGGATATCTCCTATAAACTTAACTTCTTTTTCTTTCTTAGAAGGGGCATAGGAAGTAACACCTGAAGAGGTATTCGTTCCTGGAATGTTATACCTATAAGAGGTAATATATCGCTCTCCTTCTAGTTCTGTATAAAGGTTCTTCACGCGTATTCCTCCTCCATTTTTGTTTGTTTCTGAAGGAGAAGTTATTGCTGCTTCATACTGAAACTTATCTTCTTCATATTCAATATTTATAGAAGCTCCTAAAGGAGTTATAATTTTATTTAAGCTCCAACTTTGAGGCGAGTTACTTATATACCCCCAATCGTCCTTTAGATTCTTATTAAATGGTGTGTTTATATTCTTATAGCTAAAGCTATATGGAGGAACTAAAGCATTTCCATTTCTACCTGAGAAAAACAACTTTTTCAAAGTAAGTCTTCCTGAGTTAGCAGAATTAGGAGAATTTTTAGCTAGTTCATATGAGGTTTTAAACTCTATAGTTTTGATTACATTATCAATTTTATGGCTTTGCTCAATAATATCTTTGGAATCAAGAATGTTTCGAAATAAATTTGCTTTCCAATTTCTATTAGTAATTAAATTAGATAATTTACCTAACCTTTGCCCAAGTATACTAAATTGCTCATAATATTCATCTATTTTTATTTCCCCTCCTATAAATTCTGATTGTTCTGAGGAATTTGTTTTACTTATTGTTTTGTTTAAACCACTATTTTTTAATAAAATTATCTTATCTAATTTAAGAGATCTTTGGGGGTTTAAATTAAGAAAAAAAGTATGTGTTGATTCGATACGATGCGTCCCATCTCTAGGCAGAATTTTGTCATAAATCCCTGAAAAGTATGTTTTACCATCATCTCCTATATAAAATGAGTTAATATGTATATCATTATATACTTTAGGATTATCCTTTGTCCCTACATTTAATGTAGAAGAGGAAGACATATTATCTAATCTTGGTGATTTAACAAATAATGCGGTATGCGTTCTCGTTTTTATTTTATCCAAATAGTAGATTTCTTTTATACCCCATTCGTAAACTTTAGTTTTTTCTGAAGCTTCATACCCATTTTTCGGGGTTCTCCAACCAAACCCTTCGCTCCACATACCATAATCAAAACCAACCCAATATCCGTAGTCCCCTTCATCAACTAAATAATTATTATTCAAATCTATATAATCTGGTCCTGTTATCGCAGTTAATAGCCAGTGGGTAGCATATGGTTCGAGTTGTTGTTCTTCAAAAAAGTGTTTATTTAAATCATTATTTATTTCAGATGTCCTAGAAAATTTTTCATGTTGGTATACCGGTAACGAATAGTGATATGTTTTTCCATCTGGAGTTGTTACTTGATACGCTCCTATTCCTTCTTTCGGAATTCTTTCTCTTGTCCTATTAAATGAATATGGTTTTAATATACTAGAAGGATTATCTATTATTTCTTGATTGGTGAAAGTTTCTATATAAGATCCTTTTCTCATTCTTTTACTATTAGAATTATAACCATTATAGTTTTTTCCATTAATAGTAAGTAAAGAATTGAAAGAAGGGTTAGAAGTATTAAGATCAAAAATACTATTCAATGTATTTCTTGATAAATCCCAATGATCTGAGCTAACTTTTAAAAACGAAGAGTTTTCATTATTAAAATAAAAATGAATGTCATTAATATTTTTTGTGAATCTATCCCCAGTCGTTCCTAGCGGATAATCATAAGAAACAGAGTTAACAGTCCCTCCTTCATTATCTGTTATTTTTAGTTGATTTAGTAAAATAGCATCTTCAAAGATATAAGGTTTAATATTACCAGATATTCCTTGACCAGAAACAGAATAGCTATCATAAGATATTCCAGAATAGTATGCTTCATTACGAAGGAATTTATTATCACTCCTATAAAAAGACTCATAGGAATCAAATGCTACTTTATAATCAAACAAAGTATTATTTAGAGAGTTATTAGTATTTCCTGCATATAACGCCCCATTAAAAATATAGTAATCATTTTCATAGACCCAATATTTAGTTTTGTTAAATGTTGCCTTCAAACTAGCTAAACCACCAGAAATTGGTATAGGGATATACGCAGTAAAGGAGTTATTTAAAATGGAAGTTTGTTTAGATATCGATTGAAAACCACTAAGTTTAAAATGATACCCTATCATACTTCCGCTTAATCCATTCCGAGAACTTAATGAAATACCCGTACTTAAATTTTTATCAGTATTAGAAAATAGCGAAGCAGATATAGAAGCATCTAATGTCGTATTACCATTAAGAAAACTCTGATTTATTGAGCCACTTAACCCTACTCCAGAACTTACATTATCACCATTACTAAGTAATGAGGCGACACTTATTCCTAAACTAGCCCCTGTAGTACTAAGACTTCCTGAAAAAGGACCTACCCCTCCTGTTATTCCTACTCCAAATTGACGAGAGTTTTCCCCATTAGAAGATTGATTTTCCGAATAACTGGCATAAAGTCCTGCTGAAAAAACACCTTCTCCCCATCCGACATTTACCCCTCCTGTATATGAATTAAACGTTCCTCCTTCATCATAGAAAACAGTATATTTTCTTTTATTTTTCCAATCATCAGGAACACCAGAAACATATCTGTTAATCGCTCCTGGATTTAAATTCCACCCGAGTCCTACCCAGGAGGCCTCCTGGTCCATTGCAATCCCTGCATGGTACGCCAATGCCAGGGGGTATCCTCCTTCTGGAGAAGGCACATTGAGTAATGGTAATACATAGGACATGTCTCCGGTTAATAAATTAACCATATCGGTTGCATCTACCGGTTCAAAAGAAGCGGCTTCCGGAGCATTGGGACCATTATTATTAGCCCATAGCTGATTGTATGGAATAAGTGTTTGCAAAAAAACACAGACAAAAAACAAAGCAATGGCTCTATGGGAACCTTTTGTTTTTTGAGATGGTATGTCTTTTGAAGATGACTCTCTGGATACGCCTAATGACATAAAAGTCTGTATGATTGTTTTCTTCATAGGTCGGGTGTTGTTTTCTGTAGTCTTCTGTTGGTAATAATTCTATTTTTAGTCGTGTTGTTCTGATCAAAAACGCAGGGTCGGTGCTGAACGGATAATGTCGGTCGGGATTTTAAACCTGACTTCTCCGGTATTCAATCCCAGATCTTCTATCGTTAGATTAATATACTCCGCATTCAATATGGCTGCTTCTTTGGGATATACTAATAACATGGTAGTGGCTCCACTCATACCGTACATTCTTGGATAGTTATAGTCAGCCAGTGCAATTGTATCTTTGGAAGGGGTAAAACAATGGATTTTTTCTTCCATTCCAAAGGCTAATTGATTGACCATCGCGCCAAATCGCTGTTTGTCTCCTGTTACTGTATTGAGTAATTCTTGCTGGTTCTTCGCCATTGATAGTGTGAAGTACAGATACGGGGTGTATTTAGATCTCAAATCGTCAATCACACGTGGTTCTTTTTGTTGTCCTCCTAATTCCTGATCGACCAGTAGATCGGTAGGTTTATAGGTGATCGTATAACGTACCCCTCGAATCATTTTGGTATGAGTATATCCGTTTTCGGGATCCTTCAGATAGGTCCATAAAGCTTCTTTGGTATCAAAAGTAGTTTGCTTACAACTGCCAAATATCATACATGCTCCCAAAAGGATAAATGTATACAGAATGCGATTCATAATTATCTATTAAGGTTTCCTTCGAACTCAGCATTTAATGCGGTTAATATGGTTTCCGTCAGATCAGCCGTGGTTTCTCCATACATAATAGTTCCACTTCCTGTTGCCCCAAAGATGATGGTATGCTTATGTTTTTTTCCATATTCTTTGACAAAATCATTAATATCATTGATAACCGTTTGAGTCATTTTTTGATCTTCCTCCTGCAATTGCTTCTGAACGGCTTGCTGATAATTACTGAGTTGTTGTTGTTTAGTACTTAGTAATTGCTGCTTTAATGTGATTTCTTTTTTGGTCATACTACTTCGTTCCTTTTCGTACCCCTTTAAATCTTTTTGCCAATCGGCTATCAAACTATCGACATTGGCTTTCATCGTAGCAGCTTTTTTATCAAAAGCAGCTTTCTCAATACTGGTTCGCTTGTATCCATCTAACAATTTATTGACATCTACATAGACCAGCTCCGTTGTCGTCATCGAAAAGAAAAAAGAAGCAACAGCTGCAACTAATGCCAGTATTGCAATAGGTAAGGCAAGTTTATTCATTGTTATGATTAGTTATTTTTTGTTTCCTCATACGATGGCTATCAAGTAAATCTGGATAACCTACACCTTTTATAGAAGGCAAAAATAAAAGATGTAAGGGATTTCCCTGTTCTTTTTAAGTTGTTTTTCCTGTCTTTGCAGTAAATTGTTCACAAACACAACCTAACTCTCTCAAAAGCAAATTAATACCCTTCATAATTTTATACAACTCTTACTACAAAAATCTAATAAACGTGTATTAATTAAGTCGTTGCAGCAGCACCTGACATTGCAGGTATTGTTTTCTGGTTTTGTAGTTTTTCTTTTTTATAAATCCGGCTGATACGATGTTTCCATAACTATAACGTTGTTCTAATTGATACAGAATATGCAGTAAGGAACGATAATCTCCTTCTAGTGTAAAATTATAGGTTGTTGTGGTCTTTTTAGATACTTCTTCTGTAAAAATATGAGGCTTCTCAAAAGTAGTGATACGTACCTGCGTACTATCCGACAGGCGATTGAGTGTCGCCAGAAGATTATTCTGTACAGAGTTTCCCGCTACGTTGTTTTTTTCCAGAATCTGATCCAGTTGTTTCTCCTTGGCTGCCAGAGCTGCAAGTTGTGCCGGGGCATTCTGATACTGTGTTTTTTGCTCAGTTAGTTTGACCACCTCAGATCGCAGTGCCACGGTTTTGGAAAAACCATATTGATACGCGATATATGCCAGTAGCAATAACCCTGTAATGAGGAGTCTGTTTTTAGTGCGTTGCGTCATCTGTAAGATTTATAATTAGTTCAAAATCTGCGCTATTTTTTTGTTGAACCCCATAGGATATAATGGTAGTTTTTCTTACAAAATCCAAGCCTTCAATTGCAGCAACCCAATTGGTAAAGTCCTGCTTATCAATTGCTGTTCCAGAAATACGGATTTCTCCCTGATCAATATGGATTGGTTTTCCAGGATGTATAGTTTTTCTAAGTGGCTGATACATGCATGTATTAAGCAATACTGTACTGGGAATTCTATAGATAAGTTGATCCATAAAATATGAACTTTTAGAAAAGCCAGTCCCAAGAATACTCTTGACAATTGCTTCTTTATTGGCTACTACTGTTTGTTGCTGTTTGATACTTTCCTGTTGATTCGTATATACTTGCAGGGTTTCCTGCAGGCTCTGCCATTGTTTGTAATTACTGTTAAACACAAAAAAATTGATTAGCAAAGACACTAACAGCACTCCAATTCCATATTGAGCAATTTTTTTGAACGTAGCTACTTCTTGATATACTCTGGTCAGATTTTTATTTCTATCCTCCAGGTTTCCCGTAATGGTAGCTGTTGCTGTAATAGCCCGGATAGCAGTAGCCAGTGGCAAGGTATGTGTACTGGGTACTCTAAGGCTTTCTATCTCATAAGTTTCTACTACAGATGCTTCTTTTTCTGCTACAAATTCCACTTCCTTATTGCGAATACCAACTACTGCTGTTTGTGTATACAGCTGTGTATCCCCGCAATAGGGAGCCAAAACTCCGATATTAGTAACCCCCAAAGAGACATCCTCTATATAAATTCCCTGCACCCGGTACGCTCTAATAAGCTCTTCTACATACGCCTTCCTGCAGATGGCTATATAAGACTGGGTACCTGTTTGTAAAATCTGGTAATAAAAAGCGTCTAGATCCAGATTGGGATAGGTCGCTGCAATAATCTCCGTATCCGTACCTGTCTGAGGGCTTTGTTTTAGTAATACTTCTTCTGTAGTCAGCGTCAGTCGTGCCTTTTTTACAGGGGGAGATACTGTTTTTAATTCCTTGATTGTAGCTACTGTAAACTGTGTCGTAAGATCGATTTCCTCTTTTTTCTGATGGACAACGACTCCCTGAATACATAAAGTCCCTTCCTGATCAGAATGCTCCAAACTGTATATTTTCGTTCCTAACGGGCGATATGACAAAAGACGCGCTATCATTAATAAAAAACAGTCGGTTTAATGATTACATTTAATTTTCTTTTAGAGTCTTCTCGTTTTCGCTTGCTAAAAAACCATTTAATGATGGGGATTTTAGATAAAAAAGGAACTCCAGAGCCTGAATTATTTTTAATTTTTCGTTCGATTCCTCCCAGAATAGCCACATCATTAGTGCGCATCCTCATAATAGAAGAAAAACGCCTGCTATTGATATCCGGTGGAGCGTCTTCTGCAATTCGCTCTCCGCTAAAATTAGATTGAATCACCTGAATATCAAGTGTAATCTGACCATCTCCAGAAACAAAAGGTTTAAATTCCAATGCCAGTTCTGCATCAATAGGTTGGTAATTCACTACCTGAGAAGTCTGTGGAATTTGTGATCCAAAAAAGTTTTGATTCGTAACAGCATAATAGGTAGTTTGTCCACTAGACAGGTATGCTTTATGTCCATTAAGCGTACTTAATTTTGGTGTCGATAGGATCTTCAGATTTCCATTGGTTTCCATCGCCTTGATATCCATATAGAAATTAGGAACAACATTCCCCAGATTAAGCGATCCAAAACCATCAAAACCACCTATAATACGGTTAATTGTTTTAGCCCCCAAAGTAATATTAGCGTCCGGAAAAGAAACCCCTTCGGTTGCTACCGGTTCTTTCCCGATTCCAAATTCTACTCCGGTTTCAATGGTCGCACTTCTGCTTACTTCCAATATCATGACTTCTATCAGGATCAAAGGAACCGGTTTATCTATATAGGTTACAAATTTTTTGAAATTTTCTATTCGGGCACCAGGACCGCTTACAATAAAACTATTGAGTTCGGTATCAACCTTGATATCTAGTCCCCTGGTCACACTCTGTGGAAATAGCGAATGAATATTTCCTACCTGACTGGCAGTGCCTGCACTGCTTGTTCTGGAGTTGTACGAATTGGTATTTCGTGTATTTTGAAACCCGGAGTTTCCGGAATTTCCTCCTATATAATTGGTACCACCCGATACAAAATTCGAACTTCTCAGACTCCCCGAATTAAATCCGGCAGCGGGAGATGGATCTCCTAACATGGCAATCGAGCGATGCATCATCTGTACCATTTCTATTTTTCGGATTGCGAGCTGATCTTCGGTTCCAAAATAATATATATTCCCTTCTTTCTTAAACGTATATTCTTTGGTGGCTGTGGTTGACCTCCCTGTATTCGCTCCTGAATTCGTATTATTTTGAGCATATGAACTTCCGCTGGTACTATTATTAGAAATCAATGGAGTATCAACTGCACTTCCCTGCTGAAAGATTTTTAGCAGTAATTCATCAAAGGAAATTGCTTCTGTCTTTAATGTTACATTCCCTGCACTCTCTAGCGGGGATGCTATATAAATGTCTAATTTTAAATCTTCTGCCAAGGGAAGAATTACTTCAGAAATTGGTGTGTTTTCCAGATGTACTCTTACCATTTTCCGGACTGTATCTAATATCTGATACCGCTCATTGTTTCGATAACGTCTTGATCTGCTAAATCCGGAAGTTCCCGATCCGTTTTCGGCATTATACACTCCTTCAAACTCATAAAACCCATCTTTGGTTTGTGAAAACTCCAATTGATTGGCTTCTGCTAATTTCCTCAAAGCAACATCAATAGGCACTTTACTAATAAACAGATTGAGATTTTTACTACTAAGTTCTGGTGCATATAAAAGATTCTTTCCTGAAACCTCTGTGATTTTCCGAAATACCTTTGGTAAGGGATCATTAGAAATATCCGTAGACAAGGTATTGCTTAAAGCATCATATGATACCTGTATCTCTTTTTCTGTCGGAGCAATAACCGGAGGGGTATATTTTTTTATGGATAAAATAGTCCCTGTAATCATTATATCTAATTCATATTCTTTTGCCACAAATAGCAAAAGATCATGCACTGTCACATCTGAAAATCCATTGACAATTGAAATTCCGGAGAGCTCCTGAGATACACTGATGTTGATTTTATGTACCTGAGAAATAGCTTTTAAAAAATTAGCCAAAGAGGTACTGGATAAGTTGATATTAACTTTTTCCGTGAGACCGGGAACATCTACGTGCAACAGCTGTAGTTTATTTTCTATACCAGCGATTCTGGCATTGGTCTGATTCATCGTTCCCTGTGGCAACTGTTGTGCATAAGAGATAAGGCTCAAGTGAAGGACACAGCCTAGAAGGAATACAATCTTTTTCATCCGTTTAGCGTTGTTTGTTGAGCCATCAAATGGCAGGACAGCTTGTCCATCTTACTTGTATATCGGGTTATTTGTTTATATTTCATCGTATCAAAACTATCTTATTCTCGTATTACTGTTTTGCTAATAAGGCATATACTTCATCTACAGAAGTAACCCCTTCTCTTACCAATCGAATTGCATTGTCCTCTAAGGTGCTGATATTATGTTCTGACAGATATTCATCAATTTGCAGTTGATTACTTTTTATAGCTTGTTCCAGATCCTTGGTAATTGGTAGTAATTCATAAATTGCTTTCCTTCCTAAATATCCAGTGTGATAACATTGATTACACCCTTGCGCAATATAGTATTTCTTAAGGTCTTTGGGGATATCATAGGTAAGGGGAAAATCCGTAGTTTCAGTATTTTTTTCTTTTTTGCAATGAGGACACAGCTTTCTTACCAGTCGTTGGGCAATACTCATGGTCAAGGTACTGGCTATTAAAAAGGAAGGAACATTCATGTCGATAAGACGAGAAATGGTCGCCCAGGCGGAATTAGTATGAATTGTCGATAACACCAAATGACCTGTTAATGCTGCTTTGATCGCCATATTAGCCGTTTTGTCATCCCGGATCTCTCCTACCATTATAATATCCGGATCTTGTCGTAAAAAAGCACGAAGTGCTGCCGGAAAATCGAACTCTATATCTTCCCGTAGCTGTACCTGATTAATCCCTTCTAATGTATATTCTATAGGATCTTCTATAGTAAGAATATTAGACGTTTCCTTATTTAATTCTTTTAAGGTCGCATATAAGGTTGTTGTCTTTCCTGATCCTGTGGGACCAGAGATCAAAATAATTCCCTGGGGTTGTTTACTGGCTTCCCGGTACTGAAGTAACTCATGGGCAGTGAACCCTAAATCGGTAAGGGAAACCTCTTGTGTGTTCCGGTTTAATAAACGCAATACAATCTTTTCTCCGTGCAGGGTAGGCATGGTCGATACCCTAATATCAAATTCTTCTGTTCCCGCTTTAAAAGTAATACGCCCATCCTGTGCTAATCGCTTTTGAGAAATATCTAATCCGGATTGTATTTTTATTTGATTGATCAGCTGTGGATACTCTTTGTTTGAGATCGTATATTGTTCTTTTAATTTTCCATCCAGACGAAATCGTACCCTACAGAACTTTTCATAGGGTTCCATATGAATATCACTACTTCCAAAATCTTTTGCTGTAGCGATTAGTTTCTGCAAAAAATTGTCCTCGTACTGAAGTTTCTCCTGAGCTGCAGTGGTTGTTTTTCTATAATTCAGGGTAAGGTATGACTGAATAGCCTCCGTCGTTTCTTCTGTAATTTGTATGGCACTATTAAAGATGATAGACAGTTCTTTCTGCAGACTTTTGGGTTGTTTTGAATCAGAAGCAAAAACAAGTGTTGTTCCCTCTTTTTTTATTGGTATAATCCGATAGTGAAAGGCCTGATTGGAAGTAATCAGCTGTTTTAAGTGCACCGGTAGTTTATACGTTGCGGATTCTTGTGTCATATCAGATATAAGTTAATAAGCCCGCCCACCCAATTTACCGAAAGAAGTATCAGTAAAAACAAAGAGGCAAAGCCAGCAAGTGGCGCAGTGTTTTCAGAAGAGAATCTCTTAACTGCAATCCATAAAATCAGTGAAAAAAATATAGAAAATACAAGTATTACCAAAAATGATATCGTAGGAAACCCAATAGCTACGGCATACAGGAACAGAACATCTCCCAATCCGAATACTTCTTCTAAGAACTTTTTTTTGATAATCAAGACATTATACAGGTATAATATCCCAAGAATGACAGAGACCATAGCAATATTAATCCCTACTGCATTGATAAAATGTATAAAAAGACTATGTTGATAATGAGACCATCCCAGTAATGCAGCCAAAGCGGGAAAGAGAAACCAATATACTTCTCTGGCTTTTATGTCCTGATAACTAATAACTATCAAATGTATCAAAATCAACGCCTTCAGCATTCTTTAATCTTTTATAAGTTGTTTCGGGCTCCCTTTTTCATCAATCTCCCATACATTAAAAACCCCGTCTCCATCAAAATCTACCACAGCAGATGCACGTGCCTTAAAGCCAGACATACTGGCTTCAATGATTTCATAACTGTAATTAGCCGTTCCGCCATTTTTTACTGTTACCGGAGCCTCATAGTTGATTTCATTAAAATCGGAGCTGTACTTAGAGTTTAAGTAACGATATTGGGTCTGCATATTACTGATCGTTTTCAACTGTATTTTTGCTTCCTGTGCCTTTGTTTGCGCAATCAAAGGAAGGAAATTTGGCAGTGCTATCAAGAGGAGAATCCCTATTAATGCCAGAACCAGTAACATTTCCTGAAGGTTAAATGCCTTTACAGTATGTATTTTATATCTCATTTTCATATAACTTATAAATGTGACAGAAGCACTCACAAAAATATGTTTTTTTGACCATTCAGAAAGCGTTGCGCTTCCAAAAGAGTCTCTTAATTTCTGTAGTTGCAATACTTTATTGATAGTGATTTGCTTTTTATGTCTGCTATGATGTATCAAAATTATGTCTCGGTTTCTATTGCTTTTTCTATTATTTTTTTATCCTATCACACTACTAAGCCTAAACATTGGCAGATACATCGCTACCAGTATAACTCCTACAATAAGACCTACTAACAGGGTCAGTATCGGATTTAAAACATTAGCAATAAGCTGAGACTGATGTTTCACCTGTTGATTAAACTGTTCTTTTAATCGTGCGAAAATAAATTCCGTTTGATTGGTTTCTTCTGCTACCCGGATAAGAGCAATCATTTTTTTATCAAAAATGGGATTTTTAGCAAATGCAGCACTCATTTTATCTCCTGTAATGATTGCATTACGAGTGTTTTCCAAACCGTTTTGCAATGGATAGAAATTAATCATATTTTTCACCAGCTCCAGACTATCTACCATCGGTACTCTTGCCGAGGTTAATAAAGAAAGGGCTTGCGTACATTGTGCCAGGTAAATCTTTCGAAAGTAGGCTCCCAAAATCGGGATTTTTAGCAAAAAAGTACCCCAGGCTTTTCTAAACCAGGGTTGTTTTGCGATATAAGAACTGCCTAAAATCAATACAATACCCCCTCCAATAATATACCCTCCGTAACTACCAATCATATCCGAAAACCGTATGATCATTTTGGTAATTCCGGGGAGTGCTACTTTGTTTTGCTTAAAAATATCTACAAACATGGGAACGACATAACGGAGCATAAACATAATGACAAGAAGAGCAGTGCATAATACAATCACCGGATATGTCAATGCAGAAACGATTTCTCTTTTCAGGTCATTTTTTCGCTTGTAAAAATCAGAGAGCTCCTGAGTAATTTGTGCCAACTGCCCTGTCTGTTCCCCTATTCGAATGGCATAATACTCATAGTCCGTAAAGTGTTTGTTTTCTTGTAATATTGTAGAAAAAGATTGCCCTGCTATCAGCGGATCAACAAGGGATTGTAACAATTGTTTCTCCTTTTCTTTTTTTCTGGTCTCCGTTAATAATTCTAATCCACTCTTCAGGTCAATTCCCGATTTTAGAAGCACATGTAACTCTGAATACCATTCTTCTTTTTTCTTATTGTTAAAAGAGCTCCCAAATAAAGTAATCTCCCTGGTCAATACTTCAGAGAGTTCAAAAGAAGTGTTCTTTCGTTCCTGTTGGTTATGTGGTTGTATTTTAATTCCCATAAGCAAAGTGAATCGATGGATCATTATATCTGAAGATAAAGCTGCGGTGTAAATTCGTTGTACGATTAAAATGCAATCGGATTGCATCTATTTCTCCTTCAGCTACGGTCTTTCCCTGAAAATACAGCTGTATACTATCTATCTGAATAACATAGGTTTTTATATCAGATCGAATACTATCTTTATAGAACTTATAATTTTGTGTAGTCAGAGGACTACGCAATGTCAATTGCTGTTCCAAGGCATTCCAATAGGATGCAGTACAGCTGTGAAAACCAATTGTCAATGCGGTTTCTAATGACTGAATCTCCGTACGGTATTCATAATTGGTTTGAATAGCATACATGTTTTTTTGTACCAGACGAAGAATCATAAACGACAACCCGGTAATAATAGCAGTAATTGCCAATACCACCATAATTTCGGTAAGTGTCATCGCCTGTACTTTATGTTTTCGTATCCACAGACTCATCGGATAATTTCTTTTTTATATAATTTTTCACCTTCTCTTTGAGAAGTAATCACAGTAAGATGTTTTTTTTTCTCTATTGTGATTTCCCACTGTCCAAAATCCTCTATATATGGAATTTTAATCTGATCGTGTATCAGAAAATACTCTAGTTCTTTGATTCGGTTATCAATAGCACTTTTATCTGCACGTATATGATTAGAGAACACTGTATTAAAACTAAGACTCGCAATCATAAATACAATAATGATTAACACAGAAGCTGTTAGTGTTTCTATCAAAGTGGCGGCTTTTATTTTCTTTAATACAACCATTTTGCTACTGTTTTTTTAGTATCTGCCATCGGTAGCCCTGCATAATCCGGTATGGGGTTCCGCAGAATACGAGCTTCATAAATATGATTGAGGTACAATGACCCTTGCTGATTCGCTATAAATTGCAGCGCATAGAGTCTTCCTTTTAAAACTCCCTGAAAATCAACATTTCCCTGACAATAAATCCCTCCTGTTATAAGGGTTTCCGGCTTGATCAGCATATGTGTTTTTACCCGTTCTTTTTCATGCAGCTTTTTTTTGAGATACAGCAGCACTCCTTCAACCTGTACTTTTGAATCAATCACCATATCAATTTGATTGCGTATATCTGCACGAGTGGTTGTTGCTTTTATATGGTTAGTAGCTGAAAGAATGACAGAAGAAGGATATTGCAGGTGACACTTTTTGCCTATCTGAAGCTTTTTAGTTGCTAATAAGTGCATCCTTCCACGGACTTGTTCTCTTAATTCTATAACCGGAGCTATTAATAACACATCTTGCAATATAGCGCTGGAGTAAACTATAATTTTTGTATCCGATTTAATGATAATATTCCCTGTTATTTCTACAGCTTCCAGGTGAATAGTTTCAGGTGCATATATCCACTTTTGCGGCTGTTCAAAACTATGCTGCATTTTTGGTCGTAATGGAATGATCTCTGAAGTATCTTCCGGAACTTGCGTGGTGAGTGAGCTTATATAGTACAACCAGCTACTGTCCAGTGTAGGAAGTGTTTTCTTACTTTTTAGCAATCGTCCATCATACAGTTGCCTTCCTTGATAATATTTTCCTCCGATATTCCCTGCTTTGATTCCGTATTCAGAAAGATACAAATTCCCCTCTAATCGCGTATTGCCAATAACTACCAAAGGCGTATTGGATTTCGGAAGATACAGATTGGGAGTTTCAGGAATCAGCCTGCTTCCAGATAATGCCGTGCGGATATATTTTTTTTGAGGAAGCTCAGTAACAGCTGTTATTTTTGTCCAGCCTCCGTAAAAGGAATTGCTGATTTTCACTTCTTGATTTTCTATAAAAAAGTGAAGGCTATCCGTCACAGAAGATGGTGATTCTGAAGTGGCAAGAAAATTTCGAATGGCAGTAGCAGGAATGGTTACTCCGTTTATGAGTTCTTTGGATTTAATAGCAAAAAAAGAATGTACATGCGTCAATAAAAGGAAGGCACTTAGCAGCAACGCTACCAATACCGATACCAGTAACGCAAACTGCATTGCCTGTGCTTTTATTTTTATATTTCTTTTCAATTAACTATAAAAGATTAAACTGTTTTGTTTTCCCTTGGTATCGCAATCGTATATAAGTCGCAGTTCCTTTAAGTACTGTTACCGCTGCTTCAGATTGATTTTTTTTGATTAGATATTCTGTACCATTAATTTCTAATAGAAAAACAGCATCTGCGGTATTTTGATTACTTACTCGTCCTTTATACCGAATCGATGGCCATATAATGGGTGGTTTTTGAGATACAACTGAAGGTTTCTTTACTTCTTTTCTTCTAGCTATCTTATACGCTTTGCCTAAAAATGGATCTCTGGAAATCGTATGGATAGAAAAGGGAGCGCGTTCTTTGGTTTTAATCGTTGCCATAGTAATGGTTGTCGGATCTGCTATCACCGGGTCGTCTTCTGAAAAGGCATCAACTACCTGATAGATAATAGCTCCCCAAATAAAAGCTACTACAGGAAATAAAATATACAGTCCTTTTTTTCCTTTTAACATACTAGTGCCTAATTGATTGTAAATGTAAACGTATTACTGGCTTCTCCCTGATTCCCCGCCTTATCAAAAGCCTTAACTCTCCAGAAATAGGTAGTACCCGCATCCAGGGGTACTTCTGCGGGACTACCCGCTTGTTCTTTACGAACTAATTGCGTCAATGCTTCATCACTATAGACAAAGAGTGTATCTACTTCCCCGGTTCCGGCAACAGCTTCTCTGGTCCATGAAAAACTCACAGTAGCATCTGATAAAACCGATTCATTAGCAGGGGTTACCAAGACAGGTTTTTTTGGGTTTTTCGTATCTGTAACAATAGATCGTTTGCTATATAGCGTACTTTGTGTACTATTTTCTGCCCGAACCTGCCAAAAGCTTTCTCCTTCTGGAAACGTGAGTTGTATGCTTGTTTCTTCTGTAGTTTGTTCTGCAAGAACCTTATCATTAGTATCCAATATCTGAATTCGATATAAACTTGCTCCATTGACTGATTGCCATTGCATGGCTGTGGCAGTAACATTAGTAATTTTATTATCTACCGGAGTGATCAGCTGTACTTCTCTGGCTGAAAAATCCTCATTCTCTTTTAAAGTAAATCTAGCTTGAGAGAAAGCAGTCTTGGAACCTGAATTCATTCCCTGTACCCGCCATTGATAATCGCTTTTTACTAATGTTGTCCGGTAATTGGTCGTACTCACAGTAGTATCTGTTACAATCTGAGTTGCATTCTCGAAATTAGGTTTTGCGATTTGCAATCGATAAGAAGTTGCCTGATCTACAGCATTCCAGCTAAAGTTAACCGCTGTACTTTCTACCACAGAACTATCTTTGGGAGCAATTAATAAAATGGTTTCTCCCGAGATATCTTCTTCAAATAAAATTTCTTCACAACTGACACACAGAAACAGAAAAGGAAATATTAAAAATAGGATATACTTATTCATAGAAGGTTTATAATTTTAAATAATTTATTTTTTCTGCTGCTTTGCCAGCATCGTTATAGGTGTTTTTCGGGCAAGATCGGTTTTCCTCTGTAAGGCTAAAAATGCTGATTTGATTTTTATCATTTTGTCCCCAGCAGAAATAAGAAAGACCATACCCAAAAATAGTCGCTTTGGAAAAATCAATGGTTTTATAGATTTTTCCTTGTTTCGCTAAGGATAATGTATATTGTTTATATTGACTATTCGTTAAAAATACCGCTTCAGCTTTTGTAATCTCATCTTGTAAAGAAGCGGTTATCACCATAGAAACAGTACTGACAATCCCTGTATTTTTTTGCGTTTTGAGATAAGAAATTGTTTCCTGATTTGCTTCTTTTTGCAATGCTGATATTGCAGTAATATGATCCAGCAAACGAAGTTGAAGAAAAGTGGGTTTATCCGAAATAGAATCCACATAATTAATTACTTCTTGCTCTTTTTTTACCTGCTGAAGATATGCTTTATAAGTTCTGGAAGAAAAGTCCTCAACTTCAACTCCAACTCGAATTGGCGTCTGGTAAACAGGAAGGGCCGTCTCTCTGAAATTAGCCTGGAATACCGTTCCTGAATGTATGCCCAGAACTCCTAAGGCAATAGGAGTGGCATCTGTAGTATGCATCTTTGTTGTACTCACTATGAGCCCCTTACAGGAAACTAATAAAATGACAAAACAGCTAATAGCAATATAGGAGGATTGTTTCATTATTAATACTGGTATTTCAAATAAATAAGTCGTCAAATATAAAAAGAAGCAGGTAAACGATATGAAAAAGTGGTTTATTATTCATTGCAACTACAGAAATTAAAGCTGTTATAATAATTACATCTTATACCTTTTACTACTTAAATCTACTCAGTAAAAACAACAATTACGATTTTGGTATGCAAATCACTTCCTGTAAAAAAAACAGCTACATCGCTGTAACTGGTTCTTCTTATATTTATTTACTTTTATTGCTTACTCATAAATTAGAAAAGGCATCTCTTTAATTTTTCAACAACATTTTCTCTAACCGTTCTATCCTACTCTCTAATTTTTTATTTTTTTGCTTTTGTTCATTAATACGATGTTCTTGCGCTATAGTATAAAGAGTAAGCTCTTCTATTTTTTCTAATAGTTTCATATTCATAATTCCTAAACTAACTCCATCTTTTTCTAAGACCTTTGCAGAAGGTATATTAGGCAAATGCCCGTTTTTTCTTATGTAATTTTGAACCTCTGGAATACTTAGTAAGTTATATTCTTTCTTAAACACATAATCGGGAGCAGGTATGCTTAGATCTATTTTTACTTCTTTGGCATGTATTTTCCCATTTACGCTTAATTTAGAATCAGGATTATTAGTTCCTATTCCAATATTACCAAATTCATTTATAATCATCCTAGCAATTGGGGTAATAACCTCTCTTTCCATTGTGTTTTTCTTTTCAGTATAAAATAAAATCTTACCCCATGAAGCTCTTACTCCAGCATATCCATAATTACTTGTATGTGTATAAGGAGTATATATTTTATTATGATTACCCCCATCTTGCTGAAATGCCATATTCGTTCCAAATAAAGCATTTCCTCCTGAAGACCCAGAAACTATAGCTCCAAAATGGCTTCCTACTACTAATTGTGCATATGGGTTTGTTACACGAATACCCATTCCTATGTTACCATTACCATTTATTATCATATTGGTATTATGATTATTAACCCTAAATCTCAAAAGATTAGAGGCGTGCTCATACTGCATTCCTCCTAAGTAATTATCATTAGAATCTGAAAATGCGTAATACCCATTCTTAGAATTGGTCGTTAAGAGGTTGATCATTGCATGATCATCATCTTCTATAGTTAGATCTGACATATAATGATTTTCTCCATTTGTTTCTCCATTAGAAATATGGAGTTTTGAGATAGGGTTCAGTGTACCAATTCCAACATTATTATTATCTGGAAAAACATTCGTAGCTTGTCCCAAAAGCATGTTTATCCAAAGGTATAAAAATGTACCCAAATATATTTTTTTCATAAACAAGGTTTTAACAAAATAATCTATTTGAATACAAAAGTAAAAACAAAAGAAACTAACTAATAATCATTAAACAGAATAATTTCTGTAGTTGCAGTAAATATTTTTTTTATTAGAATAGTTAAACACTATGAAAAGTAGTTCTCCTATTTTTACTATTCTCAATCATACAACCAACACCTTTAGCTTTCCTAAATGTTCTTTTTTTCCTACTCTTCTCCATAGGTATCTCCCATCAGCGCATAACTCGGTTTGGTTTCCAAAGGTTTTGCAGGGGTAATCAAAGTATTACGAATCCACCGAGGACGTTTGGGATTAGTTTTGAGTTTCTCCTGCCAATCCATATCAGTCATAGGGGATGGAGATAAAAATTCATAATAACTAAAAACTGCTCCTCTGGTAATATAATAGCTACCATTAATCTCAGCGACCACATACACCTCATCAGCATGACCAGTTCCTGCTTCTAAAAATTGTTTGTAATTATATACATCGGCAACTACTGCCATATCTGCTTCCTGTTTAGGGAGGTGATCTGTTTTAAAAATACGGAATAAAATACGCTCCATTCTGGCACCAATCCAGGAGAGTTCTATAAATTCTTTTTCGGTTACTTTTTCTTTTTTCAATTGTTTTTTACTCACATTCAACAGGAGATTTGCCAAATCTTCTAATTCCTCATTTATAAAACGCAAATGATCTGTATAAACAGCCGCTTCCTGCAAAATTTCTTTTTCCAGTTTTAGTAATGCCAGGGCATGCTCCCAAAACTTAATATTAGGTTCTACGTAACTCAGATGCTGTGGTGGTGGCGGTCCTCCTCCCTGTCCTCCCTGAGCTGCAAAAGCTGGTTCTGAGTATAGAATCAAATCGTGTTTTAAGGTTGCCCATGCAGCTAATGAAGTGGAAACATTTTTAGTTTTCCAGAAATCTGTCTGCATAAAACCAGGATAATTACTATCTGATTTATTCATTTGCAATAACAACTGCATGGTTTTGGTATATAAATTCTTATCCCAATCTGAATAAGCTGCAAATACCTGCTGTAAAGAATCTACCTTCTCTGGATAAGCTTCCCAGGTAGTTTCATCTTTATATACTCCTTCTATTATATGGGATGCCTTTTGATTCCCTAATACAGAAAAAACATCCAATCCTCTGGGATACGGGCGTTTGGATTTTACTCCATCTACATGAACCAACTTCATAAAAATAGCAGCATCCATACTATAACGTCCTGAAGTAAACAATACATTCATTCTGTTTTTATCTGCCGTTTGGGCTTGTATTTTATTGACTTCCCGCTTTTTTAATGCCGCAATCAACTCCTTTTTTACTGACCTGGTATACATTTCCTTACGCTCTATTCCTTTATACAACGTATCTAATACCTCTATAACAGTTCCTATTGACAGGTTATCTTCTTCTCCTGCCATCATACTTATCAGCGAATTAAATCGGGTATAATCCTTCATCAATGCACGATCAGACCGTATCATATCAGCTAGTAATAATACCGCATCAAATCGTTGTTTTTCATCCAGAAAAAAGGGAGCGTAATTCAGCCATTTGATTCCGGTAAAATATTTCTTAAGCGCCTCGCTCTTGGTATAGTTTCCCCTTGGAGTAAATTGTTGGTAGTCTGTCATCCCATTAGAAATTCCCAAAAAATCTGATCGGTTTCCCGAATGATTTTGAATTTTCTCTACTTCCTCCTTATAAAAGGATTGCATTTCTTCGGGGACTTCTTTTTCCTCTCCTGTCAATGCTGTACTACCAATAGCAATATAAGTGGTCAGATATGCCGCTGCCGCTCGTTCTTGTTTATGCGCTGATTCTTTATACACTGTATAAGATTGCGTATACAAGGTATTGAGCATCGTACGCATCATTGGAATAAACTGTTCTTCTTCTACATGCTTTAGTATGCCACTAAAGTACTTATGCAATAACTGCAAATATGAATCAGTTGTGACAAAATTGGGAATATATTGATAGTGATTATAATCATATAGGTGAAACATTTGTTTATGTCCTCCCGGAATAATACAGGCATTCGTATTCTCTAAAGAACGTTGAATACTCCCTCCCAGGTTTTTAAATTGAGAGGTATTCAACACCTGATTAAATGCGATAAATGTATGCCCATTCTTTTCTACAAACGGTTGTTTTTTAAGTGTCTCTTCAGCTTCTTTTACTTTGGTAACAAAGCGTTTTTCTTTAGAGGTTAATTTTACTTTGAAATCCGGTACATCAAAAATAGGTTGATACCATTCATATTGCATAAAGTGTCCCCTGGCAATTGCATCCTCAAACAGATACCCCTTTCTGGCAAATAATTCATTTCTCAGAATGCGAAGTTCATCCAGTGTTTTTCCTTTTAGAGAAATATCAAAATCAAAAGGTTCCGGGTAGATTCGCTCGGGGTACCATTCTTTGATAAAATCGATTTCGTAATAGGCTGCCAACTCTTCTTCAAAGGGGTCTGCTACCTCCGTTTTTTCTTCTAATCCGGGAACCATTTGCGCCTCCGGGTCTTCCTCTTCTACTCCTCCTTCTTTTTTTGTTAAAAAATAATAGCCTCCTCCTACGATGGCGGCTAATACAACAAAAAGAATTCCTTTTTTCATCTGTTTATTCTATAATTTTAAAAGATCAAATAAAATGTATTGAGATTATTTTAATCCAACTCCAAACATCACCTATTTCACATGGTCGTTTATTAGATTACTTGTTCACAATTACTTTTTAAAAAATTGCTATCGATGCCGCTTCTATTCTAAACACGAGAGATCACAAGGCATTAAAAAACTGAGTGGCTGTTGTTTCGTCTGCTCCTTTGAGCACAAAGCGATCCAGGGTAACTCCAAAATTTTTCCAATAGTACTTTCCTACCATAAAAGTATGATAAAATTCCAAAGAATACACATAGACTTTTCCCTCTTCTTCCACTAGTTTTACATCTTTTAGCTCATAGCTTAACTGAGACCCTAGCCATAGAGGTCGTATTTTTCCCTGATCCAGAGAAAAAGTAAATAGTCGTTTTGCTTTTTCCGGATGGTATTTGGTCGCCTTGACAATTCCCAAGACAATATCGGTTTTACCATCACCATTAATATCTCCTTTTTGAAGTGTGTACACCGGATAATCTAATCGTTTTTTATCTATTTCCTTTCCTGTAGTATCTATTACAGATAACCGATAGGCTTCTCTTGTTTTCATCCTGGAGACCCGAATTCTTCCCTGAAAATGAGCATCATCAATACGTACTTCCCATACATCTGTTGCTTTCTTCTTTTCTTGCAATAGCCATCCATTAGGAATCGGGCTAAGAGCTACCTTTTCAAACCAGCTATTTTTAGCTAATCTGGATATTTCTTCTTTACTGACAAAACTTGGCTTTCCTTTGTGCAACCGAATTGGATAAAATGCTAACTGACATAGGTGATTGTCCTGAATCTCCATCTGGAGAATCCCTCCGGTATTTGTTCCTGGACGTACTTGATCAAAGATCAAATTCCCCAGACTGTATATAATTGGCTTTCCTTTATAATAGGAGATCTGCTGTACGACATGTGGATGATGACCTATTACAATATCGACTTGATGATCTATCAGTTGTCGTGCAAGCATCGATTGTCTGGAGGTAGGTCGATGGGTGTACTCCATTCCCCAATGCACAATCACTACGATAACTTCTTTAGGATATTGCTGCCGGTAAGACTGAATACCTTGTAATAGTATTTCTTCTCTATCACATAGTACTCCGGTACTCCCTCCTACATCTGTATATGAAAAAACCCGTACTGTTGTATTTCCTTTTTGGAGAAGAACCGGATTACAACTCCCTCCTATAGGTATCACTCCTGCTTCCTGGAGATACCGTTGTGTTTCTCTTACTCCAATCGCCCCGTAATCCATGCTGTGATTATTCGCTATACCAGCATGGGTAACTCCCGCATTATACGCAGCTTTTGCCCACTCCGGGTCTCCTATAAATGTATATGTTTTGTTTTCAGGTTCCAGTACCCGTGAAGAAAGAACTCCTTCCATATTGATAATAGAAGCATCTTGCGTTTGATATAATGGAGCTATTTCACTAAAAAAATCCGATATACCGGTAATGGATGCTTGTTTCCGAATACCTCGATCCGGCATCAGGTCTCCTGAAACGGTAATAAAAATAGATTCCTCCTGATATTTTGAACAAGAAACAGCAAAAATTACCAAGAAAAATAGGCTTCTTCTACAAATGTCAGAAGGAATCATCTATGCGTTATACTACTTAGTATTCAAATGTTCCAAAAGGAGATTTGATCGTTAATTTTTTGGTATCAGCAGCTTCTACACGACCTATAATCTGCGCATCTACATCAAAACTTTTAGAAATTGCGATTATTTCTTCTGCAATTTCTGGCGCTACATATAATTCCATACGGTGCCCCATATTAAATACCTGATACATTTCTTTCCAGTCGGTTCCGGAATTTTCCTGAATCAATTTAAACAAAGGTGGCACTTCAAATAAATTATCTTTGATCACGTGCACATCCTCTACAAAATGTAATACTTTAGTCTGCGCACCTCCACTACAATGTACCATTCCATGAATGGTATCTTTTTTATAGGTTGCTACTATTTTTTTGATAATCGGAGCATAGGTTCTTGTCGGAGACAATACGAGTTTCCCTGCATCGAGAGGAGCTCCTTCTACAGTGTCCGTTAATTGTGTTTTTCCAGAATATACGAGTTCATCCGGCACGGCGGCATCATAACTCTCTGGATATTTCTCTGCCAGTACCTTACTAAATACATCATGTCGGGCAGAAGTAAGTCCGTTACTTCCCATTCCTCCATTGTACTCTTTCTCATAAGAAGCTTTCCCGAAAGATGCTAAACCTACGATTACATCTCCGGCTTGGATATTGGCATTATCAATAACATCCTCTCGTTTCATACGCGCTGTCACGGTAGAGTCAACAATAATTGTTCGTACCAAATCTCCTACATCTGCAGTCTCTCCTCCGGTAGAATGAATCGTTACTCCAAAACTCTTAAGCTCTTCCAATAATTCTTCTGTTCCATTAATTATCGCAGAAATTACTTCTCCAGGAATACGGTTTTTATTTCTTCCGATAGTAGAAGATAGCATGATATTATCGGTTGCTCCAACACATAATAAATCGTCAATATTCATAATCAATGCATCCTGTGCGATTCCTTTCCATACTGAAATATCTCCTGTTTCTTTCCAGTACATATATGCCAAAGAGGACTTAGTTCCTGCACCATCGGCATGCATAATCAAACAATAATCTTCATCTCCGGTCAGGTGATCAGGTACAATTTTACAAAATGCCTTGGGAAAAAGCCCTTTATCAATATTCTTAATGGCACTATGAACATCTTCTTTTGATGCTGAAACTCCACGCTGGGCGTATCGCTTACTAATTTCTTGACTCATTATTATGGGATTAAATGGCAAAGATAATGGAATTCAGCGGGCTGAAAAACTATCCTGTCAAAAAAGGTTTTTTATCGCTCAGCAGACTTTCCTTTTTATTCCCAATCTGCCATCGCAGCACCTTCTATCAATGTTTTCCTATTAGAAATATCGCCAATTTCCACAGTCTGAATATTTTTTACAGAGCGTCCGTCATTAGAGGTATTCACAAAAATAACTGCTGCTTCATTAGGAGAAAAACGGGCATCCAGGTCATTGGTTCCTGCTGGTTTTCCTGTCGATAATTCGACTGCTGTTCCATCTGCAATAGTATGTACAAAAAGTTTAGAATCCAATTGTCTGTATGTCACATGCTCAAAACCGGAAACATCTCTGCTATACAACACTTTGGTTCCGTCAACCGACAGATTTATACTGCCCGCAGCTCCAGGCATTCCGGTTAGAATTGTATCTTTTACCGCCCAGGAGGCATTGAGAGTAAAAATAGCTACCTCATATCCATTGACATCGTTTACTTTTACTACAGCCATATGAGTGGTATCATTATAATCTATTTCCGTAATCAGTTTTCCATCTCCGGTTTTGTACAATTGCTGCACTCCGCTCCCATCTGTTTTTATTCGATACAGTTTATCCTGACTAGGGAATAACAAAGTGGCTCCTCTGGAACTCCAGGAAAAATCTACCTCTTCTAAATTAAACCCTGAAACAGGTACCGTAGTGGTTACCTGCCTGGTATCAGAACCGTCTTCTTTCATGGTAAACAGTTGAATTTTCCCTCCTACCGACTGTAAAAAAGCTATGCTTCCTGTATGTGCACTTCGTCTGGGACGAAAACTGTTCTTATCCAATGCTGTTAACCGCACTTCATTTTCTCCGTTTTCATCTGCTGAATAAATCACACTATTACCATTTACAAGTCGGGTATATAAAATCCGATTATCTGGTGCTACCCCTGTCTCAAAAGAAAAGGTTTCACTATAAACGGGATCATTAATATCATCTGAGGAGGTCACCTGCCAGAAATATTTAATTCCATATCCCAGACCTGATAACACATAGGTAGTATCGCTTATATTTTCAAAAACTTCTACCGAGCTGTTTTCATCATTTTTTAAGGTAACGGTATAGGTCAATTCATCTGCATCCGGATCTTTTCCGATCCAGGTTAATGTCACTTCTACCGGAGCTGCTGTGGTGTTATCTTTTGGAGAGACCAGCATCGCCGCTTCTGGAGGGCGATTCCCTGCTGTTTCTTCTTCCATTTCTACCACTACTTCTACTGCTTTGTCCTTTACTACAGAGACCGGAGTAAATTTAGTCAACAATCCTTCTCGTTGCGTTGATAATGAATATTCTCCAATGGCTACATTTTCTATCTTGTAGAATCCTTTTTCATCTGTAAAAACAGTACTCGAACTGGGGTTGGTAGAAACTTTTACATTTTCCAACGGTTCATTACTTCCTTTTTCTACAATACGCCCCTTAATACTTCCTACTCCTTCCAGCTCAATAGTATCCTCACTACAAGCTAACAAACTTCCTAAAAACAGCAGCATTATTCCTGCTCCCAACGATCGCAAATGGTATCGTCTCCACAACATAAGCATCTTGTTTATCAAAAGGGTTATTTTATTGTCAGTTTTCATCCTTTATTTCTTCTTTTGATTATCGACTGAGGTTTCTTTTTTTATCTTTTTTTTGTGTTCTTTTTTCTTAAACAAACGATCAAAGTACCAGTTGACTCCCACAGAAAAGGTAAAATATTGATCATCTCTTTTTCCCTGCACAACATTATCCAGTTCATCACTCATTACCAGATTATGGGTCGCATCGACCTGAACTCCTACAGTATCAGATAGCAAGTATTCTATCCCTGCCCCATACTGAAATTTAAACAGTGTCTTCTCGAATTCGTCATTACTCACCATCCCGGCTCCTCCAAAAAGGAATGGGGTAAACGACTCGAAGGGCAATAAAATTACTTCTGTAGAAAGATTAACCGCATTAAGTCCTTCTACAAAAGCTGCTCCATTGCTCAAGTCCATTTTCTGTACACTCAAGTTCATATTGAGGTAGGGGTTTAGAAACCATTTTCCCCCTAATTCGGTGGTATATGTAAGTTCTGCATCAGCATAATCTCCACTAATCAATGCCCCTCCTACCTTAGCTGTTATTGCTGCTTTTCCCCGTCTTTCTTTAAAATAACGATCATACAACCGGGTATTTGCTGCTGTTTCCTTTTCTGCATGATATTCTGCAACCCAGGTATCGATAGCAGCTGTATCTCCTTTTGCTTTCCACAGCTTATCTTCTACCCCTTCGACAATCAAAGAATTTACTGCTTTTTCTATAGCTTCTGTAACAGCTAACTGTGCTGGTTCATTACGGGTATATCCGGTTTCTGCTTCTAACAGCCGCTTAAAATTAACATATCTAAAAAAATTGGCACTTAACGATTGTGACAAGATGGTTTTAGACACATATACTGTTTTCAGAATTTTCCCACTGGAAGTTGATACCGCCCTCAGGTATACTGTGATTCTATCTTGTCGGTATTGGGTTGCTCCTCCAATTCCAAAATAACGAGCTCCCAGACCTCCGGTAACGATATTAGAATCATATGATACAATTCCTCCTTCCAGAATGATCCCTGCGTATAGCAGAGGAGGTAATTGCGGCTCATTAGGGTTCTTTGTTTTTCGGTATTCTTTTCTGGTGGAACGAATGATATTTCGCTCATTGAGCAAATTGCTCAGGTTTTCTCTTTCTATAGGAACAAACCACTTAGAATCTTCCAGGGCTTTTATCAAAATGGTAGTTGCTCCCTGAGTTACTGCTGTACTAAAGGTACTTCCGTTTTCTGTAGGTTTATATTGTCCAGTTTGATCTCTGAATTTATAGACTCCTACAACAATAGGTTCTACCGGCTGCGGAGCTTTTTGTAATTTTTTGGTAACTGAAGTCTGTTCGCCTAATCGTGCTTCCTGCACGGAGAAAGGTTGGCTAAAATAACTGCCGCATCCTGTTAAAGATAAAACAATACCCAACAGTATGCCTGCTAAATGAAATGATCTGCGCATTCGTATCTAATTAGGTATTATTACTTGTGAACGGTCTCCGGTACTGGTATCGAGAATATCGACCACCAGTCCATCTGCTGATGGGAATATTTCTATATACAAGGTGCCAAATGTATAGGTTCCTTCTCTTAGTCCATCTTTTCCGAACTGCTCCTGAAACAGGGATCTGGAAATCTGACCTAATACCTGATTGTTTAGGTTTTGAGTGAATCTTTCTATATCTGATTCTTCTCCCCTGGAACGTTCTGCGTCCTTAAAAGTATTTTGGGCTTCGGCTGAACTGAGCAGCCACTGGTAGTTAAAAGTATCTCCACCAAAAGCCGGATTAATGGGTTTGTACACTAAATCTTGTCCGTATCCCAGTAATGTCATAAAGCATACAAGAACAAAGATTAAACTTTTTATTTTCATGTGTTTATACTGTTGTTATCAATGTCACAAAACGTACCGATCATCCTGCTATCTGCGAACAAACTACATATGGACCGTTTTAAACAAATACTATAGACTACTTCCTCTCAATATTGAAAAATAGCCTTTTTTTGGTTTCTGGCGTCCTTAAAATATTTGTACACTTTTCGGATAGCGACTCGTGACATTTCTTCTAAATATTCCAAATCTGGTTTCCCTAAAAACTCATGTAAGACGGTTTCTTCTATTTTCACCTGAATAATGGTACTTCTTCCAAAGCTCAATGTCTCATAAATTCCTACAACTTTATTGCCATTAATCTGATTCATCAGATAGGATTGATAGAAAAAATCATAGAAATCTTTTCCCGGTTTTGTTTTGGTTTCTTCTATCACAATTCCTTTTAGTTCAATACCATCTTCCGGTTCCTTCGGATCATCTGTTAATCTGCTTACTTTGTCCGGGGCTTCATTAAAAGCGACCCGGTCTTTTCCTATAATCCGATCTTCATCGTAGATCAGTACTAAAATGACAACTTTATTTGTTTCATCATTCGCTACAATAGCATTAGAAAGTACAATACTCTCATTTGCTTTTACTGTAAAGCGACCTTCTTTTACATTTTTGGTTAATACATTGTTCTCATCTGTAGTAAAAATGCTAAAAGAAAATCGCAAACTCTTATAGATCTCAGAAGTGTTGGTTGCGATGGCTGTTATTTGAGTCGCATCAGCAACCGCTTCTTGTTTTAAGGCTGCTACTACTTCGTTATTGGCATACTGTGTCCATCCTGATGCAGTCATCAATAATGCGCACAATATCCCTATACATTTCATGTCCTGACAGCTTTAAAAATTACGTATGATAATGGTTTTATCAGTTCCTGTCATTTTTACCTTCATATCTTTGGACAATGAATTACTTCCATATCGTCTGAATTTTAATTCACTTCCTTGCTGAAGGACTTCCGATTTTGTAACAAGACCTGCATTAAAACCTATTTCTTCAATAGAATTTCGGTTCCCCAACTGGGTCAATTCTTTTTCGGTTCTATCTGCTTGTTCTCGAATCGAGATATCATTTTCATTTCCTTTCTGAACGATGGAAATCAATGAGGAATTTGATTGTATATTGGACAAGATAGTGTTCTTATCTCCTATTTGCTGAATGAAAACCGCATTAGTCTGCTGACTATTTGTATACTGCCGCAATTGATCTGCCTGTGAAAACACAACAAAATCTCTATATGTTTGCTGTGTATCCGAGGAACTTTCTTCCTGCGCGACAAGAAAGTGTATACTAAAAAAGGGAATCATCCATAGTAACTGTGTTCTTTTCATGACAACGATCTTTATGATAAAATGAAACGAATACTAATTTTCTTTTTATACCATTATGTAGTGGGAAAAGGCATATTTCATATTATATACTCTTATATAATATGAAATATGCCAACACAACAATATGGTGTTTCTGCAATCTCAGGGATTACTGAAAACAATTACTGGTGTAGTATTATCCTCCTATCTGAGTAACTACAGCAGCGTTATTCTTTCCATTTTGCATGATTACACTTTGGTGAGAAACTCCGTTCTGACGAACTGTCGTCATGTTTCCTGTTCCTCTTTGTGTATCCTGAGCGATGTTTTCTATTCCTTCCTGAATGATGTCACTGAAGTTTGCTTCTCCGTTTTGTACAGATGTTGCTTTGTTATCATTTCCTAATTGTATCTGAGTAATCGTATTTTCTACTCCAAATACTCCTGTCATTCCTTCTTGCTTAGCTTCTGCTATATTTCCATTTCCGGATTGTCCTTGTGCAATATTGTTATTTCCTCCGAAATACTCTAAGTTTTGAGTACCAGATGCACTGTTTCCATCTCCAATCTGAACTTGAACTACGCTATTTCCTACTTCTTCATGCTGAGCGAAGGCGCTGTTTTCATTTCCTTCCTGAGTTTGCTCTACAATTCCTCCGGTAGCTTCAAAAGCACTGCTCCCCTGAATAGAAGTTGCTGTGTTTCCTCCTCCTATTTGTGTTTGAGTAGAAGAGTTTTCTTCTCCGAACTGAGTTCCTTCTGCTAAGTTTGCTTCACCGTTCTGAGTTTGCTCAGAATAGTTAATTGATCCAGATTGCTCAATCGTTACGGCATTAGATACACCTTCTTGCTGAGAAAGACTGAAGTTTTCTTCTCCATTCTGAGAAGCTACTGCAGAGTTTTCTGCTCCTAATTGATTCTGAGTTGCCTGATTGGCCGTTCCAGAGGTAAAGAATCCATACCCTTCTTGCGAAATGGTAGCAGTATTGTCCTGTCCTTCCTGATTTTGATTTGCGACATTATCGCCTCCAAAATGTACTAAGTTTTGAGTAACAGAAGCATTATTTCCCATTCCTAATTGTTCCTGTACTACCTGGTTATTGTCTTCCTCGTGTTTTGCAAAAGCGACATTTCTGATCCCTGTTTGCGTCTGTACAATACTTCCGTTTCTGGCAGTAAAAAGGTCGCTCCCTTGAACAGCCTCTGATGAGTTAGCTTCTCCTTCTTGAGTTACTAATGCCTCATTGGTTGCTCCAACCTGTGTAACGTTTGCTTTATTATCATCTCCAGTCTGACCGACATTACTAGAATTAGATTGTGCAAACATTGTAGTTGCGCCTAGTATAGCTACGGCGCTTAAAATCAACTTTTTCATGTGTGAATTATAATTAAAGGTTAAAAATTACAAGTAATATTACGCAACTATGACCACTAAAAACAGTCTGTTTTTATTGCAATAAAAAGCAAGTTCTTAATAAAAAAACATTTGGGGGGAGTCAAATATCTAAGGGTTTTGTCTTAATAGTAGTGTCGTTGACAATCTAAAATTATAAAATAATAACACACCTTTTTTAACATTCTCAAAAAATTCGATGAAATACCCAACGAAAAAAAGTCGTAAAACTTGTGTTCTACGACTTTTAAAAGGTTTCTCAAGGATGTTAATCTTTTACTAATTTATCATAATTTTTCTTAACTAGTAAGCGCTTTCCTACTTATCTTGTAAATAATAATTCACGATATTTAGTCAGTGGCCATAATTCATCATCGACCAACAGCTCTAATTTATCACAGCTATATCGAATTTCATCAAACAACGGTTTTACCCTATTACAGTAATCCGCAGCTTTTTGTTCCGTATCTTCCAATGCATTTGCTTTCTTACGTTCTTGGGTCATTTCATTTACTTTGGCATTGATAACACTAATATGGTGAGAGATTTCTTCTATAATATCTAATTGCTCTTTTCCATATTTTTTAAAGTCTGCTCCGTATAATTCTTTTAAACCGGTAACATTGCTGATCAACATATTCTGATACTTAATCGCAGTAGGAATCACATGGTTTCTTGCGATATCTCCCAGTACACGTCCTTCGATCTGAATACGCATTACATATTCTTCGATTTCAATTTCATAGCGTGCTTCTGCCTCTACCTTATTCATCACTCCCATTTGCTCGAATAATTCCAGGTTTTTCTTAGCTACTTTTGCTTTTAGTGCTTCCGGAGTTGTCTTATTATTGCTTAATCCTCTTTTTTTAGCCTCTTTTTCCCATGCTTCTCCATATCCATTTCCTTCGAATAAAATATTCTTGGAATGCTTGATATATTCCCTAAGGATATTAAAAATCGCTTCGTCTTTCTTAAGGTCTTTAGCCTCGATTAAAGCATCTACTTCTTTCTTAAAGTCTACCAATTGTTTTGCTACAATTGTATTAAGAATTGTCATTGGGTTTGCACAGTTTGCCGTTGACCCTACTGCTCTAAACTCAAATTTATTTCCTGTAAAAGCAAATGGAGAGGTTCTGTTTCTATCTGTATTATCTAATAAGATTTCAGGAATTTTCCCTACCACATTTAGCTTTAGATCTGTTTTTTCTTTTGGAGACAACTTTCCATCGGTTACTCCTTCTAGTTCTTTTAAGACAGCTGTTAACTGCTCTCCTATAAATACGGACATGATTGCCGGTGGGGCTTCATTAGCTCCTAATCTATGATCATTACTCGCAGAAGCTATTCCCGCTCTCATCAGCTCTTCATTATCGTGAATTGCCTTGATGGTATTGATAAAAAATGTCAAGAACTGCAGATTGCTCATAGGTGTTTTTCCCGGACCTAATAAGTTTACTCCTGTATTTGTTGACAAGGACCAGTTATTGTGTTTTCCTGACCCGTTCACCCCTGCAAAAGGTTTTTCATGTAACAAAACCTTGAAGTTATGCTTAGCAGCTACTTTCCCCATAATATCCATAACTAATGAGTTATGATCTACTGCCAGATTAGTTTCTTCATAAATAGGTGCCAATTCGAACTGGTTCGGCGCTACCTCATTATGTCTTGTTTTTACAGGAATTCCCAACAACATACATTCTTTTTCCAGGTCACTCATAAATGCCAACGCTCTATTAGGAATACTTCCAAAATAGTGGTCATCCAATTGCTGTCCTTTTGCTGAAGCATGTCCTAATAATGTTCTTCCTGCCATAACGATGTCTGGTCTGGAATCTGCCAATGCGCGATCAATCAGGAAATATTCTTGTTCCCATCCTAATGATGCGTTTACTTTTTTTACATTCTTATCGAAGTATTTTGCTACATCAGCCGCTGCATGATCTACAGCTTGTAAAGCTCTTAATAAAGGTGTTTTATAATCTAACGCTTCTCCGGTATAGGCTACAAATACTGTAGGTATACATAAGGTTGTTCCATATATAAAAGCAGGAGATGTCGGATCCCATGCAGTATACCCTCTTGCTTCAAATGTATTTCTAATTCCTCCATTTGGAAAAGAAGAAGCATCTGGTTCTTGCTGTACTAATTGTCCTCCTCCAAACTTCTCAATAGCTTGTCCATTCCCAATAGTCTCAAAAAAAGCATCGTGCTTTTCTGCAGTAGCTCCTGTCAATGGCTGAAACCAGTGTGTATAGTGCGTTACTCCTTTAGACAACGCCCAATCTTTCATTGCCGAAGCAATCTGATCTGCAATTCTTCTGTCGATTTTTGATCCGTTTTCTGTAGCATCAATAACACTATTATATGCATCTTTTGTAAGATACTGTAACATGGTTCCTTGATTAAATACATTCTGACCAAATAATGATGAACGTCGCTCTTCTTCAGTTACTACTACTGTTTTACGACCTATTGCTTCTTTTAAGGCATGAAATCTAAGTGTTGACATAATTGAGTTTTTGCTGCAAATATATAATTAAAAACAGAAACACCCCTAAAAAAATAAGGGTCAACCATTAATTTTACAATAAAAACATTTTACACCCCCTATTTTTAATAATATCTTAATCCAAAATGATATTTTGTTTTAGTTCTTATAAATATCTTTAAACTCAGGTATCGTTTTATTTTTTTTAAGTACAAACCCAACTTCTAATTAATATAAAGACACAAAAAAAGCATGTACTGATATACATGCTCTTGTAACTTTTTATACTTTCCAAAGACGATTCTTAGGAACTGCTTCTTTCGCAGCCTTATCTCCAGATACTATTATTCATATGGTTTTTATCTTATAATTAAAATAGGACCAAGCCTTAAGATTCATTATTAATAATTAGAGATCCAAGGTGGTTTATTTCACAAAAACCAAGGCTACAAAAATACAATAAGCCGCAAAGATCAATAACCCTTTAGGACGACTTAATTCCATTTTTTTAGGAATAAAAGCTAAGGGCAATAACACGATCGCAAAACCAAGCATCCAAAAAATATTCACGTCAATCAATGCTGCATCTTTTACTTCTATAGGCTGAATCAAAGCTGTAATCCCTAATACAGATGCTATATTAAAGATATTGGACCCTATCAGGTTTCCCAAGGAAATGGCTTTCTCTTGTTTTAATGCAGCAATAACAGAAGCTGCCAATTCGGGGACACTGGTCCCTACTGCTATTAATGTCACAGCAATGACTCCTTCACTAACCCCCATGCTTTGTGCTATTTCCTTAGCCCCATCAACCAGCAACTCAGCCCCATAAAACAATGCAACTGCTCCTATTAATAGCCATATGACAATTTTAAAATTTGATACTTGCCGTAACGCATCATCAACTTCTTCTACTTCTTCCTCTCCTCCTGACTTTCTTGCTCTTTTGATCAACAAATACAAATAGGTAACCAGAGAGGCTAATAATATACCTCCTTCTAACAGAGATAAAACCCCATCATTATTAAGAAATACATATAATGCCAGTGATAATAACACCATCACAGGCCAATTAAACTTGTAGAAGTCTTTATCGATTGCCAAGGGACCAATCAGCGCAGTAATCCCTAATACTAATCCTATATTGGCAATATTAGAACCGATTACATTTCCTAACGACATATCTGACAATCCATCTAATGCAGCCTGTATACTTACTAATAATTCCGGTGCCGAGGTCGCAAAAGACACAACCGTCAATCCAATAACCATTTTGGACAATTGTAATTTAAAAGACAACGCAACTGAGGTTCGCACTAAAAATTCGCCTCCCACAACCAGAAGAACCAATCCTATAATGACATATAAAATACTTCCTAACATAGTAACTAATTTACCCGCGAAGATACTATTCTTTTATTCAAAAAAGACAAGATTTAGAAAAGCTATTTTTCCTTACCGGATCAGCCGTTTTTGAAATGGAAATTCTTCCAAACAAAAAAGCAGCAACCCCCAATCGGCTACTGCTTTTTTTTCTTAACTATGATACGTCGTACACGCTATGTATTAATATAAATAGTTAAGGGCTACTCTGTCGAAATGACTCCATTCGCCATCTGTATTAAACGGATAACATGCATTCATGATCGAATTCGCATCTCCTCCTGGTCCCGCTGTTCCAGGAATATACACCAATCCGTCATTAGAGACTCCTTCATTACTGTTCTCTCCGCATGTCTTTCTTGTATCCCAATCCGTATGCCTAAATCCTATACAATGACCTATTTCATGTGCTAACAAATGTTCTAACTGCTGGTTACTTTCTCCAGTATTTGCTCGATTATTAATCCTTACCCGTGTAAAAGGATATCCATTTCTAGGAAAACCTGCAATCCCAGATGATTGGTTAGGACTCGGATTAATACTATTATCTACATATACGAGAATATCATTAGGTCCCCAGATTGTTCCAAAAGACAATTCGAATCGAATACTTAAATTCTCATTGTTATAATTATCTACTGCATATCGCAACCCTGTCTGAGCTGTATTACTTAACCCAAACTGATTGTTTCCCGTGTATCCAACTACTCGAATTATATTTGTTGCGGTTACTATATTATTAGTTCGATACTGTTTATTTCTTATTCCTCCGTGCAATTCCATTCCCATCAATTGATCATACGACATTAAAATATCACCTTCTATAACATACATTTCTTCCTGGCTCCCATCGATATCTGTGATCATACGTTTTTCTACATTATTAGGGTTATAATGCAGTTCGGTAATCTTTGCTATTACTTCTTTAGAAATTTCCCTGGATTCTTCTGGTGTAAAATTCGCTGTGGCATCTTTTTCACATGATACCATCATGGATGCTGCGATTGCTGTAACAGCCATCGCTTTCACTGACTTTGTTATTTTCATTAGATATTGAGTTTGTTTATGACTACAATATTAGGATTGATCAAAAAAAAATACTAATCAGACTACACCAACGGTAAAAAACAATACACAAAACACATTTTTTTAACAACAAAACAACATTTTTTTAACTAAATTTAATTTTAAATTAGCTAATTCGTAATTTTGTCATAAATTCCCCAAAAAAAGTGTCAACTAATCACTATTCTACTTTATTATATATACTTATAGGGTGTTTCCTTTTCCAAACAGCCTATTCTAAAAACTTTTACTCATTTCCTCTTCAAGACACTAAAATCGATTCTGCAAAGGCACGGTTAAGAAAAAAAATACACAATGCCAAAGAAAGGAATGATGCAAAGAAATATATTCAATACAGCTTACGATTACTAAGACAAGAAGTTCATTACGAATTGACAAATACAGATACTGAAGCTCTTTTTTCTCTACTGGATTACTGTGGAGAGAAAGAAAATATCGATTGTCTGGCAGAAACACATATGATGATCGCAAAGCAGTTCCACAAAGGAGAACAATACCTGGAAGCATTGGATTATTTCAAAAGAGCCCGGGAATTATCACAAAACAGTGATAGCAAAAATCTGAAATGGGAAATCCTAATTTGTCAGGGGCTTTTACTATCAGAACTCTATGAGTATAAACTTGCCAGAGAAAACTATATCGAATCTCTTAATTATTGTACAAATAACAAGTACAGAACCGCTACTTCTATCCTGAATATCTCCGCTACATATACTACAGGAACTTTGGATTCTATGGTATATTACTCCAGTATCGCTCTGGATAAATTCAAAAAAATAGATCCAAAAACCGTTAGCGGTCCTCACTTACAGCAAAACATCAAAACGAGTGTTAACAATATTGCTTATGGTTATATCAAACAGCAAAAATTATTAAAAGCAAAACGCATCATAGCAGAAAACATCGATCTGAACAAAACTTCTCACAGTCAATTATACTCTTTTGATTCTTTCTTTTTTCACACCCTTGGAGAGCTTCATTACAAGTTAAAAGAATATGATAAAGCCATTGAATACTACAATAGGTCTATCGATACAGTTATTCAGAATCACCCCGCTTCTAATACATATAGCTTAAATGATCTTGCTGAAATTTATGAGATAAAAGGAGATTATAAAAAGGCGAACGTCTACTTAAAAGCTAAAGAAAACTATGTCAAAGAAGTTGAACGATTAAACATAAAAAAAGAACTAGCCAAAACAGAATACCATCGTGTCCTGAAGAAAAAAAATCAAATTATCAGTACACTGGAGGAAAAAAACATAAAAACCAATAAGCAGGTTTCTAACATTAGGATTATTGCGATTACCACCGGGGTTTTTAGTCTATTTAGTATTTTAATATTCCTGGCTTTTTATCAAAAAAGCCGTTTAAAAATTGCTCAACTAAATGAAGAAATCAGCCTTACCCGACTCAAGTCCTTAAAATCTATGATGAATCCTCACTTTTTATTCAACTCCTTTAATACCCTTCAGAGTCTTATCCTGCAAAAAGATAAATTTCAGGCCAGCGAGCACATGCGTTCTTTATCTCAGCTGATTCGAAAAACCTTATTTAATGCGGATAGCCTTTTTATCAAACTCAATGAAGAACTGGAAATTCTGGAAACATATATTAAACTTGAAAATGAGCGATTCGACAATCAGTTCATCTTACACAAATCTGTTGACCAAACACTAATCAACATGGATCCAAAAATCCCATCCATGATTATTCAACCGCATATAGAAAATGCTATTCTACACGGACTTAGTCATAAGGACAAAAAGATACTAAAGATCCATTTCAAAAAAAAGGGGAATCTTGTGCAATGCATTGTAGAAGATAACGGGATCGGACGAGAAAAATCAAAAGAACTCAATACACTTAAACGAGAAGCACATTTATCGATTGCTTCAAAAAATACCTCAGAAAGAATTAATCTGTTAAAAAAAATCGGCTATAAAGAGACAGCTCTGCATGTTGATGATTTATATGATACAGAAAATAACCCGATAGGAACCCGGATTATTATTGATCTTCCTATCATTAAATGAGTACGCTATGAATATGAAATTAAAATGTATTATCATTGATGATGAAAAAATGGCTAGAAACAGCCTAAAGGTTTTATTAAGCGCCTATTGTCCAATGGTAGAAGTCATCGGAGAAGGAGAAGATGAGGCTTCTGTAAAAAAATTATTCAAAGAATTAACTCCAGATATTGTATTTCTGGATATCCAGCTTGGTAACAACAATATCTTTACTATTATTGAAGATGCTGATTACAGTAATTTTAAAATCGTTTTTATCTCCGCTCATGAAGAGTATGCCTTAAAAGGGTATAAGTACAATGCCATTGATTACCTGTTAAAACCGGTAGATCCTATTAAACTCAAGGAGGCTGTAGAAAAAACTGCTCAGATACTAGAAAAAGAAAGAGCTTCTCAAAATGAGATTATTGAAAACTTACAAAAAATATATGCACAAAACGGTCCGGCTCAAATCATTTTATCAGATTCCAGAGGGTCTCATGTGATTAAAGTAGATGATATTATGTATTGTATTGCAGAAAGAAACTACACATCAATCATCCTTAGAGATCAGCCGCAGATTGTCGTATCGAAAAACTTAAAATTTTTGGAAGAAAAACTAAGTCACCCTCATTTTATCAGAATTCACAAATCCAACCTTATCAATATTCACTACCTAAAATTGTTATGTAATGATGATGGTGGGCATATTATTATGAGTGATGGAAAAACACTTTCCATTTCCAGAGATAAAAAACGTATGTTGCTGAATAGTATTTAAATTTTGTACTAATATCGCACAACTAATCGACCTAAACACATTCTCATGAAATCCTCTTTTTTTAAAATATTGGCAGCGATCAACAAGACACTACTCCCCAGTTACACCAAAAAACGACTTGATCTCAGTAAGGCTTCAAAATTTCAACTCCTTATTTTTGGTTGGCGCCTTTATGTGACTAAACGGGCTTTACATCAATAACAGGCACAACAAGAGGCTCTAACACAAGTTAACACTATGTTTTTACATCTCAAAAGTGTATAAAACAAACTATTTATTCTCTGCATCTGCAACATCTTTTTAACCCGCTCGTATTTAAAGCTGTAAAGAAGATAGATACACTTTTATATCTTTTCTTTTTGATATCTTAGAATTATAAAAAACAACCGTATGAAAAAATGGATTTTAATAGGAGTCGGCTTAATGGGAATGCTTTCTGTTTCTGCTTTTAATCGCATTGCTACTTTTCCGGTTTCCAAAAACATTTCTAATGAGAATGAGATAACAGCGATTATCAATAAAAAAACAACACAAAAAGAACTGGATGATCTAAAAGCATTTCTTGCAGAAAATGATATTGAGTTAATCATTAAAAAAATAAACTTCAATAAAGAAGGTCTGATTACCGCAATCAATATTGTTATCCAAAAAGGAAGTTCCAAAAGTCACTATTCTTCCTCCTCAAACCAACCTATTCCAGATATCGAATTGGGTTACAAAAACGGAAATCTTTATATCACCAGCACCGGAATGTTTGACATTGCCTCATTTCGCAATCAATCACATACGGGAATTCCAGCAAAAAAAATTGATAGTTTATTAAAACAACACAACCTTTCTTTTGATTTTAACTTTGATAATGAAGATGGAGGTTTTCCTTTTGGAAATGGTGCTATTGATATACAACAATTAAAAGATCAGATTATGCAATCCATGCAGTTCAAAGAAGGTGATATGGAAGCTTTCTTTAACGGACAGGCAATGCATCCTTTTCAGCAACCACATCAAGGTCCAAAATACAGATTTAGAGATGACCCTTCTGTAGAGAAACTAATCATTATTAACGGAAAAGAAAGTAATTTTAAAACATTGGACACATATGCCAAAGAAGATAAACTGGAGGATGTAGATTTTTTGAAACCTGCTACCGCCATCAGTATTTACGGGGATAAAGCCAAAGACGGCGCTATTATCGCCACTTTAAAAAAGTAAGTATATATATTTAATATAAACTTCTCATAGCGATAAAGAGGTAGCATGCAAGAGCAGCTACCTCTTTTTTTTAATATTGTAAAAGTGATTGAATCGGAGCTTTTAATTTTGATCCTCCATCGAGAAATGTCAATTCCATTATAAAATTACACTGTACTACGATCCCTCCTAACTCTTCCACCAATTCACATACTGCTTTTGCCGTTCCTCCGGTAGCTAATACATCATCATGTACCAACACGTGATCCCCAGGTTGAATCGCATCTGTATGAATTTCCAACACATCTGTTCCGTATTCTAACCCATACTGTCTTTGTTTGGTTGTAAATGGCAGTTTCCCTTTTTTTCTTACCGGAACAAAACCGGCTTCCAGGCGTTCTGCTATCATACTGCCTAAAATAAACCCTCTTGCCTCTATACCGATCACTTTATCAATCGATATTCCTTCAGGGCTCACTGCTGCTAATCGATCTGCTGCAGCTACCAGGGCTTTGGGGCTTCCGAGTAAGGGGGTTATATCTTTGAAAAGGATGCCCTCTTTGGGAAAATCCTGTATATCACGTATTAACTGATTAAATTCCATAGTTCTAAGATTAAGCGCATCAAAGATACCAATCTGAAAATCAAAACCCCATATTATTTACTTCAAAAAAACACAAAAATAGTTTTGTTTGGTAAATAAAACATCCTATATTTGCCCCCGCAAAACGGCCTCGTAGCATAACTGAATAGTGCACTTGATTACGGCTCAAGAGGTTGCAGGTTTGAATCCTGCCGAGGTCACTAAAAAACTCCTTTAAACATTGATTTTAAAGGAGTTTTATATTTTTAGATGTCAGATTTGGTGACAGAATAAACGGATCACTTTAGAATCAAAAAAATTAAACAGACTCTATTTGGGAAAATAATTTTTCAAGCTCCTTATCCTTTTTTAGAGTATAAGATTTTCTTTTAACCTCATTAACAGATAGATAAAATTCATTATTTACATAATCCAATAATTCTTCTCTGTAATTATCAATTATAGAAAAAATAATATCTTTTAATTTTTCTATATCTTTTAAGGTCAAACTAAAATCTAATTGATTTGTATGGTCGAAAGGGCTGCCATGACCAATGCAGTTTCTATTTGCAAGAAGGTTACTATTTATATAGTGTTCTCTTGTTTCTATTGAAGTTTTGTAATCTAGCCCTACGATGTCTACAATACTTTTAAAAACTTTAGGTTTTAGGTTAGACTGAGTATCAATGATATCTTTATCCAAATCTTTATCAGGATCAATTTTGATTTTGAATCTTTTGTTTATTTTTTTTAGATAACCATTTATAAAAGATAATTCATTAGCTAAAGTTAAACTATCACTTTCTTCGATGCATCGACTAATTTGGGACTTCAGAACAATAGCAGTGAAATTTGAAGAAAGATCATTTATTTTTATTTTTTCTTCAGAAACATACTTTATATATAACTTGCTACTCTTTTTTATATACCCCTCCCAATGCGCATATAATAGGAGAATCAGAGATTTAAGAAGAACTTCTTTATTTGAGGTTTTGGCAAGAAGTAATAGTTCAGATATTTCCTTTTTTCTCCAAGCTAAATCGGTATCCAAATAATTTTCAAACTGATCATATCTCATGAACTAAAATATGCTTTTGAGAAGGAATTTAATTCTTTAAATCTTTGAATAGCTTTAATTCCTCTATTAGAATATGTGTTAAATTCTTGCTCCTGATACATATTTTTGATTTTTTCTACAAACTCTTCATTTGTTTTTGCCTCATGTAGATCAATATTATCAGCAATTCCAGCACAAATTGATTCAAAAATAGCATTAGAAAACTGACCTTCAAATGTATCTTTTTGGAAATTATATTTTTTAAAAGATGATTCTCCTAAATTGTCTTTAAGTAAATCTACTAATCTCTTAAATAGTATGATTTCAGCATCAAGATCAAAATTCTCGTTTTCAATTAACCTAGCAGTTTCCTTATCAATAAATTCACTTAGATGAGTAGAAGACATTCTGTAAGAGTCGTAATCGATTTCATTAAACCTACCAATGAAGTATCTTAAAATTAATTCCATATGATATTCTTCTCTAAGCTTTCTTTTATTGATAGAGATGATTTCTAAAAAATTAGAATATTTCTTAAGCCGATTGATTTTTTGATAAAAATCGGGTTTCAACATAATTATTAAGCAATTTCTTATTTCCTGCGGTTCTAAATTCAACCCACCCGTATTAAGTCTCTGAAATAATTCATATTGGGACTGAATACTATTTTCGGTAAGAATAATATTTACACCCAACTTTGATCTCCTAAAGGTTCTTTTTAAATCTGTTGGAAGGGTATTCCAAGTAAACCCTTCTAAAGACGGCAGCTTTCTTGTGGTACCTAATGTTAAAGGTCCAAGATCTCCTGATTTTAAATCTCCTGTTAGCTGTAATATGGTAGAAATACGCTGTACACCATCTACAATACTCCAAGTTCCATCCCCTTTTTGAGCAACAAAAATTGGAGGGATAGGAATTCCTAATAAAATTGATTCAATAAATTTAGATTTTTGATCTTCCTTCCATCTAAAAAGACGTTGATAAGCAGGGTCTAATTGAAGTTCATTATCTTTATAAAGATTAATAATCTCCCCTATAGACATGCTATAACTATCTGTTTTTATTATACTTTTTTCTCTACTTAGTTCATTTAATAGACTTTGTTCATCTGGCATTTATCTATATTTTAAGTTAATATGGGCCTAAAAACTTATGCCCATTAAAATGAATCATATGTTCAGGATCTTCTGCAACCCAAACTTCAGTTTCCCAAGAAATATCCGCTATATACTTAGACATCATTTTTCTATCAAGAAACGCTGTAACAAATACTAAGCCTGCTGTCGATCCTCCAAAAAGATTATTTAGTTCCTTATATCTTTTACCATCCACTGGTCCGTGACTGGTTACCGATTCGGCTAATATTAACCAATTTTCTTTTTCAAAATACAGAACAACATCAGGGAACTTACCTTTATCATCTATCTCAACTCCTAACTCAAGCATTCTGTCTTTTAAATAATAACCTTTTTTGTTCTCAGTATCACCTACATAAATAAGCTCTGCCCCTGGAACAAATTTTGGTCCAAACACTTCTATTATTTGTTTTATTAATATACTATGCTTTCCTGGTGTCAAATAAAATGTTTTATCTTGGTTTATCTTTAGAGGAACTTTACTCATATTTCTTGCCATAGCATATTGCTCAACTAATGTCTCTTTATGTCTTAGAAAAGCATCAAGATGCTTTCTCCACTCTTTGGTTCCATAATAAGATAATACTTCTTTAAGCTCAGGTAATATTTGATAACATGCCTTAGGGCTATTGGGTGGTCTATCTGGTCGATCTGGATTATAAGCTACCACGCCTCCGTCTACAAATTGATGCAATGTTTGTCTCCTTATAGCTTCTCTTGTATTGGCTGCATACTTTTTATTATAAAAAGTATTAATCCATTGCATTATTGGAGTTACTCCCATAAGAGGGTTTTCTATATTCTCCCAATTTTGGTCAGGCTTCAAATTCAATAATGCTAAAAATGTTAATGCTGAACGCTCATTAAGTTGAGCTTCTGGAAGCCCTAATTCTTCAAGTATTTTTTGTGCTTCTTCTTGTTTGTTTATATTTTCAGGAAACAAGCTCAGGTTTGAGTTTTTCATTCACGATTTTATTAATCAAATCTAAGTTACAAAATGAATTAGATAAAAATAATTCATTTCCAATTTCTTTGATTATTTTATGTGGTGGAAGGGGAATAAATCTCAATTCTGTTGCACTCACATTTACATTTCCATTGAGCATTCTGAAAAATTGATCAAAAACGTAACTGTTCAATAATGCCCCTAAACCAAGAATTTCAAATTCCTCTAAATCACCATCAGGGCGATATATATAGTTTAGCTTATTTTCAATTCCAATATGAGAAAAATCATCATTACAAAAATAAGGAGTAGCAATTAATCTGCTTTTATCATCTTTACTACTAAATCTCCTTAACAGAAGATAATTCTTGTTTTCTACTAATATAGACATTGATTTATTTTCAATAGAAATATATTGACCTTTTCCAGGTTTATCTATAGGCCAATTTAAATCCATTTGACTGACATTATGCAACCAATATAGAGGTGCTAGATTTGTATTTTTTAAGTTGTTATTCTCTTTAATGTAATCCTTTGAACGATAAGCAACTACTCTACCTGTTGATATTTGTATATTATATTGATTTAATGTTCCTTTCCAAGATCTAAAAAGTTCGATTATCTTCCTTTCTTCTTGATTTGTTGGGAGAAATAAAATTTTGTCTAATGAATCATATTCAATCACTAATTCAACGGGTAATTCAATTTTGTCAACATTATTTAAATCTGAAGTTCCACTAGACGAAGTGATTAAAACTGAATCTCTTTTTGGGTTATTTTTTTTTGGCTTGCATTTTAATATTACAGTTTCTTGCAAAACATTATCACGGCTAAATGTTTCTTTTCTAGACCCGAATAAGTGAGCTTGAACTATATCTATTTTATTAAAGAAGTAATTTCTAAAAACTTGAAAATAATTTCCAGAACTAAAACTTCTAGGTGTAATAAAAATCATCTGCCCATTAGACTTCAATAGAGAAGAAGAGATAGCCATAAATATTGAATATATATTTGAATGACCATTAGTTACTTTTTTTGCTACTATAGCTCTTTTGTCATCTTTAGATAATTTAAAATAAGGAGGGTTGGAAATTATAAAATCATATTTATTAAATGACAAACTATATAAATTAGATTCATCCGTAACCTCAATTTTATCCAAGACAAAATCAGCCACGTGAATAATATAATTCATTGACACCCCTCTACTTTCTAGCCAAACTTTCAAATAATCGAAAGTTAATTGTGAAAAAACTATTAATTCAGAATCAATCTCATAAGCTTCAATATGTATAGTTCTTAAATCACTGTTACGCTCAATAATTGATTCAACTAAACAAATTGATAAAACACCTAAACCACATCCTGGGTCTAATATTGAAACCTCATTTTTATTAATTTCAAATAAAGAAGACATATATCTAGCAATAGATAATGGCGTAAAAAACTGGCCTTTAACTTTCTTCTCTCCACTTGTACTATTAGAAGCATAGAACTCGCCTAGTCGATTTGCATAATCACTAGGTAATTCCTCTTGAATAGGCTGAAGTTTAACTTTATTTCCCTCTATTAAATCTAAATTCAATTACTCTATTTTTTCTCTCTTAAAAATTCAGTTCACCAAAAAACTAAAATAAATAAAAGACTTCAATTACAATTAGTCTTCATTCAAAGTTTATTCAAATGTTTTAAACAAATCATTCGATTGATGATATTGAATGTTAAATTTTCAACACCAACTATAGAAGAAAACAGATATTTTAATTCCCTATGTAAACAAAATTGAAATCATCTAGTAAATTCAATATCAGATTCCTTGAAATTAAAGTCTACAGATTGTAAAAAATTTTCATTCTTAGTAGTTTTAATATTAACTATATAGCTTCTTCTAGACAACGACTCTAACAATTGTTTTTGTTTAGTAATAACATCGGAAGAGGATAGCTCAATTAATCCATTACTATTCTGATCAAAGTTAAGATTAAAAGATTCCAGGCGTAAGAAGAAGGGTACGTATTTAATGTTATCTTCTGTAAATTTAGGCTCTCCGATTGAAGGATTATTCTCAAACATCTCAAAACCATTAGTGGGTAACAACTTTAAATCTTGATCTAATCTCATTGGAGTCATATTCTTATAGTAATTACTATGTCTTATTTTACCATCTATAGTAATGACCAAAGAGGTTAAGGTTTCTTTCCTTTCACCACTTGAATTAACCGCATTTGAATAATGAGGAGTTAGCGTAAGGTTAATTTTACTAAAAACATCTGAAGGCCAAACAATACTTTTTATAAATTCAGTGTTATCTGGAATGTTATCTAAATCATATTCATTATTAAAATAACAATTTTTAAGTGAGGTTGTACTAAGTTCAATATATTGTTTTATTTTTTCTTCAAACTCCTTAAAATATAACAAATAATCATCATACCTACTATCCTTTATTTCCTGTATTTGATTAAATGAATCGTATAGTTGATTTAAGTTAGATTGAACTCTACCTAAATAGATTAACTTGTCATTATTAAATGTAAACTCTTCTAAACCGAAAGGTTTAAACGACGCCAGTCTATACTCTACTGGGACAGAACTTTCTTTAGTAAAACCTTCAAGAGCAGTTGATAAATTATCCAAAATTTTACTTATATCATAATTATTAGCATTTGAAACTACAGGGCTAAAAGATTTTATTCCTTCAGAACCAAGTGCCGTATATTTAATATCTACTTTCCCATGCTTAGATAATTCTTTAAACAAGTTGTCAATATTTAAACGTACTTCGGAATCCATCGAACCAAAGCCAGTCATTTTTATATTTGATTTTGCCGCATATTTAGCAATTATATGTCTTTTAATTTCAGTTTCTATATTAGTCACACTGATTATTGCGTAAACAGCAGATTTCTTCGTTTCATATCTTACATAATGAGTTCCGCAGGCAGATCTAAATTCATCGAATTTACTTTCCGCTATTAGTTGTTTGAATTCTGACTTAAGATTTATATTTTTCAAACCGATTCTTCCATGACTTGTTTCAGCTTTTATTACAAAAAAAAGAGAATTAGAGATGTTTCTAAAATAGTTATCTAAACTAAAATCATAATTCACTGAAGCTCGAGCATTTATACCATCACCAAGATTTAAGCTAGCTTTTATATCTGAAAAATAAGATAGTTTGAAATTATTACTTATGTCTTTATGTGATGTTAAAAATTCCGTCGAAATTTCAGTTCTAACCGCTCCCCCATCAACCCATTCCTTTTCTGAAGGTGATAAACATTGTTGCTTGGATGCAAATATCCTATTTGGATCAATGTTACCACCAAGTTGTAGGTTAGCATTTGAGTCATATTGAATTGTAATATCTGAATCTGACTGTTGCGAAATAGCAGTATGAATACCTAAAAGAATTATTATTAAAATCTTCATTTCTCAGTTTAAATTAAAGGATTATATATCTACCTTGAGTTCTGTTTGGCATATTGAAGAAATCAGTTGATCTTTCCTCAACATATTTATAATTCGAGTGCCTTAAAGTTCCGTCTTGCCCTGAATCCCCCCATTTCCCATTCAAGCCTCTTTTACCAACATTACCAGCGGTTCCAGTATTACCACAGTCTCCATTATCTCCATTTTCTTGCCATATATTTGGTATTCCTTCAGCTTTTCCTTTTGAACCTCCACATCCCCTGGCACCAGGTTTTCCTCCTTCACCTCCTTCACCTCCTAAGCCAGGTTTTCCTCCGTTACCGCCTTTATATTTTGCAACTACTCTTTTATCTATTCCTTGAAAAAGGAAATCTTGGATATTTACATCACTAAAATAAACCTCAATTAGCCCACCATTACCTCCTTTTCCACCATTACCCCCGTCACCACCATCGCCGCCATTACCTCCATTGCCGGCATTACCGCCATTACCGCCATTTTTAGCACTCCTCCCGCATTCACTTCCATCACCGCCATTACCTCCTTTTCCACCATTACCACCTTCACCACCAATTCCTCCTTTTTGGCCATTACCTCCTTGTCCTCCATTACCTCCCTCAGCAACTACTTCTATTCTTAAGTTTGAGTCAAGTGATATTTTATTAAGTTCAATCAAAATATTAGAAGAATGAGTAGCATTTTCACCTTGTTCTCCGTGTTGCCCATCATTTCCTCTATATCCTTCAGAACCAGCTCCACCGTTACTACCAGATTTTGCACCTCTACTATATGGAACAAAGTTTCTAACGCCACAGCTAGCATCTCTACCATTAGAACCATTTGCTCCATTTGGTGCTTTTTGGGTGATTGGAGATGACTGAATACTATAACCTTTTCCATCTACACCATTCTGACCTCTAACACTATGAATTCTCACAAATCCCCCTAAATACTTTGTAGGATAAATTCCTAAATCACTTTTAGTATATACCAATCCATTGTTTGTAAATTGAATTGAATCAAATTTTATATATATTTTCTTTGCTTCTTCCGTATATATATTTTCCTCAAAATGACTGATTTCGACATAGCCTTTGATTAAAAGTTTTTGACCAGCCTTCCCAATAATACCATTTTCTTTGATTAATAATTTCTGTGGATTATTAGGATCATTAGAGCCAAGTTCAATGACATCATTAGCTCTGGTATTTGTAACTGAAAGATAAATCACAACGAGAAAGAAAAATAATTTTGTTTTCATATTGATAATTTTTAGTTAGAATAAAAAAAACCCAAGCCTAGATTGATTAATCCAAGCGTGGGGTTATATTGTTAAGTGCCTTAAATATACTTAATATTATTAATATCTTATTAAACCATAATACTTCTAATTTGGAAAAATTGCGCTTCAGTTCAGATCACAGAACTAAAAATTCCACTAAGCAAGATTAATTGACCTTTTTAATAATACATCTTACTTCCTCATAAGAAATAGGATAAAAATCGTGACAATCCACGCCTACATCTAAAGCAGATTTTCTATTAAAGCTAGTGAGTTTACCGTGAGAGTGCCCGAAAAGATGGTAAGAACCACTATACTTTCCTTTCCAAGTCATAAGAGGATAATGCATCATGACAATCAATTGGTTGTTTGCTGAATCGGGATTTGGTAATTTCAATTCCTGATAGTCTTTTATCCATTCAAATCGATCTTTACAATTTCTATTTAGATCATCGTGGTTTCCTTTGATTAAATGAATTTTGCCGTTTAGGCGCTCCAAAATTTCTACTAGTCTCCTTGACGCCATTAATCCGATATCGCCTAGATGATAAACAATATCATTCTTTTTAACCTTTTCATTCCATCTTAGGATCATTGTTTCGTTCATTTCTTCTACTGATCGAAAAGGACGTTTAGCATGTTTGATTATTCCTCTATGTCCAAAATGATGATCAGAAGTAAAAAATATAGTGCTCATACTAATTAGGGTTCTTTTGTAATTGATATTGATTTAACCTTTCCGTTTAACTTGTTCTTAGGGTTGTCCTTGCAACCTCCGATATGATTTCGATAAGTACTAACAGATTTCTGCAATTGTCCGCAATGAGGACAGGTAAGTTTTTCATTGGCTTCTTCCAGACTGTTTATAGTCCTTTGTAGGCTTTCTTTAGTCTTGGATAGTTCTTCTTTGGATTGTAAAAGGACTAAATCAGACTTATCTAAGTCTTTGAGTAGACTTTTATTTTTATCCTTTAGTCTTTCGTAGTCCTGTTGTTGTAACTCTAGGTTGTTGATTTGACTATACTTTTTTACAAATAAATCTGCATATAAGTAATCAATTAATCCCAAAAGCAAGCACATAAATACCGTAGTCAAATACCAGTTAAATGGTTTCGTATCTGCAGAGAATACATCAAAGAATAACAAGGTCATAAAGAAGCTACAGAAACCGAAGATTTCAGGAAAACCTATTTTATACTTATGTTTTAATAGATTAGAATTCACACTTGTTAGCAATAAAGGAAAGGCTACAGCAATCCCTAACATTATAGAAGCAAATAGCTTTAGATTTTCATTCATATATTCTGGCAACACACGATAAAATAGTACTCCTGCATCTACAATAAACGCAATGAGCAATATGAGCATCGGTATTAATATCGCTTCTAATGAGTTTAAAAATTTCGCTATCATTACACTTTCATTTTACTGATACTGTCTTGTTTTAATTCTGTGTTACGATAGAATATCCCTGCCAAAAAGAAATAAGAATAAAATGATGCTTGACATTACCAATACACATACTACAATTATTTTCTGGATTCTTATTTTTCTTAACTCTATTTCTATCTGTTCTTTTGTCATTTTCTTCATAAGTTTTCTAGTTTTATTTTTGATTTGCAGGGTTAGGCATTTTGGAAGTATGGAGAAATGCCTATACTCTGCGTTTGTTTTAATTAACTCTTTGCTGTAATGAGATACGAGTGAAAGCAATGTGTTAATTAAAAATATAATCACTCTTAATTTTGCTTACCGAAGTGAAGCGAACAAAGATTTCTGGTAAGTGACTGAATAGGCCTTAACAGGAATTTTGTGAAGCTGATCGAGATAAGTAAAATTGAGTATCCTATTAGTTATCATAATAATCAACATTTATTGATTTTTCATAAGTTGCTCCATTAGAGTCTCTGAAATGAAATGTTACAACACCTGTTCGAGGGGAAACAACACCTAATTGTTTAAGCAGACCTCCGTTGGAAATTCTATTGCCGATATTCCATTCAAACCCTTGAGGTATTAAATCATCACTACCATTTAAGCTAAATGCTAAGTTTCCTAATTCAACTGAAGTTATGTGTAGGTAATATTCGATTTGTTGTTCTAGATTATTTGGGCGTTTAATGAAGTATGTGAAATCTAAATCCCAAGTATATGGAGCTTCTAGAGGATCTGGAGTCATTGTAACTTCAAAGTCTGTAAGCAATGTCTCAAAATCTATTACCTGAGATTTTACAATTCCATTAGATGCTTCAACTACAAACTCAATATCCATATCCTGGACTTTTAATCCTATGTACTCTCCAAAAGTTATTCCTTCAGAAATAGTAAATATTCTATTCTGTAAAATTGCCTGATCTTCTGACTCCAAGTTTATTTTGGCTTCAACATTCTTAAAATATGCTTTATAGCTGAAATCTTCTGTTCCTTGTGTTTCAATTTTAATAGTAAAAGAAGTGCGCTCGTTAATATAATTTTGATCTTTATCAAAAAGAACAATAAAGTCAAAATCTGTTTTCTTAATATCTATTGGAATAACAATATTCTTGGAAATTCCATTTGATGCAGTAACTTGAAAAGTTAAACTTCCAGATCCTATTGAGGTCCCTGAATACTCCAAACTGATATTACCTTTTGGAATATTATTAATGATCTCTCCTTGATTATATTCAATCCCGTTTATGGAAAGTTTACCGTCTATGCCAGTATCAAAATACTCCATTGAAAAATTAATTTCCTCAGTTACTGGTTCTTCAAGTACTATTGATAGGTTAAGTTCTAAATTTTCATTAACCAATAAAGTTCCTTGATCTATACTTGCAGTTAGTGTAAAATTTGTTCTTTCTAAACTTTGAATATCTACTTCCAATTCTTCACAAGAAATCATAGATAAAGTTATTCCGATTAAGATGATTATTTTTTTCATGGTTCTATTGATTTTAAAGTTTAATGGCTAGTCCTAAGCCGATCATAAATTTTGATTTTGCGATTTCACTATTTGCGTGATAAAAATGGGTATATCGCCCAAGTACAGAAAAATGTTTGGTAATTCTTATATCAGCTTCTACAGCTCCATATCCTCCATAAACAACTCCATCTTTTGTTGTAATGAATTGTCTGTCTGATAAATCAATTTCAGAATCATCAATTATTTCATTGCCTAAAACTCCCCCAATACCAATCGATACAGAGTAAGAATCATTACTAATACTTAAAAATGATAATTCCGAGAAGTAGCCTACATTTAGGGAGTAGACTTCTATTGGGATATCTAATCTGGTAAGTTTCTCTTCAAGAAAAGAAGCATATCCTCCTATTTCAAAGTATTTGTTTATATCCTTTTTGGGATGAAAATGAAGGTTTGCCATTCCAGAATATCCGTTTTCTGAAAATCCAATTAATCCATTGATTGACGTTGTTTGTGCGTTAATTGAATAGCACAGCATTGCTGTAAATACCAGCATCAAAAGTTTCCTCATAGTATAAAAGATTTAAAAATTAATTAGGTTATCGGTTGGCTTATCTTTTTTGGTCATATTCAAAACTTCATCAACAATTCGTTGATAGTTCATTTTGAAGTATTCTTTAGGTGTTTTAATTCCGAAGGAACAAGTAGATTCACCTTGATTAGAAATCTTGAATTTGGTTTTTAAAAACTCCCTGGGCTTACCTTCTGCAACAATTCCATAAAACTCGCCTGTATTGAGATTCATAATATCAGTTACCTTAACACGATCTCTTTCCTGAATTGATTCGTTCAATCCCTTACTTTTGTTTCTTCCCAATTGCCAAGCAAGACCTCCTGATTTTCCTTTATTTTCTGAATTAGTAACAAAGGTTTTATCCTGCTTGCTGAAAATGGATTTAATCATTTCTGCAGTTTTCACATTCGTTGTTCTTCCGAAGATTTGTGTTCCAAGATTAGAAAGCAGTACTTGCGCTTTATCCTTGCTATTTTGATCTTCTACCTGACCAAAATCCTGTGCAGCATAGATTGTTGCAACTTTATTTGATCTGGCAGTTGCAGGGATTTGTTCAAACTTTGGAATATAAATAGTCGGAGCTTCGTCTAAAATGACTACACTTCTATGTTTACCAGGTTGATTCATTAGTCTAACAGCTGAAGATATTATTAGTGAAATAACTGGCGCATAAGTGCTGGAAAGTGTGCTATCATTCCCGATACACATAAACTTTGGGTTTTCAGGATCATTCAGATCTAGTGTAAAATCCTCTCCAGACAGAATCCAGAATACTTCTGGATTATTAAGAGTTGCTAAAGCATTTTGTAGTGTGGACATAACGCTAGCCACTAATCTATTGGCTTTTCTATTCATAGCTTGCTTTACACTAGACATCATTCCAATTGCTTCTGGATCAGTTGCTACCATTTCTAGTATTTTATCCATGCTGATATGCGAAAACAAACTTATGATGTGAGGGATTGTACAATACTCAGGATAGTTGTTTCTCATAAACCAGATTACACCGGTAAGTATACTTTGAGCCTCTCTATCAAAGTATTCTCGTTTTTTAATAGTCTCTGGTAATAGGTTATTGATAAGAGTTTGACTTAATTCAAAAGCTACTGCAGATTTAGTAAGATATTTGGGAGAAATAGGGTTTACTCTGCTGCTTCTAGAAGGTTTTTTAAAATCGACAAAATAGGTATCGATTTCACTATACTTCTGATAGTTTACAATTACATTTTCTGTTAATTCAGGACTTTTAAAATCATATAATAACCCTGCCATTGAGTTCTTGGCAGATTGATGAATAATAGGTTCTATAATACTTTTAGACTTACCAGATCCGGCACCTCCCTGAATATAGATCCCTCGATAAATATTCTCAACAGCAATTTTTCCTCTTTCAGTTTCAAAATGGATAGTTTCCGTTTCATTGATGTTCTTTGGATCAACTACTTCAATTTCTTTTATGTTCTTAGAACTATATTTTTTTCCATTTAGCAACCTATCAATCCAGTAGTAAAAAGGAAATATCATTACCAAAAAATTCACCAGGGGAAAGAAAAAAATCAAGACACCAAATGCATAGCGAATTTTAAAATATCTACAAACCAGATAGCAACTGTAAGCTGTCCAAGACTTGTACAAGAAGGTAGCTCCAAGTAGGAAAAGTTCCATTATTTCTTTATCGCTCATTTTCTAATTGTTTTAAGTTTTCTATTTCATTTTCTTTGACCAATTTTTGATAGTGTCTCTTTTCATCTGGAGATCCATTTTTTAAAGCATATTGCACTTCAAATTTTTCACTTAAACTTCTTTGATACTTGAATAATTCATCGAATGATTGCTCATTCATTTGAACCCAATGCATCCTGTCAAAACTGGCATTTGAGATACTCTTTCCATTTAATTGGTGATTTTTAGTATTTCTGGCACTTCGATTTGGACTCAGTCGAATCCTTTTTTCTTTATGAGTTCTACTCACTACAATGTGAACATGACTTTGTAAACCAGGTTTTAATTCACCACTTTTGGCTTTTCCTGAAACAACCTCTTGTTCCGTTCCTTTGTACCTCCTTTTATGTTCTGTTTTTCCGAAATACACTAAGTCATTTTCAGAAACCCCATTTTTAAAATTGGCGGCATAATTTTTCATGCTTTCTCTTGTATATTCACGAATAGACTGATTGTACCTGTCGAACTCTTTTTTACTCATTTGATCTACGCTTGTAATCCCTTTTCTGCCGGTAGCTTGTTCTGCTAGATATGTCAATTCCTTTTCACTAAAATTTAAGGTCACAGTGAAGTATTTATCTTCCTTCCTGGTCAATCCTTTTCCTTTTGTGTTTTCATCGATAGACTGGATTGCTTTTGTTGTAGAAATCATTTCTTGTTTTTGGTTGAAGAAATGCTGTTGTCGATCGTATTGATTTTCTTTTATCAATTCATTATTCTCCTTGTTGAGATAAAAAGAGTACTTTGTGCAACTTCCCTTACTATCTGCTGTGGTTTTATGTATAATTGATATAGGCATCATTTTAAATTTGATTTGATAGTTTCCAAAGAATCATTGATTCGTTTAATACTTTCTTTTACTTCCAAATCATTCTCTTTTACCTTTCCAAAAATGGAATTGAGGTTCTCTAAAAGGTTTTTAAAAAAGGTAGTATTTTGTTCTATGGATTCAGATAATGAAGATCTAAGTGGATATAATATTTCAGACTCCTGAGTTCTGAAAAATCCCACGATTCTTCGATCAATCACCTTGATCATTTGGGAAGGAGTTTTATCATTAATCAATGCAGGATCTTGTCCTGTTTTCTTAAAAAACAGAATCATATCTTCAGTAAACTTTCCTATAGGTCTGTTGAATTCATCGGATAAATTCTTTAAGTCTTTATGCGATTTTCCATTGATCACGATACTCTTTTTCATCATTTTTATATTTTTCACTACTGTAAATCAGTTTTTTAGACTATTTCTTATAACATTTTTATAAATCATTATAATTTCTAATTCTCTCTTGCCCCTTGATATTACTTTGATCAGCCTCGCAGAGCAAGTAGAGTTCACTGCGTTAGCTTGAACTCTACTTGCTATTCTAAAGAATACGCTCGGCGTTTCTTAGAATCGCGTTCAAAGGGAAATTAAAATCTTCGGCTCTCTCCATTTAGGGGGATGAAATTGAACATTTGATATAAGCGATCTTTGACCTGCTTACAGTAACGGTTCTCCAATTCTCGAATTGATAAATTTGTGGTCACAAAAGTCTTTGTTCCTTTTTGTTTAAAGTGGTTATATCGGATCTGCAACAGCCTATCAAAAAGATTCTCTTTTATACCCCAGGCTTGTACTTCTTTTTCCGTTCCCAAATCGTCGAAATGCACTTTGCCCTTACTGTATTTTTCAATTACAGATTCTGCACCTATTAATTTATCCTGCTTATTTTCCTTATTAAATTCATTCACTACTTGATGTACCGATAAATTCGAAAACCATAATTGTATCAAATTGTGCTTTCTGCTAATATTTTGAATGATATCGAAAATGGAACTTTTACCTGTTCCGCAATTACCATAAATCAATAGCCCTTTTCTCAATTCTCCATTTTGTACTTTTTCCTCAAATGAATAGTCATCAGCAAAATACCTACAGATCACATCAAAGAACTCTCTATTGTTATCATCGATTATAAATTTTCTATTCTCCTTTCGGAAATATGCTTTTCCTTCTTTCCAAACTTGAGATTTCATCCATTCGAGAGGTATTTGAACATATTTAACCGGTTCAGACTTGTTATGAATAGCATCAAAATATTTTTGAGTTTTGGCATTTTCTTTTTTTTCTCGCGCAACTCTTTTTTTTCTTTCATCAGGAGTTTCCAAACCCATCTGAATCTTAACTCTATTTCCTAATGAATTTTTCATTTCTTCCGGGGATTTGCATTAATGATTTTTGATTTTTTCTCTTTAAAAGAAATATTAGGTTTAGTATTAAATCTTGTAGTATTATCTTTCAAAATTTCTTGTATAGGCCTATTAAAATTTATTTGCATAGGCTTTTCAAAAATTGTTATATACCTATTCAAAATTTCTTTACTACCCTTATTCCTGTATATATGCCTTTCTATATACCCGTATGCTTCTAATTGTTGTAACCAATTGTTTATAGTTTGCTTGGATACCTGATACAAGTTTTCGAAATATCTATTTTGTGAATAACAGAACCCGTGTTTATTGCATAAGGAGGTAATCTCTGCAAAAAGTACTTTTGCTGCCGGAGATAATCTCTTATCATATCGAACAGGAGCAGGAATGATTGAGTAATATGAAGGTTCTATTTTCTCCATTATCTTCTACTCGATTGAACTAACCCTGGATTTTTCTGAGCTAACTTCAAAAGTTCTGATTTAGAAAAGAAAATCGAACGCCCAATTTGGTAATATGGCACTTTACCTTTCTTCTTCCAAGATATCAGGCTTGTTACGGATATTCCTAAGAATTTAGCAGCCTCTTTTTGCGTAAGTTTATCTTCCTCAGAATTCACAGGTGAATCCTGAATGATATCTGTTTTTCTGATCTCTGTAATTACCTTTCTAACTACCTGCTCAAGGTCTGATTTAGAAAAGCCGTATAAAATAGGACTTGACATAATTCAACAACTGTTTAATTCAAATTGATTTACAGTTGCTAAATTCAGTTTAAAACAAGCTTGAAAATTGCCTATTCCTTAAACACTATTTTAAAAAATTGATTATTAAGTTTTTACACAAAAACTAAAGATTTAAGAATTCCTAAATTCTATTCATTAAGACTCTAAGGTTGGGGAACTTTTTGTAATTAGATTGAAAATTTGATTTACTGGCAGTAGGAGTTTTTTCTATAGTACTTTTAGTGCCAAGTTCAGGAAAGTAATAAAATAGATATTCTGAAACTTCAGAAAATGAATTATTTATAATTTTTTGTTGTACAAGCACCCAAAAAAACTCTATTAAATCCTTATAGTTTCTTGGTAATTCAGAAAACTTCTCGGCATTCACTACCTTTCTTAAGCGTTGTTGTTGTTTGTTAGCAATGAATGTTTTAGAAACGAAATATCTGATTTCTCTTTTGTACAGACCTTTGTAAAGTTGAATTAATTGGCTTGCCAAAAAACTTTGACCATAATTATCATTTAATGTCAAAGTTTTGGAGAAGTCTTCTTGTATATCGATACCAATTGCAGAATTTCCTTCCAAAAATTCTTTTAATGGCTCATACAAATAGTAAACATTGCTGTAACGATAAGACTTTTGAACTCCATATTTATCAAATGATATAATTTCGTTTTTAAATATTTCTATTATCAGATTAGGTAAATTATATTCTGAGAAATCAGCTGGAGAAGATTTTTCAATACTTGGATACTTTGATGAAAACTTTATCTCTAAATCATTTAGTATTTCTTCATATTTATGGTAAATCTCCTTTGTTATTTTACTATGACCTTGCAAATCTGAATTAATTAAAGACAAGGAATTTGAAGTAAAGTAGTCTAATACACCGTTAAAATAAAATGGTTCGGTATACTTCAAGTAATCTGAAGGTAAAAGCTGTATTCCGTTGTTGAGATTATATTTAAAAAGATCATCAGCTGAAGACAAATCTTCTGAGAAAAGATTATCAAAACCATAATCAATTAAAAGGTGATATACTTTATCCAAAAGTTCTTCCTTTGGGATTAAGAGATCTTCTTGATCCATCAGATTAATTATAAACAGGAGTTTTTCAAAAAGAATATTGTCTTTTAAGTCATATAAAGAAATTAATTCGCTTAAAACAAATAGAAACTGGTACTGTGTTAATGATAAAAACTTTGATACATATGAGGCTATAAATAATTTGTTTTCACCCGTCTTAAATCTATCAAATTGGTTTATGACAAATTGTACATTATAAGTATCAATATTGACTTCTGATGTAATCATAATTTATCCCAAGTATTATCCATTTCTTGTCGTTTCAGATCCTCGGCTATTTTCACATATCGCCTAAACGATTCTTCTTTCTTGTGACCAGTAATATTGCGCACTACCATTTCCTTCATGCCAAGTACAAGGCTATTGGTAACAAAAGTCTTACGAGCCGTATGGCTCGTTATTAGATCATGCTTTGGAACTGTTTTGTCAATCCTTTTCTTTCCTATGAACCTGGTTATAGATGTTGGAGTATTAATCTTTGCTATCTGACAACATTCTTTGATATATTTATTAAACTTCTCTGTAGATATGGCTGGTATAGGCTCGTAAATTGTATCCTTGTACTTTTTCAAAAGTTGCTTTGCAAAATTGTTGAGTGGTATTTTATGATCAATAGTTTTAGTCTTTTTAATATTCAACTTCAAATGATCATCATATACATTAGAAATTCTTAATTGTTTGATGTCAGAAAAACGAAGTCCTGTAAAGCATCCAAAGCAATAGGTATCTTTTACGTGCTCTAATCGTTGAGAATCGAATTTATGATTAAAGAGTTGCATTAGTTCATCCATCGTTAAATAGATTACTTCTATTTCTTGTTCCGGAGCTTTAAATTTTCTGAAATTCAAATTTTCGTGATATCCTCGATCATACGACCAATTCATAAAAGTCTTTAAAACTGAAATAAGCTTCGAGAAATAATTATTTAGCGTATTCTTATGCTCGAATGCATAATCTCGAAACTTCTCAAAGAAATCAACTGTAATAGTATCAAACCGCAGCGGATAATCTTCATATTCAGAAAAATCCTTATAGAAATTTAATGCAGTTCTGTAACGCCGTAGTGTGCCGTCTGTTTTAATATTTTTACCCTTCTCAATGAACTCTTCAAAACTTGGAAAGAACTCATTGGTAAGATTCACCGCTTCTAAGCCAGAATTTAATTTATCTAATACAAATTCTTTGGTAGGCTTAATCCCATTCAAATGTATGTACCTAAAAAGCTGCTTAAACTGGCTATCAAGATCATCAATAGTTTTGTTATATTCTACATGAAAGTTATATTCTTCAGATTTAAGAGAAGCTTTAACTCTTTGTTCTTTCTTTTTCCAATGAGAGGGTAAACACTTCACTCCTTTTACTTGTTTACGTATTCTTTGATTGTTCAACGTCAAACTATAGTAAATTGGAGCCAATCCTTTTTTATCTAACTTGTTTGCAACTAAATAGAATGAAACTTGCATTAATATTTAAATAGGTTAAAATTGATTAAATTGGTGTCATTTTTGGTGACACTTTTAATGTGAAAATTAATAAAATATGATTTAATCACATTTCAATTAACCCAAATATAATGATTAATAAGTAGTTAAACAGGTTAAATTTAATTTAAAAATAAAGGTACTCCTGCCGAGGTCTCAAAGTATTAAAAGCCAGACAATATTGTCTGGCTTTTTTTGATTGTTGCTTTTGTATTTATTTTTTAAAAATTTCATTAGATATTGTATTGCTTATTTCGTGTATTCTCTCCGTATTGCAATAGTTAATATAAAAATTGATATTCTGACATAACTTCACTCCATCACTTGCTGGAATGAGATAAATGTATTGATGCTTTGATCTTCTCCAAAACCTTTTTATCCACCTGTTATCTGTAATCCTTTCTTTTCCATTCCATAGAAACCTTTACCCTTTATGCAAAATGAAATTTGCCCATTTATGTGTGGCAAACCACATTCCCCGATCAAAATTGATAATCTCAGGTTTTCCATGCTTTTTTATCCTCTCTTGGAAAACATTAACACAATGTTGGGTTTCTTAATTATTTGAAATATTCGTCTAACGATCTTTCTTGAACCCCCTAGATAATAGCAGTACTGTACATGAATCCCTGGGGCATGAGTACATAAATAATATCAATGTCATTTATTCTTATAGAGAATATTCACCAGGCATATCCAAACTTAGCGTTAGTATTTTTTAATACTATTTTATTTTTCCTATATGTTTTTTCTGAAGTTTTCAGTTTTTACAACACAAAAAATAATACTTTGTCCTATAAGAAAAAAGAGGCATTCAGTTATATCCTAACATATCCTACTAAACAAATGTGCAACTATTGGAAATAGTTTTCCAAATAAAAAATAACCGAACGAAATCTTAATATTTCTAGCACTAGATTCCTAAAAATATTATTTTCAGTTTACGTAAAGTTTATTTTACACATTCAATTTTTCTGAATTTTTCTCGATATTTTTTCGGGCTAAGAGAATATATTTTTTTAAACTCAGAAGAAAAATAGGAAAGGTTATTATACATCACTTTATTCATTATTTCTGTAATAGAATAATCTGATCTAAGTAATAACTCGGCGGCATATTCTAATCTAATGTGTTTCAAATATGATACAGCCGTTAACCCTGTTTCTTTTTTTACTTTTCTTAAAAAAGTTCTTTGAGTCATTGAAAAATTAGCTGCCAAAAAGGTTACATTGAGTTTTTCATTATCCACATTTTGATATATAAACTCGTTTAATTTTTTTAAAAAAGAATTATCAATTGCTGTTTGTAGGTTAGGTAGTGATCGTACTGGTTTAACATCAATAACTTCTTTCAGATTAGCTTTTTTTTTAAAACAAACATGTCTTCTTGTAAATAATATCAGGACTATAAAAAAACTAATTGGAATTATGTTTTCTAGGTCTATATGAATAATGTGAAAATTGTTTATTAATGGAGGGTTAATCATAAAAATTTAAGGTTAATTAAGAGTTGGAACTAATTCTATCATATAGTGTTTATAATATAGATTTAGGTTTACAAAATTATTAATTATGCGTATTTAATTTTAGGAATAACCTAAATTAACTCGGGTTTAACTCGGTTTAACTCAGGCTTAACTTGAAGGGGTAAAGAACCTCATATTCCTGTTCTTAACCTTAATTTTTCACACATTCTACCATCACTTTTTTGTTCCTAAGTCGATCAATTGTATTAATAATAGAACCCACTATTTCAAAAATGAACCTCTCCATAGATTTTTTTTACTTCAGATGCTTTATAAAACACCTATTACACTCTTAAACTATTTATAATCAACGTTATTCTAATAAAACTATCTCTTGAAACACTGTAAACTAAACTAAAGAATGAACATGATCTTTGTTTGATCTTATCTCTAAAAATTGTGTCTCATATCTATCTTGAACATCCAAACAGGTTTTCTTTAAAACACGATCCATTTTTGAATTCCAAGCAATACGTTTATATATTAAGAACAAACTAAATGATAGAGTAACATAGAAATACTATAACTTCTGAGTAATGATATAGTGAAAGTTTGACATATAAAAAAGGAGTAAGTTATAACTTACTCCCTTTTTACTGTATCTATGTATAAAAAACTTATTTACAATTAGTTTCTTTTCTGCGATTTTATAAGTGTAAGATTTTTTATTTTAAATCTAGAGAAGTTTCCCTGATCTAAAACAGCTTCACTTAATCCAATTGGCAAAACACCTCCGTGAATCCAAAGGTCATTTGCTTCTCCTTCATTACCTGTTGGAATTCTATGAATTAGCGATTTTAATATCTCAGCACCTTTTATATCAATTCGGATCATTTCTCTATTATTCCAAAAACCTCCAATTCATAATTCTTTATCTATCTCAGAAAGATGCCCATCTGCAACCATACAGTAATTGATCCAATCATATGATAGGTAAACAAACTGTCCATCAGGTCTCCCTACCAAATCTCTTCCAAAGCGATTTAGAGCTCTTTTGTAACCAAAAAAGAAGTCACCGCCAAAGAATTCATTTAAATGACCACTGTATATTTTTGTTTTAGATTTACAGATGGATTAGATCCATTTCCTTTATCATATCTAGCATAAAACGTTTCTAAATTCTATTCAGGTTTAAAGGCTTTTGAAAGAATTCACTTAGCTAATTGACTGATATGATGTTTCCTATTTTTTGATTAGTATCATCAAAGACGCTCTCCGATACAGATATATCTTCAGATTCTAAAACTGCATCATCTTTTTGACAACTTTGTAAAAAAGAATAGATATTAAAAAATGGATAGAAATAAGCTCTTTTTCATAATATTTTGTTTGTATTATTATGAATTGTAATAATTATAGTTTTTAAAATTGGTGTAAAGCGATATTAACTTTAACAGCTCCTCGAAATGTAGAATCTGATCTATCAGGCATAGATTGCCAAGTTGATATTCTTTGTTTCTTATCAATGCTACTGCCAACTGTAATATGTTCGTCTTTTTCATTTTCCCATTTTTGGGTAGTTGGACTATACTCGAACACATAAGTTACTGCTCGTGTAAGATTGAATACATCAGTATTACAGTTATCATTACATTCTGAAGTCTCTACTGTTATTCTAAATCTAGAACCTGGTTTTTCAGGAAGATTTACATCTATAAATTGACCATTTAAAATTTGTATTGCATTACGTGTTGAGAATGGGTAATGATCAACAGGTATTTGTGGATTATTCAAATATCCCCAATTTAACTCCTTTACCCTTCTCCAATCTTTACCAGGTATACTTTCATCAACTGTAATTCGACCATATAATTCTGTTCCACTAGTGCCATGATCTGCTAGGTCTTTCGTTTCTACAGATTCTGGTTGTATTCTTATAGAGGAACAGCTCTTTTTTTCTGTATATGAAATATTTTGAGATACTTGAAAAACGGTATTATCAGAAACTCTATTGACCTTGTATGAAATAGGGTATCCTGGGTTTTCTAAAGTAGGACTTGTATCTTTTTTTATAAAATCTAATATCATATCTGTATCTTTTGCAAATGCAGCTAAGGTAGCAGTGAGACCATCTTGAGGAATTCCCCCTAATTGTTTCACTTTTACACTAGTATTTTTCATTACTTTTTTATATTTAGCAGAAGCATCTGCATCTGCCGAAACTATTCCTGCGTTGTAGGAAAATTTTAATGAAGCTTCTACATCTGTTGCATCATCATCAGATTCATAAATAATTGTAAATAATCTACCGTAATCAACAGAAGTGATGTATGCAGATGGATTATCTCCTAAACTGCTACTGCTCCCCTTAAAATCTGTCACATACGGTTTTAATCTCTCTGGAGTCACGCTTTTGGTAAACCATCCATTATCTCCGGAAAGCCCTTCTTTCGGAGCTACAGAAATTGTAAAAAATCGTTGTTTTAGAGTTACTGCAAACTTGGTTTTTTTAGTATTAAAATCTACCCCTAATTTCCCTGAAACATTAACTGAAGGACCTGCATAACCAGCATTCAAAGCAAGTTGCAATTGTTCTTCATTAAAAATCTGTGATATCGAAACTTCGAAATTAGCAGGAAGACTTGCTCCACTTTTATAATACTCTGCCAAAATTTTATTCATATTATTTTGAACTTTTCCCGGCGTAGGCTCAGTAATTTTCCGATTAGTTGGTGTTGAAGCTCCTGATACGACATCTATTTTGATTTCTATTGGGTTTCTATCTTTTCCATAAATGGGAACTGAAGATGGACTCCCACTTTTGACTGTTTTTGAACCTAAGATATTACCTGGCCATAATAAATCTGTTTTTTGATCGAGTAAAAAGAAATCCGAATCAGTTTGTGTATGGGATACATGATTAGAGCAATCGGTAGTTGCTTTTGCATTTCCTAATTGATCTGATTTATCGCCGTTTACTACTGAATAATCCATAATAGATTCTTCCTCATGTTGACAAGCAGCAAGCCCCAAAAAGAGAAAGCCATAATAAAAAATCTTTTTTTTCATTTTTAGACTTAATTTTAGTTAATAAATATTTCACCCAAAACTAAGTTGTAATGCCTTAAAAAGTTATCTGATTTTTAGACAAAAAAATGAATGTCTGATTTACCTATATAATTTGTCGAATACTTAAGTATTACAGGAATCTAAAGTAAAACAAAATGATATTTTTATTTATATAGTTTTTTGGACATATCGTAATTTACATAAAGTTTATATAACTATTAACTTAAGTTCGATTAATCAGAATAGACCAATTTTGTAATATTCTCTGAAAATCAGACCATATTGGCAAAAAATAAAACTTAAACTCATTCAATATCTACGAAAGGAAAACGAAAAAAAATCAGTACTCAGTTCAAAGTAAATACCCGGATAATGGCTGAACTTTGATCGGGAGGGGTAAACTGAGGACAACAACATTTATTAAACAGTAAACAACATGAAATTAGATATATATTAATACAGAGAAAACGCTTTTTCAGAGTACGGAAACAACAAACATCTCGTATTAAGATAAATTTAAAATTACAAGGACTCCTTTCTTAGTTTAGTACCCAGAGAGATTAGAGGTAACAAAAGATTATGTAAAAAAGTATGCCCTTATAGTCAGTCCATATTAAGTTCTTAAAATCAAAGACAACAACTCCATCTCATAGATATCAGCATTCAGGCGTCCTTTTTCATCCATACTTAGCTAGGAATAAAAAATATTACTATATTGGAAATTATTAAATAATAATTTTAAAATTAAATTTTATGTATTTAAAAAATTTTTCTAAGTATCAAATTGACAGGAAATCATTGTCAAAAATCAACGCAGCTGGGTATGGTTTAGTAATTTGTGGTAATGGAGACTCATTTAAAGCATCTGCAGAATCAGAAAGCTCAGTAGAAACAGGCGGTAGTCGCTGGTGCCGAGATAGAGGAGGTGTATCTGCCACTGTATATCTTGAATAACAATAGACTTTTGTTAAACACTACAGAAAGATAAATATAGAAGCTTGGTGTTACTTACAAACTCCTAGCAAATCATATTTCTAATGGTAGTGTTGTTAAAACAAAGTACCTCTTAAACAGTAAAAATATGAAACGAATGACTTATTACTTAACAAGAGCTCAAAAAAATAAATAAAAAGTAATCTTTAAAAATAGAGGTTACTTTTTAATTTTCTCACTTACCCCACTTTTTCTTATCTACATATTGTTTTACCAGTTTTGTTACCTTCTGTATCCCTTATATTACCCAGGCTAAGGTTTTATTTCGAAAATCAATAGAAACTCATTCTATAATCCAAAAGGAGTGTTTTGTGGACTATAATCACATATTAAAACAGCTTCTCACTGAATTTCCTTTATAGCCTCCCCTTTTGTACTATACTATGCTTCTTAAATAAAGAGCTTCAAGTAATATTCTTTACTTATTATAATTTAAGAGGCTATAAAAAATACTGTTTTACACAACAAGTTGTCAGAAAGAGGTAAAATTGTAAAAATTACCTGAATATCTTTCCTTTCCGTTTTAGAATCAAAATAAAGAATCCTAAGAGGCATATTAAAATTACTCCCCCCCACACTACATAATTATAATTCATATCATTATTCATCGTAATGGGACTGGTATCTCCTAAAATATAAAAACTCCCCCAATAAAATGGTTTTGTATAAAAAACTTCTGTGGTGTTAAAAAAGTTTAATTTTGCTTGCTGAAGAGCTTTTGCTTTACTCATACCTTTTCTTAGGTTAGCATAAAAATCTTTCATAAGAATAGGTGTCGTCTTATCAGAAACTTCCCAACTACTCAGTAATAAACTTTTAGTACCTGCATACTGAAATGCATTTCCCAAACTCATAATTCCTTCTCCGTTAGCCACTTTTCCTGATCCTGTGTTACAAGCACTTAATACAGTTAATTCTGCGGGGATAGTAAGTGCAAATAATTCATAGGCATATAGTAAATTATCCTCTAGACTATCGTTTACCTTATTAAAATATAATTTTGATCGATGCGGGAATTGAGGGTCTAGTTCTGCATGTAATGCCAAATGAATAATTTTATAACGATCGGCATTTTTTTTGAAATTGGCTTCCCTGGCAGCAGTTCCATAATAATACTGTCCATCAAAAATTTTGGAAATAGATGTAATCTCTTGTCTCGTACCCGGTAAATCATACCCTACATCTCTTAGTGCAGCCAAACTGATTGTTTCTGTTGTCTCAGTTTCCGTATCTGAAAATGAAAAAGCAAGGCATTCGTCTCTTGTTTCAAATTGCTTCGTCTCATTTTCTGGTGAATCAAATAATAAATGTCCCGAATTAGCATATGAAATCGCATAGTCTCTCAACAGATAATCTAATTCCCTTGGATTATTGGTCTTATTTTCTTTTGTAAGTAAAAGATCAAAATTAACGTGCCAAAGAGAGCTGTCCGGAACAATAATTAATTCATCCCCAATTATGGTTTCTCGTAAAGGAAATAGTAACTCCTGGTATAATGAATATGCTACTTTTTTATATGCAACAGTATTTTTTGAAACAATTGCTTCTGTTAAATTTTGAACTTTTTCACTCAAATCAGTTATGAACAATTCCTTTACTGAAATAGTATTTTTAGAAATGATAAAGGCATAGATAGTATTATCTGTAACAAAAAAATCCAGTATCGTTGTTTTATCATTTATCGCATCCTGAATTTCTTTAATGGAAATAAGCTTTTTATTATATTTTAACTTATAATATTTCGGGTATTTTTTTTCTAATACTTTGGCTAAAGAGTCTTGCTTATGATTAGTATCGAAAAGTTTATTTTCATATTCTTCTATATAGGTTAGATCTATAGAATCTTTGCTTTGTTGTCTAACAATTTGGGATTGATAAAAAGCTTTATTTGTTTTTAAAGTAGCTTCTAGGGCTATTATGTCTTCGGGTAACTCAGAAAAGTTTTTAGCATTTGTATCATTGAGAAGTTCTTTTAGGGTATGAGATTTACTTCTTTCGATATAATAAAATACTTGTTCCAGACTATTTTTATCCTTTGTTGTCTGATAACTGTGTAAATGTAATTTAATAGCATGAGCATACATTTCCTTAGCTTCTCCCGCAAAGTTTATTTTGTCTTTATAATTTTGATATGATTGCCTAAAACGGCTAACCAGCACATCTAAATTTTGATATATTTTGATACACTGTTTAAGATCGTCCGTTCTTTGATGTTTTTTATATAATTCATGCAATGTTTTTGCTTTCCCCAAAAGTGCATTAAATAATTTCTCTTTAAAATAATAATGCTCAGGATCAAAAACGTTTGCTGTAATTTCTGTATAGTGTTTTTTTGTGTTTGATATTAATGCTTTATCAAAAAAGCTTAATGCTTTATCATAATCATGCTGTTCAAAATATATCCTTCCAATATTGTTATAGAAAATAGAAGTAAACTTTGAAATTTTTCCAGATTCTTTTATAATATCAAGCCCTTTTTTATAATAATCCAAAGCGATAACATGCTTTTCTTGATCTTTGTACAGAGAACCAAGGTTGTAATGCGAACGAACTATATCTAAATGGGTTTTACTTAAGTTTTCTTGTCGTATTTTTAAGGATTTTTTATAATAGTTAAGTGCCGTATCAAATTCTTTTTTGGTTTGATAAGTTGTTCCTAAATTTTGATACATATCAGCTATAATAGAATTATTTTCTCCATAGGCATTTTTAAAAATTTCAAGTCCTTTATAACAATAAGACAATCCTTTTTCTAAGCCTAAATTTTGATATGTTAGCCCTACATTAATAAGGCTACCCGCTACTTCTGGATGCTTATCTCCATAAATTTTTTGACGAAGATTTAGGCTTTTTTTGTAATACTGTAAGGCTTTATTAGTTTCTCCCCTTCTATCATAAAGGTTTCCTAAGTTTTGATACACCCCACCCAACCCAATAGTATCTTGCTCCTTTTTTAAAATACGAAGGGCTTTTTTACCATAACTCAATTCTTTATCGAATTGTTTCATATTGGAATAGGTAAGACCAATATTTACGTAAGTATATGCTACATCCGAGTGATTTTCTCCTCGCTTTTTTATATCAATAGCTAAAGATTTTTTATAGAAAATAAGCGCCAAATCATATTTTTCAAGCTCATCATATATAATTCCTATATTATTATATGTATTCCCTATTTTTTTATGTTCAGGCTCTAAAACCTTTTGATAGATAGACAGGGCCTTTTTATAACATGTTATTGCTTTTTTATTTTTTCTAGTATAGTAATAAAAGATTCCCATATCCTTGTATGAATCGGCAATACTTACATGAAGTTCTGGAAATATTTTTTCACGTATCTTCAGTGCTTTTTCATAATTTGGCAACACATTTTTAAAATTCCCTTTTCCTTCGTAGTAGTTCCCTATATTCGCATATGCATTCGCTTCTTCTGGATGATTTTCAGAGAGGTGATTATTACAAATTTCCAGTGCTTTTTCTGCTTGTTGTAGTGATTTTTCTAAAGCATTAGATCTCCATAGATTCTCTGAAACCTTATTATAGCAGCTAGCTACTCGCTCCCAAGATGCTGTTTCTTTATAAATGACTAATGCCTTATTAAAAAGAGCTATAGATGCTTTATAATTTTTATGCGTCAACAATGAATCTGCTTCTTTATAATACGTAAAAGCAACTAAGGTATCTTTTGATGTCTGAGCAATATTAACTCCGGTGAAAAAGAAAAGGAAACAATATATTATTTTTTTTATCATAGCGGTTTTTTAAACAATGTGTATGTAGTAGTCGTATGTTGTATAACCTTATATTTTTTGGTTTGATTTCTAAAGATGGCTCACTAGGAAGCACGATAAACTCTTGGTTTGTTTTTTAGTGCCCCCTCTTTCTAAACAAATAATACCTTGAAACCAATGTGCTACTTTAACTTTTTTTTCAGTAGGATAACTGACAAGGCGATCGAAGATTGTTAAAGCTGTAGTGGTATTTCCTATTGTATAATTTGACAATGTGCTTAGTAATAAAAATTTTCATGGATATCCTTACTATCATCTTCTGTGGTCATGAGTATCTCTAATCTGGAGTACAATGCTAGAAAAGTCTCTTCCAAAAACTTATTAAAAGGAAATTCATTTCCTTGAATTGTATCGTTAATTATTTTTTGCACTTCATTTTCCTCCATACATAAGATCCCCCAGGATAATTGTTATAAAAATGTAAATTTAAGTATTTGTATAGAAAATTACAGAAAATACTTAAGGATTATATAAATACTCTTAAAAAATTGATAATATATTGATTTTATAAAAAAAGAAGCGATTAACATATAATAAAGTAAGGCACCTACTATTCTCTGTTACAGATTCCCGGTTTTCTCTGATCTCGTATCAAAAAGTTCGAACTTCGAATGCTCCGGACAACCAAAAAAGGACAAGCTTATAATAAACTTGCCCTTTTTTAAAAAAAATCAAACGCTTTTGATCTTATAATCTCCTTATCATAGGTATCGATAGTAATATGACAATGCCTGAAGCGATTAGTAACGGTATTATTCCCCGTATGGGTTTTGAAATCACTTCTGTTTGGTGATACGCTGGTTTAAATTGGCTCCAATCAACAGTATCAGCATGCTTCCCGTCAAATATTTTTGGATAGAAAAACAACCTCAGTTTTTCATGAAATGCATGAGTTCCTTCTAAATATTTCATTTGTTGACTCATACTCGTTCCTGCTAACTGATTAAAAACAAGTTGCAAATGCATATTAGGAATTACAGATGCAATCCGTCTGCTGGCTTCTTCTCGTAATTTGATTTTTTCTCCTAAAGCTTCTTGTTCTTCTTTGGAATCATCATCTCCCATCTGTTGCATGGCATAATACCATAACCAGTTGAACCCTTCTGTTGGATACCCGTATTTTTCAAATTGTGGGTAATGTTTATAAAATTTCTGTATTGTAGCTAATTTGTCTGTATCCCATTTCACATGATACCCGTCTCGTTGTGCAATTGCTGTGCTTAAAGCTTCCGGAACGGGATATTTAGAAGAGATATAAGCATTTATCCCCGCCGGCAAAAGAATAATCAACACTAACCAAACTGATAAAAGTAATAGTGCATTAAAACCTGAAGTTTTCTTAAAACTAATGACAAAAAAAGAGATCGCAAACCAAAAAAAGATATAAAGCATTGATAATCCAACCATCCAAAAAAAGGCTGCATTAAAAACCAGATTGAGGATTAGCTTCGAAACTAAAAAAAGAAAAATCAATATAACATACAACAACATTAACCGTATCAAAAACTTAGAAATAATAAATTTCAGCTTCGACCTGGTCTGAATAGCAACCAAACGCCAGGTACCTGTTTCTGTCTCTTCAGAAATTACATTAAAAGCCATTACAATGACCAGTAAGGGAAATAAATAAATGATCACAAAAGAAAGATCCAGGTTTCCAGATTGAAGGCTCATTGGATTTATCAAATCTGTATCATACTTTTGAGCTTCAAAAGTTTTTATAGTAATTCGCTTTATAGTTGGATTTACATCTGCCTGACCGATGGATAAACCTGCTAAGGGATTTAAGGGATTGATATAGGCAAATTTTGCATAATACAATAACAACCCTAAATCATCATTATGAAGAGACACCTGTCGATCAAAGTGTTGTTCCTGATATGTTTTGACCTCAGCAATTGCATCTTGCTGTTTTTTGAGATGGTTATTTCCTATAATAATTCCAACAATACCTAACATTACAATAAGCAAAAGACTAATCCACACCTCTTTTGATCGAATGCATTGTTTCAAAAATAATTTATATAACATCATATCGCTCTTGCTTTTTTTGAGGTAAATACTAATAAGCCTAAAGCAACTATAACCCACAATATTATCGAAGTCATAGCGGGCAAAACTTCTTTGATTGAATTAGAAAAAGCCATAGGTTCATGTTTAAAATCTTGAAAACCCTCCCAATGCTCATGCCCTACTACATGAGTTTTTCCTTCGGAACCACTTTCTTTTTTCGGACTGATATATTCCATCTGTAATTCATTCATGGTTTGTGCCAATTGATACCGGTAGCCATCTGCTTTATTTTGAAAATCTACATAAGATGTAAAATCCGTGCCGGCAACAGTCATTGAAAATTGTTTGATTGCTGTAAAGGGGTTTATAAAAGAGGATACTCGAGTTACATTATTTTGGCGTTGATAAATACCTACTAATTCTCTATAATGTTTTTTATATAAATCTGTCGTAATTCTTTCTCCTTCTCGCATTACAAACCCAGAATAATTAAAGGGTAAATCGGTTACTTTTTTTACGTTATGAACCGTTAATACAGAGTCTCGAAGGCTATTATAGTGTGGATCATTTGGGTTATGACTATCTCCTTTTTGAATCACCTCTTTCTCGATAGCCGATTGAAAGGCTAGCTTAGTAGGGGTAGGAAACCAGTAGTCTCCCATCGCCTGAGCCGATTTGGGCAAAAAAACCACCAATACTAACCAAATCCCTAATAAGCGTAATAATGCGTTTTTCGAATTACTACTACTTGCTGATACTACTATTGTTAGAGAGGATATAATGAATAGAAAGCTTAAGTAACCTCCAGTGATCAATAATAAACGTAACCATCTAAAATCATTTGCGGTCTGCTCTCCTAATACCAGAAAAGTAATAACCACTACCAATAAAACAGGAACAAAAAACAACATAGCAATTGCAAAAAGTCCTATTGATTTTCCGAACAATATCTCTTTCCAGGTAGCTCCTTGAGATAACAATATTTTTAGCGTTCCATTTTGTTTATCTGCTGCAACACTAGAAAACCCGACAAAAAATAAAATCAGAGGTACGACTAGTTGCAATAAAAGCGCTAAACTCAATTCTCCGAATCTCAGCATCCCCGTTGAAAAAGTGGCTTCAGAAAAATTCACACTGTTTTGTCGGTGAGCTTCCAAAAAAACTGCATTCCCTATAAAACTTTCTAAACCGTAATCAAATATTCCTAAAGCTGGGGTAATTCGAAATGCAAAAGTACCGAAATGAGCCATCCGGTGCGGATGTTTATCCGGGTTTGCCTCCCAACTTTGCCTGGCTTTGACCTGATGCTCTGTTCGAATTTTATTTTGGGTAACATAGTTTTTTATACCACTAACAGCTGCATAAGCTGTTAGCAGTATAAAAACTGAATATAATACATAAAAAGTTTTTGGTGTCGTTGCATTGTTCCATAAATTCAATGCAAATAACCTAACATTTGTCCATTGCATTATGTTAGAATTTATAAGTTGTGGTTAACAATACATTTCTAGGTGCACCGGGAAAAAGTCTGGTAGCATTAAGGGCTCCATTCCAGTACGTCTCATCAAATAAGTTATTAAGCTTTATTGCAATTTGCATATCGATTCCTGTTGGACGATAGTATACCGCTGCATCAAATACAGTATATGATGGTAACGTTAGCCGATCTCCATACCAGGATAAACGATCTCCTCGGTACTCCATACCTAGACCCAGCCCCATATTTTTAAGAACGCCATGTGTGAAATCATATCGCCCCCAAAAATTAGCGCTATGTTCCGGTGCTCCTCCAATACGTTCTCCTACTAAAGCCGGATCATCATCTTCTATGATTTCCGCATCAATATAAGCGTACGAAGCACTTAGCTGAAGGTTTGGCATTACGTATCCGGAAAGATCCCATTCAAACCCTTTACTGCGCTGCTCTCCTCGTTCTGTCAATATCGACTCTTCATTAGGATCTTGTTGTAATAGATTTTTTTGAGTAATTTGATATACCGATGCATTTACGGTCATTTTACCTCCCAAAAACTCTCCTTTGGCACCAAATTCTATATTATTGCTTTCCAAGGGATCAAAACTGGCTGGAGAACCTGCAAAGAAAAAGTCTTCTGTAAAAGGAGATAAGGTAACAGTATTAGATTGTGGCTGAAACCCTTCTACATAAGATGCATATACACTAATCTGATCCGTCGCTTCATATGTCACCCCTATTCTGGGAATAAAAGCTTCGTTCTTATAAGATTGTTCACTATCTGATTCATAATCAAATATATCTTCGTACCAATCATATCGCAGATTTAACAGCGCCGAAAATTTACCTATTTTAAATTGGTTTTGTATGTAGATCCCATTAGAAGTGGTCAGGTTTGCCGGAATAGCAAATTCAGAGGTGATATAACCTGAAGTCTCTCTTGAGGTATTATTGGGATCTGCCAGATCAAAATGACTAACATTGGGTTTAGGTGCTATTACACCATCAATATCAATAGTCTCAAACTGATCAGCTTCTTCAGGGTTAAAAGAAGTTGCGGTACCATTTAGCCTCCTATAACGACGTGCTCCATTGGAAGATCCTCCGATGGTACGCTCCCATCTACTACCATCATATCCTACCAGAAGTTTATTGCTAAAACTATCGTTTTCAAAATCAAAATTAAGGTAAGCTGTATAATTATCTGTAATCCAAAACTGCTGTCTTTCTACGTATCGCAACTCGGCCAATGTAGGAATAGCATTCCCTTCTATATCAACAGCTGCAGCACCCGCTACACGATGCTCTGCAAGATCTTCTTCCCAAGTCTGTTTCATATACGAGGCATTGAATCCTATATGATCCGTAATCTCTTTACTGAAATTACTAAGCACCATAAACTCTTTTGACGTATAAAAGTCATTTGCAGCAGCAACATTTGTATTAATTTTGGTACTATTCAAATCAAAGTTACCATTAATGGCTCCAAATAAGGGTTGACCACGATCCAGATTTCCTTTTCCATTGCTATAAATCATCTCTACATTTAGTGCTGTCGTATTATTAGGTAAAAAGGTAATGGAAGGAGCTAATAAAAACTGATTATTCTCTACCAAATCACGAAAAGATCTGGCTTCCTGAACAGCTCCATTCAAACGATACAATAAAGTTCCTGATTCATTTAAAGGTCCTGTAAAATCTGCTGTTGCTCTAAGGGTACCAAAACTTCCTGTTGTGGCACTGACCTCTCTTCTTTTCTCTTTTAAAGGTTTTTTAGTAACTAAATTAACTGACCCTCCAGGATCTACACTAGAGAAGGTTACAGAAGATGGTCCTTTGATAACTTCTGCCCTTTCTATATGAGAAGTAATCGGTTGTAAAAAATAATATTGTCGTGTTCTCAAACCATTAATCAACTGACCATCTTCTGCCTGGATAATCCCTCTGATATTAAAGTGATTATAAAACCCTGTATGCGTGACACTACTGGACGTTTTTATTGCATCAGCTATTTGAAAAGCTTGTCGGTCATTCATCAATTCTTTGGTAATAGTTGATACTGCTTGAGGCAATTCTTTGTTTTTGATAGCAACTTTAGTAGACGAAAACGAATAATCACTGTTGTAATCTGTTCTGGCACGACCTATAACCTCAACATTTTGTAGTTGTTCAGTACCTTCTTCCAGTCGAATGATTCCAATATCAAACGTGGTACCATTTCCTGTTTCAATATTTTTTCTATAGACTTGAAACCCTAAATAACGGACTTCAATAGTATAACTACCCGAAGGGATCTCTGCTTCGAATTGTCCTTTGTTGTTTGTGAGTTTTCCAAAGGTGTTTGCTATACTCTTTAGTAAAACCGTCGCTCCGGTTACCGGAATATCCTGATTGTCAATAACAGTTCCTGTCACCTGTACCTGGGCTAAGGAAACATAGCTCAATAATGCTAATGTTATGGTGAATAGTGAGTTTAAAATTTTCATTTTATTAATGTTTTTTCGTTTAGATCGTTTTTAAGTATAGTGCTTGTAACTCTGTGGCACTAATAGTATCAGTGTTTGAAGTATGAACCAGTTTTCCTTCTTTCATAATGCCTATTTTGGTACCTACATTTACCGCATTAAAAATGTCATGAGTAGCCATAAAAATAGCTTTCCCTTCATGACTTAATTCTTTACAGATTTCAGTAAATTCCAATGTAGCTTTAGGATCTAATCCTGATATGGGTTCATCCATAAAAATGTAATCTGCATTTTTGGAAAGAGCGATAGCGATACCTACTTTTTGCCGCATCCCTTTTGAATAAGAAGATAGTTTCTTAAGATGTGCTGTTTCCTGAAGTCCTGCTTTTGATAAAAAATGATGCAGCTCGGTATTTGTATATTTAAAACCGGCTAACCTACTGAAGAAATTGAGATTTTCAATTCCTGATAGATTTCCATATAATTGAACAACTTCTGGGATATAAGCAATCATTCCGGTGGTTTTATTATCATTGGATTTAACAGTAACACCGTTAACCAAAGCTTCCCCACTAGTCGGTTCTAATAGTCCTAAAAACAGATTTATTGTGGTTGTTTTTCCGGCACCATTTTGACCTAGTAAACAAAAAATCTCTCCTTTGTCTACCGATAAGTTCAACTGACTCAGTGCCTCATACTTACCATAAATTTTGGTAAGGTTTATAGCTTGTAACATATATATGATGTAAAAAAGTTTGATACTTGGTATGCTTAAGTTCGGTTAGAACTTAAGAGTCATCTACTATGAAGGAAATACCATACTCTATATGGAGTAATATCTTGTTTTGATGTGAACTCAAAACGATAAAACATTTATTCTCAATACCATTAAACAATGATATCCTGGAAGCAGGACAAAATGAAATAAACAAAATCATTGAGAAAACACACCATTAGTATTTCTTAATGATCTCTATAAATAAAATTAGTATATCCTTATTTATATAAGAGGTGGAGGTTTATTATAAATTGTTATCGGAGAAACAATTTTTTCTTTAGGAGCATTGTATCGATTTTCAACAACAAAAGAACTTGGAACATTTTGTCGTTTCGTTTCTATGTAAGAAGTATGATCATTGATTAAATCCTGATAATTAATATAAACTATAAAATCACAAAGCTCACAAGAAATTGCAGTATCATCATCTAACAAATGATCTAAAACATGCAAGTTTGCAATCCTAGGTGCAAGGAATGAAACTGCAAAAAATAACATGATTATATGTGTAAGTACACGTTGGTACATCCGGGGAATTTCGTAAATAATTAAACCTACACCATCGATTTAACATAATTTTATACTACATACAAAGCCAAAACCCTACTTTTATTAATAATTTGTTAAAAAAAGTGTGTGTTTTTAATGATTCATTGATTTTATATCAAAAAAAACCGATAATTATTTCATCGAAATCACTCAATAGGACAGATTAATAGAGCTTGCACACGAAACCAACCACAAAACACTGATTAGCAATACTTTTACTGTACTTTATTTGCAATACAAGCTCTTTAAAAGAGTATCTACAACTTAAAGCCACATCAAAATAACATATTTATTTTCAATACATTATACAACACCAATTATTAATTACAGAATAGTGAAGAATACTATAAACGTTGTTGTTTTATTTACATTTAGAAAGGAACTACTCGAAAAAAGGATCTCATGATACTTCAACGGGTTTTCTACAAATATACAGTGCCAAAACCTCTAAATCATAGTTTTTGATCCCCTGATCTCATATATTTTTTAATCAAACCCGTAACACAAATGCAACTCTGTTGCATTTGTGTTAATATCCCTTATATTTGCAACAAAGTCCCCTATGGAATGACACCATACATCATACACTTAACATGCATTACAAACACAAAGAACGACTGATTTATATAAAGTTATAAATACTAAAAAAGGATTGTTGAATAAATTCTAATGACTTATCTGGATGTCTATAATGAATACGAAAGAGGTACTATGGATATTTTAAGGGAATATGTCCGGGATGCTTTAATCATCAAGAAATCAAACAGTAAGCAATATTTAAGCGCTAAAAAATGAACAATAGAACTATCTATATAAAAAACTCACTTTCTGGAGAAAAAGAACTATTTACTCCCCTTGTAAAAGGAAAGATAGGTATGTACGTATGCGGTCCTACTGTATATGGCGAGCCACATTTGGGACACGCCCGATCGGCTATTACATTCGATATTGTATATCGATATTTAACGTTTTTAGGCTATCAGGTCCGCTATGTTCGAAACATTACAGATGTAGGTCATCTTGAGGATGAAGTCAATGACCAAGGTGAAGATAAAATTGCCAAAAAAGCCCGACTCGAAGAACTTGAACCTATGGAGATAGCTCAACATTACACCAATTTGTATCGCAATATGATGGCTAAACTCAATGTAGTACCTCCATCTATAGAACCTACAGCTTCTGGTCATATCGTTGAGCAAATTGAAATGATTGAGCAAATTATAGCCAACGGTTTTGCGTATGAGAGTGAAGGTTCTGTTTACCTGGATGTATTGGGCTATTCGGAAAAATATCATTATGGACAACTCTCCGGTCGTGTGTTGGATGACCTCCTATCTGGAAGTCGGGCATTGGAGGGACAAGAACAGAAGAAACACCCTGCTGATTTCGCTTTATGGAAAAAAGCAGATAGCGGGCATATTATGAAATGGTCTTCCCCATGGGGAGTAGGATTTCCAGGGTGGCATATAGAATGTTCAGCTATGAGTATCAAATATCTTGGCCTTCCATTTGATATTCACGGAGGAGGTATGGATCTTAAATTCCCACATCATGAAGCAGAGATTACCCAAAGCTATGCCGCATTTGGTACTGCTCCTGTTCGGTATTGGATGCATAATAATATGGTGACATTGGATGGTTATAAAATGGCTAAATCCAAAGGCAACTTTATTTCCCTTAGTCAAATGTTTAGTGGAGATCACCCATTACTAGAGAAAGCTTATAGCCCCATGACTGTCCGCTTTGTAATGTTACAGGCACATTATGGTAGTACTATTGATTTTTCAAATCAGGCACTTAAGGCTGCTGAAATAGCTTGTGGAAAATTACAGAAAGGGCTAAAGCTCATCGATGAATTAAAAACCAATCAATCAAAAAATATCGATCATGACATATCTTCACAGATATTGACCGCCTGCCAATATTGTTATCAAAAAATGAGTGACGATTTTAATACAGCCGAGGTCATTGCCTGCCTTTTTAAACTTCTGGGATTGGCGCAAATACTGAAACAGACACAAAGTACCATTTCAATAGAAACATTAACTCTTCTCCAAAACACCTATAGAGGTTTTCTTATTGATGTTTTAGGCATAAGTGTATCCCCGAAAACGAGCCTACAAAATAAACTACTTCCGGAAATAATGGATATTCTGATCGAGGTACGACAACAGGCACGCAATCATAAAAACTTTGCGCTCTCTGATTATATCAGAGACCGACTAAATGTCATTGGGATAAAGATCAATGATAATAAAGAAGGGGCTACTTACGAATCTAACAGCTATTAGTATCACTGGAATAACACTAAAAATCAGTAATTATCTCAAAACAGCCAGAGATCATTACCATTCATCATAATTCAATCAAATCAATAATAACTGTAATTTTAAAATGAAAAACATAGTATTTTGCTTGCTGATTTTAGTTTCGGCAGCAACAATAAAAGCTCAGGAAAATAACTTTATTATATCTGGTAAGGTTCAATCCAAAGAACTTCCCGTACCATTCGCAACTGTCTATATCGAAAATGGTACGGTAGGTACAAACACCGATATCAATGGTAATTACAAATTGGAAATCCCTGCTGGAAATGTAGTCTTGGTGGTACAATCACAAGGATATCGTACTCAAAAAAAAGAAATAAATAATACTCAATCTGAAAATATTACCATTGACTTCTCTCTGGTAGAAGATGCTTTAGGTCTTGAGGAAGTAGTGGTCAGCGCAACAAGAAATCGAGTAGAACGAAAAACGGCTCCCGTAGTGGTCTCTTCTATAAAGCCAAGGTTACTTACTGCTACACAGTCACTGTCGTTAGCAGATGGATTAAATTACGCCCCTGGTGTGCGAATAGAGACCAATTGTCAAAACTGTGGTTTTACACAAGTCCGTCTAAATGGTCTGGATGGCGGTTACACGCAAATTTTGTTAAACAGCAGACCTGTTTTCACTTCTCTATTAGGCGTTTACGGATTAGAACAAATACCTACTAATATCATAGACCGGGTAGAAGTAGTACGCAGTGGCGGATCTGCCCTTTATGGTTCTAACGCAATTGCAGGGACTATCAATGTAATTACTAAAGATCCCATATTAAACACCTGGGAAATAGGCAATAATATGAGTATAATAGATGGAGATGCTCTCGACAAAAATATGACCTTCAATGTCACTACTGTTGCTGATGACCTTACCAGTGGTGTCACCTTATATGGTGCCTATCGCAATAGAGATGAATATGATGCAAACAACGATGGTTTCACAGAAATTACCGAGTTACGCAATACCACTGTAGGAACCAAAGCTTTTATGAAACCCAATGAGCGTAGTCGAGTATCTATAAACCTAAATGCTATTCGCGAGTACCGTCGTGGTGGTGATCGCTTAGATCTAGCGCCACAATTTACCGATATTACAGAAGAATTAGATCATGATACCTTTATCGGTAGTATAGACTATGAAATTAACAGTAAAGACAATACCAATAAATTTCAATTGTACACTTCTGCCTCCTACACCAATCGAGACAGCTATTATGGTGGTCTTGGTGGTGCACGCACCCATCAGGATAGCATCACGGCAAATAACGCTTTTGGAACCACTAAAGATTTAGCCTGGATAAATGGAGCGCAATATACCAAGTACTTTAAAAATGAAGATGTATTAACTACTGGTATAGAATACAACATTACCAATACTGAAGATGTAATAAGTGGTTATAAACGAATGATTGACCAAAGTGTAAATTCCTTTGGAGCTTATGCTCAATACGAGTGGAAACCTTCAGAAAAATTTACTGCCCTTCTAGGAACTCGACTGGACAATATACAGGTTGATGGTGATTATACCATTGGTGGGATTGCTCGTGATGTTGATGTCAGCCAGACTGCACTATCGCCAAGATTAACAATATCATATCTGCTGACAGAAAAGCTACGACTTCGCGGGGGGTATGCACGTGGATTTAGAGCTCCACAAGCCTTTAATGAAGATCTACATATCTCAAGCGTAGGAGGTGAACCACAATTTGTTATTTTGTCTGATAAGCTGGATGCAGAATACTCTAATGCCTTCACTGGCTCACTGAATTATTCAAAAACGATAGATTTATTACAAATAGATTTTCTTCTAGAAGGGTTTTATACTATTATAGAAGACCCTTTTACCTTGATCAGTACAGGTGCCGTTCTGGAAAATGGTTCTATTTTAGAAGAAGTCCGTAATGGGGAAAATGCAACAGTATTTGGAACGAACTTCGAATTTGGGCTTTCACCAGATCCTCAATGGCGTTTTCAATTAGGAGGAACGGTTCAACGTACTGAATACAATGACCCTCAGTTGCTATTTGAAAGTGATGGAACGCCTGGAGAAAGTGATATTGTCATTGAAGAGTTTGTAAGAGTTCCCAACCTTTACGGATACCTGAATGTAACCTGGTTACCTAATAAAAAATTTAATGTAGATGTAACTGGCACCTATTCTGGAGAAATGATCGTTCCGTTAGTTGTTAGTGATACTGGTTTTCTACAGTTAAATGAGGTACACCCCTTCTTTGATCTCAATATAAAACTGGAAAGCCATATTGACTTTAATGAAAACTTTATGATCACCTTTACGGGAGGGGTAAAAAACCTCTTCAACAGCTATCAGGATGATTTCGATACCGGTCCTACCAGAGATTCTGATTATATTTATGGTCCTAACCTGCCTCGTACATTTTTTGTAGGTATTAAGCTTGGAAAAAATCATTAAAAATTAATTAAAGGTCGTAATCATCAATTTCACCTACCATTCAAAAAGTAAAAAAGGATGCGACCTTTAGTTTAAAAATTTATGATCATCCTTTACTCTTATCCAAAACTATAAAGGCATAACAGAATAATCATATCAACTGGCTCTCATATGAACAACTAGAAGATTCCCTATCCGTAAACCCAAAAAAAGTATTTATTGATTTTTATACTGACTGGTGTATCTATTGCAAAAAATGGATAGAACAGCTTTTAAAGGCTCAACTATTATTTCAATATTAAATAATGAATATTATGCCATAAAAATGAATCCCGAAAGTACGGATACTATTGTATTTGGTAATGACATATTTATAAATGAGCACATTGGTAAAAAACGACATTCAACACATAAAATTCCACTTCTTTTGGTTTCACGAAGAAATCACCCATTTTCACTTTCCGCAATAATTATTCTAGATAAAAAATTTGAGATTATCACCAGGTATTTTAAATACCTATCTCCTATAGAACTTATTCAGTCTCTTAAAAACTATTAAAAAAGCGCGTGAGAGAATTAATCAGCATCTCATAAAAGCAAACGAAACTCTATATACACCCCAAAAACATCACTATTATTCACAACCATATTCCTAAAAACACACTTTTATCACAATATTATTCTTAAAAAACAACACAAAACACATCGTTTTTAACTAATCGTTAATTTTTTATTATAAACGAAGGTTAATTCTATTATCAGATGCTCTTTAGTTCTTTTTTTAGATATACTTTTGCTTTCCAAATAAAGCGCTCATATCGTATATACGTCATTTAAATTAAGATTTTATAAAATCATAAACACACAAACTTTACATTAAAATGAAGTATAATAAATTCTATAAAACAATTGCATTAGCCACGCTGGGAATGTTCATTATTTCCTGTGAAAAAGATCAAGATTTTGAAACCAATAATACGGAATCTGATGCTGTTATTATTTCGAATAGTAACCTTCCGGAGATACATTTCAAAAAAGGAGTATATCTTCCTACCCCTTCTAAATCAATACGTTCCAAATCAAGGAAGGATTCGCGTCAAATCTTATTTTTTGAAGGAGCAATACCCACCGCACAAAACTTAAAAAAACTAGGAATCCACAGCAAGTATTGGCTAAATAAACAAGCTATATACGCTGTAGTCTCAAAAGAGGCTAAGCTTGACCAGGTAAAAAATTTAGCCATGGTAAGCGACCTGAAAGGTGAGTATAAAATTCTTTTTAATACTCAGGATAGTCAAGAAGAAGATTGTCTTATCAACCTGGCTGCATTAAAAAAAGAAGAAATAACCCAGTTCAAAAACAAATATAACTTAACAACACAGAATACAAATGGGTTACCTCCATTCATTATAAGAGCTTTACTGAGTTCTGATAAAATTAACGCCCTTTCTAAAGACAACCTTGTTGTTGCTATTCAAAAAACCCCGCAAATTGTAAAAACCGGGGAGCAGTTCCATTTTTGTCAAGGTCCGGAAACAAAATTTGGTCCTATTTCTGAACTGATTGATCAAACAAAATCATCTGCTAAATATGCACTTCAAGGTTCGAAATGGAGAAGAAGAAATGGAGTAGCAACAGTACCTTGGTACTTTGATAAGAGTAAGGCTGCCTCTAGTGGGTTGACTGTTGCCGAACAAGAGAGGATAATTAAAGAAGCTTTTGTTTTTTGGGAAGATGTAACCAATCTAAAGTTTCCTCAAGCTAGTACTTCTAACGAAGTTTTTGGAACCAAAGGCATTGAAATTTTATTTGGTAAACACGAACATGGTGATGGCGATCCTTTTGATGGACCAGGAGGAACGCTGGCACATGCCTACTTCCCTCAATATGGAGGAGATTGTCACTTTGATGATTCTGAAAATTTTACTGATAACACATACATAGGAACAAATCTTCTTCAGGTCGCTATTCATGAATTTGGTCATTCTTTAGGATTACGTCATAGTGAAAACAGCAATGCTATCATGGCTGCATTTTACAGAGGATATACCCCTAATGTACAATTGGATCAGGATGATATTAATGGGATACAAGCACTTTATGGCACTAAAAGTATCTACAAAAATGGTGAAACATATAAGGTACATGGTCTTACTGTATTAAGAAATAATAACGAATGGTATTACAATGGTCGAAAAGTAGCCTATATAAACGAAGAATGGGTTTACGTCTCTTAACGATCCAAGAGTGATAAAAGAGAAGCTGTAATAATTTAAATACTTCGTTACTATTTCTTTCTTATCTGTCTAATACTAGCAGATAAGCTATAAAAAGAAAATAAACCAAGTATATTTGGACGCACTGAAAAGGGATAAGTTTTAATTAACTTGTCTCTTTTTTTATATAACTTACTTATACTATTTCCTCTACGATGATTCTTTTGATAACAAAATGCTAAAATTCAAAGACTGCGTTTATTAAATTACTTAAAAAAACACATTAACCTTCTTCAAATCAGAGCTTATATCTCTCAAAACAGCCTATTCATTAATACCATTTTTAAACTGTTTATCATATCAAAAAAAACCACCACTAAAAAGTGGTGGTTCTATAGATTATAATGCGATAACTAAACACTGAATATTCCTTAAAATATACTAAAAGTGCAGTTGTTCTTTTATAAAATTATATCATTACCAATGAGCAATTCCTGCCCAACGACCATTTTTATTAATCTGTCCGGCTGTGGGAGCATCTCCTCCCAATATCAACATCATTCCTGCTACATATGGAGCAGCAAAAGAAGTACCATCATCTATAAAATACCCTCCCCGATCTGCTATATAAATACAAGGAATATTTTCTCCTGGAGCCCATAGAGATACTTTTACTCCAAAGTTCGAAAAACCAGAAGGTTCCAATGTATTATCATGAGCTCCAACTACTTTTATCCCATCAATATATTCATTTGTAGGACTTCTTAGAAATACATCTTCATCAAAATTACCCGCTGCTACCGCTCCATAAGTTACTCCTGCTAATTTTTTAAATGCATCATTAAATGTTTTTGATCGATAATGACCTCTAAAACCATTACTGAAATTCCATACATCTCCTCTTTTAGCATGTTTTGTTACATATTCTATACCTCTTAAGTATATTAAATCATTACTATTACTAGAAGCATCAGATATTCTAACCGACACTACTGTTGCTCCTGCTGCTATCCCTGTTGTTCCAATTCCATTATCTTTTGCGGCTAATACTCCTGCTACCTTTGTTCCATGTAAAGTAGGTCCATCTTGCCAGTTTTCAGGTCCTCCATTTCCAGGATGGAAATTTCTGCTTCGTCTTCTGTCTATATTTAACTCCGGGGTATCAAGAATTCCAGAATCAATAATCCAGGCAACTTTCCCTCTACCATCTCGGGAACCTCCTATACTAGTAATTCCCCATGAAGTAGCACTAGTAGGCGTATGATCTATATTTTGTAATGGAAGTTGCCCGCGATGCGGATCAATTCCAGTTCTTTTTGTATTGGGAAGATTAGGAAAAACTGTATGAGGGATACTTTGTTCTGAGTTTCCCTGATATGCTCTATTAGGTGCGATATAATCAATATTACGATCTTCTCTAAGCCTAGCCAGTTCTGCTTCAGTAATGTTTTTTACAGCAAAACCTTGAAAAATGTTTTCGAATTTAGATATCAATTTAAAAGCATCAATGTCGCTAGTACTTAGTATCGTCTTTATTCTGGTATCCAGACTAATTGTTGACTTTTTTAGTGCTACGATATACTCTCCTTTTATATTATTTGTATCAAAGGAAGTAATTACGTTCTCTTGTTCTGTAGATAGTGAAACTTCTTCTACACTTTCTTTTTGGCAACTTGCAATCATAAAGCCCCCAATAACTCCTAGAGAAATGTTTCTGAAAATTAAAAATTTGTTTTTCATTATTTATTTTTTTTAGTTTATCTCAAATTTAGATACGAAAGAATCTAAAAATAGTTCGATTGTATAACCTCTTTATCTGGATACATAAAACAAGGCTTGTTTTGTATCAACTTATAATTTCATATCAGTTGAGTGTATCAGTTATTCTCCAATGGACGTACTTACAACTAAAAACAAAAAGCTATCAAAGGATAAATCCTTTGATAGCTTTGTACTACCTTCAAAATAGTAACAGGTAATTAACTATTAATGTAATTCCCTGTATAATTCGAAAAACAATTATTTTTTAAGAATTCTCTCTACATACACTTTTCCATCAATATATATTCTATAGATATATAGTCCTTTTTTAAGGGTAGATAGGTCTTGTGCAATAGATTTTTGGTTTCCTTGATATATTTGCGAATTCATTAATTTCCCGGTAATATCATACAAGTTTATTCGTATCGATTCAGCATTTTTATCTGCTACGCTAAAGTTAACAATTCCTTGTGTTACTGTAGGGAAAAGAGCATACAGTGCATTTGAATTACAATCACCTGTTTTTGTCCAAGCTTGTTGCCAATACGAACCTGTTCCAGGTGCATATGCCCAAGCTGCTGCAGAGGAGCACCAACCTGCAATCGTACACTTATATTTTCCTCCTGCATTTTTCACTTCCTCACCACTGGTATAGGATGTTCCTGCAACATATTGTGATACTCCTGCACAACTTCCTCCTCCGGTATCTGTAAGTGTTGTTGCTGTTGCAGTATTACTAAAATCAGATTGATTGCCTGCTGCATCCTTCGCTTTTACTCTAAAAGAATATGTGGTACTTCCTGCTAATCCTGTTACCTGATATGATGTTCCGGATACAGTGCTGAGCACAGTACTTCCCTGATACACATCATACCCTATCACTCCTGTATCATCAGTAGCTGCTCCCCAGGAGAGATCAATAGTTGTTTGTGTAATATTTGATGTACTCAAATTAGCAGGAACAGAAGGAGCTTGTGTATCTGAGCTTCCTCCATTACAATCTCCTGTTTTTGTCCAGGCTTGTCTCCAATAGGTTCCAGTACCGGGAGCATATGCCCAGGCAGATGCTGAGGAACACCAGCCAGCTACAGTACATTTATATTTTCCTCCTGCATGCTGCACTTCCTGACCTCGATTATAGGAAGTTCCTGCTGCATATCGTGAGATACCGGAACAACTTCCTCCTCCGGTATCCTGAAGGGTAGTTGCCTTTGCAGAGCTACTGAAATCTGATAGATTTCCTGCTGCATCTCTGGCTTTTACTCTAAAGAAATACTCAGTATTTGCTGCTAATCCAGTTACCTGATACGAAGTATCTGTCACTGTAGCTACATGTGTATTTGCTCTGTATACATCATATCCTGATACTCCTATATTATCGGTAGCTGCATCCCAGGCTAAATCAACTGTCGTTTGTGTCGCATTTGAAGCTCTTAAATTCGTAGGAATAGAAGGAGCCTGCGTATCCGTATCTCCTCCATCAAAATGAATATCACTGGTCGAATAAAATGCTTCTGCACTATCTGACCTTTGCCATACGCTATAGATAACGTGCTTTCCTGTTCTGGTTGGCAATGTTACCGGAATATTGACTATCCTTTCGGGACCACTCGGAGGTGTTCGTACCAAAAGTTCCAGGCTATCCCATGTCAATGGTTGTCCTGGGGACCAACTTTCTTTGGTTATGTATACTTCATAATACGCAGTTGCATGCGGAGCATGATTGGTCCAGGTAACAGTGAATGGTCCAGGAGAAACCAGGGTAGATAACCAATCAGATCTAACCTGATCCATCCCCCCATATTTATCTGGTCTTCCTCCACTCGCCAAATTACCATCTTTCACATACCTTCTATGATCTCCATTCGCATTGGCCTGATTAATCTCACTCCAATCGTATAAAGGCTGCGTACCATGAGAGGCTACCGCTGCAATACACGCTGCAGAATCTGGACTTTCTGGGTCTTCCTGAAAACAAGTCCAAATACGACTTGGAGGATAAGTTACTGTTCCATGAGGGAGAACAGGTAAAATTACAGATAGGAATAAAAATGTACAAATTAACTGCCGCCACGAGCAATTAATTGTACTAATTCTTGCTGAGTTTGTTGTTTTAAACATGGTTTTAATAGTTTTTGTGTTAGTAAGTTAACTTATTAATACGTTATATTATTATAATCCTTCGTGTTTAATTCCTACTTTAACACTTAACTAAACACACAAAAACCACTGAATATCAACAAATAACACAAAAAAAAACTATATTCACGATCCACTATTGAAACCAAATCACACTGTATTATTATAGGGTTCTCAAAACAATACTATGGATTCTTTCAGATGCCTCTTACACTAAAAGAGCATTCTTAAGACAAATAGGTCCCTCTGCTCAAAGAATAAAAACAAAATGTTTATTTTTTGAGGAAGATTACGTTTCTCTTATTTTCAATAACTCCTTTGATTTTTAACTTTTTCAGGTTTCTAATAACTGCTTCTCGAGAACAATTTAATTCTTCAGAAATTTCATGTTGTGAAATTGATAACTCCTGACTGTTGTATAAGTTAGATTTCGTCAAAAGATAGTTGTATAACCGTTTTTCCAAACCATCTTTTGTATATGATTCTATTGCTGTTAACATGGATGAATAATGATATTCCTGGGATTTGATAAAGCTTTTCCTAAAGGCTTCTGATTCCATTGAATACCTTCTTATATTATCCAGAGATATGAATAATATTGCAGATTCTTTAAGAGATTTACAAAAAAAATCAATAGAACTATTGCTCAATGAAGAGTTAATACTTACAATAGGAAGTTGTTCGCTTTCTAACCTATATAAAAACCTCCTTTTTTCATAATGTTTTAGGTAAAGCTCCAAAGAACCGTAGATTAAAAACTTATAATAATTAGCGGTGTTCTCTTTAAAAGAAAAGAACTCTGTATCGTAATATTGTATGATGTTATCGGATTCAAACAAGAATGGAAATTTCTTGAAAACCGCTGATGTTTTTACTTGATCAGTAATTGTCTTTAAAATCATATGGTATATCTTATTAATGAAATAAATTAATTATAGAAAGACTTCTTCCTTGCATTATATAAGCATGGATGTCAATGCCGCACATATATCGGATACATTACAGACAATCCATAACAATTGGTTGTTTACACACTAAACCTGTTTAATACAATTTGCCCTCCACTAAGAGTTATTTGTTTTGTTGTTTTGAGCCTCTTCACAACTTTAAAAACAGTTGTTTTTGAAACTTGTAAATCCGAAGCGATTTCATTCCAGGGGATATAAAGTTTATTGGTGCCATAAATACTACTCTTTTTTAACAGATAATCAATAAATCGTTTTTCAATAGATGAACTAATGATCGTATCCATCGCTTGTAAGAGTTCCTGGTTATTATAATGATATGAAGATAACATCGTATTTTTTAATAATGGATAAGAATTACCTAACCTCAGAATATCGGTATTAGGCACCCATAACAAACGGCTATTTTTGATAGCAGTAACAGAGGTTCTTATTGTATCGTTATAAAAATTCATAAAACTTATAATTCCCTGACTTTTAGCATCAATATGATACAATAATAAAGGGTTCTCTCCTTTAAGTGTAACTTTGAATACCCCTTTCAAAATAAAAGCTGTGCTATTTTGATTTGCCTCCTGTGTACCAATAGACTCCCCGGGGGCATATTTCTTTTCTTCTCCTTTAATTTTTAATGTTTTATATAGTTTTGGATTCGTATCCAGTATATCTTTTAATACCATTCTTATCTTCTGCTGTTTTTATATACGCACCCGGCTTTACCCAAGGATCGACAATGAATGATCTCGATCATCATTCTAATCGTCTAGAGGTATCCTTACATTTTTTTGTTATAAAAAAGTAATGTAATAAAACCACAATAGGCTGCGTCGTTGGTAATATTTATTAAAAAATGAATGTGATTACATTGAATTTCCTGAAGGAATTCAATACTGTATTTATACGAAAAATGATGCCTCTATATACTAAGAGGCATCATACAATTGGAGTTCTTAATAAAACACTGACTTTTAGGTTTTTGATCATCAAAAATGAATACCAAAACGCTTGTTCTATTTCTTTCTTTTAGGTAAACTAGTATAAAAATCCTTCAATTTTGAATATGATATGTGATAAAAAGCTATTCACAGATTGGGTCATTGTTACCGTATAATTGCCTTACAACTATTATATCTTGCTGGCTCAAACTCCCTGATTGAACTAATGGTACATCTATATATCCTCCATCCAATATTGCATGAACTTCTGTATTCATTATAGAAATTGGATCTTCAACCGCTGTCTCTGGGATGTGACTACTAGTTTGGGTCGTTTCGATTCGTGTGACCAAAACCTATATTATACCTATTTCATGTCTGAGTACAAATCATAAAATCTGTCTTCTTCTCGTTTCTGGCATAATTACATCAAATAAACCTGGATCAATCTCTATAAGTTTTCTCAGCTTTCCATCTCCGGTAGGAAATCTTCCCAGTTCTTCTTCTCTAATCTTTCTATTAATGACAATATCAGGAATGTTGTTTTGAATAGTTACTTCTCTAACCTCATCACAGCTCGATATAAATCCAAACCTTCTCTGTTTTGGTAACTGTTGTGTTTGCATCTAAAATTACCTAGGTAGAAACAATAATGTCTCCTTCTACTAAATATCCTTCTTTTTTCTGAAGAACTTCAAAATCTACAGTATTAAACCCTAACGCATTCAAGCCTTTTATGGTTTCTTCTGGGATATGACTTTCTTTTGTTGCATTTCTTCTCCTCCTTCAACAGGATCTGTTTCGCTCTGTACCATTAATAAAATTGCAAAAATATTTAGTTGTTTCATTTTTGATTTATTTTAAATATTAGATATAAATTGTTTTTGGTTTGACTAATTTTATAACTGATAACAACAGCTTTTTCGTCCGGAAAAATGAGTTTCTGCAATTACGATACTCAACTGTTTTATGCTAATTTTATCAATTGGTTGTATGAGATTGTAAAATACGATCACTATCACCTCTCAAAGTTTTTACTCCATTTTCTTTCGTATGCCAATACACTTTATTTACCATTTTATCGCTTCAAGAAAGTGTATTGATAATTCTGGTTTTAGCAAATCATATAGTTCCTTAACATCCTAAGACATTACTAAATTATTAAATAAATACATCGATAAAGTAAAGGAGATCAAATAGTAAATAAAATCACACTTGTAGCATTAACACAAGCTTTTAAAGGAAGTTATAAGTTCAATTACTTTTAAATCATTTAATTATATACATCAAATCACAAACAAGAAATCAAAAACAGTAAAAACAGTACTGTTTAAACTCGTAAATATTTTTCTTTATATTTCAATTTTTAACAGCTGTTTAACCAAAATTTTACACTGATGATATTATTCAATCAAAAAATGTTAAACCGGTCTTAATACACAAGTAATTCCTCCATACATTCATCCGATTATTAAAAGCTAGTTAAACAAGATTTTACTTGAGAAATAACGGTTGTTTTGCTTGAGCCTTTTTCTTATAAAAAGGTATTTCTTTAATCAAGAAAAAAAACAAAAAACAGCTCTCAAAACAAACCATAAAACACTATTAAACAAACACGTAAAAGCACCATCAATATATACCCCATGCATACTTCTGTATTTAGTGCTTTACAAAAAATGAGAATTAAACCGTAGCTGTTCCCCCTCTATTAATCATCAGTACCAAATACTATAAAAAAACAAAATCCTCTTGCATAAAAATCATTGGTATGGTTTCTAAACAATTCACTATCTTAAAAAAATGTTGTAGTTCTAAAAAGTTGATTAACTCCATAAATAATATCGTATTTTTCCTAAAAAAAACGATTAATTTAATAGTCTATGGATTCATTCGCACTAATTACCGGCGCCAGTCGTGGTATTGGAAAAACACTCTCTTATTACTTTGCCGAACAAGGGTATTCTCTTATTTTAATTTCCCTACATCAAAATACCTTAGATAAGGTAAAAGCAGAAATACAAACAAAACACCCAGATGTAACAATCCAAACAGTCTCTATAGACTTTAGTAAGCCATTTGAGGTTTCTTCTAAAGCTCAATCAATTATTGAGCAATATTCAACTATTGATGTGTTGGTTAATAGTGCCGGAGTGCTATTTCCTGGGAATACAGGCTTAGCAGTAGATAAATTATCTGAGTTGATAAACGTAAATTTGATTTCTACGATAACAATATCCAACCTAGTGATAGAAAAAATGAAAAAACAAGGTTATGGAGAAGTGTATACCCTGGGGTCCATGGCTGGATTGGAAGCTGTTTCTAAAATTGCTGCTTATTCTGCTACAAAAGCTGCAATCGTTAGTTATAGTCAGTCATTATATCAGGAATTAACCCCTTTGAACATCCAGGTATGTTGCTTATGTCCTAGTGTCGTAAATACTGATATGACGAATGATGGGCGTATCTCAAATGATCTGAAAATTGAAACGAATGACCTCGCAAGCGCTATCCATTTTGTGCGTACTCTATCAACGGGTGCTAGTATGCCAATCGTACCCTTGCGCTGTAAAGTTATTGATTTAGAGAAACAACCTTCTTAATAAATCAATATCTCTGTATCAAAATTAAAATGGGCTATATTTTTAAAACATAGCCCATTTAATCGATAAAAAAATAGTGCAATCCTATTCCGTTTACCCCTCCTTACCGAGTAACGAAATTAGGAAGGTATCGTGTAGATATACATATTAAAACATAATTCTCTTTTTTGTTTTTTAAAACTTAAACCTAATAAACGCTCCAAAATTTCGAACAGGTAATAAGGAGCCGAATTCAAAAGCTCCTCCATTTCTGTTATTATAAGATCCATCTGGGTTTAAGTTATAAGGTAAACTTCTGTACAAGTACCCTAAATTTCTACCAACTAATCCTAAACTCATCGTAGCAAACCTTGATTTTCTCAACCATTTTTCTGGCAGATTATAGGTTACCTTTACTTCTCTCAAAGCTATATAACTATTATCAAAAACCGCATCTTCTTTTACTCCTGCGTATTTTGTAAAACCTTCATAATAATCATTTGCCTTTAATGGTTGAAGTAAGTATTCTCCATTACTATCTGTTCCTATTCTTTCTCTTGCCTGTTCAAATGTTAATCCTCCCACATTTACTCCATGAAGGATCGTTTCGCTAGCAAAAACTCCTTCTGGTATGATTCCATCGAAACTTCTTATATAACTTATTTCATTTTCATCTGTTTCAGGATTATAATGAGTATCTGTTTCTACTCTTTCTACGCCACCATTTTCTTTTGTTCTTCCAAAGGCTGTGTTTTTTAAGGCTCCTCGGTTATATAATAATGCATAGGTTCCTGAGAGGATATCTCCCCCAAATTTACTATCCAATACAAAAGAGAATTCCAGATTTTTATACCTAAATACATTAACCATCCCTAATAGAAAATCGGGAGTAGCATCTCCGATTATTTCAGGTTTTCCACTGGGCAGATACCGCATATTTGCATCAAATACTTTATTTCCTCCTTCTCTTAAGTAAGAATAATTAGATACCATTGTTCCGAAACTGCCGGTCAGCGCTCCTCTGAGATTTACCTCTTCCTGCCCTAGTTGAGATTGCTGTACGCCGCCATTTATCTCTTTAAAACGATTTTTATTACTGGAATAATTAATGATGTTTTCCCATCTAAAATCAGGTGTTTCAATAATTTTTGAATGCAGCTGTACTTCCCATCCACTGTTTACAACATCAACTTCCATTTGTCTAATAATTGATTCATTATTTTCGAGAGGTGTTAATAGTTCATATAAGTGATTATTGGTCAATCTTGTATAATAAGCTGTCGATAGTTTTATTCGATCTTTAAAAAAATAGGTATCCAGTCCCCATTCATTTTCCCATGACTTCTCTACAGAAAACCCTATCTGATAGTCATTTTTTGCTCCAAAAACAGCATTTTGAGTATAATAAGGCTTCATAATAGTCTGATGAGACGGGTATGGCAATTCCAAATCAGAATTCACAGGGTTCGAAATATGGTATAATCCTGTTACATTCCCGACTTTGGCAAAGTTTGTTTTTATAGATAGATTAGACATAAACCTAATCTCCTTATTGAGCAATTTTCTTACATCGTCCAATGCATTATATGAGACCCCAACTGCCGGATATGCTTGTTTTATTTCACTTAAATCTCCCAAAGATTTAAACGTCTTATTGATATGATATTTAAGCCCTAAATGCAGGAATAATTTTTCTCTCCATGAATTTGTATGGCTCAAATAAAAACCATAAATACTGTTTTGGTTTGCATTTTTTGCCTTGAAAGAACTGTTTAATATTCTTTGATCTGCCTGTCGATAAGTAGCTAAGACCTCTTTTTCAAACCCTCGATAAAATGGAATGGGTATGGATGTTTTAGGGATATAAGCTTCTCCTATAATACTTGAATTTGTATTAAAATAATCAAAGGAAAGTTCATTCTCTATTGTAAACTGATTAAATTTCAACTGTTGTTTAAATCCTATATAAAGGGATACTTCATCTGTTTTTTCTTCAGCCGTATTATAGTAGCTATGGGTATCTTCATCGAGATATAAAACATATTCTCTTCTATCGGAATCCAGGTCTCTAAAAAAACCGGGGGCTAATTCTTCTGTGCTAATACTATATCCTGAGTAACTCGTACTGGCATTTATAAAAAGTGTAGGTGTTAATTCATAATTAAGGCTAAAAGCCCCTCTAAATGTGGTATTTCTTTTTTCTGCTCTATGTCCATAAAGCCACCAGTTTGTCTGGTTTTCCAAAGCACTTTTCCCTACATTATCAGCAATATTAATCGGGGCATTAATAAATTGATTCCCTAATGAAGAAAATTTATGAGCTCCGATACTAGGAGCATTTCGACTTAGAGAGGAAATAAAAGACAACCTTGTACTTAATTGAAGTTTGTCAGATGCCTGAAGTATGTTCTTTAATAAGAGGTTGTGTTTATCAAACGTATTTTCATGATAGTTTCCTTTATTCGCATGTAAGGTATAAGATAGGTATGACTTACTAATCTTGGTACCATTTGATGCAGAAATATGGAGGGTTTGCGAATTCGCATCCTCGAAATGGTTTAAATAATTCTCACTTGCTTTTGTCAGTAAAAAAGAGCGTTTGTCATTTTTATCAATATCGTTGATATCTATAAGCTCTGGAGCTCCAAAGGTCTTTCCTATAGAATATCCTGCATTGGCATTAAAACTCCAGCCATTTTTTATTCGGTTGCCTTTAGTGGTAATTTCTACTACACCATTCAATCCTCTGGCTCCATACTTATTAGCATCCATCGCAGATTTTAGCACATTGATTTCTTCGATATCAAAAGGGTTTATATCTTTCAGAGCATTTCCCCAATCTTGTCCCCCATTAGCATTCGCTCCCGAGGATTCATTCGGGATAGGGATTCCGTCAATTACAAAAAGAGGTTGATTATTTCCTGCTATTGATTTTTGTCCTCTGATAATCATACTACTACCAGATGTAACTCCTCCCGCTGTAGCACTCATCTGCAAACCGGCAATCTGCCCTCTAAGAATATTGATCGGGTTAGCTTCTACGGTATTAATAACTGCTTTATTTCCCAATGTATTACTACTGGAAAAAACCTCTTTGGTTTTCTTATTCTCTTTAGTTCCTATCAACAAAACCTCCTCTATCTGTATACTCTCTAAGCTGATATTTTTAAAAGCAGTTGTCTTAAAATGAATTGTTTTTTGCTGATAGAATTTTGACAAAATAACAACTGTGCTAGGTAGTGTCTCTACCTCTAACTCAAAATACCCTAGCTTATTCGAAATCACTTTTTTGTTTGTATTAATTTCTTTCAGTACAACGCCTTCCACCGGTTGGGAAATACTATTGATAAGCTTTCCTTTAATTATGTGTTGTGACATACCATTCATACTATATAGCAATAGCAGTAACAGTAATATATGTTTTGTTTGTTTCATGGTATTTTATGAATACGTAATTTGTTTTTATATTGAAGTAATACCTTTTGATTTCAGTCAATTCTGTTCCTGGCTTAAGAGTTCGCCCTTAAGCTTATAACAGTGTTATGGTAATTATACAGCAATAGAATGATCGGCTATGGTTCTAATAATCTGGCGGAACGCTCTATTTGACTCCTCCATATGAGGCTACAACCATTTATGCGTTTCATGTACTTGCTTGTAGCTTACTTCTATTGATTATATTTATAAGTGAATGATTGTTTTTTTCCTGGAAAGATGTTCTTTTTTACCGGTACGTCATATAATGGATGAATATATCGATATGTCAATTCCTGTATTTCTCCATTATATTCTATGGTAGTGGGTATATCTTCAGATTTAGGCAGCTTACTAATTCTCACTACATTATTATTACTGATGATCCTTGTGATATTTTCTTCCATACGTGGTAAGGGATAATTTAATAAACAGATTAATACTTCTTCCTGAATAGCATGATAGGGAGTCAACATGGAATCGTAAAAATAAAACACATTCCTATTATGGGAGTGTAAATAGCTCCTGACAATATTAGTGTTATCATCAAAAAACAAATCTAAATAATCTGAAATCACCATCACTCCTTCTTCGTTTTTTTGTAGATAATTAATCCTCCATGAAGTAGCCTTCTTTTCTAATTGTACTTCAGTATCATCATCCCATACGACTATATATCCATCATCTGTGATATGTACTGTTCTTTTATTAATAGTATTAATTTTTCCTTCCTGATATCGCAGGTTAAACAAATCACTTCCTCTGAGCCTTACTTTAGTGAGTTCTTGTTTATTCCCATACACGTATGACTCTATTACATTCTCCTGATCATCTTGCACTTCTAATAATCTAAAATCAGCAGCAATGTCTTTTCTATTTGTTTTTTGTATTTCCAGGTCTGTCTCACAAGCTATTATTATTAGTCCTCCTAGTATAGCTAAACTTATTTTTTTAATCATAATATTCAATTATAAATTGCGCGTCTCTGACTATTCCTCTATAAAAAATAACAGGTAGCCCATCATCATTAAATTCTTTTGTAATACCATAGGCATACCCTCCCTTATAATCTCGCGATGCATCAAACATGGCGACATTTACATACTTGACCTGATCTAAGGAAACCAAGGTTGAGCTCCCTCCTCCATGCCCTGCGAGTTCAAAAGAACTCTCCATACCAGCACATAAGATTAATGCTTCTCCTCCTTCTAGTTGGGTGAAAAAATTTATCTTATCAGGAAACAAAACTTCAGTTTCTGAGAGCGGTTCAACAATCTTAGAGTAATCTGGGTCTATATAGTCCGTAAGTTTCCCATGGGTATTAAACCTGCCTATTTTTTTGATTTTCATCTTTTTACTCTCCTCTGAATGATACACAAAAGAGTACATTTTTTTTAGTTTATGATCTAAGGTATACCTATCTCCGTAATGAATTTCTATTACCCTACCTAAATCATCATAAACAGGTTTATACTTATACAGATACAGCCCATGCGAATTAAAAAAATATTTAACTCTCCCTCTTTTATCAGGGATTTCATCATATCCATTTTCATAAGTACTTTCTTCTGAAATATCAATATGACTGTCTTCAGTAACACATCCTATAAAAAATAACATTACCAGTATTAGGATGATTTCTTTTATTGAATTATTTACCAATTTCATATGCTTTATTTATGTTTATATAATTAGTCAAGCTAGTATCATCGTTCTCTTTAGACTCATGAAGTAAATCGTAGATCTCTTTTGCTGATTTATTAGGTAGAGCAGACCATAAAGAAGCGATATTAGCTGTTAGAAAAATACTCCCTGTCGCTATAAAACTTAATCTTTTTCCACGGATGTCATCCACAGATTGATCAATACTAAAAAAATCAGGTTTAGAGCGTCCGTCAACTGTTTTTACTTCTTCAAAACTCCAAGCTTTTTGATACCCTTCCCCAAAGAATTTTTGTGAGATCCCACTTCCCACAATTGTATAAGAAGCATCAGTAGGGGGAGTCGGTACTTTTGTAGAAGGCATGGTATTTATTACAAGCATTCCTTTAGACATAGCAATGTTAACGGCTCTTGAGGAATAAGCTGTTTTACCATCCATTTTTTCGAAAGGTATATTTCTATTTGGATCATCAAAATGACTTCCAAAAATATTTCTCGAATTCACGATATGAACTCCTAAACTATCCGCTCTTTCCAAAGCACTAACCCATAGTAATTCATCAACAGCTTCTTCTTGATCAGAACTTTCAGGCACATACAATGCGTATTTTGCTTTACATGCCGGAGCGACAAATTGATCCGGAAGTATCGAAGCGCTAAACTCCAAATCTATATGCCCTTCCCATGATCGGGTATCCACTTCATGGTCTCCTCTATGAAAATTATACGTATCAATAATTTGACGTTGGTCTCCCAGGTGAGCTATAGCTTCCAAATTCGTTCCCTCTCCTTCTTGATCTATTTCAAAGTCTAATAAAAAGCCTTGTCCCATTAAGGCAATAGTAATTCCCTGTCCTAAAAACCCTTGTTGAGGCAACTCATTTTTATAAAACTCTAAGGTATTAAGGGCACTCCCAAAATTGATTTCAGTACCTGATAAGTATTCCGAATTACTAGCATAGCCCGTTAATTTTTGTGTTATTCTCTCCGTACTATTTGCTCCTTCTTCATAGGAATGCAGTTCTTTTCTTTCTCCAAAACTTTCAATCTTCTGGACAAAACCTAATGCTTCTAACTCCTTCTTATCAAAATCTTTACCTGTCGCAATTACCAATGCATTAAACCATCTTGTTGCAAACATTACTTCAATATCTGCTGTTGTTTTAATTTCATCGATATACTCCTGATAAACCGGGAGGTCTAATTGATCAGTAGTAATTGCATGTTTCGCTCTCTTATCTATTGCTTCTTTACTTAAAAAAGCTTCTTTTTTTGTTATATCCTGATTCCCTTTATCTTTAAAATGAATTAGGTAGAGTTCTGTTTTTATAGATGGAGGAGTTATTTGATCCTCATAAGCACTATATAATTCTGCATCTAAACTTGTATCTCTACAACCATAAAAATGGGTTAATAGTAGCAGTAAAATGATGAAAAAACAATTGGATTTCATGGAGTAAATTTATCTTGTTTATTAATGATTTGATATTCGAAAGTAAAGTAGTCCGGCCATCTCATTGTTTCCCAGCTTAACGAGTCAAACCCTTCATAAATATCCTTGTAACCGCTCAAAATCCTAAACTTTACATAATATTGACCATCAGCAGTGGTCATAAAAAAACTTCTGTTTTTATACGGTTTAAAAATGGCTGCATTAATAATTTCATACCAGGATTCAGTTCCTCTGGCATAGCCAAAGGCATATTTTTCATTTCCCTCATCACCAACTAAATTCAATGGGGCGGGTACATTAATAATAGTTTCGTAGTTTTCATCTACGATCATCCCTTCGGCCTTACCAGTTCTTTCTATGGGATCCGTATCTGCTCCTCCATTGATCAGCAGTTGATGCCTTTTAAAACCCAGATCCCAATTATTCCCCTCTGGTTTTTCTACAATTTTATTTTTTCTGAAATTAAAATAAGTTGGTTTGTTATAATTTACCGCTGCCAGATTCCTTACTAATACATTTTTATTAAAAATATCTTCTTTAAATTCAGGTATTTCTGTTGTCTCTTCTTTACTACAAGAAAAGAAGAGGCACATTCCCAACAGCATGGGTATTGTTATTATTTTCATCTTTATAGTTTTGTGATTTCTATATGTAAAAACCTTCCTTCTGATTCTGAGAAACCAAGGAAACGTAGTTTGTAATATTTTTGTGTTACTGTTTTGATAAGGTAGAATAGCCGTTGGTTGATGGAAAAAGAATTGCTCATATCAAATGTTTTCCAATCATATCCTATTGTATTAATCCTTTCATCGTATTTTAATGTTTTAGCTTTGTCAATAGTAAAGTTCTGATAGACTTCTTTGAATTCCTCCTCGCTCATATTCATATCAGAAAACTTAGAAACCGCTACTGATTCGTTAATATTAGATAATACTCCATATACTGTATAGGGGACCCCTTCGGGTAATAATTGTTCATAAGCTGTAGCAACCAAATGCCATTTCTCTGTGATTGGCGAAGATTCGATCAAAGGGGTATCATTACCTCCGTATAAATCAAAATTGACCCATTTTTTTGATCCGTACGTTACGGTTTTACCTATTTTCATATCATCCAAATCAATGTACAATTGATTCAAATAAAGTGGAGCTTCTCCAACAGGATTTGGATTATACGTTATTTCTTCTTTAATAATGGTCCCTTGTTGAGGCGTCTGTTTTTCCTCTTCTATTACTTCATCCGAATCATTGGAACATGATAATAAGAGAAGCCCCATGGCGAATATTGTTGTTGTTTTTATAATGTGGTTTTTCATTTTTGAGTATTTATAAATTCATTTGAGTTCAGCATGACTGGTTCTGAAAAGTTTGGTACTGCGTCAAATAATTGAGAAAAATGTCGAAATGTCTCTTGAGCGGTATAAATGATTATCAGCTTTTGTTCTTGAGTATACGCGGAGGTATTCATTGCTTTCTGAAAAGCATTCCATATCATTAAAGTATCCTCCCCATAACCTGAAAAAAAAGAAACTCCTTTAGTAATTCCTTTTTTAGCAAGCATTTTCACAATTATTCCTCCTCCCATGATGGAACCTTCCATAACATATAAAGCTCCTATCGCTTCTAATGAATTACTAATTACCGGAATTGTTATATCTCGAAAAGATACAGGTACATCCTGAAGCGCAAGCAGGTCATTTCTAAGATGTTCAGACGTACGTCTATCTTTATAATTGGGTCTGATTTCTTCTGTCAAAAAAGGAGCTATCGCTTTTTCCAGATGATCAAAATAATTATGAAAATACTTCAGCAAGTCCGCATAATCTCCTTTGCTTTTGATATTCTTGAGTCTTTCTACTACTTTCTTTTCCAACGCTTGGTGGTCTTCTTTTGTAGCGTCCTTAATTACTTTACTAAGGGGATTCATTGTTATAAAATATAATTATGTTATTCTTCTATCTTTTCAGGACCCTACCTATCAGATAATTACCACAAAGAGTTGAACTCTTTAGATAATCTGATGACTCCCTGATGTTATTCGTTATTCGTAGCGCTGCTCTCTATAAGTTTCTGAAGGAATGGTATTCAAACAAATACGTTACTACTATAAAAATTCAATTGCTGTTTTGGGGAAGAAATCCATATTCGCTATTAGTTATTTCGGTACTTGATGTGCTCAATAAACCAATACTACTATCTACTTTAATTTGTCTATTTTTGCACTGTCTGCTCTTTAATAGAAACAATACTAACAGCTCTTTTAATAAAACAAAAAAGGATTAGATACTCAAAGAAATCTCTATCGCGAAAGCGGTATATACTTCTTTTATAACATGATAATTACGAATACTAAGCTCTTGAATTCTCTTCTATAAAATTTATTATTTTCAAAGTCAGCTATACAGAAATTACACACTACTTTCTCTACATGATTGGTTATCAGCTGTACTGTTAGTTAGTATTCGTAAGTCGATAGTGACTCCTTTGGTTTGATTCGTAATAGTGGTTATTACAGCACTATCTTTTCTTCCTACAATAGGTAGATTTTTCATAAATTTGTCGTTTAACGACAATCACAATTTGTGATTGTTTTTATTATTAGCTCAGTGCAAAGTTTTGAGAGACAGAAACACTGGGCTTTTATTTTTACTGGTCTTATGTTTACTATTTATAATCTATATTTAGTAGCTACCTGGCTAACTTGCTATCTTTTTTATCATTTTTTAAATCGTATTGTAACCTTTGAGAATACCACAAACAGGTATCGAACTATTCTCGCAGATGATTTTTTATTTTTATTTATTCTAAATAAAGTGCAATATTACAAAAAACACACAGCTGTTTATTTGAAATAGTGTTAATAAAATCCTCTACAAATACTAATAAATGGTTAAAAGGTTTCTGTTTATACAACTCATTTATTCTTGAGTTACATCATATTATTCTTTATGATGACAAACAAATAAAAAGCCCCTTGGAACTAGTTCCAAGGGGCTTTTACTGCGACTTATAGTTGTTATTAAATAATTGAGGTGTTTACATCTATTTGACAAGTCTATTACAACCTATAGGAGATAATACCAGATCCATCCATTTTGCTTCTTTTTGTTTGGTTTCTTTTGAAGCAGAAAATAATACTATCAACTTCTCTTCAGGTTTCATCATCTTATCTACAGGAATAGTCTTCTTAGTATTCCCTACAAAAGAAGAAGTATTATCACGAGTCGATATGCGTACGTTCTTTTTATGAGGTAGGTGTTGATCTTGCAGGCTTCTTGTACAAGATAAAAAGAGCATCTGCACGCATACAACTTTTAGCAAAAAGTTTGTTTTCATTATTATTTGTGTATAAGTTGGTGATGCAAAAATATCCTTTATCTTTTTTTATCTAAAATACTTTTTTCAAATAGCTATCATATGATAAAGCTATTATACGCTTCTAGCTACCTTAACATATCCTTCTTTTTAATTCTCATTAAATGACAACTTTTAACCTTGATAAAGCATCATTTTTTTTTCTTACAAAAGACAGAAAAAGAATCTCTTTTTTTACACTGTAAAAAAAAGATTTTTAATAATTTCATACACCTAAAAAACACATACTACTATGAAAAAAACATGGATTATTATTATCATTTCTTTATTGAGTTTTACCACCTCACAAGCACAAATTAAAGCCGGATTTGGAGTAGGATTTGTTTCTCCTTCTGGTGACCTAGCCGATATTGCAGAAGGGGGACTTACCATTACTGCTGAAGCAGGATATGGGGTCCTAAAACAATTGGATGTTTCTTTATTGTACCAACTTGATATTTTTGCTGAAGAAAAACTTGGAGGAGTTAATCTGGCCACGGTAAAAATGGGAACTGTCCTGGCTAATGCTCGATATTACTTCAGAGAAGATGGTTTTCAACCCTATGTAGGATTAGGAATAGGACTGGCTAGTATAAAACAAGGTGATTATTCGATTGTTTCTAATGGGATTAATGTAAATGTAACCGGGTTTGACGAGTCTAATTTTGCGTTCCGCCCTGCTCTCGGGTTCAAGTATGGAATCCTTAATGTACACACAGCTTATTTGAATGCAGGAAAAGTAGAAGAATCTACCGTTGGGGATCTTACCTTCAATATTGGATTGTTATTTACTTTTGGAGGATAACATATACTACTAAAAAAGCAAGTGATAGTAATCACTTGCTTTTTTTTTATCAATAATATATTTTTAGGAATTTATCCTTGCTTCTTAATCGATAACTTTTCTTCCAATTCTTTTTGAGAAATTCCAAAGGCCAATTTTAAATATACATCATAAGATCCATATTCCTTTATGATCAATGCAAGCGCTAAATTTATATCCTCTTTTTTCACAGATAAAGATGTCTCTAAAGAGGTTACTAAAGGCTGTATTTTTTTATCTATTTCTTCTTCTGACAATTTATTAAAGTCAGGAGTTGCCTGTAGTTCATTTTTTGCCATTTCTACTATTTCTGGAACCTCATTATCCTTATAATCTTTGAATACTTCTTTCAGGGTTGTATTCGCATGAATATAATCATCAATAACATATTTATCATATGCATTCAATGAACTGTATAATAAAGCTGTAAGAAACCCTATTCTATCTTTCCCCATCTCTCCCTGAAGTATTACTTTTTTATCGCCAAGTAAATATTTAGTTATTTTCTTGTAGTGTTCGAATAATTCGGTATTGGTGACGAATGCTTTATACTGTATTTCTCGTTGTTCTTGTATGTAGTTCTCATTTTCTTTTACTCCAATACCCAATACATTTTTGATAATTTCTCCATTACTAAGTGCATTACTTATAGGAATCGGTAGATGTACTCTTGTAATATTCTTTGGAAGAACGGTAGAAAAATCGATATTCGAATCAATCTCTTCATCACTTCTCAAGTCTATTAAAACGGTCTCACCCAGGCTCTCTAAAAACTTTTTTCCTTTCTTGTCTACATTGTCCAAATACGCCGTTCTAAATATCTTATTCTTTTTAAACCACCTTCCTGATTGTAACGGTAGTTCTCCCAAGTCTTTAAAGTTTGTCAAATTCCCGGCTTTTTTCGTTCTGTCTGCCAAATTACTTTGTACTACTATTTCTGTCAGAATTTTAGATAGGGACTCATCCAAAACAGTCGTATCATCATTTTGATCACATGAAACAAGTAATACTGCGGTTACTACTAATAAAAGTCTTTTTAATTGTTTTTTGTACATTTTGATGTTTTTGTTATGATTTTACATGTTCATGTCGTGCAATCATTACCTACCCCCCTATAAGAAAAACAAAAAAAATATTTCTAAAACTTATACATCCTCCTATCGTCATCAATTCTCTTTGTGCTTATTTATTCTCTCTACAAGAGCAGCTTTCTTAACCAATATCACTTGATCAAATACATAAAAAGTAAGTGGACAAATCACTTACTTTATAGGGGCTAAAAAATCGTTCCTGATAAATCTATTAAACACCAGGTATCATATGCTATCTGATTCGAAGTAGGAAGGGGGAATACGACTCTCTACTAAGAGATAATTTGCATTTAATTCAATAATAAGAATATATTAAAGGTAGGCTATATAGATACCTGGTGTTTTTCTTACTGATGGATTAGCATCCAAATAGTGGTTTCAGAGAATCAGGAAGATGATCACAAATATTAAAATCTCCTCCGGTATCTCCTGTAGAACAACTTGAACTCACATTATCTCCTTCACAAGAGAAAGAATCGATTACTACTCCATTTCCATCTTTAACAGTTACAGTTGCCCCATCGTAGCTCACACTTACGCTATCTACTTGATAGGTTCTTGTTTCACAATCCGTTGTTACTGTACAATCTGCTTTAACAAATGTTGTAAATGCTACAACAGCTAGTAAGGTTAAAAGTTTTGTTTTCATAATGTATAAAAAGTTTGAGATTAATTTGTTGCTAAAGTATAAGCACCTCCGAACTCTTTCCTCTCATTATTAAACAAACCACCTTCAAAATGTATAAACAATATGTTTTTATGTATAAAGTAAACTTCTGCTAAACAAACCTAAAGAGCATTTTATAAAAACAGGTTTTTTTAAAACTTTAATCATTAGATGAAGACACACTTCTAGGAGTATTTACCTTATAGAAAATAAAAAAATAACTCCATTTAGATCTGTTTTTAGGATTAAATAAGAAAAGTCAAAAAAACATACCTGAATCACATATTGGATTAAAACGTCCATATAACTTTCTTAAAACACCTCCGAAAAACCTACTTATACGACTGATAGTCAAAACATCTTCTATACATATTCCCATAAATAGATCAAGGATCATTATTAGGCATTCCAGAAACTAGATTCGTATCTGATGTAGCTTTCTATATAGGGAATCCAATATTATGCCCAAATTCATAAGTAATCATATTTGATTTTCTTTGTTTTATCCAAAAAGCATTAAAAAACTTCTTATTTACAGAAAATATACTTGATTTTGTATTAACCAACGATTACAATGTATTAAAATAGCATATTCTCTCGTATCATTTATTTCAAATTCACTCTCTATAAAGAAATGTTAAAAAAACATGTTTTATTAATTTTACTATTTGTAAAAAAAAACTAAAACTCTAATAGTAAAAAGATTATAAAAATCATCGTTTTTAAACAAATCACAAATTTTAGTTAACAAGCAATTTTGAATAGAATAAGCATGTTTTTAAAACTTATTTTTAAGTAATCAACTCTTATAAATATGACTCTTAAACTCCTATTATTCAAAATCTTATTATTTTATTTTCCTAATACCTATTCGTTACAAGAAGATCCTTCAAAACAATGTTTGGAAAGAGAAAACAGTGCGGATTCTATTCAGCATTTTTATAAACAAGCATTAACCTCAGAAGCAAATCACGACTATGAAAAAACAGCATATTACCTAAAGAGAGGGCTAGAACTATCTGAAAAAGAGAATTATTTTAATGGGATTAAAACTTTTGGGCATAGATTAGAATATATATATAGAGCACGTCTATCTAATTATGAAAAAGCAGAAAAACTAAATAATCACCTTCTGCAAATTTGTAAAAAAAGAGGAGATACCACTTGCTATATTATACGGTTAGTGAATTATGGGGGCAAAGAAGTTCAAAAAAACAACTATATCAAGGCGTTACAATTTTATAATAAAGCTTTAGAATTAGCCAAAAAGATAAACGATAGTCTTTTACAAAGTGATATTCATGTTTCAAAGGGTATCTTATTCCAAGATATTGGTTCATTTGATGAGGCCAAAAAAGAACATTTAAAATCTTTAAAATTAACTCGTCCTACTGATTCTACATATAGAAAAACTGCATATATAAACTTATCGTATGCTCAAAATGATGCTCTATCAGATTCTAGTTTATATTATTTGCAAAAAGCATCAGTATTTTGCAGTGATCCTTCAAAAAAAAATTGTTACACATTGTATAATAATATCGCCTGGTATTATGTAAAAAAAAACAAACCTCATAAGGCCCTTGAAATTATTAAAACGTATATTGATTTTGACAAAATTGAATTGTATAGAAATGACTATGCGGCTATACTGCATACTATGGGGACTATTTATCAACAAGTAGCCGACTATTCTCAATCAATCTCATTTTATATAAAAGCATTGTCATATTATAAAAAAACAGGAAATGCAGAGCGTGTCATAATGACTTTAGAAGATATGGCGATTAGCTTTAAAAAAGCTGGACAGGAAGATCAACTCCTTCCTTATCTAAAAGACTATCAATATTATTATCCCTTATTATATAGTTCTAAATTAAAAAAAGAGCTAGCCGCCATTGAGTTTAATAATCTACTTAAAGAAAAAGAGGAAGAAATCTCTTCTTTAACATTCAAAAATCATCAGATGGAGGCTTCTGTAACAAAAACCAGACTTTCCATTTATACCCTCTTAGGAATTATAGTAGTCATCATAGGAATTATTGGGTACCGAAACCACATTACCCGGGTTAAATTTTACCAATTAAATAACAGCCTTGCTGTAAGTAGATTACAGTCACTTAGAACAATTATGAACCCTCATTTTTTATTTAATTCCTTTAGCGCACTTCAAAACTTTATTCTAAAAAAAGAACATCTCAAGGCTAATGAATATATGACTCAACTATCTGGGCTTATTAGAAATGTTTTGTCTAATTCTCATAGTGTATACAGTGATTTTGAAAAAGAAATAGCGATTATAAAATCATATATCGGAATTGAAAATGGAAGATTAGAAGAAAAAATAAAGGTTGTATATCACATTGACGAAAACCTAAAAGGCTCAAAGTTAACAATTCCATCAATGATCATTCAACCATATGTAGAAAATGCAATTATCCATGGACTTCTCCCATCTAACCAAGAAAAAAAATTAACAATCCGTCTCGTTTTAAACGAAAAAGAAGTTATATGTATTATTAAAGACAACGGCGTTGGAAGACAATACAATGAAAAGAGAAAACATCAGGGATTATCTATAGCCACGCGAAATATTTCTGAAAGATTAGCCATTTTAACCCAATTAGGGTATCAAAATACTACTGTTTCTACAAAAGACCTTTTTACGAAAGAAGGTAAACCTAAAGGAACTTCTGTAAAAATAATATTACCTATCATTACCACCTCTAATTATGAAAGATAAACTTAGTTGTATAATCATTGATGATGAAAAAAAAGATCGCGAGAACTTAACACTCCTAATAAATACGTACTGTCCTCAAGTACAAATTTTAGGTGAAGCTTCTGACAAAAATACCATTGTACGAATGTTAACTTCTCTTCAACCTGACCTTGTATTTATGGATATACAAATCGGAGAGTTCACCGCTTTTGAAATCCTATCCGAAATAGAAGAACTTTCTTTTAATATTGTGTTTGTCTCTGCCTACGATCAATATGCTATTCGCGGTTATAAATACAATGCTATTGATTACATACTCAAACCAATAGACATCCACAAACTTACGGAAGTCATACAAAGAATATCTGATAAAATTCAGCAAAACAACCTATTTCTTCCCCCTACAAATGCCGCTACAGCTTTTAATCCTATGAGTAAAAAGATATCTGTTACTGATGCCAAAGGAATTCATGTATTAGAAGTACATAATATTCTATACTGTCTAAGCAATGGAAACTATACTACTTTTATTTTGTCCGATAAGAAAGAGATCATCATATCAAAAAACCTAAAATACTTTGAGACAAAGCTAATCAATTACGGATTTACAAGAGTTCATAAATCTTATTTAGTTAACCTAGAACATATTAACTATCTAATAAAAGAAGACGGAGGAGCTATTATTATGCAAAACAAAGATGCTTTACCTATTTCTAAAAATTTTAAAAAAGAGTTATATAAGCGAATGAATATTTTATAAAACATTCCTTATAAAGTAAACACGATCACGGTTTTATTTTATAAGAATCATCTATTCGTGTAATATAGCCTTATAACTTAACAAAAGAGGCATTTATAACACTTTGACATCTCTTATTAGGTGTCGTATATACGCCTCTGGATCTCCGTTTGCGAATATGGATTATTCCTCTACCCTTTCCTGCCGAAACCAATTGCCCGCTAAAGGTGTAATCCCATATATAAATGGTATTATCCCTTCTCTACTTCTTTTGACACATTTAGGGTAACAAAGAATCTTACAACATAAAAATAATTTCCTAAGAAAGGAAAATCGACAAGTCAATCCAATTAATACAAACTGTACAATTATTAAAGTGAAAAATCTTCATACAGACAAATCAGACTTAATAAAAAGGACCTATATAAGGGTTTAAAAAAAATTCATTATAAAACCAGAACATATCTAGGGGATAAAATCATTTCTTACACATTAAACAAAACAAGCTTACCTGTC
>NZ_JBHULX010000030.1:21204-24012 GCF_042684685.1 Aquimarina hainanensis | reverse complement strand
AAAAAAAAAAACAAAACAATAAGTTAAACAAAGTTAAAAACAGCAATCGCTAGTTAAAAAAAGCTGAAATCACCTCTCTAAAAGGGAAGAATATCCTTTTTATAATTACATTCGGTCTCGTGATCACACAACAAAATCATTTAAAAAAAACAATTTATGAAAACCAATTTTATTACTAAGGCTATTTTAGCGATAGCAGTAGTCTTATCATCTCAATCCTGTGAAAAAGACCAGTTACAAAACACGCAGGAGACTCATGTGAAACCTCCTTCGGCTTCTTCGATTCTCTCCCCTGAAGATGTAAGTAAAAAAGAAAATTTAAAGAGCCGAAATCGCATAAATATCCCTCCTCACAAAATCGATATCAAACCAGAGGGGAAGGATATAAGTAAAGTTAATTTAGCATTTTTTACATTCTTAACAGGTAAAGACCTTTCTCATCTTTTTAGATATATCGAAAAAGAAACAGGAGAAGACTGTTTAATGATTTTTATGAATGGAAAAAAAATAGACAACCCTAACAGAGTAAACAAATCTGTAAGTAATAAACCTAGTAGATATGACACTAAAATTTGGGCTAAATTAAAAAAAACTGGGCATGCAGAATACCTAAGAACTGAACTCGGAGAAAGAGAAGTTGGTTATAAAAATCAAGGAACAATAAATACCTGTCACGGTGATAGTAACAATGATGGTAATGGAATTAATAAAACAGTAACTTTTACAGTGATTGAAGGAATAGAATCCAGCACAGTTATAAGCAAAAGTTCAAATACTACCACTACTCATTCATTCGGCTTTAGTGTTCAACCCAATGCACTAGCAGAAATGGCGAAGAAGCTTAAACTAGGAGGAGATGGAAATTTTTCCTATAATTTCTCTAAAGCAATATCAATATCGAACTCCGAAGGAAAAACTGAGACCGAGAACGCAAGCATTTTGAGATCACAAAGTACCAGAATAAATGTTAGTGCTGATAGAGTTATAAACTGGCTAGTTTATAGAAGACCTGCTAATCACTACTATAGAAACATGACTCACTATGAAGTTAAAGGGTCAATCATAGCCGTTTTAGACAAACCCGACTATAGTGGAATCGGCAGTTCATTAATTGGTCCTAACCCTACGGGGGAACTAAAAGTAGTTAAACAGATTCATTTGGAAGACTATTTTCAATCTTTTGGAAAAACATCAGATTTTGAGCTTTTAATAAATGAAAATTATTACACAACTTACCAATACAGTGCCGAAGAAACCACATATCGTATAGCCTCTTGCGAAGATTTTAACCCTCATTGTGAGGCTGTAAAATTCGATCCTAACATTAAATACATAGAAGGTAACAGAGTTATTAAAGAAGGAGAGGTATTTGAGTTAAAAAAAGTTGACGGTTCCCTTAAATGGGTACCTGATGGAAAATGCACCAATATCACATATCCTTTTCCTAAACCCTAAAAAAGGAGTAAATTTAGTTTTTAGAAAAGAGGGAGGTTCTACAGCAATTAGAACCTCCCTCTTTTCTTTTAAAAAGTAAACCACTCAGAGATAAGTCCACGAGGCATTCGTTGGAAACAAATTTTCAATTTCAAGGCAAGCCCTGAGGTAGTATCCCTTTTGGTCGCACCCAAAAACATGATTAATCAGCTTATTATTTTTTAGCAATTTTGACTTTACAGCATTCCTTTATGCATAAAATTATACTTTTCAAAAACTTGTTTAATGAAACAACTAAGATTAAACAAACAATAAATTCAACATTAAAATGAGTTTTTTTCTATAAAATTGTAAGAAAAATCTACCCCTTCATGTCATATTTTTCTTTTAATAAAAGACTAATATTTATTAATAAACTCATAAAACAAAAGCGAATACTTTAAATATCTGCATCTTATCGAAAAAAGAATTTTGTAATGTTTTTTTTTTAGAATTTTGAACCACGATAACCAAACTCAACTTAACTATGACACTTTATTACACAAATTCAACTTCCTTATTAATAGTTATTCCCTATAAACTAACAAACGATAGTTAGTAAAAAAACTAATGAATTGTTTTGACATTTTTTCCTTACGCAAGTCGTATGATCTCTGATATATCCCCCTCATATACCACCCTGTTCTCTGCGTAAAATTTTTAAAGAAACAAACTAACACATATACCAACTTAATTTATTTAACACAATCTCAACTAATGAAAAAAACATTAATTGCCTTAATTGGCCTGACCTGTGGTATCAGTCAGGCTCAATTTAATCCTGATGCACCATGGGTAAACCAGGGGAACAAAGCCAAATCAGGAAAAACGATGGAATTCCAAGAAGTAAGTCAAGCTTTTGACTCTTATTGGAAAAATAAAGACCACACCAAAAAAGGAAGTGGATACAAGCCTTTTATGAGATGGAGAGAGTACTGGAAGCATGCATTACTTCCTGATGGAACAGTGCCTACTCCTCAGTTCTTCTGGAATGCCTGGGAGCAAAGAAAAAAAATGACGGCAACTACCAAAAATGCTTCAGCAGCTACCTGGACTCCTATGGGACCATTTGATCACAATCAAACTGGTTCTTGGGCTCCGGGACAAGGACGTGTCAATGTAGCCATCGTAGATCCTAACAACCCTAGCACTTTTTATGTAGGAGCACCGGGAGGAGGAATCTGGAAATCTACAGACAGAGGAGCTAACTGGACGCCACTATCCGACAAACTCCCTCAAATAGGAGTTTCTGGAATTGCTATTGACCCGAATAACTCTAAAGTTATTTATATCTCTACAGGAGATGATGACAGCAGTGATAATTACAGTATTGGA
>NZ_JBHULX010000030.1:19440-21090 GCF_042684685.1 Aquimarina hainanensis | reverse complement strand
GCATCCAGTAATGATATCTACATTGATCCGAATAACTCCAATACCTTATGGGTAGCCACCGATACGGGAGTTTATAAAACTACCAATGCAGGAACAAATTGGACGAAAACACTGAATGGCAACATCAAAGACATCAAACTAAAACCTGGAAACTCTAAGGTGATTTATGCTGTTACCAGTTCTAATTTTTACAAATCTACTGATGGAGGAAATACATTTAGTCAAAAACAGAGTGGCCTTCCTTCCCGATCAGGACGATTAGTGATTGATATTACTCCAGCTAACCCTGAGTATGTATATGTATTAAGTGCCAAAACAGGCTTCACTTTTCAAGGCCTATACAAATCGACAAACAGTGGAGAAAGCTTCACTAAAACGCAAGAAACTCAAAATATTTTTGAAGGAGATCAAGCATGGTATGATTTAGCTCTTGGAGTATCTGACAAAAACCCTGACATTGTTTTTGTAGGATGCATTAACATCTGGAAATCAACTAATGGAGGAAACAGATTTACCAAAATCAACAATTGGAGTTCCCCCAGACAAGCAACTTATACACATGCTGATATCCACTTTTTGAGATATTATAACGGAAAACTATTTTGTGGTAGTGATGGAGGAGTATACCTTTCTGAAAACGACGGAAGTAGTTTTAACAGTCTTACAAAAGGACTACAGATTAGTCAATTCTATAGAATATCTGTAGCTCAAAACAGTAGTGCTGATCGATTAGTTGGTGGTCTACAGGACAATGGAGGATATGCCCTCAACGGAACAGAATGGAATAATCATCATGGAGGAGATGGAATGGATTGTGCTGTAAGTGGTAATAATTCTGACACCTATTATAGTTTTACTCAATATGGAGGAACATTACATATAACGACCAACAGAGGAGTTACGCAGCGTCAAGTAGCAAGAGGACCAGAAAGAGGAAATTGGATTACTCCACTTGTCTCAGATAAAAATGGGGTATTATATGCTGGATATAGCAAATTCTACAAAGTGAGTAACAATTCCTTCCAAAAAGTGTCTAATTTTAACTTTGGTGGAAACTTAGATCATATAGAATTAGATCCTAACAATGCTAATAATATGTATGCGGCAAGAGGTAGAAATTTATATAAAAGTACGGACAAAGGAATTAATTGGAGTTCTATCCATACCTTCCAAACAAATATCTCTTCTGTAGAAGTTCATAATGACAATTCTAACATTATCTATGTAAGCACCAGTGGTTCTGGTAACGGAGGAGTTTTTAAGTCTACTAATCAGGGAACTAATTTTAGCAATATTGCAGGAGGTCTTCCTGGAGAAGCAAAATTGGTAGTACGCCACCAAAAAGGAACAGAAAATATCTATCTGGGAACTTACCTGGGGGTATATTACAAAAGTGGTAATAACAATTGGGTAAACTATTCTTCGAATCTGCCAACTATTTCTGTAAGAGACCTGGAGGTTAATTTAAAAGATCAGGTACTGATAGCCGCTACTTACGGTCGTGGTGTATGGAAAGTTCCTCTTGCCGGAGCATCCGGAGGAGATACACAAGCTCCAACTACTCCGACGGCTTTAGTCGCTTCTAATATCAGCAGCACTTCTCTTACATTATCATGGAATGCCGCTACAGACAATGTAGAAGTAACAGGA
>NZ_JBHULX010000030.1:2797-19430 GCF_042684685.1 Aquimarina hainanensis | reverse complement strand
TCAGGAAATTCTGCTACTATTACAGGGTTAACTCCAAATACCAGTTATCAATTCAGAGTTAGAGCTAAAGATGCAGCAGGAAATCAATCCGCTCTGAGTGATGCAATATCTGCTACAACAAGTGGTACCAGTGGAGACCAATGTACTGCAGCAGTGCAGACATTCCCTTATAATCAGGGATTCGAAAACTCCTTTGGTTCATGGAAGCAAAGCAAGCATGATCATATTGACTGGACGCTGAAAAACGGGAACACCCCATCGGATAACACAGGTCCTTCCAGTGCACATCAAGGGAACTATTATATCTATGTAGAAGCCTCAAATACAAATGGAATAAATGGAAATCCTAATAAAAGGGCTATTCTTACTTCTCCTTGTTTCGACCTGACAAATTTGGCTCAGGCAACTGTAAGCTTCAACTACCATATGTATGGAGATAATGATATGGGAAGCATCGCTCTGGAAGCAAGTAAAGATAACGGTGCAAACTGGGTAAGCCTATGGAGCCAAACTGGTAACAAAGGAAACAATTGGCTATCTGCCAGTATTGATCTGTCTGCATACTCAGGAGGAACGGTACAACTTCGTTTTAACAGACTAACAGGAGCTACCTGGAAAGCAGATATTGCTATTGATAATTTTGCTTTAAAAAGTGCCAGAACAACAGGAAATATCTGTGATGGTATTCAGACATATGTAAACGGTCGGACATACCAGATTGGTGACAAAGTAATTCACCAAAACACTCTTTTCCAACGTGATAACACAGTTGCTTCTGGATGGAGAAGAATAGGAAATTGCCCAACCTCAATGGCATACAGTACGAAAGAAAGTAACTCATCAACAGTGTATCCCCCTGTATACAATGCTCTAATTATCGAGCCAAATCCAATAAAGGGGAACACATTGAACACCTTGTTTGTTCCTTCAAAGGATGCGACATACCGCATCATAGAATTACAAGGAAAAATTGTTCTACAAGGAGATTTTAGTCAGGAAATAGATGTAACTCCACTTCCTAAAGGGGTCTATATTCTTAAAGTTCTTTCTGACAAAAAAGAGTATACACAACGTTTTATCAAATAATCAATCACTAAACGAGGTATATGTATTAATTGTAAAACCCTGAGAAATCGATTTTGATTTCTCAGGGTTTCTTATCTTATAATATCGTTGAAATTCAACAGGAGTCAGAATTTAAAACCGCAAGCTAGTTGAAAAACAGCATTTCTCATTTCATGAGTCATATCATCATAACTGGTAGAAAGGCCTAAATAATACCTTACCTCTCCAAAAAAACCTTGAGGCATTTGATATCCGATACCGACTGTTGTTCCTAAATCCAATAAGGGAGTTACCCCCGAGATGTGTTGTGTTACACGTTCTTTGGCTCCGTCACGAAATATTTCTTTCTCTGAATTTCCTGTCAATAATATCCCGACCTGAGGTCCTACTTGTATGCTCGTCCCCTTAAACACATAATATTTAAACAACAGAGGGACATTCAGATAATCCAACTGCAATCTATGCGATGTCATTCCTTCTGCGGTTATTCGCTCTATAGTTGCTCCTTGAGGAGAATATACAATCTCAGGCTGAAAAGCCAATACTTCGGTCAAGGGCACTTCTAATAATACCCCGAAATGAAGTGTTGCTCTATGAGCTACTTGTTCCTCTCGTTTTTTGGTTACGAAAGAAAAGTTTTCTCCTACTTTAATCCCAAAACGTGGAGTATATTCCTGAGCATACATCATCATAGCGATAAAATAAAAAAGGGCTGCTACTTGCTTACGTACTACTTTCATTACAGTATAAAAAAAGGGTTCATCTATATGTCGAGAAAAAAGAGCGTTACCCTTTTTTTTCTCTAGAGTATAGCATGATTTTATATAAAAAAGTTTTTTTATTAGTTTACATTGAACATGTAAGTATTCATTTACCAAAACAAGAATCCCTTATAAATAAACATAAAAACAGTACGAAAAAAATAATGACAGCACAGGATAATCTCAAAAAAATTGGAAAAGAACTACCAGATACACCCTCTCCCGGAGGAAGTTATGAATCTGTCAATATCAGGGGAAATATTGCTTATATAGCAATTCAATTTCCTATCTGGAACAAAGAATATACCTATCAAGGACGATTAGGAGAAGAGCTTTCTACTGAAGAAGGGTATAAAGCTATGGAAATGTGCGCCTTGAATGTACTATCGCAAGTAAAACAAAAAATTGGTTTTGATAAGCTTATAGGTCTTAATCATATAGATGCTTATTTCCAATCCGGAAAAAATTGGGATGAATCGCCTGAAGTAGTCAATGGCGCTTCTGATCTTTTTGTAAAAGTGTTAGAAGAAAAAGGGAAACACTCCCGAGCAATTTTTGGTGTTGAAAAACTGCCCAAAAATTTTAGTGTTGGATTGACAGCATCATTTACAATCCATATATAATCAACACAATAGCCCCCATAAAAAAGCCTTCTCATAATACAGAGAAGGCTTTTCGTATTATTTAATCACTTTATCAAACTTCCTGTAGGCTATGTTTCTTTTCTATAGCTCTGTCCACACTATTAGATGGTGATTTAATTAACAGACTGCTCATACTGGTGAAAGCGTTGAACTTTTTAAGCCAGGTAGCTCCATTTGCTCCCCATCCTGTATCCAGACTAAAGTCTAAAGTACGAGAATTATTCGGCGCCCCGGTAAGATCTATCAATGCCCCTGAAGACATTGCTCTTGTAATTACAGTTGCTGTTTCTACAATATTAGTAGAAAAAATCAGTGCAATTGTAGTTATTGGTGTAATAGATCTTGCAGAACCACTCCCTAAAATAGGGAACGCACATAAGATATTAGGCGTATTTTCTACAACCTGACTAATTCCTACTGTAAATTGCTGCGATGCTTTATTCAAAAAAGATATTGCCCCTTTCGGTCCACTACTCGACCCGTTTAAATTTCCTGCCGAGTCAATTGTTATTAAATCGTTTAAGTCTGCATTTATCGTATTACTAGCTGTGATGGTAACACTTTCTGAAACTTGTGAAGTAGAGTTATACCCTTGAAACTGCTCCTCCCAATGAATTACTGTATTCGTTAATAACTTATCCTTTTCTAATTTAAACCAAACTGTAGGTTCTCCTGAACCAGAAGCTTCTACTGACTTGAATCCATATAATGAATACCCTTGCGATTTTAGTGCAGCTACGGTCTCTGCACTCATTTGTATTGTGGTACTAAACTTTGTTGCCATTATTTTTCAAATTTTATTGTTCTGTTATATTTAGACTGCTATGGCTAAATAACACATAAGAGCCCCAGACCCTCTGGAGACTTTTTAAGCTATTTGACAGGGATAAAAAATAGTTTAGTAATCAAAAGGAATTAAAAGTAGCTACTCAATGAAATATTTCATTTTTTTTAATTACGAAGTTAAATTTAGAAAAATATTTTGTTACTACAGACCAGAAAAACCACAAAAAATAAAAATTAAAAACCTAAAAATCAATAATTTAAACAACAAGCCATAAAATAAGACTTATGGTTATATCATGTACTTTTTCTGTTGATTTTACAAACAACCTGCTACATTACGAACATACTTAAAGAGCTTAACGATTAATCCAAAAAAGCACGATTAAAAGTAAACTCCCCTGTAGACATATAAGGTATTAATATATTTCTAAACCATCATCGGTTAGAAAATAATATTTAAAGCACCTCCAGTTTATAACCTACCCCATGAATATTTATAATATTCACAGAAGGGTCATCCTGTAATTTTTTTCGAAGGCGGGAAATAAAAGCATCCAGGCTTCTCCCAACAATGACCCCTTGATCTTCCCATACTTCTTTTACCAATACCTCTCTTTTAATCGTTTCATTTTGATGCTGACTAAACAACTGCATTAGCTCACGTTCTTTAGTCGTTAATGAAATGCGCCTTCCTTCCTTTTCTAAAAAGTTTTTATCCGGATAAAACGAGTACTTCCCTATTCGTATTTGTTCTGAAGCCTCATTATTTTTCCTGTTTTTTTTCTTAGCTACATATAAAAAACCAATTCCTGCAATACTGATCAAACAAAGAGAAGCCCATACAAGTACATTGTCCCCCCCTAAAACAGCTGTTTCTTCTATAAACAATATCCGAATTCTATAACAATTATACGGAAGTCTCCTTCCCAGACATGGAATAATGCTTTCCTCTTGCGACATCATTACCCGATAACTATACGAAACTTCTCTGTTACTACAATTGATTACTTCTACGATATAACGCTCTGGTAATTCTAATTTTTCAAAACTATGACGAATATTCGCCACCAGGGTATCAGGAACAATGGATATGTCTGCCTCAAAAGACAATTCATAGGTATGTTCATTAATCTGAATTATCGGACTTATCAATGAAATAGAATCTTTATCCGACAAGAGTAACTGATTCCCTACATCTCTTAATGCTACTTTTACTATTTCAGAAAAATATGATGGCTCTTTTGATCGCGCCATATACATACTTGTAAAAAAAACTAGTATGCCTCCCATAAATAGTATACGATATATAAGTTTCGATTTCACAAAATACCTTGTAAACAAGTTAATACGGGTAAAATTTACAATTTTTTGCACTTCTTTTACATTTTTTTTTCACCTTCCAACAACTCCTCTTTTAGCTTTACAAAAAACATATATCATGAAAAACACAATAATTGTATTCGTTCTTTTTTATAGTTCTTTATCCTCTTTTGCTCAGCAAAAACTTTTTATTGATGCTTCTCAAAGTACCCTTCACTGGTCCGCCACAGATGATCATCATAGAGGGAAACATAATGGAAAAATCTCATTTCAAAAAGGTCATGTAATAAAAAAAGATACACAGATTACTGAAGGCATGTTCGAAGTTGATTTATATTCAAAACTACAATCTTATACCTATGACAGTAAAACATGCATTCCTTTTTTTTCCAGGGCTTCTTTTGATATAAAAAAACACCCCGGAGCAATTTTACATATCCTTCACACAGCGTATACCGGTCCTTCTTCTTTTTCCTCTACTGGATATTTAACTATTAATGGCATACGGCAGCCCATCTCCTTTTTATCAACCATTAAAAAAAAGGAGCTTTATGAGGTGATCACATCAAATCTGGTCATTGATCCTATGCTATGGAGTACTCAGAAGGTACCTCACCTTATCTCAGCATTATCATTCCCAAAATTGATAGAAATCTCCTTACAAATAACTATAATCCCTGATGGATGTTAAAAGAAATAGAAAAAGAGTGTCTAAAAAGCCAGACACTCTTTTATAAAATTATTTAAGGTTCTACAATATGAAACCAAAATGTAAAGGTATCAAGCTTAGAAATAAAAGACATAAATGCCTCTTCATTTCCTGTTAGAATAACATCTCCGTTCCTTATCAACTCCTCAAAAGTTGTTTCTTTCATTACAATTCTGTTTAAGTCTGCTCTCTTCATAGTTACAGTTGTAGTCACATCTTCTGTTATTAATGCCCCTATACGAGGAGTTACAACGCCATTCTGAACAATCAAAGAAACCTTTTCATTAACATCAATCAGGTTAACATTAAAATTATAATCAAAGTCAACTGCTTCCTGATCTGTCCCTATAAACCCCATTGCTAGATAATTAAAGAACAACTCATTAGTCATCCCACTAACCATATCTGGACTTGCAGTATTAGGAGTATCCCATTCTTTTACTCCATGACGTAATTCTTTAGCCCCTGACAAGTAGAAGTTTCTCCACGGACCTGACTCTGCCATATACCCTAACTGTTCATAAGTATCTGCCAATAACCTTCTAGCACTTTGATTATCAGGATCTGAAAACACCAAATGATTTACTACTTCGGCTACCCATCTGTAATCCCCTTCATCAAAAGATACTTTCGCTTTTTTTATCAAAGAATCAGCTCCTCCCATAAAAGCTACATATCGTTCTCCTACATCAGAAGGAGGTAATTTATGAAGGTTCGCTGGGTTCCCATCAAACCATCCAAAATACAATTGATACTGTGCCCTGACATCATGACTAACAGATCCATAGTATCCTCTATTATAAAACTGCTTATCTAATGAGTCTGGCAGATGTAACATTTCTGAGATCTCTAACGGGGTATATCCCTGATTAGCCAACCGTAACGTTTGATCATGTATATAACGATATAAATCTCTTTGGTTCTCCCATAGTTTATAAATTTCTTCATTCCCCCAAGTGGGCCAGTGATGTGAACCAAAAGAATATTTTACATCTTTTCCCCATTTATAAATTGCTCTATCGATATATTGACTCCACTTTTGTCCATTTCTCACTTTAGCCCCTCTCAAAGTATATAAATTATGTAACGTGTGATTGATGTCTTCTGATTGACAGAAAGCTTTTAACTCTTCAAAATAAAACATCATTTCTGCAGGAGCTTCTGATTCTGGGGTATAAATAAACTCAACTGTCAGTCCATCAATTGTATCTTTTACTCCTTCTACTGCATTAATAATTTCTGTACCATTTAATATTCCTGAAATACCTGTTGAAGTTGTTTGCCCTAAACCTGTACCTAAAGTTCCTTTTATATCCTTATAAAGGACATTCCCATACATATATGAAGCTCTTCTTCCCATTGCATTGCCTCCCATCACGTTTTCACTTACCGCTTCTTCAAAAAAATCTTGAGGGACATAAATCGGTATTTTCCCATTGATTGTATCGCTTCCTTTCATCACCCCTCTAATACCTCCAAAATGATCTATGTGGCTATGGGTAATAATAACGGCTTTTACGGGCAAACTATCTACTTTTTCATTAGCAAGTTGCAACCCTGCTCTTGCTGTTTCTTCTGACAATAACGGGTCTATAACAATCCATCCTGTTTTCCCTTTTACTAATGTCATGTTTGCCAAGTCAAATCCTCGTATTTGATAGATACTATCTGTCACCTTAAACAATCCGTTAAGACTATTTAGTTTACTTTGTCGCCACAAACTGGGATTAGCTGTTCCTGGAGCTTTTCCTTTTATGAAGTCGTATTGTTTCATATTATATACAACATTCCCTGAATCATTTACAATTTCCCCTGATTCTATCGTTCCCATAAATCCTTTAGTTGCATTTATAGAATCTGTTTTATCGGAAAAATTTAAATAGCTAAGGATTGAATCATTAGCAGCAATAGTATATGAAGAAGCCTCTTTCCTATTAATATCAAAAGAGAATTCTGATAAATTATTTTTAGTGTTGCAGCTCAAACATATACTCATTATAACGAGTATACAACATTGAAGAATCTTGTGTTTTTTCATTAGTTTTTTAGTTAAAATTGGTATAAATAAGTGTTTAAATCACTTGAGTAAGAGGTAATATATTTTTAGAAAATTTTTCTAAAAGCCCACACAATTAACTAATAAGCAATATTTCTTTATTTTTTTAAGTAGAAAGATTCCGCCAATAACTATATCATATTGACATATCCGTATAGAAATCCAGTTACAAATAGAACTCATGTAAAAAGTATCTTTCTCTTACTCCATAAATAGTAAGAGTTGACTTTTTTGAACAATTACGTCCTTTTATAACTAAAAGTATTTTAATTAAAAATAAAAAAGCAGTGGAGATATTTTGCCTAATACTTGTTAACTAATGTTAGCTTTTCCAATAATAAAAACAGTATAATAGTTTTATTATCACGAATGATCTAAAAATGTAAAGTACATGTTATTTTAAAACAAAGCTCAAATGAGAAAAAAAGAGTTTTTTATATATTTTTTAAACTCTAAAAGGCAATCATTTTTTAAGGCTGTGGTCATTATTATTAATTAGTTGGTTAATAATTAAAACGCTAAAGTACCTATTAATCCGGTGTCTAACAAAAGAGATAGCACAAGTTTTTTCCTACAAAAAACTAGAAAATCAAAACGTTAATTCTAGTTATTAAACACTAATTACTTTTATAGAACAACTTTATCTTTTATTACGAACTAACATACCTTAAGCACATTTTGGTCCTAATAGTAAATAAATGGTTCTAGTGCAATAAATTTCAAACAACTAGTCTTCTGTGATATAATAATCTAGAGAGTCGTATATAAATTATTATAGAACAGTGTCAGGGTTCCTTTCTTTAGCTATAAAATTCAATCACAATTCATTAATATATTACCAACCATTTCTCTTATTAAAAATGAATTCCTAATTCGAAGGCAATACCATAGTCGAATGTATATACTTTAGAAGTTTGTACTCTTTGAAAGGCGCCAATACCAATTACAAGCCCCATATCTTTCCACGGAATTAACTTTACCCCCTGCTGCGTACGCACCCCCATTAAAAAACTTCCCTTTCGTCTACTTTCCTTTCTTTTTAATAATTCTATCCCTATTGGAAATTGCGCCCCTAACACTCCGTAAATCCCTGGAAACATTTTTACATACCCATGAAAACCAGGACTAAACACATAGGTATCGACATCGACATACCCCTTTCTTTCTTTTATGTTATTTATAGGTTTAGATTGCCCATATGACATCACAAAAGGGATCATAAACTCTTTATCATTATCTGAAAATCCGATATAACTAACTTCCCACCCCTGATAATATTTACTATATCGACGGGTATAGGTAAACAGATCATACCACCTTCCTAAGCGACTCATCACTGCTACATTTGAAAAAATCGCTGTTTTTTCTCCGTTTTTATGTGAGGTAAACTGTCTGATACAATACTCCAATGCTGCTCTAATTCTCTTCTCCTGGGTCTTAATAGCTTCTTCTTCTTTTCCTAAAGGGAAAATTTCTTCTTCATAATGTCGAAGATTATACACTTCTTTTAATCCCTTATCATCCCTTTCTTCTAAAAAAGAAAGCTGTATCAACACTCTCGCTTTCAATGCTGAGGGAGAAATCTGTGCCTGTTGTACAGCTAACTTTTCAATCACAATACTGATTTTCTTGGTATTTGGAATATCTGGTAATGATACTACCAAGAAATCACGAATTGCTTTTGCTGCATCCGGAGCCAAGCGAAAGCTTCTTTTCTGATACATTACATCTTTAAACCTACCTAAATATTTTTCTTGTCGTTTGTCTATGACCTCCTTTATATGAAAAGTCTGAGGTGTTCCCCACTGAATGGGAACCATTTGTAAAACAACATCTTCCTGAGCGACTGTTTGTATTACAAAAAACAGAAACACTCCTAATTGCATCCATCTCATAACAAGCTCTACTTATTCCTCGCCTACAGAAGCACTATAATAAACTTCTATCGCTCTTAGCTCATCGATATCAAATTGTAGAACCAAGTTCTTTGAAGTAATCGAAATGATATGTGCTTTGAGCTTTTCTCCTTTGCTATTCTGCATTTCTATATAACTCCCATTGGTATTAAACAACCAGGTTCCACGATCTATTTCTTCTTCTGACATGGAAATAAATTTCATATCTGTTCCTAAATTGAGGTAGTCTTTTTTTTCCTTTTTAGAAGGAGGGTATTTTTCATTTCCAATCTTGTAATATGCCAATTCCCATTGTTCAAATAAGCATTGTTCTTTTCCTGCTAATTGAGCAGCTAGATAGTTTACAGAAAAAACTAATACTAATAAAAGGTATACACTTTTGTTTGGTTTACGTATCATCTGGTTTTTATTTTTTACCAAAAATAATTTACCTTCTCTCGGAGGTGTTTGTCCATTTGAGACAAAAGAGCAACCTCTTCTTTTTTCTTTTTATATTGATATGGTAAAAGTGGTTGTTTTTTTATCTTTTTGAATGCTCGAGGTCCACTTCGAATATAGATTTCATATTATTGTATTTGGATTCTAATAAATCGGACATGGACATTAATTACACACCTCTGGACAATCCAGTATGGTATTCTCTACAACAGACACATCATGAGCTAGGTGTTTTTTATAAAGACATTGCATTCTATCATCCTGATTTCTGTCCTTTTGGAGGTGTTTTTAAACCTTCGGAAATGATAACTGCACTTAGTGAGTACAGCAAACATACTACTGATTTCTATGTAGTCGGAACTTCTCCCAGTTGTCCGCCTCATCTCACAGTCTGCAAAGAACTTATTTGCAATCAAATGGTATTAGACTCTCCTATTCCCATAATACATACTCATACTACTACTGCCCTTGGAACCGAACATCATCAAGATCTTTTTGATTTGGTCAATACCGTACAACCGGGATATTTTAAAAAGTATACATGTCGTATGGGACAGTATTATGGAATCTATATTGATAATATATTGGTAGCTGTTACTGGAGAACGTATGAAAATGAATCAATTTACAGAAGTTAGCGCCGTAGTTACTCATCCTGATCATACAGGAAATGGATACGCCAAACAATTGGTTGCAAAAACTGCGAACGCTATTTTTGCTCAAAATAAGATCCCTTATCTTCATGTAGCTTCTACCAACATCGGGGCCATCCGTTTATATGAAAAGCTGGGATTCAGGACAAGGAGACAGATCAGTTTTTGGCAATTATCCCTTACACATTAAAAAAAGGGATCGAATTCGATCCCTCTTCTTTACAAAACTATTAAAATTACCATTGCTTATTTTTTGACAAACTGTCTCATTATGGTCGTCTTTCCTTCGGTTTGCAATTGTAGAATATAAACTCCATTTTGCAACCCTTGTACATCAATTGCTTTTGTTTGCAGCTTTCCTTGTTTTGAAACCTGTCCTAATAGATTCATTACTTTGTAATTCATATTCTCTATTCCAGTTCCTCCGATATGAAGTACTCCACCCTGTACCGGATTCGGGTATACAGTTACCTCGATGGTTTCTTTTTTAACACCATCTGCCAATAACTCTTTGCCAAGTTCTTCTGTAGTAGCAATATTATTATTAGCTGTTGTAGCCAATCGAAGATTATCAACAGCCATATCTCCCTGCCATGAGTTTCCGGAAGTTCCTACAAAACGCAATTGTACTGAATTTCCTGCATAAGCATTAAGGTTGACATTGGCGTTGTTCCATACATTTCCTTGATTTCCTGCTTGATTCCAAACAGATGCCCAGGTAACTCCATTATCACTACTGGCTTCTAATCTCAAGGATCCCACTGCATTTCCTGTCATATGATATGTAAATGTAAAAGTGGCTGTTCCTTGATTTCTTAAATCAAAACATGGCGAGTTCAGAATTGTAGTACGATTCGGATTATTTGGACTAGATGTTTCTACATACACATAAAATCTTCCTTCTTGTGCACTGGAAGGTCCTGTGTTATTAGAAAACGTTCTTCCTTGTTGGTGTGTCCAATCAAAATCATCACCAGCTGCCTGAGTCCAGGCTCCAAACCCAGCTTCAAAACCTTCCGAATAAGGAAAAACATTGATTCCGTTTGCACATCCTTCATTATTATTCCCCTGATCATTAGCCTCATAGCGAGCTGACCATCCAGAAGCTGTAATAATCTCATCAGATGTAAATTGTACATACATTGCATTTCCTGTAGAAGTTATCGCTGCAGGAATTGTTCTTCCTGAAAAACGCCCTAACTGAGGTGCTGCTGTATTTTCTCCATCATATATTGTTACGAAATCATAATTAGCCTCCGTATTAAACGCATCAAAACGAAGGGTTACTGTACCTCCATTTTCTGGTCTAATCAACCAGCTACAATTTCTATTTGTTGGATAATCCTGATTTCCACTACCATCTGTAAACGCCCCATTAATTGCTGTAAGTACAGCTCCTCCATTACATGGATCTGCTGCCACCGCCTGAGTTCGCACATTGATAACATTACTATCAGCTGAGGTATTTCCTGCTGCATCTCTAGCCACCACTTTAAAACTATATATTGTATTTGCCGTGAGTCCATTAATTGTTTCACTAGTTGCTGCTACTGTCGCAACTACAACATCATCTCGATAGATATCATAAGCTGTTACTCCTACATTATCATTCGACGCACCCCAATTCAACTCCAAAGAAGTTTCCTGAACATTCGACGCAACAAGATTCGTAGGCGCTGTAGGCGATTCATTATCAACCACTCCATTAGCCGTAAAACTTCCTGTAAAAACTCCTCTACCGTAAGTAGAAGCTATTACAATATTATTATTATCATCTCCATCAATTGCCCAATAATCAAACGATGTCACACTAACATCACTCATCCCGTTATAGGACTGTCGCCATACAGGATTTGCATTATCAAAATTATTCGACATCCACACTCCTAATTGTGTCGCCACGATTACTTCTGTTCTATCTAATGGATTCTGTAGAATATCTCGTACTGGAATATCCGGTAAATTCCCCTCTTTACTTACCCAGTTAACTCCTGCATCTGATGAGTACCATATACTGGTTACTCCATAATTATGAATTGTCACTAACAGATCATTTGCAGTTGCTCCTAATCTCACAGAAGATACTGATCCTACAAAAGGAGTATTGATTTCTGCCCAATTCGCAGCACCTACTCCAACATTGGTTAAACGGAATAATTTTCCATCGGCTGCTCCTACATACCAGGTGTTATTCGCAAAAGTAGATGCTACAAATGCTGTTGGCTTAGCCGTTAACATCTGATTATCTATATTTCCGTTTCTATTATTAGCAACATCAATAGTCTTTATTGAGGTATGATTCACATTGTTAGCTCTAACTGTCGCATTTGACAAGATGAAATTAGCATCGCTATCATACCCCATCTGATTCACGAAATCTCCTGTAGCTTCTCTTAATATCTCCTCTCCTCCTCCTTGTTCTTGTCCTACTCCATCCCAGGGAAGGTTAAATCGATAAATATTATTATTGGTATATGTGGCTGTCATGTATTGTCCGTCTTTATCTACAAAGGTGTAAAATCCATCCCCTCCTGATAATTGTTCAGATCCATTAATTCCGGCGACTGCATTTCTAAATGCCTGAGAACCGTTATCCTGTGATCCTGCTGTAAATATCCCATTTTGGTCTCTAGCTCCATTCGGTCCGATACCTGCTTTTACATACTGAGTAACATTATAATTATTTACACGCTTCCCAATCGCATTAGCATTATTATTTGCCGTTGATAAACTGGATGCATAATATACTCCTCCATCATTTCCGAATATAGCTTGATTAGCATTTCCGGGTCTAAACACCATTGCGTGCTGATCGGCATGCACTAAAGGAGTTCTCAGTTGTGCTAACCCGCTATTGTTAGACCATTTAGATATTTGTGTCCAGTTATTTCCTCCATTGGCAGAACGGAATAAATCAATCCCCCCTACATATACAATATCATCATTGGTAGGATCTGCCTCAATCATCAAATCATAAAATGCCTGACCCCGAGTAAAATCATTGGCCGGAATTCCATCATACCCAATTCTAGGAATTGCACGATCGTGATCTACAGGAAGTGCTGTTGCTACTGGATTGGTTGCAAAACCATCCGTTGTTCTATAAATATGAACAGGTTCTATTACATTGTTATTTTCATCTGTTAAGACTCCCTGAGTAAGTGCATATATTTTATTTGCATCGGTAGCTGAGGTTTCTATCTCAACTCGATTCGAATCTCTCAGAGGAGAAGCAGCTGCTTCTACCCATGCAGTTCCGTTTACACTACTAAATACACGACCTCCTCCTTCTCCCATAGGAGAGTTGATCGTTCCCATCCATAATCGATTATCAGATCCTATCTCAAAATCATTCGGGACATAATAGTAGTTATTGTTACTCCACTGGTATCGCATATTAGCAGATTCAATTCGATTCCAGGTCACTCCTCCATCAATAGAATGATACATCCCAGCCGATTGAATTCCAAGCCAGTTATTAGGTCCCGAAGCTGCTCCGTATATATGCGCTCCTACTCCTACAAATAATTCTGTTCGATTCTCAGTAGTATTCTCCCAGGCTATAATATCATTTACATAATAAATCCCTGAAAGAAACAAATTGGTGGGATTTGCCTGAAGATCTCCTCCTCCTGCCGGAGGAATATTTACCGCTTGCCAATTATTCCCTCCGTTATTAGATCTATACACTCCAGTACCAACTACATCACCTGCTGTATATTGTTCTCCTGTACCGACATACCATATATTAGAGTTCCTTGGGTCTACTGTAATAGAAGTGACTGATAAGTTACCCGGTACATTCTGAACTCTTGTCCATTGCGAAGCTGCTGAGGTAATATCATTATTAACCCATAATCCTCCACTTACTCCTCCTGCAAATACCCTTCTGTTAGTTTGGTCATTAGGATCGAATAAGATAGCACGGGTTCTTCCCCCAACATCATTGGGGCCTCTTTCTTCCCAGGCATTTGCATTATTTTCTCCCGGGGCTCTTTTTACATTCCTCGACTTTAATTGTTTTTGAACGTCGTAAAGCTTTTCTGGTTCTGTACGCCCAGTCATAGGATTAATCGTCAATTCCCACATCTGTTCGAAGTATTTATTTGGGGGAATACCTCTTTTTTTTCGTGCTTTTTTAGTAAGGCTTAAGGTTTCTTTAAAAGGACTGTTTTCTAAAAAACGTAGATGTTTATCTCTTACATCTTGTAAGGACTTTTCTTTTTTTGGCGCATCTGTGGCATGATATAAATACAGTACAGATGATAAAAATACGACACAAAAAAACAGTACCCCTCTTTTTAAAAAGGTAGTTTTCATATATAAGTTGAGTTTTAGTGTTAAGCCACAAATATATAAAAATTATATTATTGTTATTTTTTTGTGCAAAAAATAAAAAAATCAATAATAAAAATCATTTTTTTACTTACAAAAACTAACAAATCACATTAACTCATATAATAAATCAAACCTCCATAACTTTCAGTATGTTAGGATCATTGTATCAACTTTTATTAATGCAACAAAGTATATATTAGAACTTTACCCCCCTCTTTTTTTCATACAAACAACCATAACACCCATTTTGAAAACAAAAAGAATCCTACTATAGAAATGTTAAAAAATAATTTTTATTAACTTATATTTAACTTTTGTTTTTGTAGCACAAAAATTATCTCCTGAAAGACTTTTACAGTCGTTCAACTATATTTTTTACATAATTAAAACATGTAAGATTTTTCTTTAATTTCTTTTTACTATATTTCTTTACCCAAAATCTCACTTCTTTTTACTCAAAAAAAATATTCCTGCTATTTAATTTTAAAACAATACAATTTTTATTTTTTTTCTTTTAGATGATTCTATTTAGTTAATTTTTGCTTTACATAATTCTTTCTTTTAAATCACCTTAATTAACTTCTATCATTATTAAAAATGCATAAAAAACGAAGCGTCTCCCCTCACTATACTCCCCTACTCCCCCTTTAACTTAAAACATGTCAATTATACCTATTGAATGTTTTTTAATCACAACGATTTCTTCAGACACCTGACTGTATTTCTATTTTTTTGATGCACTTCCCGAACCATAAGCTATTCTTCCACTAAAAAATCAAGCGTTCCTCACCTTCACTTATACCTAAGAATAAAAAAGCGCCTTTTTTAAGGCGCTTTTTTGTTTTTTATATGGCTAGATTATTAATGTTTCAAGAAACGTTTTATATAATTATTCTTTCCTGATGTTATTTTTAACACATACATTCCGTTCTCCATAGCTCCTACATCTATTTTCTTAGCCTTTTCTCCTCTCATAATAACTTTTCCTGTTACATCAAATATTTGATATGACGACAAGTTCAATACAGTTTCCGGCAGGGAGATGGACAATATATCAGAAAATGGTTCTTGATAAATTACCAGCTCTATAGCCGATGGAGGGGATGATGCCAGAGAGGTTAGCTTCTTACTTCCATTACATGGTCCTAAATTATCCCATCTATTCCAATTATTTTTTCGAAACAAGAAACCTTGAAACACTACTTTATCTCCTGGTCGATATATCACACCTGACCTCCATGACGCTACTCCTTCGCAAATTCCTCCTCCTGTAGTTTTCTTGGTTGTAAATGTTATTACATCTGAATACGGAGCATCTGTTTCTTGCTGATTCCCTGCTGTACCACATTTCCCTATACTACCCCAACGATTCAAACTATTTTTCTGATACAAAACATTGTCATACACCACCTTATCTCCTGGCTGATAATTTACTCCTGATCTCCATGGCGCTACTCCATCACAGATATCTCCAGTAGTTCCTTTACAGGTATATTTTATACGTAGCTGATATGCTGTTTCCGACTTAAGATTTTTTAATTCTAACGTATTTGATGTTGCTTCAACTACCGTATAACCACTATCAGAAGTCTTTTTATACTCTACAGTATAAGTAGCAGCTCCAGCTGTAGCATCCCAATTAATTATAGCTGACACGTCTTTTATATCAGTAGCTGTGACCCCTGTTACTTTCTGACAATCACTTCCTGTTCCTCCTAATGTTTTAACAGAAACGATATTAGAAAATGCGGAATGGTTTCCTGCTGCATCTTTTGCTCTGACTTTAAATCGATATGCAGTATTTGCCGTGAGTCCATTAATTGTTTCATTAGTTGCTGCTACTGTCGCAACTACAACATCATCTCGATAGATATCATAAGCTGTTACTCCTACATTATCATTCGACGCACCCCAATTCAACTCCAAAGAAGTTTCCTGAACATTTGAA
>NZ_JBHULX010000030.1:0-2703 GCF_042684685.1 Aquimarina hainanensis | reverse complement strand
GCCGTAAAACTTCCTGTAAAAACTCCTCTACCGTAAGTAGAAGCTATTACAATATTATTATTATCATCTCCATCAATTGCCCAATAATCAAACGATGTCACACTTACATCACTCATCCCGTTATAGGACTGTCGCCATACAGGGTTTGCATTATCAAAATTATTCGACATCCACACTCCTAATTGTGTCGCTACAATTACTTCTGTTCTATCTAATGGATTCTGTAGAATATCTCGTACTGGAATATCCGGTAAATTCCCCTCTTTACTTACCCAGTTAACTCCTGCATCTGATGAGTACCATATACTGGTTACTCCATAATTATGAATTGTCACTAGCAGATCATTTGCAGTTGCTCCTAATCTCACAGAAGATACTGATCCTACAAAAGGAGTATTGATTTCTGCCCAATTCGCAGCACCTACTCCAACATTGGTTAAACGGAATAATTTTCCATCGGCTGCTCCTACATACCAGGTGTTATTCGCAAAAGTAGATGCTACAAATGCTGTTGGCTTAGCCGTTAGCATCTGATTATCTATATTTCCGTTTCTATTATTAGCAACATCAATAGTCTTTATTGAGGTATTTCCACCCCTTTTTGAGGCATTTGACAAGATGAAATTAGCATCGTTATCATACCCCATCTGATTCACAAAATCTCCTGTACCTTCACTTAATATTGCTTCTCCCCCTCCTGCTTGTTGTCCTTTTCCATCCCAGGGAAGTTTATATCTATGAATATTATTAAAAACATAGGTACTAATCATATATTCTCCATCTTTATCAACAAAAGTATAAAACCCATCCCCTCCTGATAATTGTTCAGACCCATTAATTCCGGCGACTGCATTTCTAAATGCCTGGGAACCGTTATCCTGTGATCCTGCTGTAAATATTCCATTTTGGTCTCTAGCTCCATTCGGTCCGATACCGGCTTTTACATACTGAGTAACATTATAGTTATTTACACGCTTACCGATCACATCGGAGTTCCCTGCTCTTGCTAAATCAGACGCATAATACACTCCACCGTCATTTCCAAATATAGCCTGATTAGTATTCCCGGGTCTAAACACCATTGCATGCTGATCGGCATGAACTAAAGAAGCTCTTAATTGCGCCAACCCACTATTGTTAGACCATTTAGATATTTGTGTCCAGTTATTTCCTCCATTGGCAGAACGGAATAAATCAATCCCCCCTACATATACAACATTATCATTGGTAGGATCTGCCTCAATCATCAAATCATAAAATGCCTGACCCCGAGTAAAATCATTAGCCGGAATTCCATCATACCCAATTATAGGAATTGCACGATCATGATCTACAGGAAGTGCTGTTGCTACCGGATTGGTTGCAAAACCATCTGTTGTTCTATAAATATGAACAGGTTCTATCACATTGTTATTTCCATCTCTTAAAACCCCTTGCGTAAGCGCATATATTTTATTCGGATCTGTAGCAGATGGCTCTAGCTCTACCCGATTTGAATCTCCCAGAGGAGAAGCAGCTGCTTCTACCCAGGTAGCTCCGTTTACACTACTAAACACACGACCTCCACCTATATTATCGAATTTCACAAAATTAATTGTCCCCATCCACAAACGATTATCGGCTCCAATTTCAAAATCATTCGGAATATAGTAATAGGTATTGTTATCCTGCTGGTATCGCATATTTGCTGATTCAATCCGGTTCCAAGTAGCTCCTCCATCAATAGAATGATACATCCCGGCAGATTGAACTCCTAGCCAATTTCTAGGTTCATTAGAAGGAAGATATATATTCGCCCCTACTCCTACAAATAATTCTGTTCGGTTCTCAGTAGTATTCTCCCAGGCTATAATATCATTTACAAAATAAATCCCAGATAGAAATAGATTGGTTTCATCTACCTGAAGGTCTCCTCCTCCTGCCGGAGGAATATTCACTATCTGCCAATTATTCCCTCCATCAACAGATCTATAGACACCAGTACCGACTACATCTCCAAAAGTATATTGTTCCCCAGTACCAATATACCATATATTAGAATTTCTAGGATCTACTGTAATAGAAGTAACCGATAAATTACCCGGCACATTCTGAACTCTTGTCCATTGCGAAGCTGCAGAAGTTATATCATTATTAACCCATAATCCTCCACTTACTCCTCCTGCAAATACCCTTCTGTTAGTTTGGTCATTAGGATCGAATAAGATAGCACGGGTTCTTCCCCCAACATCATTGGGACCTCTTTCTTCCCAGGCATTTGCATTATTTTCTCCCGGGGCTCTCTTTACATTCCTCGACTTTAATTGTTTTTGAACTTCAAATATCTTTTCTGGTTCTGTACGCCCTGTTTTAGGGTTCATCGTTAATTCCCACATCTGCTCAAAGTATTTATTTGGGGGAATACCACGTTTTTTACGTGCTTTTTTAGTAAGTAGTAAAGATTCTTTAAAAGGACTGTTTTCTAAAAAATAAAGATGCTGATCTCTTAACTCTTGTAATCCTTCTTCATTTTTTTTTGTATCTGAATCGTGATACAAATACAGTACAGATGATAAAAATACTATACAAACAGATAGTATTCCTTTTCTTAAAAAGGTAGTTTTCATATATAAATTGAGTTTAGCGTTAAAGCACAAATATATATAAAATTATATTATTCTTAATTTTAAACATCAAAAATAAAGAATATATCAAAAAAATACC
>NZ_JBHULX010000029.1:0-836 GCF_042684685.1 Aquimarina hainanensis | reverse complement strand
GTTACATTGGCATTATCCGCTGCAATCCATGTAAAGGTTGTTCCTGTTTCAGTCACATCAAGAGTCAGGTCTCTGCTAAGTGCGACATCACTACAGCTGGTGTTAGTTAGATCTGTTGCATCCAGAGTTGGTTCCGGTTGTACGGTTACTGTTACCGTATAGGCATCGGCAGTACATCCGTTACTTCCACTAGGGGTTACCGTATAGGTTACTGTCTGATCTGTTCCACTGGTATTGGTCAGTACATCATTAATGGTTGTTGTTGTTTGCAGGGAAGTTGATTCTCCTGTTACATTGGCATTATCCGCTGCAATCCATGTAAAGGTTGTTCCTGTTTCAGTCACATCAAGAGTCAGGTCTCTGCTAAGTGCTACATCACTACAACTGGTGTTAGTTAGATCTGTTGCATCCAGTGTTGGTTCCGGTTGTACGGTTACTGTTACTGTATAGGCATCGGCAGTACATCCGTTACTTCCACTAGGGGTTACCGTATAGGTTACTGTCTGATCTGTTCCACTGGTATTGGTCAGTACATCATTAATGGTTGTCGTTGTTTGCAGGGAAGTTGATTCTCCAGTTACATTGGCATTATCCGCTGCAATCCATGTAAAGGTTGTTCCTGTTTCAGTCACATCAAGAGTTAGGTCTCTGCTAAGTGCTACATCACTACAACTGGTGTTTGTTAGATCTGTTGCATCCAGTGTTGGTTCCGGTTGTACGGTTACTGTTACCGTATAGGCATCGGCAGTACATCCGTTACTTCCACTAGGAGTTACCGTATAGGTTACTGTCTGATCTGTTCCACTGGTATTGGTCAGTACATCATTAATGGTTGT
>NZ_JBHULX010000028.1:3004-54207 GCF_042684685.1 Aquimarina hainanensis | reverse complement strand
AAAAAAAGGTTTATCTTTACATTGTGAAAATGAGTTAGTTATTTCATTGTCTTGAAATGAAAGTGTTAATAAAAGTGAGTTTTAATTTTAGATTAAGCCCCTAAATTAAGATGATTTGTGTGAAGAGAAAGAGTGCAACCGCACTCTTTTTTCTTTTTGTACTATTTTTTTGAAAGAAAATGATCACATCTAAATTATTGAAAATCTATTTATTGCGTTAAAAGTATTTTTTTTTAGATAAAAAGCTTTTTCCGTATATAAATTATGTTATCTTTGCAGTATAAAATGATTCCTTTTTATAAATAAGGAATTTTATAAAAGTAAGTTTTAGTTTTTGAGTATACCTCATAAATTAAGATGATTTGTGTGAAGAGAAAGAGTGCGAAAGCACTCTTTTTTTCATTTATAGAGAATAGAAAATATACTATAAATCAACTTTTTTAAGGAGAGTGTTTTGTAGCAACTCTCTATATATCTTTTCTTTTTACAGGATGATTGGTGGATACCATGAAGTTTATCTCAAATTAAATTCATTTCCTGATATACCGATTTGTGTGTTTAAACAATGGTAATTTTCTTTAAGTTAAGGCTTCAGTAATTGATATAAAGAAGTTAAATAAACAAAATTTGAATTAAATGAATGAGAGACGTCCAGAAGTGCTACTTCCTATTACTATTAGAAAAAGTTAACATATTCCTCTCTCTATTGTAAGAAGAATAGAGAGAGGAGGGATGTGTCTTTTATTTAGTCAAAAGACTGCATATTTACTAGTTTATGATAAACTCCATTTTTGTTGATTAATTCGAGGTGGGTACCTTGCTCTACAATTTGCCCTTTTTGCATAACGATAATGCTATCCGATTTCTGAATGGTTGATAAACGGTGAGCAATTACGATACTGGTTCGATTCTTCATCATGTTTTCTAATGCAGCTTGTACTAGTTTTTCGCTTTCTGTATCCAGGGCAGAAGTAGCTTCATCTAATAACATGATTGGAGGATTTTTTAATACAGCTCTCGCGATTGATATTCGTTGCTTTTGCCCTCCACTGAGTTTGTTTCCACTATCTCCTATATTTGTATCAATACCATTAGGTAAGTCTTTTATGAACTCCCAGGCGTTAGCTATTTTAAGTGCGTCAATGATCTGTTCATCGGTTGCTTGTTCATTTCCTACTAGGAGGTTATTTTTGATGGTATCATTAAATAGGATAGAGTCTTGGGTAACCAGTCCTATTAATTGTCGTAATGAGGATTTTTTTAGATTCTTGATGTTGGTGCCATCAATTTTAATAGCTCCTTTATTTACATCATAAAAACGAGTAACTAAGTTAGCAATAGTAGATTTTCCGCTACCGGATTGTCCTACCAGAGCAACAGAGCTTCCTTTCGGAACTTTTAGGCTGAAATTTTTGAGAACATATTCATCTTCGTATTTAAAAGATATATTGTCTATATGAATTTCAGCATCAAAAGAATCTTTAGAAGTAGCATCTTTGTGATCTTCTAGGGGAGAAGAGGTATTTAGGATCTCCAGTACCCTTTCGGCAGCAGCATTTCCTTTTTTTACACTGTAGCTAGCCTTTGAGATTGCTTTGGCAGGAGTGAGAATGTTATAGGCTAGCCCCATATAAACAAGAAAGGCACTGGCATCAAGTGTTTTATCAATGAAAACCATTTTACCTCCATACCATAATAAAATTGCTATTACACATATACCTAAGAATTCACTTGTGGGAGAAGCTAAATTTTGTCTGTTTAATAAGGTATTGGAAAACTTAAAGAAACGTGTAGTAGAGGCTTTGAATTTGTTAGTAAACAAGTGCTCTGCTGTAAAACTTTTTATAATTTTAAGACCTCCTAATGTTTCTTCGATGATAGAAAGAAAATTACCTTGCTCTTTTTGAACATTGTCAGAATGCCTTTTTAAGGATTTTCCTATTTTAGATATTAAAAATCCAGAAATAGGAATGAATAGGAAGACAAAAATGGTAAGTTCCATACTTGTTGAGAACATGATTATAATTGTAAATAATATTGTCAGAGGTTCTCTGACAATAAGTTCTAGTATAGATAAAAAAGAATGCTGAATTTCAAGTACATCTGATGTTGCTCTGGCAATAATATCTCCTTTTCTTTTTTCAGAAAAAAAAGAAATAGGTAGTGTAACTACTTTTTTGTATAAATTATTTCGTAGATCCTTTAGAACGCCATTCCTTAGAAATGTAATAAAGTACATAGCTAAATACCCAAAAAGATTTTTCATTAAAAACATAAAAATTACTAAACAAACCATTGCTGTTAGGACATACATTTCTCCATTTATTTCAGTTTGGTTTGTAACAAAGTAATTTAAGTAATTTTCAAGGTATGGTTTTATTCTTGTAATTCCTTCCCAAATAGGTTTCTGATGAACAGGTTTTGTTTCCCCTAATAAAACACTGAGCATTGGGATTAAAGAAACAAAGGATAGTGTTCCAAAAAGTGCATACAGAATGTTTGATATGATATTTAATATGGCAAACCTTTTATAAGGGGTAGCGTACTTTAAAATTTGTTTAAAATGATTCATTAAATAAGTATCGTCGTTTTTATGTTAAATTAAGATCTGTTTTTATAGCAGCTATTTTAGTGTCTAATTGCATTTCTGTCTCTTCAAATAAAGAAGCAGAAGGTAATGTTTTCTGCACACTGATATAAAATTTGATCTTAGGTTCAGTCCCACTGGGTCTGGCAGCAATTTTGTTTCCGTTTTCAGTATAAAAAATTAATACATTAGAAGTCGGAATTGTTAATTTTGATTCAGAATTATCAATCATGTTTTTGGAAATACCGGTTTGATAATCTTCCATAAGTACTACTTGTTCTCCTGCAATAGTCAAGGGAGGATTTTTTCGTAGATCAATCATAATTTGTTTGATCTCTTCGGCACCTTTGATTCCTTTTTTTACTAATGAAATTAGGTTTTCTTTGTAGAATCCATAAGTAGTATACAGGTCAATGAGCGTAGAGAAAAACGAAGCTCCTTGTTCTTTGGTATGCGCTACAATCTCACAGGCGAGTAGTGTAGAGGTAACAGCATCTTTATCTCTTACAAAATCACCGACCATAAAACCAAAACTTTCTTCCCCGCCACCTATAAATTTTTTATCAGGGAAATCCTTTATTAGTTTGGCGATCCACTTAAACCCTGTAAGAACTTCTTTGTATTCGGTATGATAGGCATCAGCTATGTTTTTTAGCATAGGAGTAGAAACTATAGTAGATGCAATAAACTCGTTTCCTTGTAAACCCAGATTATTTTTATAAAAATCAAGAAGGAACCAGGTCATAACAACCATGGTTTGGTTTCCGTTTAATAATTGTAGTTCTCCTTGATTATTACGAACGGCAATACCTAGTCTGTCACAATCCGGATCAGTCCCTATCACAATATCCGCACCAATTTCGTTGGCTAGTGCTATAGCCATTTCTAGTGCCTCAGGTTCTTCGGGATTAGGAGATTTTACAGTAGGGAAATTTCCATTAGGGGCTTCTTGCTCCTTTACAATATACACTTGCTCATAACCTGCTTTCTTAAGCGTTTCCGGTACAGCGGTGATAGAAGTACCGTGTAGAGAAGTGAAGACAATTTTAGTTTCTTTTTTTGCTTTTTCTGAAGCGATAAAGCTTCCGTTTTTTACACTTTGTTCTATAAATAAGGTATCAATTTCTTTATCTATCTTTTGGATTAAATCAGGATTGACGTCAAATTTTATTTCGCTGTATTGTAGGGCATTTATTTCTGCGATGATTTCTTTATCCTGTGGAGGTACTAATTGTCCACCGTCTTGCCAGTATACTTTGTAACCATTATATTCAGGGGGATTGTGACTTGCTGTAAGTACAATACCGCAGTGACATTCCAGTTGTTTTACCGCAAAAGATAGTTCTGGAGTGGGTCTTAATTCCGAAAATAAATAAACATGAATGTTGTTTGATGAAAAAACATCGGCAACAATTTGCGCCAGTGTATCACTATTATGACGGCAATCATAGGCGATGACTACTTTTACAGCTTCATTAGGAAACTGTTCAAGCAGGTAATTGCTAAGCCCCTGTGTGCTTTTTCCCAGAGTGTACTTATTAATTCTGTTTGTGCCTACTCCCATAACACCACGCATTCCTCCGGTACCGAATTCTAAGTTTTTGTAAAAACTTTCTTTTAATTCTTCGGTTTTATTCTCTTTTTGTAATTTTTTTATTTCTTCTTGTATGGAGAGGTCGAAAACTGGAGTTAACCATTCTTCAATTTTAGCATTGATATCAGAATCTGTAATGTGCATATATTTTGTTGTTTAAAGGCAAAAATACTAATTATCTTTACCAAAAGAGTAGGTTCTGTATGGGTTATAAGCTTATTTTTTGAGAAACATTATACCTTCTTTTATCTCGTTTGGTTGTTAGCATGATCTCTCCTATAAATCCTGCCAGGAAAAACTGAGTTCCTAGGATCATGGCGGTTAGCGCTATATAAAATTCTGGTCGTTGTGAGATTAAGCGCCCTTTGGTTTCTATAAAAAGTTTGTCGATTCCCAGATAAAGAGAGAAACAAAAGCCAACAAGGAAAAGAAGGGTGCCTATAAGACCAAAAAAATGCATGGGTCTTTTTCCGAATCTGGACATAAACCAGATAGTTACCAAATCGAGAAAACCATTTATAAAACGGCTCATTCCGAATTTTGTTTTCCCGTATTTTCTGGCTTGATGCAGCACTACTTTTTCTCCGATTTTAGCAAATCCTGCATTTTTTGCCAATACAGGGATGTATCGGTGCATCTCTCCGTGTACATCAATGTTTTTTATGACCTTATTTTTATAGGCTTTGAGACCGCAATTAAAGTCATGTAGTTTTACGCCAGATGTTCTTCTGGCAGCTGCATTAAAAAGTTTGGAAGGGAGGTTTTTGGCAATAACAGAATCATAACGTTTCTTTTTCCACCCAGAAACAAGATCGTATTGCTCTTCTGTAATCATTTTATATAACTCGGGAATTTCTTCTGGATTGTCTTGTAGATCGGCATCCATGGTAATGATAACATCCCCGGAGGCTGCTTCAAAACCAGCATGTAGTGCCTGTGACTTTCCATAATTTCTTAGAAACCGAATCCCCTTAACATTTGGATCACTCTTAGAAAGAGATTGAATTGTCGCCCAGGAATCGTCCGAACTACCATCGTCAATGAAGATAATTTCATAAGAAAAAGAATTGGATTGCATGACTTTTGCAATCCAATTGTATAATTCATTTAGTGACTCCTGCTCATTGAGCAAGGGAATGACTACAGATATATTCATATATTAATATAAGTCTTGTTTTTTCTGCATAATCAGTCCTCCGAATAGCGAAATTATAAATCCTAAAAATAAATTTCCTATTAGAGAAAAAGCTGCCATCATATAAGGCGTAGAGAATTTTTGAGCCATTTCTACACTCTGATCTATCTGTTCTTGTGTAAAATCAGGATATTGCTCAATTAGTTTTTCTCGCTGCATATCTGCTAACTGTGCAGTGAAGTCAGGTTCGATTACCATTGTTAATAAAAATAGCCAGATGATTCCGATAAGAGCTCCGACAAGAGAGATTCCCAAACCTATTTTTAGCGCTTGACTCAATGTCAAGAAACCATTATTAGCAGTTTTAAAGGCTTTAATTCCAAAAATAATAACTCCTAATATAATCAGAAAGCCAATTAAAGATTGAATCCAGCTCTGTTCTTTATGACTATCGGTTACGTATAATATAACACCAAGTAACACTGATAGTACACCAAGTATGGCTCCGTAATTAAGGATGAATTTTTTGGTATTGGTAGTTGCATTTTCCATATGTTATTCTTTTTGGTTATTTACCAATAATCAGTACACAAAGATACTAAAACGTTACAAGCTTGTATAGCAAAAATAGATTTTAGCATAAAAAACTGTAAAAAAATAAGATTAGCTATTGTCGATTTAAAGAATATGATTAAATTTGCAGCTCGAAAAAAGAAAAGATTAAATACGATGAGAAAAGGTATTCACCCTGAAAATTATAGATTAGTAGCCTTCAAAGATATGTCCAATGATGAAGTTTTTATAACTAAGTCTACTGCGAATACTAAAGAAACTATCGAGGTTGATGGTGTTGAGTATCCGTTGGTGAAATTAGAAATTTCAAGAACTTCTCATCCATTCTATACAGGTAAATCTAAACTTATCGATACAGCAGGACGTATTGATAAATTCAAAAATAAATACGCTAAATTCAAGAAATAAGAACAGCGTACAACAATTTTTTCTGAACCCTTCTTTTAGTTAAGAAGGGTTTTTTGTTTTTGGGTTTAGTAATGCGGGGGTGTAAAATTAATATTATTAAACAAGGAATAGCAAGGTATATCGCGCTATTTTTTTACCTTCGAGCCGAATAAAAAACAAACACACAATCATTAGATAATAAAAAATGAATTATATTCTTTTTGATGGCGCTTCTCGTAATGGGTTGTTACCTTTTACATATACAAGGCCAGTAGCAGAAATTCGAATAGGAATATTAACCATACGAGAAAAGTGGGAGAAATGGCTTGGGTTTACGACTTCTACAGTAACCGAATCTTACTTGAGTGGTAAATTTCCTATGGTCGAATTGGAAGATAATATTATGATTAATGCATCATATCTTCCGACCAGAGAGTTGGTAACGATTATAAAAGGATTAAAAGAACATCAGGCTGTTTTTGATAAAGAAGAACCGGTGGCTTTTTTTGTGAAAGAAGGAGCAGAAGTTGATTTTGATATGTATGAAAAAATAACATTCTCAGCCGATGGGATGATTGTAAAAAATACATGGGATATTTTTTCTAAAAATGGGCAGGCAATAACAGATGATTTTGCATTACTGACAAAAGGAAGAAAGAGCCAGAAGATATCAGAAACTAATAATGTTATAGCTGCTGAGAATGTGTTTGTAGAAGAAGGAGTAACGATGGAATATGCAACACTTAATGCAAGTAAAGGACCGGTGTATATAGGAAAGAATGCACAGGTGATGGAGGGTAGTTTGATCCGGGGACCTTTCTCGCTAGGGGAACATTCTGTTGTGAAAATGGGTGCAAAAATATACTCGGGGACTACAGTAGGTCCCTATTGCAAAATTGCTGGAGAAGTTAATAATTCTGTTTTATTCGGATATGCTAATAAAGGGCATGAAGGGTATTTGGGAAATTCAGTTTTAGGAGAGTGGTGTAATATAGGGGCAGATACAAATGTGTCTAATTTAAAAAATAATTATGCCGAAGTAAGATTGTGGAGTTATGAAACCGAAGGTTTTGCAAAAACAGGTCTGCAGTTTTGTGGTTTGATGATGGGGGACCATTCTAAATGTGGTATTAATACAATGTTTAATACAGGAACAGTTATAGGGGTATCAGCGAATATTTTTGGAAGCGGGTTTCCTAGAAATTTTATCCCGAGCTTTAGTTGGGGAGGTCATAGTGGCTTTGTGACATATGTTACTAAAAAAGCGATGGAAGTGGCAAAAATTGTAATGGCAAGAAGAGAGGTGAATTTTGACGAAGAAGACAAGAAGATTTTAGAGCATATTTTTGAAGAGACTCAACATTGGAGAAAATCATATGAATCATAGAAGAAGGAGGTATAGTCCTCCTTTTTTTATGATTATTCTTTTTCTTTCCATACTTTTTTTAAGATTAAGAAATTTTGAGGGTTAGGAGTAAGTCCTTTCACATTTTTTTGAGTAAACCTGACTACTTCGTCATAATACAATGGAACAATAGGGGCATTTGCTATAATGATAGAGTCCATTTTTGCGTATTGTTTTTCTCGTTCCTTGATATCTGTGATTTTAAAACTTTCTTCATATAACTGATCGAATAACGTGTTTTTGAAATGAGTATAATTAGGACCGTTAGGAGTAAAATTCTTACTGTAGTATGGAGAGAGAAAATTTTCTGCATCTGGGTAATCGGCAATCCAGCTAGCTCTGAAAACGTCTAGTTTTCCACTCCATTTTTGTTTTCTAATGGTTGATGGAGGAAGTACGTTGATTTGTATGCTAAGCCCTAATTTATTTAGTTCGCTTTGGATAAATTCACAGATACTCAGATAATTGCTGTCAGTGGTGATTTGAATAGAAGGAGTGTTGTTGCCAGTTTCTTTTTTGTATTGATTGATCAGTTTCCGTGCTTTTTCCGGATCGTATGGATATCCGGGAAGTTTAGAAAAACCGGGAATTCCTTTGGGAATAAAACCGTGAATAGCAGGAGTGCCGATACCATTTTTTAGGTAGGTGATCATTTTTTCTCTGTCAAATCCATAATTAATAGCTTTTCGCAATAAGATAGAGTTGATTTCTTCTTTGTCGCTTTCTAGGTAAAACCCAAGGTATTCAGAGTTGAGATAGGGACCTTTTGTGATGGTTATTTGATCCTTGTATTTGTCCCGTAGTGCTCCCGTGGGAGTTAACAATTCATCTTTATAAGAAGCATCTAAGCTATTTAGGAAATCAATATTTCCTTTTGCAAATTGAAGAAATTCACTTTGTTTATCGGGTAAAAAAGTGATGGCAACAGCTTCGAGATAAGGCAGTTGTTTTCCGGAAGCATCTTTTTCGAAGTACAATTCATTTTTTCGTAAAACTAATTTAATATTTTCTTCCCATAGTTTGAATTTGAATGGTCCTGTTCCAATAGGATGAGATCTGAACTCTGAACCGTAGAAGGTTACGATTTCCTTTGGTACTACTGAGCAGTATCGCATACTAAGAAGACCGAGAAAAGCGGGGAATGTTTGTTTTAATTGGATAGTAAAGGTCGAATCGTTGACAGCATTGTATTGGGCTACATTTTGCAAAACCCAGTTTCCTGGTGATGCTACCTTGGGATCTTTTAGGCGGTTAAAGCTATATGCAAAATCGGTAGCTGTAACCGTTCGGGTGCTGTCTGGGGTTCCAAAAAGGGGGTGTTTGTGAAAATAGACATCATCTCTAAGGGTGAATGTATAGTGTAATCCATCCGGAGAGATTTCCCAATTTTTGGCAATATCAGGAACAATGTTAAGGGCATCGTCCAGTTGAACAAGACTATTGAAAAGCTGATTCGTAGGCCATATAATTGATGGATTTCTGGCAAAAGCAGGATCTAATGATTTGATGTTCGAATATTCGTTATATCTGAATACCAGATGATCTTTGTTGTTTTGAGAAGTATTTTTACAGGCAATGCAAGTTGATAAAATGTAAAATACTGTTATGTAGTTTTTTAGGTATTTCAAAAGCTGGTTTTTCAATTTTAGTAAACGAATTTTTGTTGGTATCTTTGACGCCTTAAAAATATGTTTCTGATTTACAGGGATGATTTTTGAAACAAAGAGTAAAGATAATAAGATTCTTGTGATCCGAGAATCGTAGCAATCTTTTTATTGTACATGAGAAAGAAAGTAGCTTTTTATACACTAGGTTGTAAACTTAATTTTTCTGAGACTTCTACCATTGCCAGAAGTTTTGCAGATGAGAATTTTGATCGGGTAGATTTTTCCGACAATGCTGATATTTATGTTATAAATACATGTTCGGTAACAGAAAATGCGGATAAAAGGTTTAAGACAATTGTAAAACAGGCTCAAAAAGTAAACCCTGAAGCATTTATTGCTGCGGTAGGTTGCTATGCGCAATTAAAACCACAGGAATTAGCAGCGGTTGATGGTGTTGATTTGGTATTAGGAGCTACCGAAAAATTTAAAATTACAGACTATATTAATGACCTGTCTAAGAATGATTTCGGGGAAGTGCATTCTTGTGAGATTGAAGAGGCAGATTTTTATGTGGGTAGTTATTCTATAGGGGATAGAACAAGAGCTTTTCTCAAGGTGCAGGATGGGTGTGATTATAAGTGTACATATTGCACGATTCCTTTGGCACGAGGAATCTCCAGAAGTGATACGCTGGAGAATGTTCTGAAAAATGCGAAAGAAATTTCAGAAAAAGGAATCAAAGAGATTGTTCTTACCGGAGTAAATATAGGAGATTACGGAAAAGGAGAGTTTGGGAATAAGCGTCATGAGCATACTTTTTTTGAGTTGGTACAAGCGCTGGATAAGGTTGATGGAATAGAGCGGTTGCGAATTTCTTCTATAGAGCCTAATTTACTTAAAAATGAAACAATTGATTATATTGCTTCTTCCAGGACCTTTGTGCCTCATTTTCACGTTCCTTTGCAATCAGGAAGTGATACGATCTTAAAATTGATGAAAAGACGATACTTGACTCGTCTATATGTAGATCGGGTACGTCGGATACGAGAGGTAATGCCGGATGCTTGTATTGGGGTTGATGTGATTGTGGGGTTTCCAGGAGAAACAGATGATTACTTTTTGGATACGTATAATTTTCTAGCAGAGTTAGATATATCATATCTGCATGTATTTACCTACTCAGAGAGGGAAAATACATTAGCAGCAAAGATGGATGGAGTGGTGCCGCATGATGTGAGAAAGAAAAGGAGTAAGATGCTTAGGGGACTTTCTGTGAAGAAAAGAAGAGCATTTTATGAAGGACAAATAGGATCTACCAGAACAGTGTTGTTCGAGTCGGAAAATAAAGAAGGGTATATTCATGGATTTACAGAGAATTATGTAAAGGTAAAAATGCCGTGGAATCCTGAATATGCTAATACCTTGCATCGGGTAAAGCTGAATACTATAGATGAAGATGGGATGGTGCGTTTTGAATTTATCTGAGAGGGATAGCAATAAAATAAATTATAAAGTAAAAAGCAGCAATTACTATTGCTGCTTTTTATTTAGGTCTTTTTGTACTGATGCTAAATGTTAATTCCTACAGGAAGAAGGTCTTTGTATTTTCTTCTGTTTCTTCTCATAAATTTAGCAATAATAGGACAGGTTGGAACTAATCGTATGTTTCGTTCTTTGATAATATTAAAAACGGCAACGATGAACTCTTCGTCATATCCTTTTTCCTGAAGTTCCTCGGTAATAATAAGTTTAGTCAGGAAAATTTTACGCTCTTGTTGTGCGTATTCAATTGTTACTTTTTGATCTTCGATTGTGGTTTCGAACTGCCTCAAAAATTCATTATCGATCACCTCTAAATCAACATCGCTCATATTCTCCATGTTTAAAATTGCTTTAAAATTTATACTTAAAAAATAACAAGGGGCATATAGGTTGGTGTCTCTTTTTTTCTGTATTTTTGATACAGAAATTAAAGGTCAAATAATTTTTCTTTTTAATCGTTGTTTGTACTATAGTTTTCCCTATTAAAAATGGATTTACAGAACTGATCATTTGTTAAAGAAAAGCTTCTGTTATTATTCCCTTACCATTTTTACATCTTTTCAAAATCATCACTTCAGTGTATTGAAAAAGAGATTTTGAGGTGCAAAGATAAGAAAATTAGAGCTTTAAATTTAATTTTTAGTGTTAAAACCTATGAAGGAGCAAGTTACCAACATTTATTTTGTCCCTGGAATGGCAGCCGATGTTTCTATTTTTGAATTTATAAAGTTGCCAGAAGATTCGTTTAAAATTCATGTAATTCCATGGAAAATTCCATTTAAAAAGGAATCTATGGGACATTATGCGAAGCGTATGAGTGAAGAGGTTAAGCATGATAATTGTGTGCTTGTGGGCGTCTCTTTTGGAGGGGTGGTAGCTCAGGAAATGAGTAAGTTTTTAAAGCTGAAAAAGTTGATAATTATCTCCAGCGTAAAAAGTAAACACGAATTTCCGAAAAGAATGAAATTTGTGAAAAAAATAAAAATGTACAGGGCTTTTCCGACGGCTATTGTTTCTAAAATAGAAAACTGGGAAAAGTATGCTTTTGGAGATTTTTCGAAAAAAAGGGCTAAGATGTATCAAAAGTATTTATCCATTAAAGATAAGCAGTATCTGGACTGGGCTTTGGAAAAAATGATATGCTGGGAGCAGGAGGAGCCGCCAAGGGAATTGGTTCATATTCATGGAGATCATGATATTGTATTTCCGATTTCTAATATAAAAGATTGCATTACGGTAGAAAATGGGACACATGTGATGATTGTCAATAGAGCAAAATGGTTCAACGAGCATTTGCCAGAAATAATAAATAATTAAATCGTTTCGGATTTATTTTTTACCTTAGATAAAAATAATTGTAGATTTCCCCAAATAAAACCTACTTAAAGTATGAAGATGATTAGAAGAATTTTAGTTTTTTTAGGTGTTGTATTCACCTTTGGAGTATTAGTTAATGCCACTCAGGAAGATTTAGCAGAGATTAAAGTTGAAAAACCGGAAGCGCAAAAAGCATTAGAAGAAAAACTGGTTAGTGATTACAATGTGTACGCTATTGAAATGCCGGAAAATTTGAATTTTGCAGGAGAGCTTGTGCCGGTTTCCAATCCTGATATCAGAGAGCGAATGGATAGAGAATTGTTGGTGAATACGTATTGGCAATCTAATGGGTTGCTTCTTTTTAAAAGAGCTCATAAATACTTTCCTGTTATAGAGCCTATATTAAAAGAGTATGGAATTCCTGACGATTTTAAATATTTGGCAGTGATAGAAAGTGGTTTGACACAAGCTGTTTCTCCTGCCAGAGCTACAGGGTTTTGGCAATTGCTGAAAAATACGGCAAGAGAGTATGGTTTGGAAGTGAATCAGAATGTCGATGAACGATATCATATAGAAAAAGCAACAATAGCTGCTTGTAAGTATATTAATCAATCTAAAAAACGTTTCGGTTCCTGGACATTGTCAGCGGCAGCGTATAATGCTGGAAACCATGGAGTGAGTAAGCGATTGGCTAGTCAGAAAGTCGATACGTATTATGATTTGTTATTAGGAGAAGAAACAGGAAGATATGTTTTTAGAATTATAGCGGTTAAGGAGATTTTGAGCAATCCTAAAAAATATGGATTTAACTTTGAAGAAAAAGATTTATATCAGCATATTCCTACCTACAATATCGTAGTGGATGAGCGAGTAGAAAACTTTGCAACTTTTGCTAAAGAATTAAATATTAATTACAAAATTCTTAAGCTACATAATCCCTGGTTACGTGAGCCTCATTTGAATAATGCTTCCGGGAAAGAATATTTAATTCAGATTCCGAAAGACGGGTATTATTCGACAACTACGGGGCAATAATATTTTTCATAATCAGGATATACTTTTCTTTGTTTTTGTATAGGTTGGGGTGGTAAGCTGGCAATTTCGATCAATCAGGCTCTTTAAAAAAAAATTCGAGGCGTACTGATTCTTGTCGCCATAAAAATGATTTTGGTAAAAAATAAAAAAGCACACTATCTAGTGTGCTTTTTTATTAATTATCTTCCGCTTTTTTGATGGAATCTTGTTCTCTTCGATAGCGTTCATATTCTTCGTCAATTCTCCTTTCTTCATCGGTTCTTCCATCTTTTCCGACTTTCTCTTCTTCTTTTTCAACTTCAGGAGGGCGACTATCCAGATCGGCAATTAGTAGTGATACTCCTTTTGATAGTGAATTGAAATGTATATTATATGAATTGCTCAATGATTCACTGGAATGATGTGTAACGATTTTTCTGATGTCGAGAATTTTTTTGTCAGGATCCATAAAATACATCATAGGAAAACCAAGAGAGTGTTTTAGTTTATTGATGATATGAGAATCTTGATTTGTCATCTCGTTTACATAGGCCAGATGTGTATGCGAGCTATAATCTTTTTCTTTGTCTTTTAATTTTTCTTTTGAATCCCAAAACAGTACAATGAAATCAATTTGATCATGAAATTTATCAACAAGATCATTAAAGGCTGGAATTTCTCCAATGCCAGGAACACACCAAGAAGCATAAGTGATTAAAAAAATTGGCTTCTCGTATTCTTCAAAAAAGATAGATTCTCCTTTTAGTGAATTGACACTAAAGTTATCCAGATAAGTTCCTTTGAGATGATTATTAATAAGAGAATCAAAAAGAAATTGAGCATGCTCCAAATCATTATTGTTGTATGCTTCATTAATTTTTAGGTTGTACTTTTTTATATGTGCAGAGATAGCAACAGAAAAAGGAATTTTGACTTCTTTTTGGGCATAGGTATTAGTAAAGTATATAAAAAGAAAGCCTAGAATTAATAATTTCTTCATTACAGATTGATTAACAATAGCTAATGTAATATAAAGTCTTTAAAAAAATGTATTTTGAGATAAAAACTTTCCCTTACTAATCTGAGGTGTATCAATTCAGATTAATAGCTTTTAAGATTAAACGTTAAAAATACAGCAATTAGTATGCCTATATTTTTTTCATTTGCTGTTTCATCATACTGATTTCTTTAGAAAGCATATTGTGCTTGTCTAGTTTTTTAGCTTCAGTAAGTAGCATTTGAGCTTCTCTTTTTCTACGCTTAGTCATTGCGATACCCGCAAGGTTTAATTTCGCAACCGCTAAATCCTGATTCATGGATAATCCTAATTTGATGGCTTTTTTTAGGTGCTTCTCTGCTTGGGTAATATTTTTTTGAGAAAGCATAATTCCTAATAAGTAGTTGTAATACCCTTGTTGTTTAGTAGTCAGAGCTGCTTCAGGGTTTTTGATTTTATCCAGCCATTTTTTAGCACCTTCAAAATCTTGCTTCCTCAATCTGAGAAATGCAATTAGAATAAGTTCATTCTTAAAATACAAAAACACAAAGATTAGCGATAATAGGATAAACATAATACCATTACCAATATACCCTTCAATGAATTGCCAAATTGCTACTCCGAATATAAGGATTGCGATAACTAATTTTATATTTTTGTTGTACATGAACGCTGCTATTTTTTTGAATTGCGGCAAAGGTAATAAAAACAAATAAAAATAATTTACAAAATCGGTTTGTGAAAGTAAAAACTCTTTGTATATTTGCCCGCAGTTTTGGAGTTACATCCTACAGAAGTGAAAAACATATAAAATCAAGAAGATTTATAAAGAATAGATAGCAACATGAAAAGAACGTTTCAACCATCTAAGAGAAAGAGAAAAAACAAACACGGTTTCAGAGAGCGTATGGCTTCAGCTAATGGTAGAAAGGTATTAGCTAGAAGAAGAAAGAAAGGCAGAAAAAAGCTATCTGTTTCTTCAGAATTAAGACATAAGCACTAATGGATATTAGTGATTGAAATAATAAAGGTGTTACTTTTACGGGTAACGCCTTTTTTTATATTTATTAGAGAGGAATTATTTAAGTCGATCATATTTATATTACATGCCAAAAAACGAAAAACTTAAGAGTATTTTAATTATTGGGTCAGGACCAATTGTAATCGGTCAGGCCTGTGAATTTGATTATTCTGGAACGCAAGCGTTGAGATCTCTTAGAGAGGATGGAATTGAAACAATTTTGATTAATTCAAACCCTGCAACGATTATGACAGACCCTTCAATGGCAGATCATGTGTATCTGAAACCATTGAATACCAAATCAATTGTAGAGATTTTAAAAGAACATCCACAAATTGATGCTGTTTTACCTACAATGGGAGGGCAGACTGCATTAAACTTGTGTATTGAAGCAAATGAAAAAGGAATTTGGGAAGATTTTGATGTAGAACTTATTGGAGTTGATATCGACGCCATTAATATTACAGAAGATAGAGAGCAGTTTAGAGAATTGATGCTCAAGATTGGAATTCCGATGGCACCACAAGCTACGGCAAATTCTTACCTAAAAGGAAAAGAAATTGCACAGGAATTTGGCTTTCCTTTAGTAATTAGAGCTTCATATACTCTTGGAGGAGCAGGAGCTTCTTTTGTTCATAAAGAAGAAGACTTTGATAAGTTATTGACCAGAGGACTAGAAGTATCGCCAATTCACGAAGTGATGATTGATAAAGCACTTTTAGGATGGAAGGAATATGAATTAGAGTTGCTTAGAGATAAGAATGATAACGTAGTTATTATCTGTACAATCGAAAATATGGATCCAATGGGAATCCATACAGGAGACTCTATTACGGTTGCTCCGGCAATGACATTAAGTGATAAGACATTCCAGAGAATGCGTGATATGGCAATCCATATGATGCGTAGTATTGGAGATTTTGCTGGAGGATGTAACGTACAGTTTGCAGTAAGCCCTGATGAGAAAGAAGATATTATTGCGATAGAAATTAACCCTCGTGTATCTCGTTCTTCTGCTTTGGCATCAAAAGCAACCGGGTATCCAATTGCTAAGATTGCTAGTAAATTAGCTATAGGATATACACTGGATGAAGTGAGTAATCAGATTACACAATCTACCTCAGCTTTATTCGAACCTACATTGGATTACGTAATCGTAAAGATCCCTCGTTGGAATTTTGATAAGTTTGAAGGTTCAGACAGAACATTAGGATTACAGATGAAGTCTGTAGGAGAAGTAATGGGGATAGGAAGATCCTTCCAGGAAGCATTGCATAAAGCGACACAATCTCTAGAAATTAAGAGAAATGGATTAGGAGCAGATGGTAAAGGATATAAGAACTATGATCAGATTATAGAGAAATTAACCTATGCGAGCTGGGATCGTGTCTTTGTAATTTATGATGCAATTCAAATGGGAATTCCATTAAGTCGTATTCATGAGATTACCAAAATAGATATGTGGTTCTTAAAACAATATGAAGAACTGTATAATCTAGAAAAAGAGATTTCTACCTTTACAGTGCAGTCATTGAGCAAAGGCTTACTATTAGAGGCAAAACAAAAAGGATTTGCCGATAGACAGATCGCACACATGCTTAATTGCTATGAAAGCGAAGTATATAAGAAAAGAGAAGAACTGGGAGTAAAACGAGTGTATAAGCTCGTGGATACATGTGCTGCTGAATTTAAAGCAGCTACACCATATTATTACTCTACTTTTGAAGAAGAGATTAAAACAAAAGAAGGAGAGACACTGATTTCTAATGAAAGTGAAGTTTCTGATAGAAAGAAAATTGTTGTTTTGGGATCAGGCCCTAACCGTATCGGACAAGGGATAGAATTTGATTATTGTTGTGTACATGGAGTATTAGCAGCTGCGGAATGTGGGTATGAAACTGTAATGATCAACTGTAACCCTGAGACGGTGTCTACAGATTTTGATACGGCAGATAAGCTGTATTTCGAACCGGTTTTCTGGGAGCATATTTATGACATTATCAGACATGAAAAACCAGAAGGAGTTATCGTTCAGTTAGGAGGACAAACTGCTTTAAAATTAGCAGAGAAATTAGATAGATACGGAATAAAAGTTTTAGGAACTAGCTTTCAGGCATTGGATCTGGCAGAAGATAGAGGAAGTTTCTCTACATTGTTGAAAGAAAATAATATTCCATATCCAGAGTTTGATACTGCAGAAACAGCTGATGAAGCATTAGCGGTAGCAGACCGATTAAACTTTCCTATACTGGTAAGACCTTCTTACGTATTAGGAGGACAGGGAATGAAGATTGTGATTAATAAACAAGAATTAGAAGAGCATGTAGTAGACTTGCTTCGAAAAATTCCTAATAACAAATTATTATTAGATCATTATCTGGATGGAGCTATTGAAGCAGAAGCAGATGCTATATGTGACGGAGAAAATGTCTATATTATTGGTATTATGGAGCATATCGAACCTTGTGGAATTCACTCGGGAGATTCGAATGCGACCTTGCCTCCGTTTAACTTAGGAGAGTTTGTGATGCAACAAATTAAGGATCATACCAAAAAGATTGCTTTGGCATTGAATACAGTAGGGTTAATTAATATCCAGTTTGCTATCAAAGATGACATGGTATATATAATAGAGGCAAACCCAAGAGCTTCTAGAACAGTTCCTTTTATAGCAAAAGCATATGGAGAACCTTATGTGAATTATGCGACAAAAGTAATGCTTGGAGATAAAAAGGTAACGGATTTTGATTTCAAACCACGATTAGAAGGGTATGCAATCAAGCAACCTGTATTCTCATTTAATAAGTTCCCTAACGTAAATAAAAAATTAGGACCAGAAATGAAGAGTACAGGAGAAAGTATCTTGTTTATAGATGACCTGAAAGATGATGAATTTTATGATCTATACTCTAGAAGAAAGATGTATTTGAGTAAATAAATATTCTTATTTCAATAAAAAAAAAGCTTCAGTTAATTACTGAAGCTTTTTTTTTATTAAACCATTTGAGGTATAGTGAGTCATATAATAGTATACAAAACATGCATGTTTGATTAATGAATAATTTATAACAAGCTATATTATGAAAAAGTCAAGAAGAAATAAAAGTATTATTAGTCTCATGGTATTGGGATTGATGATTACTCATTCTATATGTGGTCAGGATATAACAACTGTAAGAGCAACAAATGGGGAAACTGGAGAGCATTTGAATCTGGAAGCGGTTGCATCTGTTTTTGGAGAAGCGAGAGACTTAGAAGATTTTGAACAGCGATTAAATGATCCGGCATCTGGATTGTCTAATTTAGACCTAAATGACGATCAACAGGTCGATTATCTGAGAGTAGTAGAAACTGTAGAGAAAAACACACATCTTATTGCAATACAAGCAGTGATAGGGGCTGATTTATATCAGGATGTAGCTACAGTAGAGGTTTTTAAAGACAAGAACAATATAGAACAAGTACAACTAGTAGGAGATGTGTATTTATATGGGAGTGCATATATTATAGAACCGGTATATGTTTATAGACCACCTATTTTTACGGTTTTCTGGAGACCTTTATACCGTCCGTATCGATCTGTTTTTTATTGGGGAAGATACCCTAAGTATTTCTATCCCTGGCGTCCGGTATCAATACAGTCTTATAGAAAAAATGTATATGTATCTATTAATAGAAAACATGTGTATCGGAGAACGACGATAAGAAGATCTGTAGCAGCACCTCGTATGCATATTACTATACGAAAAACAGGGGGAGTAACTCACTATCCTTCTAAATCGTTTCGTGTAAAGAAACAGGTGGTAGTGGTCAAAAAAAGAAGTCCTAAGCCAGTTGCGGTTAAGAAAACAAAAGTAGTAACAGTAACAAAGAAAAAGAAAGTATCAAAAAGCAACAAGCCTAAAAAAGTAGTCCGAAAAAAAATAAAAAAGAACAGTTGATGTGTGTGATGATCACCTGTAAGGGGTAGTAGAATACATATATCACTTTTCTACTACCCTTTATTTGATAGTTAACAGATAAGCGTTATAAGCGTATTGTGTCATTAGAGTAACATATGTCTGTATTCTTAGATGGGTTATTTTTCAGGAAGTCCACTTTTTTCCCATTGTACGATTGTATTGATGTCTGCATCGGACATTTTTCCTGCAGGAGGCATAATATTTAAGGTATTTGTAGTTGATATTCTGCCTATCATATCGCGATTCTGCATGGCATTTTTAACTTCTTGGAAAGTCTCTAGTGGCATAGGAGCTCCATTAGCCAGAGGGGTTTTGTGGCAACTGATACAATGTGTGTCTACAATAGACTTCACATCTGCTTCATACGTTTTTTTTTCGACAGGATCAATAGGATCAGTTACAGGAGTAGCATCATCACTACCTCCACAATTGAGAAAGAAGTATGATAGTAAGATAAGTGTCAATAGTTGATAAGTAGTTCTCATGTTGCTCCTTGGTTTTATTGGCACCGCCAAAGGGTATACTAACCCAAGACCTGCCTTGAAATTGAAAATTTGTTTCTAACGAATACCTCATGGATTTGCCCGGAGGTAGTTTAATGCCTGTATCTTGATTCAATGATTTTTAAGATATCTATTATTTTAGCTGATAAATACAAGAGGGAAATCATACTCATTTCATAAGAAATCCCTTTTTAGATTATCAGGAAACTAACTATTTATGTCTGATGTCCGATCTTGTAAAACATACATATATAGTACTATATGTATACGTGGCAGACACTTTTCAAACGAATTGATCATTTTAGTATTGTGTGTGATTAGTTTGCAATCACCGGATAATCTTATATAAAAGTAGTAAGATCAAGTGTTTTTATGATTTTAAATAAACGTTAAAATGTCTAAAATATAATTATTCTAAATAATGTTTTGGATTTATAAGGAAGACTAACTTTTCCGAAAAAGAGAATTAGTACGTTGAAACAGGCATTGAAATATAGAAACTTTTGTTTGAAATGTAAATAATACTTTTTGCGGCAATTATAGTACGTTTTACGTTATATCAAGGAGGTTACAAAACAGTACTTTTATCAGGTATTTTGATTGATAGAAAACATGAAAATATCCTATTCGTATACTATTATATGTTGTCTGTTCTTTTTTTGTAGTTTATATGGACAGAAAGAGAAAAATTACGTTTATAAACATGTTATTTCCTCTGAAGTTTTAGGAGAAGATAGGATGGTAACTGTTTTTTTACCCAAGAATTATTATCACCCGTTGGCTGTAAAAAGTAATTTTGGGGTTTTGTATGTTCTTGATGGGGGAAAGAAGAAGGTGGTAACTAATGGAGTATATGATTTTTTAGCAAATGGTGTAAAACCAGCTATTCCCGAATTAATTATCGTAGCAATTCATCAAAAAAACAGGATGTTTGATTTGACACCTACAAAAGCGACGACTTTTCCGAATGGTAAAAAAACAAAGCGATACGAAAAGAGTGGAAATGCTTTTGCTTTTTATGAATTCATAGCAAACGAAGTAGGAGAGAAGGTAAATAGAATGTATAGAACCAGTGGGTTTAATATATTGACGGGCCATTCTTTTGGAGGACTTAATACACTGTATACACTTTTAGAAAAAGAAGGATTTTTTCAGGCATTTATAGCTTCAGATCCTAGTTTGTGGTGGGATAACAGAAGGTTGTTTTATGATGCTAAAGAAATGTTAATCTCAAAGAAGTTTACAAATAAAAGCTTGTTTCTGGCAATTGCTAACCAACAGGGAACTCCATCAATGCCCACCAGTAATTTGCATCAGGAAACGATTAAAAGTTTTGCAAAATTATTGGATAATTCCAAAGAAAATGGACTGCATTTTAAGCATAAATTTTATGAAGACAGAGAACACCATTCTGTCAGTATGATTGCTTTGCAAGATGGATTGTCGTTTATTTTTGAAGACGTTTCTTTTCAGTCAACTGATTATAAGTTGACAAAAGAAAAATTACAGGAACGCTATAAAGTATTATCAGATAAAGTAGGAATGTCTTTTAATCCTAGTATACTACAAATTGTAAACCTGGGAGATCTTTTTTCTTTTAAAGGAAATAAAAAGAAAGCCTTGCAGTTTTATAAGTGGGCACTGGAGGAATCTCCTAATAATATACTGATCAAAGAAAGAATAACAAAGATTACATCATAAGTAGTAATTTGAAAATCTCCATACAGAAGAAAATATATAAAATGATTGTTAAGGGTACAGACAAAAGTTTCTTATTTATTTCGGAAGTGTGGAGATTCTTCTTCTGATACTTCAATAATAAAGTATTTAGTATCTCCAAGCCAGGAAAAAGTGCTAAACCGTTCTTTGTATTTTAATTTTACATATCTCCCCTGAAGTTGTTCCAGTTTGCGAATTACTTCTTTGTGTTTATCCTCTACGGAAAAGCTAAAAATTTGTGCTCCTGAAATACCCTGACTAATTTCTCCTTCATAGGTTTTAAATACAATTCCTTTTTTACTAAACTTAATAAGTTCTCCACTTCGAACTCCTTCGCTAAAACTGGAATAATATATAAAAGCAAAGTATGCTGCGAATGATAGTATGATAGATGCAATAATAATTGCTAATATTTTTTTCATAATCTATATCAATAAAGAAGGCTAAGGTACTTAAAAATAAAAAAGTAAAACAGGGAAGTGATATCTTATTCAGTAGCCTTTTTTAATTTTATTAGTTTTTGAAAAAGAATGAAGAAACCAATAGCAGATACAATCCATCCTAAAATTGAGATCCCATAACTGATCTGGTAATAAATCTTAAATCAATCAAATCCCGCTTCTGAGGAAAAATACATTAATACAGAGGGTAGTAAAGAAGTTAAAAAAGAGACTGATGATCCGGTAAGGATAAAAATTCCTTTTGTGCTTATTTTCAGTTTTGAAAAGATAATAAAGTGTAGTACAAATCAATAAAATAACTGGGATGTTGTATAGCAGAGTTGTAAAAACCTGTATAAAAAGCCTTTCTGGATCCATTAAATAGATATCAATTTATTAAATCGTTATCTTGATTTGCTCGTTTAATGATTGCATCAGGAAGTGATTTTTTTGCTTTTGCTCCCATCTTTTTTAATTTTTCGACACTTGTTATAAGATTTCCGCGTCCTTCTACTAATTTGTTCATAGCAGAGGAATAATCTTTTTTGGCGTCGTCTATTTTTTTTCCTACTCCAGTCAGGTCTTTTACCAGTCCTTCAAATTTATCGTATAAGGCACCAGCTTGTCTGGCAATCTCTAAAGCATTTCGTTGCTGTTTCTCATTGTTCCACATAGTATCAATAGTTCTTAATGTGGCTAATAAGGTCGAGGGAGTAACAATAACAATGTTTTTTTCAAAGGCTTGGTTATACAGCTTATTATCTTCATTAATGGCTAACGCAAAAGCAGGTTCTATAGGAACAAAAAGCAATACAAAATCCGGGGATTCTATATCGTATATATCCTGATAATTTTTGGAAGATAATTGATCTACATGTCTTTTTAATGAAGTAACATGCTCCTTGAGATAACTCGTTTTTTGTTGTTCGTCATCTTCATTGATAAAACGTTCATAAGCAGTAAGAGAAACTTTGGAATCTACGATCATTTTTTTATTATCAGGAAGATAGATCACTACATCAGGCAAAATTCGTTGCCCATCCTCTGTTGTGAAACTTTGCTGTACGAAGTATTCTCTGTCTTTTTCTAATCCGGATTTTTCTAAAACTCTTTCTAGGACTAATTCTCCCCAGTTTCCTTGGATTTTGCTATCTCCTTTGAGTGCTTTAGTTAGATTCGTTGCTTCTTTACTCATCTGCTCATTAAGGTCTTTTAGACCTAAAATTTGCTGTCGCAAAGCAGCGTGATAATCAATACTTTCCTTATGAGTTTGATCCACTTTTTTTTCGAAATTGACAATTTTTTCCTGCAGTGGAGAAAGGATGTTTTTTATATTTTCTTTATTCTGTTCGGTAAATTTATTAGATTTTTCATCTAGGATCTTATTTGCTAGATTTTCAAACTCTTTTGTGAATTTTTCCTGTAGCTTATCAACCTCTTCCTTTTGTTCTTTGTTTTTGAGTAACAAATTTTCAAACTCTGTATTTCTTCGTGTGAGTTCTGTATTGAGAAAATCTTTTTCCCTTCGTATATCTTCTCTTTCTTTTATGATATCGGAGAGTTGTTTTTCTATTGTGTTTTTATACTCCTGATATTGTTGTTTGGATAATTCGGACTGTTGAACTGCATTTTTTTTGAATTCATCGTATTGTAACTGAATGCGATTCGATTTTTCTTCCAAGGTGTTTTGTTGGTTCTTATTCTTTAGACCAGCAACATATTTTCCTATAAAAACACCAAGTAAGATAGCGATTACGGCTACAATAAGTAAGATGTATTCTGACATGCTTATTTTTTTAGACCAAAGATAAAGATTAGTTGGTATTTCTATAATATTGGATAAAATAAAAAAGGCTAATTCTTTTACGAATTAGCCTTTGGTATCGTTATAAAATGTGTACTATAGTTGTACTTTGATATCTATTTTGATAAAATCTCCGGTTCCAAAAGTTCCTGATACTTCTGTTACTTTGATAAGCCCTTTCTTTCCGTAGTTATCTACGAATTCAACAACGTCCCCTGCAGAAAGAGAGTTAATCGTCTGATTAGTTGACTGTGTTACAAAATCTAAATCAGTAGCATTGCTTATTGCATCAAACTCGGCAGTTGTCTTAGTAGAAAGACTAAAATATGCTTTGTTGAACACCTCATCAGCAGGTGTATTTGCTACAGTAGCAATGTTAATAATATTAGAAGGATAATCATCAGTAGAAGATAAAGAAGCTTTTCCTGATGCTCCATAGTAATATCCGAAATCCCAAAGAGCAGCATATTCTTCTCCTTGATTAATTTTGTATACAGAGTTATTGTATAAAGAGAGGAAAGTACTAGAAGATCCATCTGCTAACGGAGCAAATAATTGAATTCCTTCATATACGTGAATTCCTGAATTACTATTGTTACCATTACCATACTTAATCGTAATCGTACCAATTACATCATCACCTAAGGCATTTCTTTTGGTAATATCCCTAAAGTCTCCACGACCTGTAGTTGCCCAGAATTTATATACAACTGTTCCGTTGGTTAGGTTAGCAGGAGCGTCTAAGTTGATTTGAAATTCAAAATCTTTTTTGTCGTCTCCAACCAGGTCTAATGAACCATCTGGTTTTTCATCAACTTCCTGTGATGTAAATACAAAAGGTTCTTCTCCGACACCACCAATATCTTGTGTAATGTATAAACGTCTCATAGATTTAGTAGTAGAGGAGAACTTTACTTTAGCTTTAATGGTAGATCCAGTATTACTATCAGCGTTTACAGAAACTTCTCTTTTGTTGCCAACATTATCTTCTGTAACAATCAATTCTGCGTCAAACTCTGAAGTAGGATCAGTGATAACTAAATCATCGTTATCATCTTTACTACAGCTAAAAGATAAGCCAGCAGCGATAATTAATACTAATACAGCTTTGAATTTGAAAATTTTGTTCATTTTTGAAATGGTTTTAATTCAAAAACAAAGGTAGGCTGTTTTGCTAGAAAGTGTATGAGTGTTTCGCACTGAAATTGTATAGTTTTTCCATAATCGGTAAAATAAACCGATGAAATGCATTTTTACAAGTATAAGATCTCTTTTATAGGGCTGAGAAAAGCTAGTTTCTCACTTTATAAGTGCCGGTTTCACTGTCAAAAATGATGAGATCCTGAGGGAATAGTGAAGAAAAGCTTCTACATTGAATCAGTTCTTTTGGTCGTCCAAACTCAAACCCATCTGTATTCATGACAATCATTTTGTCACATAATTGAATAGCAAAATCAATTTCATGAGTAGAAAATAAGATGGTTTTTTTCGTTTCAAAAGCGAGACGTTTTAGCAGTTTTAAGATATATGCTTTGTGATAGATGTCGAGATGAGTTGTAGGCTCATCCAGAAGGATGATAGGAGTATCCTGAGCAATGGCTCTGGCGATGAGTACCTTTTGCAATTGCCCGTCACTGAGTTCAAAGCATCTTTTTTCTGTTAATTCATTAATATGAGTGATATCGATCGCTTTTTTGACAATATTAATATCTTCTTCAGTCAATTTTCCTACCCAGTTGGTATATGGATGTCTTCCCAGTGCAACAAGTTCTTTTACGGTTAGATTTTTAGAAGAAATACGCTCTGTAAGGACGACACTTAATTGGGTAGCAAGTTCCTGTGGAGTGTACTTTCTGATTTCTTTGTCGGATAGAAAAATAGACCCATGTAATAAAGGATGTACTTTAGCGATCGTTTTCAAGAGGGTAGATTTTCCAATTCCATTAGCTCCTACGAGTCCGATAAGCTCTCCTTCATAAAGTTTTAAGTTAATATCAGCAGCAACTACCATAAGCTTTTTATGCTGACGATAACCGATAGATAAGTTTTCGGTTTGGATAACGATATGTTGATTTTCCTGACTCAATTTGTTTAATCTTAAAATAACATTTTTCTTTTGCGAATGAGTAGCCATATCACCACAGGAGCACCAATTAAGGAGGTAACTGCATTGATTGGCAATGTGATCTCCATTGCAGGTAATTGTGCCACAGTATCACAGCAAAGCATAATAATACTTCCCAGTAAGATAACTGCTGGGAGTAATATTTTATGATCAGAGCTATGAAATAGTTGCCTGGTTAGATGGGGAACAGCTAGTCCTATAAAAGCAATAGGTCCAGCAAAAGCTGTAATGCTACCGGCTAGTAAACCTGTAGCGACAATAACTAAAAAACGTGTTTTTTTTATATTTACACCTAAACTACGAGCATAGTTTTCACCAAGTAGCAAAGAGTTTAGCGGTTTGATAGCTAAAATGGTTAATATAATACCTACGATAAACATGCTACTTAATATCCCTAAGTCATACCAGGATAAATTCCCCAGACTTCCTAATTTCCAAAAGGTATATTGTTGTAATTGCTCTGCGGGGGTAAAATAAGACAGTACACTGACGATGCCACCTGTAATACTGCTAAACATCAATCCGATAATCAGAATCGCCATGGTATCTCTTACTTTATTAGAGATAGCAATTACCGATAATAAAACGAGAATACTTCCTATACTGGAAGCTAGAATTGTACTCCATTTAGAAACAAAGAAAGTAATTGCTGCAATCCCGGAAAGGTGAATACCCAATACCAGTATGGCAACACCTAAGCTAGCTCCTGAGCTCAGTCCTAATACATAAGGGCCAGCTAGAGGGTTCCTGAAGAGTGTCTGCATCAGAAGTCCGGAAACTCCCAGACCACTTCCGACAATAACTGCAGTAAATGCTTTGGGTAGTCGATATGAAATAATAATATGTCTCCAGGATTCTTTTTCGATGGTTCCACCAAGCAAACTTTGTAATGTATCTTCCCATGGGATCACTGAAGAACCTAGACTAATATTAGTAATAAAACACAATATAGCTACTACAGAAATAATAGTAAATGCGAGACGATATGATGTATTTGGGGTCAATTGTCAAGTTTTTTAAAGAAAGTTAATTCATAATTTTCTAATAACTGAGGATGTGCAATTTTTATTAAATCTTTTAGTATTAAATCTGGTTGTAAAGACCCTAGTTCATAAAAAATGGTACCTCCTGTTTTTCCTTTGATTAAGGAAGATGAATATACGGATTCATTTTTAAATGCATGAAAAAGAGTGTATTTATCGTTTTTATGTGATAAATCTGTAAGTGTAGGAGCATGAAGAGGACCTACCCATATATCGGCATTCATTCCTTTTTCAAGTGCAGTTTCAAAACTCAATTGCAGGCTTCCGGATGTAGAATCATCAGCCCAGATATAGGTAGTATTTGCATCTTTTAGGAGTTGTGCTTTATAACTATTTCCTCCAGGAGCGTACCATATGTCTTTATACATACTGCCATAAAGAACAGAAGGGCTATTGGTTGCTTGTGCTGCCTTTTTTTTTGCCAAGAGGTATTCTTTTTTGATGTTCTCGAAAATGAGAGAAGCTTCATTTTCTTTATCGAGGAAAGCAGCTATAAATTTAATCCATTCTGATCTTCCTAAAGGGTGTTGCTCCATCCAGGAACCATTATAGATAACAGGGATTCCTAAAGTTTCTAATAGATCATATGCTTTTGTATCTCCTGTAGCGGAAAATCCGATAATAAGATCAGGAGATAATTCCATTGCGAGTTCGGTATTGATAGCACTCTCATTGCCAATATCGGATATTTTTTTTTCTTCAATTCGCATTCTGGTTTTAGGAGAAGAGATATAATCCGTATGAGGAAAACCAACTATTTTGTCTTCTGAACTCAAAGCCTCTATTTTAGGGATGTCAGTAGTTGAGGTTGCGATGAGACGTTCAACAGGTACTGGGATAAAAATAGCATTTGGGTTATTATGTACTGGTTTTTTTTGGTTTTTGGGATATGTAATGTAGGTATAGGTAGTTGTAGTACCGGGCCAGGGAGAAGAAACGGTAATTTCCTGATATGTTTTGGTTTTCTTAATAGAAAATCCCTGTGCATATTCGATAGTTACTTCTGACACTATTGGTGTTTCAGAAGAAGTATCTGCTGTATCAGGTGTCTTTTTTTTGCAGGAAAGTACAGTAAGACATATGATTAGATATAAGGAGGTTTTGAAGGTTTTATAACTGAATAACATCTCCATAAGCTATTTTTATGTTGAAAGAATCTTTTAGCGATATATTTTGTAAATAAGAGAGTAAAGCTCGTAAACTACCTGCATGTGATACGATAATTATTTTTTGTGAGCTGGAATGGGGGAGGGATTGATAGAAAGAAACCACTCGTTTCTGTAGCGCTATGTAGGATTCGCCATTTGGTACCGGAGTTGTCACAAAATCATCCATCCACGGTTTTAACTCTTTTTGATCTATGGCGTCCCATGATTGTAATTCCCAATCCCCAAAATTTAATTCTTTTAACCGTTCATCATATACAACTGGTTTCTGGAATGTTTCTGCTAATAGTTTACAGCGAAGTAATGGACTGGAATATACAGTTGTGATTTCAGATAAGGGAAGTTGACGGTGTATATTTTCTTTCTCCTGGTCGAAAGTATCAACAACTCCTATATCACTCTGTCCATAGCATATTCCTTTTGCTATATCAGGGGTAGTATGTCTAATTACATAAATTTCCATATGCTGATTATTGTTAGGTAATATATAACCTCACTTACTTGCTGCACAGCTCCGGCACAATCACCTGTTTGACCTCCAATCCATTTTTTGAATTTTTTAGCGAGGTACATTTTAGAAATGTACATAGTCAATATACTGATGAAAAGCCATAAATTTTGAAATAAAAATAATGGGAAAATTCCTATAAATCCATTGATTAATAGAGAAGAAATACTTATATCAGTAGCGGTAGTTTTTACTTTACTACTCTCTTCTTCTCTGGCATAAGGGAGAGTATACATAAGTGTAGTAGCAATAAACCGGCTGAGCATATGCCCACTAACCAATACCAGTGGGATATATGCGATATCAATAGCGTGTAAGGCATAAAACTTAAGTGCTAAAATAGAGACAATTCCGATGCTTCCATATGTACCTATTCGGGAATCTTTCATGATTTCCAGAATTTTCTTTTTATTCCATCCACCTCCTAAGCCATCACATACATCGGCAAAACCGTCTTCATGAAATGCTCCTGTACTGTAGATTGATGTAATCATAGCTAGTATGATAGAGATTTCTTTTGAAAAAACAAAAGAAGAAGCATAGAAAACGGCAGCACTTAATCCTCCGATAATTCCCCCGATTAATGAGAAGTATCGGATGCTTTTTTTCTGATATTCCTTTTGATGATGTACCCAGGAAGGGCAAGGGATTCTTGTAAAAAACATAATAGCAGTCAGAAAAATATGAATCTCCTTTTTTATCATTTTTTAGGGATACGTTATAAGGAAATAAAAATAGTAAGTTTTAATTACAAGAAAAATTTCCAGAAAGGAACAAAAGTAATTATTAATAAGAATATCCCCATTACAATTCCTAGATAACTGTATTTGTATTGTTGTTTATAAGAAATAATGCCCATATACAGACTGAGAAGACCCATAGAAAAAGTGAGGATTTTATAGACATTATAAAAGATCGTGACAAGAGGAGGAGACTCAGGAGCTGTACTTTCTGTCGTAGCAGCTTGGTACGTTTCGTAGTTTACATAATGTATAAGATAAAAACCACAACAAGCTATTAAAACAGAAAGTACTCCTCTTGTCATTTATTATTGTTTTATCGTTTTACCACTTCATCACTGACAGCAGCATCTTCAAAACTAGCCATTTGGTTTAAAAATGAAACGGCAGATTGAATGATTGGTAAAGCAATTGCAGCCCCGGTTCCTTCTCCCAGGCGTAAACCAAGATTAAGAAGGGGGACCTTATCTAAAAACCGAAGCATTTTCTGATGTCCTTGCTCCCCGGAGTTATGGGCGAATATACAGTAATCAATTACTTTGGAGTGAATAGCCTGTGCAGCTAATAGTGCAGCAGTAACAATAAAACCATCAATGATGATTGTCATTTTTAACTGTGCTGCTTCTAAAATAGCCCCTGTAATCATAGCAATTTCAAAACCGCCAAATGTGGCTAATGCTTCCATGGCGGATTTAGGGCTATAACTGTTATATACTTTAGAAAGAATATTAATTTTATTTTGGATGGCGGCTTCTTGCAATCCGGTTCCGGCACCGATACAATCTTCGATTGGAATTCCGGTATAATATGCCATTAATAAAGAAGCAGCAGATGTATTCCCAATACCCATTTCTCCAAAAGCAATAGTATTACAATCATTTGATTGATGCTCTTTGACGATGGTACTTCCTCTTTCGATGGCAGCATGTAATTGTTGAGGAGTCATAGCAGGTTGTTCCTGATAATTTTTGGTACCATAATCAATTTTAGCATCGATAAGACCTTCCACATCCTTAAAATCAAAGTTTACTCCTGCATCCACAATACTTAAATTCATAGTATTCAGATTGCAGAAGGTGTTAATTGCAGCTCCTCCTTGTAGAAAGTTAAAAACCATTTGAGAAGTAACTTCTTGTGGGAATGGATTTACTTCTCCTTTGGCAGCAATGCCGTGATCTCCAGCAAAGACAATCATGGTTGGGTTTTGGATCGATGGTTCGAGTGTGTTTTGGATTAATCCAATCTGCTTTGCAATACACTCTAATGTTCCTAAAGCTCCTTTTGGTTTTGTTTTGTTGTCAATTTTGTGTTTTAATTTTCCTTCTAATTCATCATTAGAAATAGACGTTATATTAAAATTCATTTGTGGGGTTATGTTTAATGTAATTCAAATATAATATTCGTTTTTCAGAGTTTCTGTATTTTTCTTATGTATTAGAAAAACTTTTTATTGTTACGGGAATACCGGAAATCATTAAAATAGCCTTGTCTGATTTTTTTGCTATGTATTGGTTCATCCATCCCTGGAGTTCGGTGAATTGCCTTCCTACTTTCGTACTGGCATGAACTCCCATTCCTATTTCATTAGAAATAATAATAATAGTTGCATCTATAGCTATAAGTCTGTCGAATTCCTTTTTTGCTTCTTCCAGTGCTTTTTCCACATCATTATCCAGATCGACGAAAAAGTTCGTCAGCCATAATGTTACACAATCAATAACTACGACACTTTTTTCGACAATAACGGAAGCAATTTTTTTCTCTTCTTCGATAGAAGTCCATCGGTCATCTCTTTCTTTTTTATGCCTGTCGATACGTTGTTGATGATTTTGATCCCAGACTCTGGATGTAGCAAGATAGTAAGGTGATTCGGAGAGCTCTAGAGCAAGGTTTAGGGCATAATTGCTTTTTCCTGATCGTTCTCCTCCTGTTATATAGTACAACATTGAATATTGTTTTAGTGCTATACAAATCTATTAAGATTTATTAGTCTTTTTAAAAAATAGATGAGAATTTCGTAAAAAAATACTTTTTTTTAGGAGTTTAATTGCGAAAAACATGATACATTTGCTGCGATTTTTTTGGTTTTTTAATACAATACTAAGTATTAAAAATTAAAAGGGAATCAGGTGATTTGATTTTTAACATATCAATATTCCTGAGCTGTTCCCGCAACTGTAAACTCAGCCATCTATACAATTAAGTTATAGGGTACTTATTATTATAACTGCATAACCACTGTTAGGAATTTTCTTAATGGGAAGGAAAATAATAAGATGTAAGCCAGGAGACCTGCCAGAATTCATTTGTAAAGTCAAACTTTCGGGATAAAAGTTTGGGTATGGGTAAACTACATACTTTTTTTCCCTTTTTATTAATTTATGTATGAATACATTAAAAAAGAAAGCGTTTTATAGCATTGCATTGTGCGTGCTGGGAACTAGTGTTGTAATCTCTCAAGAGAGCGGAGAAGAAAAAGTAACAACACTAGATGAGGTGGTTATTTCTGATTCTAAATTTGAACTGAAGCGAATCCACAGTGGTAAGGTAATTACTAAAATTAGTAGTAAGGAGCTGGAAAACAGTAAAGGGCAATCAGTAGCAACAGTTCTAAATAGAGTGGCAGGAGTAGAGATTAATGGAAACAGAAGTGCCGGAGGAAGAGTGTTGGGATATTATATCCGGGGAGGAAGAAACAGACAGGTGATTGTAAGAATAGATGGTGTTACAGTTAGTGACCCTTCTACGATTTCGGGAGAATTTGATTTGAGATTGTTATCGACACAATCAATTAAAGAGATCGAAATTCTCAAGGGAGCTTCTAGTACTCTGTATGGATCGGGAGCTGCCACTGCAGTAATTAATATTACAACAAAATCAGCTTCTAAAAAATCGATAAGCGTTAATTTTGATTCCAGTATAGGGACAAACCAATCTCAGGAAGATCAGGAATATGATGTGGCAGAGTTTATTAATCGGGCTTCTGTTAATGGAACTGTGGGTAAGGTTTCGTATATAGCGAGTTTTAGCAACCGATTTTCTGATGGAATTTCGGCAGCAGAGAAGTTACCGGAGGATACTTCTGAGAGTACATTTGATAAAGATGCGTACTCTCGGTTTAATGTTGCAAGTAAAATAGGGTATCAATGGAATGACCGGTTTAAATTCCATGTTTTTGGAAATCTAGATCAGTTTAAGAATGCCTATGATGCAGGAGGAGCAGCAGATGCTGCGAATAACTCTTTTAGTCGTCAATTACGAGGAGGAAGTCATTGGGAATATCAGTATGCTAATGGAAATATAGTAGCAGAAAGTAACTACTCATTATTTAGACGAAGTTTTGCGTCAGGTTCCGGATATCGAATTTCTGATAGTCGTTCCTTTACCTTTGATGTGTATAATAAATATACTTTTGCCGATGACCTTCATACGGTTTTGGGAATCAACGGAGCCAATAACGATTATGAAGCGTTTCAGGGAGCTAATGAATTTTCTGAATTAACACAGATAATCAATGATGAAGCAGCTGATTTTGATATTTTAGATCCGTATGTAAATCTGGTATATACTTCTCCTTTTGGGATGACAATTAATGCAGGAGCTAGGTTAAATATTCATAGTGAATATGGAACACACCTGGTATATAGTATAAATCCTTCATATGCATATGCTATCGGAGAAGAAAATACAATAAAGGCACTGGCTTCTTATAGTACAGCTTATATTACACCTACTTTATTTCAGTTATTTTCTCCTTCTTATGGAAACAGGGAACTAAAACCGGAAGAGAATAATACAATAGAAGCAGGTTTAGAATGGGCTAAAAAGAAAAATATGCGTGTTAGTGTCGTTTATTTTAATAGAAAAGAGAAAGAATTTGTAGATTTTGTAGATACTGGGAATTTTGTGTTTCAATATCAAAATGTGGCAGATTCTTTTAATACGCAAGGAGTAGAAGTAGAAGTATTGACCAGAATACTGAAGGATCAGCTGACAATGACAGGGAATTTTACTTATACAGATCTGGATGACGAAATTTCTCAAACCAGAATTCCTGAAATAAAGTTTAATGTTGGTGTTGGATATCAAATAAGCCCTAAGACATATTCTAATATAAGTTATCAGTTTAATGGAAGAAGAGAAGATAACTTTTTTAACCTGGCAACTTTTGCTTCGGAACCTAGGACATTGTCTTCTTATGGAGTTTTAGATGCTGCTATAAATCATCAGTTACTGGATGTAATGACAGTCTATGCTTCTGTTGATAATATATTAAATGAAGAATATCAGGAGATTTATGGATTTAGTACGCTGGGACGAAATGTGCGAATAGGAATGAATCTCAAATTTTAATATATATAGCTGAATACTCCTGTTAACGACGTAAGAGTTATTATAGAAAAAGCCTGCAATTGCAGGCTTTTTCTATAATGGTGTATGACGTTTTATTTTATTCATTGATAAAATTAAGGTCAACATCTTCTTTGTACATTCTCTGATAAGAAGAGGTAAACATTTTAGTTTCTCCAATTGTAGAGAAATGTATTGCGTTTTGTTTAGCAGAGTTCGCAGGGACAGTACCATTAGTGATATGATCTAATGCACTTTTTAAGAAAGGCTCATTAACGTCTCCTAAAATTCCTAAATTAGCTAGGCTCTCCGAAAATTCAAAATCAGGAGTAAGCCCGTTATCATAATCTGTAACTCCATTTTTATTAGCTGATTTTAAAACCAATGGCTGGATTGCATACGTATGATCTTTACTAGCACCTTCTCTTCCAAAATTAGGAGAATCATAAAGTGTAATGGAGGCCTGATGTTTTCCGGTTGTATTTTCTCCGATATGAATGATATCGATATAGGGTTCTAGTCCGTTCATTACTAGTTCACTGGCTGAAGCAGTTCTGTCTGTAGCCAGAACGTATAACTTACTTAGATTTAAAGAGTTTAGAAGTGTACCGTTTCTGGTAGTATCCTGAAATCTGTTGATCAACCTTTCTGGATTCGTTGATTGAAAATGTGCGGTTAATTCACTATTCCATATTTCTTTAGAGAAAACTTCTCCTTTGAACTGACCTGTAATCATAGCAGATAGGTCAATTGCTGTTCGTACTGATCCACCTCCATTATATCTGAAATCTAAGACTAAATCCGTAATACCATCAGTCTTGAACTGACCAAAAGCATCATTTAATTGTTCATCATAATCTCCTGTAAAACCATTGTACATTAAATATCCGATTTTTTGCCCGTTATAATCAATAGTTTTAGCAATATAAACTGGGTTTTCTGCATATTCTACCTGGGTGAGAGCTACTGATTTGGTAGGAGTTAGATCACCGTGGGATACAAATCCTACAGTATATGAGTCTCGCCCGAAAATTTCTCCAAAATTCGAATTAACGGTTAGTTTTTCACCATCAATTGTAGCAAAAATATCTCCTCTTTTTATGCCTTTGTTTTCGGCATCTGTTCCAGGTAAAATATATCTCACATATCCAATCACATCATTAGAATTTGCAGCGGCGCGAATTAACCCAAAATCCATTCCGTTACTTTTAGAAACTCCACTAAAGTTTTGCTCTAACTTGATATAGTCATCAGTAAGAAAACTAAAGCGGTCTTTAGGGGTCGTAGATTTTAATTTTTCATAAAGAGCTTCAGGAGTAGCAAACGTACTAAAATATTTATTTTGATCATTTACAGAACTAAAACGATTATTGGCTAAGTCAGCTACATTTTCTTTATATAAATATACCTGATTCATTCCGTTCCATATAAAACGGTGAATATTTTGATGGGGATTGTTAACTTCATTATCTGTATTTGGAGTAGTGTTGTCATCATCTCCAGAACACGAAATCAATAAGGCATTAAAAGACAACAGTAGTAGTAGTAAGTTAAATTTTGTTTTCTTTTTCATATTAGTTTGTTTTAATTCACACATTCATTATATCAGGGGTAAAATAGAATTTTATTTTTAATCTTTGTACATTCTTTGATAATTTGGGGAAAACATTTTGCTATCGCCAATAATTTCTGGTATAGTATATATGTTTTTCTGAAATTTTCTTTTCCCGGTTATATGATTTATAGCCGCTTGAAGCAGTGGTTCATTCTCATCCCCCAGTTTACCTAAATTACTAAAATTTTCTTTAACCTCAATAGTGGGAGTAAAGCCATCAAAATAATCAGTGAAGCCTGCGGCGTTTATAGATTTTAATACTAATGGCTGAATTGCATAGGTATGAGAAGGGCTGGCTTCAGATCTGGAGAAGTTAGGAGCATCGTATAATGTAATAGAAGCCTGAAACTTTCCTCGTGTACTACTTCCTATGGTAATAACATTTATGTATGGGTTTAGACCATTTATAACAAGCTCACTGGCAGAGGCAGAGCTTCGGGTGGTGAGAATGTATACGGTATTTAATTGCAAAGAGTTAATAGGTTGTCCACTTCTGGTAGTATTGTCAAAAAGATTGGTCCCTCCGAATTGATCTTGTCGATCACTGTTCCATTCTTCGGTACTAAAAACTTTTCCGTTAAATTGTCCCGTGATCATACTGGATAAATCAATGGCCGAAGTAACAGAACCTCCACCGTTATATCTCAGATCCAGAACGAGGTCTGTAATTCCTTCGGATTTAAAACCATTAAAGACATTGTTTAACTGATTGTCAAAATCTCCGGTAAATGAATTATACATTAGGTAGCCTATCTTTTTTCCGGTTACAGTTATTGTTTTGGCAATAAAAATTGGGTTTTCCTGATATTGAGATTTGGATAAACTAACTGTTTCATTTGTAGGAGTGATTACATCATCAGTATAAGTTGCTAAGCCAATAGTATATGTATCTGGATCCAGCAGCTTTTTATAATTATTTTCGGTTAATTGTTCCCCGTCGATCGTATTAAATATCATTCCTCTGGTAATTCCTTTGTTTTTAGCATCAGTATCCGGAAGTACATAGCGAACATACCCAAAAAGGTTGCTGGGAGTATCCGGGTATCTTACGAGACCAAATTCCATTCCATTATTTTTAGAAATACCATCAAAGGCTTGTTCCAGTGCAATATAATCATCGACTAAAAAACTAAATTCATCCACGGAGGAAAGAAGCCCGTCGAAGAAATCTTCTGGAGTTTCTTTACTGGTCAGAAATTCCTGGAACTCTTGGGTAGAATCAAATCTGTTATCTGCCAGATCAGGAACATTAGCTTTATATAAATAAAAATAATTCATTCCTCTCCAGATAAAATTATTAATCTCTACAGTACTCGCTGATTGTGGTACGTCATCATTATCTTTGAAGCAACTATGAGTAGTAATGCATAAAATAGTGAGTAATGCAATGTATTTCAGATTTTTCATTCGTACCTTATTATTAATATTATAAAGCTAAAAGTAACGACTTTATTATAAATTATGAAAACATTGTAACAAATTAGGAGTATAGTCGTCTCCAAAGTATAAAGCTAACGAAAGAGGTTTTATATCAATCAATCAAAAAATGAAAGAAAAGACATTTATAGCATTAACGAATGGGTTTAAGGATAAGCTCTATAGGTTGGCCAAACGACTCTTAGTAAGTAATGAGGAAGCCGAAGATGCTACGCAAGAGGTGTTACTAAAACTGTGGAAGAATAAAAAGCAAATGGAAAAATATAAAAATGTAGAAGCATTTGCTGTCACTATGACTAAAAACTATTGCTATGATAAGTTAAAAGCAAAATCAAGTGATAATCTAAAGATTGTCCATAGTAATTATAAAGATGAAAGTGCGTCTTTACACCGTCAGGTTGAAGCAAGAGACAGTTTGGATTGGGTAGGTAAAATTATGGATAGCCTCCCGGAACAACAACGGTTGATCGTACAATTACGCGATATAGAACAATATAATAATGCAGAAATAGCAGAGATGTTGGATATGAAAGAAACAGCTGTTAGAGTAGCATTATCAAGAGGAAGAAAAACAATACAACAAAGATTAGTAAATACACATAATTATGGAGTTATCTAAAATCGAAAAATTACTCGAAAAATATTTTGAAGGAGAAACGACCATTTCTGAAGAAAAAGAATTAAAGGTTTATTTTACCGGAGATAATGTGCCGTCTCATCTCGAAAAATATAAGAGTATGTTTCAATTTTTTTCTGATCAACGGGCTGTTGTAGCTCCATCAGGAATTAGATTGCCAGGAACATCACATCGTACCACATGGTATAAATGGGGTGGGGTAGCAGCATCAATAGCGTTAATAGCAGGTATTTTTATAACAGACATTAATAAGCCTGTAGTTAATGAGGTAGATGTGGATACTTTCGAGGATCCGGAAGTAGCCTTGCAAAAGACCAAAGAAGTCCTCAGTTTGGTTTCTCAATATATGAATGAGGGCAAAAGAGATTTGGTGTACCTCAAAGAATTTGAGAACACCAGAAACAAATTAATAAAGTAAATAACGAAACATCTTATTTAAGAATAAGAATAAAAAAAAGAGTATGAAAAGATTAATAATAGTAGCTTTCTTAGCATTGCCAATATTAGCAAGTGCACAGAGTAATTTCGATAAATATGAGAATATGAACGGGGTATCATCCATGGTGATGACCAGTAAAATATTCAAATTATTAAGCAAGATAGATTTTGATAGTAAAGATGCAGAAACACAACAATATATTGATTTGGTAGAGAATATCGAGAATATTAAAGTGTTTGCTACAGAAAAAGAAGATATTGGAAAAAAAATGAAAGCAGATGTGGAACAATATCTAAAAAGTGCTACTTTAGACGAGTTAATGAGAGTGAATAGTGAAGGGAAAAATATTCGCTTTTATTCCAAGCCAGGGAAAAATGATGATTATGTAAGCGAACTGTTTATGTTTTTAGAAGGTGTGGAAGACGATGGTCCAAAAACAATTGTTTTGAGAATAAAAGGAAATATCGATTTGAAACAAGTTTCTAAATTAGCAGATGACCTTAATATCCCTGGAGGAAAAGAACTGAAAAAAGTAAAAAAAAGCTAAGCACTTAGCATAGAATTATAGTATAACAAAAAAAGTATTCATTCTTCGTTACTATAGCTATTAAAACATTTAAGAGCGATTACATATAATTTTGTTATGCGACTCAGGCTTCTTGATACGCCATTAAGAAGTCTGAGTATAAATAAATACGAATCAATCAAAAAAAGAAATATGAATTATATAATTAGAATAGCAAGCATACTATGTGCATTGCTGATGGTAAGTTGTAATAGTGAACCTTCGTTGCAAAAATACTTTGTAGACCATCAAGAAGATAAAGACTTTATATCATTAGATATCTCAGGAAGTATTCTTAATAATGATAAGGTTAATTATACAGCAGAAGAGAAAGAAGCTCTGGAAAGCATCAGAAAGATAAATATTTTGGCATTACCAGTAAAGAATATAGATCAACCGAGGTTTAATAAAGAAGTTGCTACAATTAATAAGATTTTCCAATCTGAGAAATACGAGACATTAATGAAGATTAATGATGAACGAGGAAGTGTCGTGTTTAAGTATTTGGGAACAGAAGAGGCAATAGATGAGGTAATTATATTTGCAGAAGGAAAAGAGAAAGGGCTGGCTATTTTTAGGGTATTAGGAGATAAGATGCAACCTACTAAAATTGCTAAGTTAGGAAATAGTCTGAAAGAAGGAAAAATTGACCTATCAGGAATTAAGAAAATAGGTGGAATGCTGGAGATGTAATCAAGACATACAGAATACAAGAAGTTCTTTACTTCAATTATCATTCAAAACGTACTCGAGTACTTTGAAAAGGAAAAATAAAAAACCAGGTGGTTTTAATTAAAATCACCTGGTTTTTTATTATCAGTTTCTTAAGATACGCTTATATAGATGTACTTATAAGGATGCGATATTTCTAAAAAAAGTTTTATCGTTTTTTCAGGTTTACATAGAATAAATTTAGAAGAAAAAACAAAAATAAGCTCCCTAAAATTAGTTTAGGGAGGATATGATCTAAGATATCCATCAGCGCACAACAAATGAACCCTGCGCAAATCATAGCAGAAAGGATAAACATCGCTCTATTGTTCATGTATTAAATATAATAAGTATATTCTTAACCTTGTTAGATTCCTGTGTAATTAGCAGGAGAAATGTCTTTTAATTCTGTTTTGATAGCATCAGATACATCCAGAGAGTCTATAAAATTGGCAATGGATTCTTTTGTGATGGCTTCGTTTGTTCTGGTAAGACCTTTTAGAGCTTCATAAGGATTAGGATATGCTTCTCTACGAAGAATAGTCTGAATAGCCTCAGCAGCAACTGCCCAATTTTGTTCCAGATCTTCTGCAAACTTACTTTCATTCAATAACAGCTTGTTTAGTCCTTTTAATGTTGCCTGAAAAGCGATAAGTGTATGACCAAAAGGAACTCCGACATTTCTCAATACTGTACTGTCAGTAAGATCGCGTTGTAATCTGCTAACAGGTAATTTTGCAGATAAATGTTCGAAGATGGCATTAGCAATCCCCAGATTACCTTCACTGTTTTCAAAATCAATAGGATTTACCTTATGTGGCATTGCAGAAGATCCAACCTCTCCTTTTTTAATTTTTTGTTTGAAATAGTCCATAGAAATATAGGTCCATATATCTCTATCTAGGTCTAATATGATGGTATTGATACGCTTAAGACCATCAAATAAAGCAGCCATATGATCATAGTGCTCAATCTGCGTTGTAGGGAAAGAATGGTGTAATCCTAACTTTTCCTGAACAAAATCAGTACCAAATGATTTCCAGTCTATAGATGGATAAGCTACTTTGTGAGCATTGTAATTTCCTGTAGCTCCTCCGAACTTAGCAGCACTAGGAATATCTTTCATTAAATCAAACTGAGCTTCCAATCTTGTAACATAGACATCAAATTCTTTTCCTAACCTGGTAGGAGAAGCAGGTTGCCCATGTGTACGTGCCAGCATAGGTACATCTTTCCATTCTGTAACTAAGGATTTAAGTTTTTCCAATAATTCCAGAAAAAGAGGGATATAAGCATTTCCCATTGCTTCTTTAATACTCAATGGAATTGCCGTATTGTTAATATCCTGAGAAGTCAGCCCGAAGTGGATAAACTCTTTATATTTTTCTAAACCTAATGCATCGAATTTTTCTTTTATGAAATATTCTACAGCCTTTACATCATGATTGGTTACAGCTTCAATATTCTTTATTGCTAGAGCATCTTCCGTAGAAAAAGAAGTGTATATTTCTCTTAATTGAGAAAACAAAGCCGTGTCAATATCCTGTAACTGTGGTAATGGAAGTTCGCATAGGGCAATGAAATACTCAATTTCTACTAATACTCGGTATCTGATCAGTGCTTCTTCACTAAAATAGGCACTAAGAGATTTTGTTTTGGAAGCGTAGCGACCATCAATAGGAGAGATGGCTTGCAAAGGCAATAAAGACATATGTTTAATTTTTTAAAGCTGCAAAGATAATGTATAATATTTGTAGTTAATAGTTTTCATATGAATTATGTAAACTACTTTAAGGCAAATTCGTAGAATCAATTCCAGCTACTTGAGCTTTTCTTTTTGATAAAGGAGATTACCTAATAGAAGAGATTAGGAATACACTGAGAGTTCCTGGGATAACTTCTCAATAAATTAGGATGTAAATACTCTGCTACTAGAGATAAAATATTATTTAGTAGTTTTTTATGAATGCCTAGTGGATTATATGAGGGGGTTGATTACATACTGTTACATCTGTTATTTTCGGGATAATTTAGAGAGTATTTGTCGGGCTCGGGCTTTATAAGCAGCACTTCCGGTAGAATATTCCTGCTCCATGATTTTTTTTAATTCGGGATGAATCCAGGAAAATTCTGTTCCTAACCAATATAAAGAGGTCATAGTATATGCCTTTACAGCGACTTTCTGGTCACTGATAAACCAGTCAAAACATATTTCTGTCAGGGCATTGCGATGTGATGGTGTTAATTGGTGTTGGATGTCAGGTTCTTTTTTCTGATAAAAAGATATGGTCAGATATTCACATATTTTAGCAACAGGTCGTACAGCAGGGGGTTGATATACTGTTGGTGCAATAGTAATAAAGCTGTCCAAATGCGGATACAGATAATGAAGATGTTCCTTACACATAAATTCTAGCCCCCAACATGCTCTGTATGATATTTCTGCATCTGTTCTGGCACAGAAATCCAATAACTCAGGAATACGGTGAGGGTGTGCAATTATAAATTGTGCAAACGCTAACCTTTTAGCCCGAGAGTGATCAATAGTGGTTAAGAATTCTTCGAGCATTGACTATTATAATGTATCGGTTAGTAATTTTTGAACCAATTTAGGAACACCGGTAGAAGCATTTTCTTCATAGACAGTGATCCGATTTGTAGAAGAAATTGCAGGTTTGGGATCTATAAAATAAATAGGAGTTTGGGATGGGGCATATTCCAGAAGACCAGCAGCAGGATATACCTGCATAGACGTTCCGACAATGATAAGAATATCAGCTTTACTCGTAATTTTGATTGCTTTTTCTAACATGGGAACTTCTTCTCCAAACCATACAATATGAGGACGTAATTGAGACTGGTACTCACATAGATCTCCCATTACCAGATCAGAAGTCCAGTCTAATACCAATGCTTCATCATATTGACTACGTACTTTGAGTAATTCTCCGTGAAGATGGATGATGTCACTACTACCAGCACGTTCATGAAGATCATCGACATTCTGGGTAATAATAGACACTTGATAAACTTCCTCCAGATTAACTAGCGCTTTATGTGCTAAATTAGGAACAACAGTTTGTAGTTGCCTTCTTCTTTTATTGTAAAAATCCAATACCAATTCCGGATTGTTTTTCCAGCCTATAGGAGAAGCTACCTCCATAATATCATGACCTTCCCATAGACCATTAGCATCTCTGAAAGTACTGATGCCACTTTCTGCACTAATACCAGCTCCACTGAGAACAACTATTCTTTTTTGTTGTGTCATTGTATCATTGTTTTTAAGTACTCATTGAATGAGTTATTCATAGATGATTATCTGTCTCGAGATAATATATCTTTATTTCAGGAATGAACCCGAAGTTTGTTTCGAAATTAATAAAAACACCAGAAATATTTAATACGATTAGTGGTTAAATAAAAGAACACTTAATTTCTTAGAAACGAAGAAGTGTCGAAAATCTAATAAACTCAGATAGGATGTTTTGTCTGGTATTCGCTGATAAAGAAAGACTAAGAAGAATACTCTTGTTGATAGTTGTATATTATTTTTTTTAGTGCAAAAATAATTACCGATACCGCCCATATAAGTGTTAAAACGGAGTTTGTAGGAAAAAGACATGCGCTGAGTGCCGTGTAGGAAAATAAATACTGTATAATTAATAGTTATTGTGTTAATATTTTAACATAAATAAAGTTTATTTGTTAAAGTTTTTAGAGGTGTTTAGGGGAGTTTTAAGAACGTTTTACACAAGTAATATATGGTAAGTTATATATGCTGGTTTTGAGAGAGCTATGAGCACTATTTCGATTATAAACACTTTTCTGGGATTAAAAACCTGAGCATTATAGATTTTATAGTATGTATACGTATATATATTGAGGTTTTACCGTAACAAAAAAAGAAGCGAATATCCTACCTTGTAATTGTTCTATTGTAATCAGCAATACGAAATCATAAAATAGTAGTAATCTTTAAAATTCTTTACCTATGAAATATCCGTATATAATAATAGATAATGATCAGCAGACCATTAATGCCATTCAGATAGCTTTGGAGGAGCATAGTGATTATATATGTACAGGAGTAGCAAAATCAGAAGAAGAAGCAATTGATCTGATATTGGAACGAAAACCCAGGTTGATTTTTTTAGAGCCTGATACTCCGGGTATTAATAGTGATAAGACACGATATTCTATCGTGAATGAGTTAATGAAATACATGACTTGGTTGCCTGAGTTTGTTATCGTTACCAAAACAGAAGAATACGCTATAGAAGGAATCCGTAATAGTGTGATGGATTATATTCTGAAACCCCTTAGAAAAAGCCAACTTACCAGAGCTTTATGCCGGTTTGAAAAAGAGTTTGTAGAAGAAGGAGCGAATACATTATGCTTTCGGTCCTATGGTGATTATCGCTTTATAGACGTCGATGAGGTATTATATCTCAAAGCCGATAACAACACTACAGATTTTATCATGAACAACGGTAATAAAGTAGAAGCATTTAAGACATTAAAGCATTTTCAGAACCTGTTACCGGATCATTTCGTAAGAATACATAACAGCTATATTATCAATACGAATTACGTGTCCCGAATTCATTTTGGCAAGGCTAAATTTGCTATCAAGAATAGCACATGCATGATTCCTTTTTCTAAATCATATAAAAATAATGTGGAGGAAATAAAGAATAATTTGGCTAAAAGAAGCTATATGAACGTATAAATTTGATAAGAGATATGTGAAAATTATGACAAAAAAATGTTTATTTCGTATTTTTTTTGTATAAAGTCTATTTTTTGTTATAATTTCGTTAGTAATTAATTTCTTACAAGTGGTTTTTGCAAAAATAGAACAGTTACCCTTATAAGTACCCCATCTACTTCTGATTCCTATTCAGCTACTAAAGGCATTCTTATACATTAGAAAATAAGAAACAAACCACCTACATTTGTAGTGTACTCATAAGATAATGAGTGAGTTAATAAAAGAGTATAAAACATATAGAACATATCAATTGATTAGTTGCGCAACTAGGTTCTACTTTTTATGTACTAAAAATAGCTCGGTATTTCTTGGTCGCAAGAATGCTGATAACAGGTCAAAAAATATATTGTCAAACACTAAACAGAAAAACATTATGAAAACTTTTAAAACTTTATTCGTAGCTTTATTTATCAGTACTTTTTTTATCGCTTGTGAAGCAGAAACAATAAATGAAGAAGTATCAGTAGAATTGGAAGATAATCAAATGATGACAGGAGATGAGACTAGTACAGATCATGTTAGAGATGATGAAGATTAATATAACTTTATAATTTTAATATATCTAAAGAGAGCTATTTTATGGCTCTTTTTTTTTGCTATTATAGGGAGATTAGTATCTTTTTATTAATTTTAGGTTTTAACATGTGATATGTATAAAATGACCAACGTATTAAATAATTATTACACCTTATCTGTCTTATGTATTTTACTTTTCTCGTGTAAGGATCAAAAAAGTAAGATTCCGAAAGAAGACCTGCAATCTAACATTATAGAGACTTATATAGCTAATGCCAAAGACAAAAGTAAAACCATAGAAGATCGAAGAGAAAACTTAAATAAAGCGTATACCTTTTATACAACCTTAGACGATAATTTATTCAAAAGAGAAAAGATGACACAATTATCCTCTCTTTTTACGACATTCGATGAACCAGAAAAGCGTAAAGATTTAAATATTAGGATGCTTAAGTTAGCAACGAAGATCAAAGATTCTTTTGGAATGGCTAAAGCCAATATGAATTTAGGAATTCACTACCAGATAAAAGAATTGGACACAGCTTATAGTTATTTTTCTAAGTCGAATAAAGTTTACGAAAGATTGAAGAGATACCCATATGAACAAGGAAAGGTATTGATTAGTATGGCTTTAATTCTAAAAAAAACAAAAAATTATACTAAAAGTGAGACTTTAACAATAAAAGCAATACGGAATTTTGAGAAATCAGAAAAGCATCGTTATATGCCAATAGCATATAACAATCTTGGGATAATAGCTACATATTTTCAAAATTACGAAAAGGCTATAGAGTATCATTTAAAAGCTATTGAGTATGCTAAAAATACTAAAAATAGTGAGTCACAAGCAGTAACTTCGTTTAATAACATTGGTTTTGTTTATATGTCTCAAAAAAATTATTTAAAAGCAAAAGAATATTATAAATTGGTATTGTCATACAAAAATTACTTGAAAGATAGACCAGAAAGTTATGCAAGAGTTTTAGATAATTTAGCATATGCAGATTTTTTATCAAATGATCTAGATAGTATTCCCCATTTGTTTTATAAAGCATTGAAGATAAGAGATAGTGTTTCATATAAAAGAGGAATAGTTACAAATTCACTTCATTTATCAGAATATTATAAGTCCATGAGTAATGATAGTCTAGCTATTCAATTTGCGACTAAAGCCAAAGATATTTCGCTGGAAATTGATAATAACGAAGAATTGTTAAAATCCTATCAGATATTGTCAGAGATAGTTCCTAGTGATGAAGGTGTTCAATATGCTCATGCTTATATTAAACTCAGTGATAGTTTACAGCGAGAGGAGCGTTTGTATCGGGATAAATTTGCCCGGATTGAGTATGAAACTGATCAGATCAAAGAGGAAAACCAGCAAATCACTAAAGAAAACGATCGGTTAATAGTGGCAGTATTAGGCTTATCAGCCTTGTTTATATTAGGGTATATCATTTTTAGACAAAAGCAGAGTAATAAAGAACTGTTATTTGCACAGCGGCAGCAAGAATCAAATCAGGAGATTTATCGATTGCTGCTAAATCAGCAGATCAAATTAGAAGAAGGAAGACAGTTAGAACAACAGCGAATGTCAGAAGAACTGCATGATGGAGTATTAGGAAGATTGTTTGGGGTACGATTAAGCCTCGATGGAATTAATCAACGAGCGAATGATGGTTTTACCGATGCGCGGAATAAATATATAGAAGAGCTAAAATCCATAGAAAAAGAAATTCGACTGATCTCACATGATCTGGGAACAGATTCAATTTCTCCGGATGTTGCTTATGCAGATGTAGTAGAAAGCTTAATTAGTGATCTCTGCGAAGCTCATAGTATGGAATTCGAATTCGAGAATGATGAGAACATCGATTGGGATGTCGTTAATAATCATAAAAAAGTAAATATCTACCGGATTTTGCAGGAATCCCTACAAAATATTTTTAAACACGCTCAGGCTCAAAAGATAAAAATTAGTTTTGATTATTCGGAAGATAAAATAAATCTTACTATTTTAGATGATGGAATTGGATTTAATAGTAACAAAGTCAAAAAAGGTATAGGATTAAAAAATATAACTTCCAGAGTTCGTCAAATGAGCGGAATGGTAGATTTTATGAGTAATAAAGGAGGAGGAACATCTGTTTTGATTAGTATTCCGTCATATTAATAAATCTTAAAACCAAAGTGGTATGTCACTGAATAGATATATGACTTTTAAAACCCGAAATTAGTAAAACATGAAAAAAAAGCTAAAAGTTCTTATGATTGATGATCACCCGATGATTATTGAGGGATATAAGAACACCTTATTAGGAGAGAATCAAAAAGAGTATAATATTAAAATAGATATCGCTTCTAATTGTGATGATGCATACGATAAAATAGTAAAGTCTTCTAAATCTGCGGCACCATATGATATGTTGTTTGTAGATATAAAATTACCACCTTCCTCTGATGGATCTATTACATCCGGAGAAGATCTGGCTAAGCATGCTAAGCAATTACTGCCCAAAGCTAAGATTATCATCCTTACGATGCATAGAGAAGATCATCGAATTCATAACATTTTGAAGAGTATTAATCCTTCAGGATTTTTGATTAAGAGTGACCTTACTTCCAGTGAATTGCTATTAGCATTTAATAATATAGTGGTCGGGACACCATATTATAGTGCTACAGTGAATAGTCACTTTAGAAAAATGATGACCAATAATTTTTCTTTGGATGAAAAGAATTTAAAAATACTATATCATCTTTCCAGAGGTGTAAAAACTAAAAACCTTCCTAACTATGTGAGTTTGTCACTTAGTGCTATAGAAAAAAGAAAGAATCAGATAAAAGAAATGTTTTCTATTGCAAAAGCAGATGACCAAAAACTACTGGAAGAAGCAAGAAGAAGAGGATTTGTATAACAATATGAAGATCTGTTTTTATATGTAGATATCCTAAATTGAATAAGACGTTTATTTAATGAATAGCGCTTAAGTTTAATTTTGATTACATATTTTTATAGCTAACAACTTTTCTAGTTATAATAACTAAACTACCTTTCCTAATTAAGTAATAATATGAGATAGTTTGGGAAATGAACATTAATTTCAGGTCCAAGCACTGAGTACAACATTTCGATTATCGAGTAGATAACAACAGATACTTTTTTATAAATAAAGGAGATTCCTTCAGGAAGCACTACGATGTACAGGCTATATCGTAGTGCTTTTTTGTTTGAAATTGTTTGTTAACGGGTAAAAATAGTTGTGAAACATTAAAAAGTATATGTTTTCCATAGTAGTTGTATGGATTAATGCTATGTGATAAAGAAATGAGTGATAAAATAAATAAGAAAAATTAAGAATGAAATTCAGTTTTTATTAAAAAAGAGAAGGTTTTGAAAATACCTGAGACAGCTCCTGTCTTTAGATACATAAGAAAATGTTTAATCTATATAAGATAAAAGATAAGGTTAATATCTTGGTTTTTAACAGTATAAATATGGTGGTTTAGACGTAATAAATGTTAAAATTTTATTAATAAATTTGATAGTGAAGTTAAATAAGATGTATAGAATTCTAATACTAAATAAGAGAAATAATACTCTTGTTTAAGTGAATTGAATAATAAAAATGTTTAAGTGAGGAGTTTTGAAGAAAAGCATTCGATGTTGTTTTTTACACGTATTCAGAATAAAAACGTCTTTTTAACGATGTTTTTTGTTTTTTAACGATTATTTTAATGTAGATTTAATACCTTTAAGTTTCTAAATAAGATGAGGCGAATGCTTCATAAATGATTCTCAACCAGCCAAAATATATTAACGCTTATGGATATAATTACTCCTAATTTGATTAAGCATACCCACAAAAACTATTTATTATTTTCTTTTTTACTACTTCTGTTTCCTTTTGTCAGTTTTTCGCAAGCAACATTGACAACAGGTCCTACGGACGCTCAGATTTTTGCAGAGTTAGAAGGAGAAGGTGTTACATTAAGTAATCCTCTCTTGGTTTCAGGAATAAGAGCTTCGCAGATAGGGCTGTTTTCTAATGGACTTGGAGGAGCAAACCTATCTCTGGATAGCGGAATTGCTTTTACTACAGGTACAGTTACAGAAGCATTTACAACAAATAATCAAATACAGGTAACTGAAGGACCTGCAGGAGGAGCTACTTTTTCATATCCTCCGATAACTGCTATAGATCCTACAGCTAATAATGATGTGGTGGTATATGAATTTGATGTTACGCTAGATCCCAATATTAGAGAGTTGGTGGTAGAATATCAATTTGGATCGGATGAATACCCGGATTATGTAGGAAGTAGATTTAATGATATCTTTGGTTTTTTCGTTTCCGGACCCGGAATAACAGGAACTCAAAATATTGCGTTAGTTCCTGGGACATCCAGCCCTGTAGCTGTAAATACAATTAATGCAGGATTTGTCGGATGTTTTGATGATCCAACTACAGAGGATTTAACCAACAGTGCTATATACATCAATAACGGACATACTACGACAGGTGCTTGTAACACAAATCCAGGACCATTTGTAATAACTACAGAATATAATGGTTTGACAGGAAGGATAACAGGGAATTTATCCGGATTAACACCGGGTAATACGTATAGATTTGCTATAGCAATTGCTGATACTGGAGATCCTTCGTTAGATTCTGGAGTATTTGTGAGTCAGATTTCTGGTTTGGGAGATTCTGATTTAGATGGATTGTCAGATGCGGTAGATTTAGATGATGATAATGATGGGATATTAGATAGTACAGAGTGTCAATCAAGTTCATCTAATTTTACAGTGGCGAGCTCAACTAATGGGACTTTTGTACTGTCTAATTCTGGAGGAACTGCAAATTGGACCATATCCAATTCAGGAGGGAGTTTAGTTTCTTCCGGACTTTCGGATAATAATGAGTTATACTATGTTCATACGGGATCTAATCCTTGGGATTTAAGTACTACATTTCAAATAAGTTCACTTCCTGTAGGAGCAGATATAGAATTAATATTATATGGATTTGTAGATAAAACATCACCGGATTTTAATGCGAGTTTTGGTTCTAGGTTTGGTACATATACGATTTCCTGGTTAGGAGGTATTGGAGATGCTAGGGTTTATGATCCTGCGGGGAATCAAATTGTAGGAGGAGAACAGTCTATTTCAAACGGAGGCAATTTTGTTCAAAATGGAGTCTTTAATAATAATGTATTACAATGGTATGTAGTATTTCCAGTAGGAGCAACACAATTTACAATAAATGCAGAGGGTGGCGCAGGATTAGAAGGATTTAGATTTGCTGCGAATGAGATATTTTGTCCTGATACGGATGGAGACTCTATTCCGGATTATTTAGATAATGACTCAGATAATGACAGTTGTGCAGATGCTTTAGAAGGAGATAATGGAGGTCTTACATTAGCAAGTTTAGATGCAAACGGTAGAATTACAGGAGGAGTAGATGCTAATGGTGTTCCCACGGCAGTTTCAGGTGGACAAGCAGACGTAAGTAGTACTAATAATGCAGTGACTTCTACCACCTGTGATGATGATGGAGATGGTGTAATAAATGGAAATGATGTATGTACCGGGTTTAGTGATACTGCTGATGCAGATGGTGACGGAGTTCCTGATGGCTGTGATTTAGATTCAGATAATGATGGAGTATCCGATATAGATGAAGGGATTTGTACGCTAACCTCTACAGGAACCTGGACAGGGTCAGGAACTACATTTTCCAGTAATGCGGCAGGAGTAACTGTGACAACTACTTCTACTTTTACAGCCCCGGCAAATTCTTTACCTTTTAGTGATAATACATTTAATACAACAAATTTTTGGACACCTAATCTGGCTTCAGCTCCTTCATTAATATATGATGTGAATTGGGATAGTACTCCGGATTCAGGGGCAGATATAGATTTACCATCGGATGACCAGGGATCGGGAACCCTAACATTTACTTTTAGTGAGCCAGTGACAGATCCTACTTTTCATATAGATAAATTAGGAGGAAATGGTAGTTCAGGAAGTCTTTCTTTATCGAATTCATTACAATTAACGATGGTAACGTCGGGAGTCACATTATCTAGATTAAGTGGTTCGGATGATTTTCAGGTATTAGGAGGAACAACGATTCAGAGAGCACCTAATGTAGTTATGACGAGTAATTCTCCGGAAACTTTGGCAGGAATGACAGAAGGAACAGCCTCTGGTTCTGTTAGAATTAACGGGACATTTACTTCTGTAACCTTTAATTGGAAAGGAGTAGGTATAGAAGGATTTGGAGGGGATTTGATAGAGTTCGCTTTACAAACATGTGTGTCAAGAGATAGTGATAATGATGGAAAGCCAGACTATTTAGATTTAGATAGTGATAATGATGGGATAGCAGATATAATCGAAGCAGGTGGAATTGATACCGATGGTGATGGAGCGATTGATTACCCGACTCCAGGGGATCCAACGTCTATGACGGATGCAGATGGAGATGGATTAGAAGATAGTGTAGATACAATTGACAGTGGTAGTGGCGCTGGAGAAGTAACTAGTGGTACAGCGTTGTTAAATCCTGATAGCGATAATGATGGTATTGTAGATAGCCTGGATTTAGATAGTGATAATGATGGGCTAACAGATATCAGTGAAGCTGGAGGAGTAGATACTGATGGTGATGGAGAGATAGATTATCCAACCCCGGGAGATCCAACCTCTATGGCAGATGTTGATGGTGATGGATTTGCTGATAGTGTGGATACAGATGATAATACGGTTGCGGGTACAGGAGATGGCGGAACGATGCTACCGTTACCCAATACCGATGGTACAGGAGGTCTGGATTATCAGGATATTGATAGTGATGGTGATGGTATTGTAGATAATATAGAAGGACAACCAACGGTTGGTTATGTTGCCCCAAGTGGTACGGATACCGATGGTGATGGTATTGATGATAGC
>NZ_JBHULX010000028.1:1925-2994 GCF_042684685.1 Aquimarina hainanensis | reverse complement strand
TACCCGACTCCGGGAGATCCAACCTCTATGGCAGATGTTGATGGTGATGGATTTGCAGATAGTGTTGATACGGATGATAATACAGTTGCAGGTACAGGAGATGGTGGAACAAGTTTACCTTCCCCGGATAGTGACAATGATGGAGTTGTAGATAGCCTGGATTTAGATAGTGATAATGATGGGATTTCTGATGTAACAGAAAACGGAGGAGTTGATGCAGATGGCGATGGAGTTTTAGATGGAATTACCGATACTGATGGTGATGGATTTGCAGATAGTGTTGATACGGATGATAATACAGTTGCAGGAACAGGAGATGGCGGAACCAATTTACCGTCACCGGACAGTGATAATGACGGTATTGTAGATAGCCTGGATTTAGATAGTGATAATGATGGGCTAACAGATATCAGTGAAGCTGGAGGAGTAGATGCTGATGGTGATGGAGCGATAGATTACCCAACCCCGGGAGATCCAATGTCTATGGTTGATGTCGATGGCGATGGATTTGCTGATAGTGTGGATACAGATGATAATACGGTTGCAGGTACAGGAGATGGCGGAACGATGCTACCGCTACCCAATACCGATGGTACAGGAGGGCTGGATTATCAGGATATTGATAGTGACGGCGATGGTATTGTAGATAATATAGAAGGACAACCAACGGTTGGTTATGTTGCCCCAAGTGGTACGGATACCGATGGCGATGGTATTGATGATAGCTATGATCCTGATGATGGCGGAACAGCATTAGTTGCCATAGATACAGATATGGATGGTAGTGCAGATTATATAGATACCGATAGTGATAATGATGGAGAATCTGATTCTATAGAAGGCTGGGATACTGATGGAGATGGGGTTGCCGATACGGTTGCTTCAGGAAGTGATAGTGATGGTGATGGATTGGATGATAATTATGATACGATTGTTTTAAGTGGAGCTACTTCCGGTACGAACCCATCAAATGGTTCAGTGCCTACAGACTTCCCAGATGTTGACTTACCAGGAGTAGGAGATATGGATTGGAGAGAGCACGACAGTGATGGGGATGGTGTTAATGATG
>NZ_JBHULX010000028.1:1810-1915 GCF_042684685.1 Aquimarina hainanensis | reverse complement strand
GAGCACGACAGTGATGGGGATGGTGTTAATGATATTTCAGATGTAGATGATGATAATGATGGTGTTCCAGATGTTTTAGAATCAGGAGGGAATGATCCTAATGGT
>NZ_JBHULX010000028.1:688-1800 GCF_042684685.1 Aquimarina hainanensis | reverse complement strand
ATAGTGTTGATACAGATGATAATACGGTTGCAGGTACAGGAGATGGCGGAACGATGCTACCGTTACCCAATACCGATGGTACAGGAGGGCTGGATTATCAGGATGTTGATAGTGACGGCGATGGTATTGTAGATAATATAGAAGGACAACCAACGGTTGGTTATGTTGCCCCAAGTGGTACGGATACTGATGGTGATGGTATTGATGATAGCTATGACCCTGATGATGGTGGAACAGCATTAGTTGCCATAGATACAGATATGGATGGTAGTGCAGATTATATAGATACCGATAGTGATAATGATGGAGAATCTGATTCTATAGAAGGTTGGGATACTGATGGCGATGGGGTTGCCGATACAGTTGCTTCAGGAAGTGATAGTGATGGCGATGGATTGGATGATAATTATGATACGATTGTTTTAAGTGGAGCTACTTCAGGAAGCAATGCAGGTAATAATACCGTAGCTCCTTTAACAGATGGTATTTTAGCTGATGTAGATAATCCTGGAGTAGGAGATCTAGATTACAGGGAGAATGACAGTGATGGTGATGGTATTGATGATGCGGTAGATGCCGATGATGATAACGATGGTATTCCAGATGTTTTAGAATCAGGAGGGAATGATCCTAATGGGGATGCAGATGGTGATGGTATTCCCAACTGGCAGGATACGACAGATGATGGAGGCGCTGGAGATGGAAGTACAACAGATTATACAGATAGTAATGGTGATGGTATTCCGGATGTATATGATGTAGATGGTGATGGCGTTGCGAATCATTTGGATTTAGATAGTGATAATGATGGAGTTGCAGATATTACAGAAGCCGGAGGAGTTGATACCGACGGAGACGGAGCGATAGATTACCCGATTCCAGGGGATCCAACGTCTATGACGGATGCAGATGGTGACGGATTAGAAGATAGTCTGGATACGATTGACAATGGTAGTGGAGCAGGAGAGGTTACCACAGGTACAGCCTTACCGAATCCTGATAGTGATGGTGATGGTGTTCCTAATACTGCAGACTTAGATAGTGATAATGATGGGGTTGCAGATATCGTAGAGAACGGAGGAGTTGATACCGATGGAGATGGAGCAATAGAT
>NZ_JBHULX010000028.1:0-575 GCF_042684685.1 Aquimarina hainanensis | reverse complement strand
AATACAGTTGCAGGTACAGGAGATGGTGGAACAAGTTTACCTTCCCCGGATAGTGACAATGATGGAGTTGTAGATAGCCTGGATTTAGATAGTGATAATGATGGAATTTCTGATGTAACAGAAAACGGAGGAGTTGATGCAGATGGCGATGGAGTTTTAGATGGAATTACCGATACTGATGGTGATGGATTTGCAGATAGTGTTGATACGGATGATAATACAGTTGCAGGAACAGGAGATGGCGGAACCAATTTACCGTCACCGGACAGTGATAATGACGGTATTGTAGATAGCCTGGATTTAGATAGTGATAATGATGGGCTAACAGATATTAGTGAAGCTGGAGGAGTAGATGCTGATGGTGATGGAGCGATAGATTACCCAACCCCGGGAGATCCAACGTCTATGGTTGATGTTGATGGCGATGGATTTGCTGATAGTGTTGATACAGATGATAATACGGTTGCAGGAACAGGAGATGGCGGAACGATGCTACCGTTACCCAATACCGATGGTACAGGAGGTCTGGATTATCAGGATATTGATAGTGATGGTGATGGTATTGTAGATAATAT
>NZ_JBHULX010000027.1:166378-170341 GCF_042684685.1 Aquimarina hainanensis | reverse complement strand
ACCATACTACTGGCATCACCAGGAGTCGGGTAATCAACAGCTCCATCTCCATCTGTGTCTACCCCACCGGCTTCTATAAGATCTAACAAACCATCATTGTCACTGTCTAAATCCAGATGGTTGGCAACGCCATCCCCGTCATAATCAAAATGATCATTAATACCATCGCCATTACTGTCTACATATCCAGGGTAATCCGAATCCGCATAGTTTAAAATACCATCATTGTCATCATCTGCACCAGGATCAACTCCACCTCCTTCTATACGATCAACAATACCATCATTGTCATCATCTAAATCTACAACATCATCAATCCCGTCTCCGTCACTATCAATAGAACATGCTACATTAACTGCTGGGTCTACAGCATTAGTGTAGTTTAATGTATAGTTAACTTGTCCTGGAGACCCTGGTAAATCTTCTACTTCATCTGCCAATCCATTTCCATTTTCATCACCATTACCAACACCTTGAGAAATTACAAACTGAAAGTTATTTGATGTATTTCCTAAAGCCTGAGGAACACCTCCTTCTGCGGCATCAGAGCAACCGTCTCCATCACTATCCAAATCTAATGAGTTGATCAAAGTATCTCCATCAACATCTAATTCACTGGAAGTACAATTTACCGACTCGAATCTAATACTAAACGTCTCATGATTCATAGCGCTACTCCAGTTAAAACACATATTAAAAATATATGGATTAATATCATCTGACATCACATCAAATTCTAAATAACTATAGGTAGTACCAGGCACTCCATTAGACAATCGCTGAATTGTCATTCCTGATGAAATAATATCTCCTGTACCCCTATCGGTATGACTTGTTGCTGATTCGAAAAATGTAGCAGATATTGCTTTGCCATTAGGTAATGTTCCAAAATCAGGAGTCATCGAAATTGTATTATTTTGTGCAGAAGAGCCATTCCCTGGCAAATAACACCTCAAAGTAGCATTAAATTCCATCCCTGCTTCAGGGGTAATTGTATATTGGATACATTGATTAGGGTTTGTCCCGGTTCCTAACCAATTAAATTGTAGTTCATCTCCATTAACTACTTCAGAATAATCTGCGTACCCTACTACATTAGCAGATGTAGCCGGGATTAAAAACTGTATGGTTGCCACTTTTGTATTAGAGGAGTCCAAAATATCCGCAGTATACGTGGCATTTGCCGTAGTATTATTTGCAAATACTGCATTTGCAATTGTATATGAAGACGTAAATGGGTTACTGCAATAACTACTTTCATCTGGATCCAAAATACCATCATTATCATCATCTAAATCTACTAAATCTCCAACACCGTCATTATCTGTATCAATACATAAGTTTAATTCATCTGACCAGGCATATAACTCATACGTAGATACATAATTAATAGTTCCTGTAGTTCCATTTTCAACAACATCAGCCAACCCATTTCCATTAACATCTTCTCCATTCCCTGAAGTATTTGTAAAGGCAAAATCTGTTGTTTTATCAGAAGTCGCTCCTGCTTCATAGGCATCAGAGCATCCATCTCCATCTGAATCCGGATCAAAATGATTAGGAAGGATATCTCCTGTTCCACCATCCAAATTATCATTACAGATTGTTTTAGGGTTTAATGACGAAACAAAGTTATTAGCATAAATATAGATTTCTTTCACTCTGGCATAATATACCAATCCCGTTTCTCCTGTTATTCTAAACTTCTGATAAACCTTATTAGGTTGTAATGTATTGATAAATGTCTCTATTGCATTTACTACTGTCCTATTAGATGCAGTATCTAGATCCTCCCATATACTTCCTGTAAACCCTTGTAATTTTACCGTATTTCCTGCTCCATTTGTAAATGCCAGATTATACATTGAAAAATCTATTGCTGTAATTGCCATCGGAATTGTAGGGATGATTTCATAAATAGATACCCCTACTCCATTCTGATTTGGCGTTACTCCTGTATAACTAGCTGTATTATCTGCTCCGTCATGAGCATTTGAGAAAGGCCTTGACACCGATTCTACTGTTAAGTCAGAAGTTACTGTTACTATGGTGGTTGCTTCTGTCTCAGTGTAGAAACAATTAGGAGATTCTACAGCATCTAACACTCCATCATTATCATCATCTATATCTGCATGATCCCCTATACCATCATTATCATTATCCGCACACGCATTAACAGAATTATCGATAGCAAACTGAAAATAGGACAAACTATAATTCACCTGCCCTGGGTTTCCTGGAAGATCTTCTATACTATCTGCTAACCCATTTCCATTTGTATCTTCTCCATTAACTGTAGTATTTGTAAAAGCAAAATTTGCCGTTTTATCTGTTGTTGCTCCTGCTTCATAGGCATCAGAGCATCCATCTCCATCTGAATCAAGGTCCAGTCGATTTGCTGTGGTATCCCCGTCTACATCATAGTCAACACTACATCTAGCAGAGGGACCCCCAATAGCAATTTCTCTGATTTGAATAGGGGATCTCGTGTATGTTGTTTCAATAACCAAATCAAAGCTGAGCACTCCATTATATGTCTGAGAGAGTGAAAAGCTCTGCATTGCTGCTCCAGCATTTGCTGCTACAAATCCTGTTTCTGTTCCTAATAAAACAGCATCCTTATCATATAATTTTATTGAGAAATTTTGAATTCCATCATTAACTCCTGATGACAAATTCACATCATTCCACAGATAAAACTCAGATATGTTATCATATACTGTTACTAATGTAAGTCTCAATCCATTTCCTTGATTATCATCTGCTACTGTCCAGTCTAAATCCCTACATCCATCTCCATTAGAAGCAAAATCTCCATCTATCATTTCATCTAAAGATCCTTCCGTATTACAATCAATCGTAAAAGGTGCCCCCGGAATAGATACTATTGCGACTGGAGTAATAATAGGTTCTATCGCAGTAGAACATGACTGACTTTCATCTGTATCTAACACCCCATCATTATCATCATCTATATCAACTATATCAACTACTCCATCATTATCCGTATCCAGGCAACCACTAATATTTCCATCTAAAGCATATTGTGTATAGGTTGATACATAATTAATAGTCCCAGACGTTCCGTTTTCGAATTGATCCAATAATCCATTTCCATTCGCATCTAAGCCTGAATTGTAATTGATAATATCATTATTAGAAAAAACAGTATTTCCAGCTTCTACACTATCACTACATCCATCGCCATCACTATCCAAATCCAAGCTATTAATCATTCCATCTCCGTCAGTATTTTCTCCATAACAAACATTAGCTATGATACTAAAACCTTCATCCCTTAAATCCGCAACTCCTGCTAAAGCCTCATGAGAGGTGGTTAATGCAAATGCTGAGGAAATCAAATTGGTAGTAAAGACTATCTTCCAGGTAGGGGGACTCGCATTTTCATATTCGCCCCCCTGAAATATCGCCTGTCCAGAATTTATTATCGTACCATCTGCTATGTCTAATTGATTATCTGGATCAATCACTACTGCTGTAACTGCAGGAGTCCAGGTTAATGTAATCGTTTGTTCATCATTATCATTCTCCGTATCTGTATTTCCTACTAAATCAGGTCCCCACTCAACAGATTCCAATAATCCTCCGGTTTGAGGGGTTATTTGTATCGTAGTTTCGTAATCTCCCAGATTCGTATCATCAACTATATAGTGCAATCCTCCTGCGACGGGTGCAATATTAGCTGCTACCAAAGCAGCACTCAGGTTCGAAAACTGAATATTGTAATCCGCAATTCCTGATCCATTGGTAAAAGTTCCTTCTATCTGCTGACTCCCGGCTGTAAGTACTGTATTCGTAACCGCAGCTTCTCCAACTCCACACGAAAGTTCCGTCGTATCCAGTACCCCATCATTATCATCATCTATATCTGTTAGATCTCCAACACCATCCCCATCTGTATCCAGGCAAGCATTCAAGGTGTTATCTATTGCCAGATAATAC
>NZ_JBHULX010000027.1:886-166368 GCF_042684685.1 Aquimarina hainanensis | reverse complement strand
GTGTAGTTAATATTTCCTGTAGTACCATCCTCAAACTGGTCTAATAATCCATTTCCATTAGCATCAGTCCCTGTATTGTAATTTACTGTATCATTATTAGCTACTAACGTATTTCCTGCCTCGACACTATCACTACATCCATCGCCATCACTATCTAAATCCAAACTATTCGGAACTCCATCACCATCTGTATTTTCTTTACAAGTTGCTGAATACGTTAAAAAACCTTCTATTGTATGAATATAATAATCGTTATTACCTGCCGAATGAATATGGTTTAAGACAACCTTTAATTCAGGATTGTTATTGTCTACTGTAGAAGAGATAACAATTGGTCCAGATGCTAAGGCTGAAGCGAACTCTGTTCCTTGAGAAACCCCGTCTAAGAACACCTCTACATAATCGAGTGTATTCGTTCCAGACAATCTCCCAATTGTTATTGTCATATCTAATTGATCTCCCTTATTTGCTGTTATGGTTGTTGTCAGTTCTGCACTGAAATTGGCATCTCTATTAAGAACAATCCCTCTCGAATCAATAAAAGGGGATCCTGCATAATTTGTCAATGTATAGGGTCCATAAGAACCCGTTTCAGCAAAAGAGTGTGATATTAAAGGTACTGTATTTCCTCCTCCATAATCACATTCCATTTCATCTAATATTCCATCATTATCATCATCTATATCAATCAAATCCCCTACATTGTCACCATCAGTATCTAAACACCCATTGAACGAACTGTCTTTTGCTAAGCTATCATAGGATGAATTATAATTGATTGTTCCTGTAGTTCCATTTTCAAACTGATCTAATAATCCATTGCCATTAACATCTGCTCCGGTATTATAGTTTACCGTATCATTATTATTAACTAATGTATTCCCTGCTTCGACACTATCACTACAACTGTCTCCATCACTATCTAAATCCAAACTATTAATAAGTCCATCTCCATCTGTATTTTCTGCGTAACAAACATTGGTCACTAAACTAAACCCTTCGTCTCGTAAATCTGCAACTCCTGCTAAAGCCTCATGAGAGGCGGTTAATGCAAATGCTGAGGAAATCAAATTGGTAGTAAAGACTATCTTCCAGGTAGGGGGACTCGCATTTTCATATTCGGCTCCCTGAAATATCGCCTGTCCAGAATTTATGATCGTACCATCTGCTATGTCTAATTGATTATCCGGATCGATCACTACTGCTGTAACTGCAGGAGTCCAGGTTAATGTAATCGTTTGTTCATCATTATTATTCTCCGTATCTGTATTTCCTACTAAATCAGGTCCCCACTCAACAGATTCCAATAATCCTCCGGTTTGAGGGGTTATTTGTATCGTAGTTTCGTAATCTCCCAGATTCGTATCATCAACTATATAGTGCAATCCTCCTGCGACGGGTGCAATATTAGCTGCTACCAAAGCAGCACTCAGGTTCGAAAACTGAATATTGTAATCCGCAATTCCTGATCCATTGGTAAAAGTTCCTTCTATCTGCTGACTCCCGGCTGTAAGTACTGTATTCGTAACCGTAGCTTCTCCAACTCCACACGAAAGTTCTGTCGTATCCAGTACCCCATCATTATCATCATCTATATCAACTATATCAACTACTCCATCCCCATCTGTATCTAGGCAAGCATTCAAGGTGTTATCTATTGCCAGATAATATGAAGGAGTGTAGTTAATATTTCCTGTAGTACCATCCTCAAACTGGTCTAATAATCCATTTCCATTAGCATCAGTCCCTGTATTGTAATTTACTGTATCATTATTAGCTACCAATGTATTTCCTGCCTCGACACTATCACTACATCCATCGCCATCACTATCTAAATCTAAACTATTCGGAACTCCATCGCCATCTGTATTCGTAGTACATATTTCAGGGACCGTCCTTTTAAAAGCGACCCTATCTATGATGTAATCATCAGGTGAACTCCCTGTACCTGTACCTCTAAATAAAACATAATAATTTCCGGTTTGAGGTACTGTGAAATTTCCTGAGTAAGTAGCATAATTAGGAGATGCCGAATAAGAAGGTAATGTGTTAAATGCAGCTCTTTCTAGTGTACTAACTACTATATCTGTATCTGCATTGTATAAATCTACTACATATTCTGAGGCGGAGCCTACTCCTCTTGCCCCTAAGTCAAAAGAATATTGATAATTTTCCCCTCCATCTAATTGCTTTGAAAATTTCAAAACCACCCCTGAATTAAAAGAGTTTATCTCAAATAATGTATTTCTATTCCCTGTATCTGGATTTCCATCTCCTATTTCATCAAAAAGTCCTCCTGTTAATGTAGAGTTTTTATTTGTAGAAGAATAAGTATATACACTTCCTGTAGGAGTATCAAAATTAGATGTCGTGCTCGAAATATACCATTCTGTCGTTGGAATAGAATTTTCAGAAAAACTACCATACACTACCAAAGGTTGATTCAACCCAGGACATTCATCTTCATCTGGCACCCCATCATTATCATCATCTATATCTACAATATCAACAACCCCATCACCATCTGTATCTAAACATGCACTGACTTGATTACTTTTTGCATATTCCGTATAAGTAGAAGTATAATTTATAGTTCCTGTTGTACCATCTTCAAACTGATCTAGTAACCCATTGAGGTTGGCATCAATACCTGTATTATAATTAGAAATATCATTATTACTCACCAAAGTATTTCCTCCCTCAACACTATCACTACATCCATCTCCATCACTATCTAAATCCAAATAATCCGGAGTTGTATCTCCATCGATATCACAACTACTATCTGGTCTATACCAAATTCTAATAAAAATTGCATTTTGAGAGGATGAAACTCCAGAAGAAGCAGAAAATGAGGTAGTATATTCTGCTACTGTATTATATCCCAAATTATACGAAATACTCCCTGAATTAATTCCTGTAGTTACCCCTCCTATAGGGTTTTCTATACTATTGGTTGTAATATTTAATCCAGAAACAGAACCAATTACAGGTGTTTCTAAAATTCCATTTATTCCAAAGGACACTGTTTCTCCATCTACAAATAATGGATCATATCCCAAAATAGCTTCTCCAGCATATTGACTAAATGTAATTGTTACCTTATTATTTTCTCCGGGCACATTACCTACTGCTAAAAATGGACTTGTCGGTGTTCCTTCATTAACTAAATTAGAGTTAGGTGAACTTCCAGAATGCTCAAACTCTACAGTCATAGAAATCCCATTAAATTCTGGAATTCCTGTAGCGATTCCTAAATCGGCTATAGTTTGCCCTCCAACTGCGCTAATTCCTGCATCTGTAAGACCTATTTGCCCCCATAAAATCGCATAAGAAGTCCGAGGGCATTCTGTATCATCTAAAACCCCATCATTATCATCATCTATATCTGTGACATCAGGTATTCCGTCTGAATCTGTATCCATAAACGGAGAATTTATTATTGCATCTCTCCAATCTAAATCTCCTCCTACTGTAACATCATTATCTGCATCCGGGAAGTTATTGATCTGTGTCTCATCATAAATTCCATTACTATCTCCATATCCTGTTATTGCATCTGTAGCATCATCCAATCCATCACCATCTGTATCACTGCCTGCTAATGTAATTCCTGCCTCCGAAGTATCATTTCCTCCTTCATTATCTGAATCTAAATCTATGTAATCCGGTGTATCTGTTCCATCTGTGTTGGTTGGAGAAATACCTCCTGTATAAGCAGAATCCACCCCATTATTTGCTGGTCCCGCATCTCCATTAGGTCCTACATACCCTACAGAAGTCTGTGCTTCTATATTATCTGGTATTCCGTCATTATCACTATCTAAATCCAGATAATCTGCCAATCCATCTCCATCAGAATCTCTAGAAGCGCAAGTCTGTAAGGCTATCTCAATTAAATCTCCTCCTAACCCCTCATACCCTACTCCTTTCCATGAAAATGTTACAGATGTTACTGTCCCATTGATTCTTACCGATCCGGAAGCGGTTCCCTGATCAACTGCAGGTAATGTCTCTGTAGAATTTACTGTATGTATTATATTGGGCATTCTCTGAATAGTTGCGCCTCCAATCACCTGAAAATCATCGGATCCACTTAATCTGGATAAGGAGATTCCCGGAGTGGTAATAGTTAGGCTTAGAGAATTGGTATGTATTCCATCAACTCCTCCTAATTTATCTATATGCAAAACAGGGTTCGTTACAGCCTGATCAAAAGTAAACGTTAATGTTCCTGATCCCTGATCATCAGTGGGCAAATCAATATCTGTTCCTGATTCATTAGTTTGATCCCAATTTACATCATATACCAGAGAAGGAGCACCAGCAACATTTGGGGTCCAATAGTTCGTTGTATTTAATGTATTGTTTCCAAAAGGGAAAGGCACTGCTGGGGCTGTAAATGTAGATGTCGTGGTAATTGAAACACTCCCTGCAGTAGTTGTGTAAGTAGTTCCCGAACCTGACCAGATTCCGGTAGATACCTGAGTACATCTTCCTTCTTCTGTATCTAAAATTCCATCTCCATCTGAATCTAAATCAACACTATCATCTACCCCATCTCCATCTGTATCCAAACTGTACGTATGTCCGTCTCTATAGTCCACATCATCTGAAGGATAATCATTATCCGAATCTGGTAATGAAGAAGGTGTATTAATAGTACCATTAGGATCTGTATGATCACTTGTCGTATCGATTGCATTATCTAATCCATCACCATCTGTATCACTGCCTGCTAATGTAATTCCTGCTTCAATAGTATCGTTTGTTCCATCCCCATCACTGTCGGTATCCAAATAATCTGGTATTAAATCTCCATCCGAATCAATCACATTAATCCCTTCTCCATAAGAAGTATCCACTCCATTACTGGTATATGTTCCTCCAGGGGCTGTGTAGCTATAGGTAGTCTGCCCTTCTACATTATCAGGAATACCATCACCATCGGCATCTAGATCTTTATAATTAGGGACTCCATCCCCATCTAGATTATCACACGCCCTTAAAACAGTTATATCATCGATAAAATATAGATCGGAACCTCCTGTTCCTGTTATCGCTTCTATAGTAATTGTAGTAGAAGTTCCTAATGAGCTAATAACTATTTTTTGATTTGCACTGGTAGAAGCTCCATTTGTTGTCTGATACTCCTGAGCAGTTGTCTCATATACTAATTCTCCATCTATATAAATATTTAGTTTGGAACTGTTTCCATCAGTATAATTAGTGGCTAGGTCAAATGATAATAAATTCCCATCTCCTGCAGTAGTCGAAAATGTTTGAGAGATTGTTGAAACTGTTCCTGTCGTACTTATCTGAGCATCTGGATCTGCCCCTGCAAAAGAATTCCAGGCAAGATCACCTCCTTCAGTCCACGATGATAGTAAAGATGTAAAATCTCCATTCACAATTGCATCGGTTCCTGTTGGCTGGCATTCTATAGCATCCGGGATACCATCATTATCATCATCTAAATCTACATTATCTATGATGCCATCTTTATCTGTATCGATTGCTGCTCCTACCCGTATATTATCTATTTCATGTATGTTATTAAAACCTCCTGTACTTCCACTAATTCCCAATTTGAATGTTGCAGGAGCTGTTTGTCCTGAATTGATATTCGTAAAGATTTGTTGAAAACCATTTCCATCATTTAGGTTCAGCCATACATTGACTATTCCATCAATAATAGTCATCCTCACTCTTCTGCTATTCGCTCTGGTAACTCCATCTACCAAAGCTCCTCCTGGGAGAGTGGTATACCCTAAACACGGATAATTTGCCCCTTCTTCTCCTCTTATTGTAAATGTATCTGGTACAGTCCCTGCATATGTTGGATAATTTCCTCTACAGTCGTCTCCTCCCCCCACTGGTTCAAAGTTCCCAAATTCATCAATGCCTATTGCAATCCATCCTCCATCTACTCCATCAGTAACAGGTGACCCACACAATGAACAGTATCCATAACCTAATGGTCCTCCTGCTCCCCCAGTACTTGGAGCCGCAGTTCCATCAATTAAAAAGAAAGAAATTCCATCTGCCCCATCTCCTCCATAAGCTGCATAATCAAATTCGACAATTACATTGTCTGTCGAAGGAAATGCCACATTATAAATAGCAGTTCCTGACTGATTCCCTACAGCATCCGTTAATCGCAACCAGTTTGTATTTTGTGCAGCGGTTCCACTTAATACCCAATCGGCACTTAATGGACTGTCAAAATCCTCATCAATAAACGTCTGAGAATATGATATTGTCGTAAATAAAATCGCCAGAACAACAATATTTACCACCCTATATTTCAGTATTTTGTTATATATAAAGTGCCCTATGCTATGTAAAGTATTCCTGTTTATCATTGTTATTTCATTTTAGTGTGGGGTTACATTCATCTATAGAAAAAAGGAGCAAATCACTTTTATAAAAGGAGCTGAATCTATTGTTATCGTTTTTATTTTTCAACACAAAAAAATGTTTCCCAGAAGTAAATCAACCTTCTGAAAAACAAATGAAAACGCTTTAAATCTAAATAAATAAACTTCTCTTCTTTAGGGGGGGGCAAAATTGAAACAGAGGGAATTGCTATCGTAGTATTTGATAAATAATAGGTATCTTTAACACTTATTAATTTTGGGGTATTTAGCTCCTCATTCGCAGAGAAATTAATTTGAAGAGATGTAATATATTCATATATGTTGCTTGAAGGTACTATCCGAAAGCATATCCTCATAATGGTTGATTTAGTTATAAATTAATTATTATACACCCCCCTACAATTGTATGCTCGCCAAAGTCTTACTCTTGTAGGGTCTTTTTATACAGTAATATTTAAAACATATTCCTGTATTATATCAAGTACTATGAGATACTGCCAGGAATACAAACATATGTTTTCAGGAAAAAATTATACGCACTAAATATCTTTAACACCTTTCCTTTACTTCTAAAAATTTCTTTTTAGAGAACATCCTTTATCATTTATTTCAAAGCAGTTGAGAAGATTTAAATGTATTTTTTATCCATAAACAAGATTATTTGAACAATTTTATAATCATATATCACTTATATTTTATTCAAATAAATAATTCATTTTTTTTATTTAAATATACTAGGAAGAACATTTTCTGTTTTTAATGCTCTTATATATGGGGTATCTGTTGAAATTTATTTTCAACACTTAAAATTAACTACAAATATTTAAAAAAGGATACTTTAATCACTCCGAATAAATACGGAATAACCTTATAACTAGTGATTTACGACTGTAATAATGACTTTTCTGACAGAAAACCTTATTATATAGGGAAGACAAAATAAAATAGTATAAAGTCCTGACAAATGTATTTATAAAAAATAACAGGAACTATATTTCCTTTCTTAATTATTTCTAAAAGTATCAAAAACGTTTTTTATTCTTACTTATTTTAACCCTTTGTAAAGATTTTTTTTCCACGCAGCTTTTTTTCTCTTTCTGGTAAGATTTCCATATTATCCCAAAACCCTGTTTTCAAGGTATTAGCATACTCCATCGGCAAGTTTTGTTTTTTCATCTGCTGATATGCAAATTCGCTATCATATGTATATGATGTAAAAGAAAAAAAAGGGTCAATTTCTTTTTCTAAAATCACACACCAAACTCTGGGTAGTCCTTCATTAGCGGGCATTCCTATTACTCCCGGATTTATCCACAATTTTTCTTTCTTTTTTTGAAAGAAAGGCAACCCGGAATGTCCTGCAATGACCATATCTGCCTTACTTCTGCTAAAGGACTCTTCCTTCTTTTTCCAGGGAGTAGATTCAAAAATAAATTCTGAAATATAAGAGTAACTGCCATGAACTACGGTTGCTTTTCGATCAGCATATCTAAAAGAAATATAATTCGGTAATGTTCTTATCCATGTGATCGAATCTTCTGATAATTGGTTTTGTGCATACGGGTACCACTGTCTGGACAAATGGTCGCATTTAGATCCTTTTCTAAAATCACAGCCACAATCGATAGCACCACTTATTAATTGCTCTTCTACGTTTCCTAAAATACTATTCGCTCCCCATTCCCTGAAGCGTTTCACTACTTCTTCCGGCTGTGCGCAATACCCTATGATATCTCCAGTGCAAATACAGTTTCCGGGTGGAATGTTTTCTTTACCTGCCATTTCTATCAATTGTTCTAAAGCTTGTAAATTACTATAGACTCCTCCAAATAAAAGTACTTTTCCTGATAGAGTTCCTAACGCTTTTGTTTTTGTAGCCATATGGGTATAAAATAAACGATAAAGCAGCTTCCTATTCCCCAGATGTTACTCCATAAAAGAGCTGCATATTTTCCTTTTGTAAACACTAAACTATTGGGGAAAGCATCAAATACTAATAATAATCCAAAAAACAATCCGCAACAGAGCGAAAGATAAAAACTGCTTTTGGGAGCATCTTTTTTCCAAAGTAAAAAAACCGGAGAAAGACCGATAACCATGGTTCCACTAATCGTTGTGGCTGATAATATTTCTGCTCCAAAAAAAACAGGAATGGTTCCTAAAAGGGCAATCACAACCATGGTTAATCTTCCGAACCGAAGCCCTTCTCCTAATTTTAAATCAATCGTCATTAGTTTTGAAAAAGACGAAAAAGTAGAATCCAACGTAGAAGCTGCTGAAGTAATCATTATAAAATTAATCATCAATAGAATCACCAGACCAAAAGATTGACTCACAGCAACAGCTGCTTGCCCTTCCATTCCTTCATGTTGTGCATAAATACCTACAATACTAAAAAGGACGATACATCCTCCTCCTAGAATACTTGCCCAAAGAAAACTTTTTAATGTAGCTTTTGGAGAAGCTATAAATCCCCTGTCTGTTAATACCGGATCATGAAAGGGGTAGCTAAATGATTGTAATAGTGCTGCAATTAATAAATTTCCTCCCATCTCCATTGTCCATTCCCCTGAGTGTATCACAGTAGAAACAGAAAATTCTTCTACTCTGAAAATACTCCATAAAATTACTGCCAGTAGTATAGAAAAAAGGATCATCTGTATGGTATCAGTAAATATAGAACTACTCAAGCCTCCTTTTAAGGCATAACCCAGTGTTAAAAATGTAAAGACAACAATCGAGCTATAATACGGTAAGCTTCCTTCACTTCCAAAATAAGTACCAATCACCATGGTATTTGACCAAACTTCATTAAATAGCCGAATACTAATCAAAATCGAAAAGACATAAACGGCTCCCTTTCCAAAACTGGTTACTAAAAAGTGATGAATACTTGTGAAGCCTCCTTTTTTTCTCATTCTGTAAATGAGTATTCCTGCCACTGCAAAAGAGAGATAATAGGCCGCATAGGCAAGCCCCCCGAGCAGACCAAAACTCATTCCTAAATTTGCAGCATTCGTAATACTTTTTGCAAAAATCCATGAAATAATCAGACTTCCTGTTAGTTTCCACACAGAAGAAAACTCATCAGTATAAGTAGCCTTAAAAAATTGTGTTTTTGTTTTGGCAAATGGAGATAACCAAAAAAACAAAACACTAGATAGCAAAATTAAACCCCATTGCCATAAAGCGACTTCCTGCATAATCGTGAACATGTATTTACTAAAAACATCAAAGATACTAATTCATTGAATCGATATCTTTGATTTTAACTTTTAACAATTAATCTCTTTTATTGATCCCACCAAACTGGCATATTAATACTATTGCCATTCGTTGCTGTTGCTGCCATCTCATAATTCGCTGAGTTTAATGTTGCTTCTTCTGCCGGGTACGGCATTCTTACAGGAATCAAATTATTATTTAAGCTTGCTGCCACCGGCTTTAAAGCAGGATACCCGGTTCTTCTATACTCAATCCACCCTTCATATCCATTAACCATATTAGCTATCCATTTTTGGGTAATAATCTGTTCTACCCCTTTGGTCGGATCATATAATGCTTCTGATGATAAATATGTTACCGGCAGTGGCACATTCCAATAATCAAATGCCATTGTAACTCCAGATTCATATAGCGATTTTGCATCTGCATTAATCAGTCCTTTTTCTGCTGCTTCCGCCAAAAGAAAAGAGGTCTCCCAGGCTGTCATATAATTAGCAAACAACTCGCCTGTATTTTCTCTAAATACAGTTCCCGCAAATGAATAATCAGACACTGTTATTGGTGTTTGAGAAGCGTCAATACCATTAATCAAACCATGATACGATTCTTCTTCTGTATTCGATAATGGGCGAAACAATGTCTTGATTCTCGAGTCATTTAAGCCAGTTAAAACTTCTTCGATGGTTTCTGACATCACGAAATTATTAAAATCTCCTGCTCTAAGACGCGCTAATCTAAAATTATTAGGAGCTTCATCTGAAAAATTAAAAACCGCATTCTCTTCATTTATTTGGATAAAATTTCCTTCCGCAAAAATAGCTGCCAATTCACTCCCTACAGCTTCTTTTCCTGAAATACGCATCAATGCTTTAATTCGAAGAGAGTTTGCAAATTTCACCCAGTTATATAGCACTCCTTCATACAATACATCTCCTTCCAGTTTTATAGTCCCCTGATAGTTTGTAATCACTTCTATTCCTTTTCTCAGGTTATCCAAAATCCCGCCTTCATCCAGATATATACTTGATTGTTCATCATATCTAGGGGTAGTTATTCCCTGATCTCCTATAAAAGCTTCCGTATATGGAACATCTCCGTATAAATCTGTTAATGCCATGGTCATATATGCCTTAAAAATCAGCGCAGGTCCTTCATACACTGCCAGGGTTTCTTCTGTTTGGGACTTACGGAGAATAACTTCATTATCTCTAAGGTTGGTATACAGAATAGACCAGGGATTTCCTCCCAGTTGGGGAGAACTCAACGCATGCCTATCAAACAGGTTAAAGTCTATAGCAGTTAGATATTGTCCTAATAAATTCCCCGCTACAAATCCTTCATACGACATCTCTTCGCCATAGTTATAGATAACTTGTCGTAGCAATAAACTCGGATGAACATCAACAGGTGTATTGGGATTGGTATTAATTTCTTCAAAATCCTTGGTACACCCCAACAACAACATTCCAATAATGACACTATATATTATTTTCATTTTTTTCTTTTATTAAAAGTTAATTCCCAGCTTTATTCCAAAGCTCCTCGAGGTAGCATATGACATATCTTCCACTCCACTCACAAGTCCTTGTCCCTGTACTGCCAATTGCTCTGGATCGAAATGAGGGATTTCACTAATCGCAAATAGGTTTTTTCCAATCAACGATATATCCACGGTTGCTCCATCATCTAATACCTCAAAGGCTCCCTTTTTCATATCAAAAGAATATCCAATGGAAAACTGACGAAGTTTTAGATACGATGCATCGTATACGTTATTTTCTTCATGGTTCCTATCATAAAATTGTCTGTAGTAACTTTCGGGCGATACTGCAACGGTATTGGGCTGGTATACCGGATTTGCTTCTGTTCCTGTATTGATTACTCCCCTCGCTACAATCCCTGCTTCAGGTCTATAAGCAGTTTCTTCTAGCTGTCCCCCAACGCCAGCTAAAGATAGTGTTCTGGATACAATCTCTCCTCCTTGCCTCCAATCCAGAAGGAAACTCGCCCGCCAATTCTTGAAAGAAAATTCATTAGAAAGTCCAACCATAAAATCAGGGGTATAATTCCCTAATTTTTTGAGTGTATTATCCGCTATAAACCTTCCATCCGCTGTTAATACAAAATCTCCATCTTCATTTTTTAGATACCCTGTACCATAAAAATCTCCGATACGCCCTCCTTCTTCTGCTTGAAACCATACTGTCTGATCAGGGTTATCATACACTCTGGAATATGCTAAAGTAACTCGTCCTTCCTGCTGGGGCAATGAAACAACTTCTGATCTATTTTTACTAAAATTCAGGGTTGTGTTCCATTTAAAACTCTGCTTTTTTATTGGCGTTGCCCGAATGATCATTTCGACTCCCTGAGAACGGACCTTTCCCCCATTTACTACTTGCTGACTAAATCCTGATGAAATGGGAATAGGAAGCGAAATGATCTGATCTTTTGTAATGGAATTATAATATGTAAAATCAACTCCTAGGCGATCTTTTAAAAATCTGATATCTGTTCCTAGCTCATAAGAAGTGGTTTTTTCCGGAACTAAATTCGGATTGGGAATAAAATTTTGATTACTAAAAGTAGGTTGCGCATTTACAGTTGTTCCTGCTACAAAAGCTCCGGAAGTTTGATAGGGATCCGTATCATTTCCTACCTGAGCGATACTTGCTCTGATTTTAGCAAATGAAATAGTTTCTGGTAATGATACCAGATTACTCAATATCAAACTCGACGATATCGAAGGATAAAAAAATGAGGTGTTATCGGTAGAAAATGGAGTTGCCAGAGAACTGGACCAATCATTTCTTCCGGTTATATCAATATAAATCAAGTCTTCAAAACCTATTTTTATCAGACCATACAAACTATTAATTCGTTTTCTGGATTCAAAATCAAAACTTTCTATAGGAGCAGCAGCATTATTAAAGCTAAAAACGCCCGGTTGTGCTAGTTGTATTGTTTGCGTTTGTATTGTTTTTGCTTTTTGATCCAAGCGATTTCCTCCAAATGAAACATCTATATCAAACGTTCCTAACTTTCGAGTGTAATTTAGAAGAAAGTCTGTATTTACTTCTCTGTATGTAACATCATGTTCTGCATATGCTCCATTTCTAAATCTATTCGTACTGAAATTCCTCAAAAATCTTCGTTTTTCATTAGAGTAATCCATTCCTGACCGAAGCGTAATACTGAGATGTTTGGATAATTGTTGTTTTATAGCTATTGTCCCAAATACGCGATCTCTATTGAATGAATTTCTATTTTCAAATAGAATAAAATACGGATTATCAAAAAATGTATAATTAAAAGAATACTGTTGTATTCCTTCTAATCCAGGTTGCCAATATCTTCTCAGGCTATTAATATCCAGAGAACGCGGTCCCCAGGCTACCAAAGAATAATTTACATTTTCTGATCCATATCCATTGGATGGACGATTATCACTTTGGCTATTCATATAATTAACAGAAGCTGTTACTGTAGTTTTATCAGTAGGTAAAAAACGAAGTCTTGCCGCTAGCGTCTTTCGATCAAAATTCACCCCTGGTATAATCGACTCACTTTGTAAATCTGTAAACGACAATCGATAGTTCCCTGTCTCTGTTGCATTTGCAAAAGCAATATTATTAATCGTCGTTACTCCCGTTTCATAAAAATTCCGAAGATTATTCGGGTGTGCTACAAAAGGGGTAGCTGTTATTGGCAATCCCGTATAAAGGGAAGTATCTCCTCCTCTGACGACCGTACCATCTGGAAGGGTAACCGGGCTATCGAACTGAGGAATACGAATTCCCTGGTGTAAGGCTGGTCCCCAACTATAGGTAATATTATCATTGACTCCTCCTCCTAATCCATCTACATATTCAAACTGTCCTGAATTTCCTTGCCCATATTGGTTTTGAAACTTTGGCAACTGAAATGCAGAATCAATGAACAAACTACTAGTAAGACTGATGCCTATTCCTTTTTGTTTGCTTCCGTCTTTTGTATTAATAATCACAACTCCATTAGACGCTCTGGTTCCGTACAATGCGGCGGCGGAGGGACCTTTTAAAACTGATACTGAAGCAATATCGTCGGGATTAATATCCATAGCGCCATTTCCAAAATCAACTTCCTGAAATCCTGCAGCAGCCTCATTGGTGGTATTAAAAACCGTACTGTTGTTTATGGGGGTTCCATCTACTATGAAAAGAGGGTTATTATTAGAAAAGGACTGTTCTCCCCTAATGGTAATTTTAGAAGAAGATCCTACACCCGTCGCTCCTCCCGGAGTAATCGAAACTCCTGCCAATTTCCCTGCAAGATTATCCAAAAAGTTAACTGATTTTACATTTTCTATTTGAGTGGCACCAATCCGCTGTACCGCATATCCTAATTCTTTAGCTTCTCTTTTTTTATTTAGGGCTGTTACGACAACCTCCTCCAAACCTTCTGAATCTTCCTGCATGATCAGGTTTATCACTTTTTTGTTTTGGACTAAAACTTCTTGTTTTTTGTATCCCAAAGAAGAGAACAGCAAAACAGGGACTTTGGTTTTCAAGGTAATTCGATAGTTCCCTTCTTCATCAGAAATACTTCCATTACTGGTGTTTTTTTCTAAGATATTAGCATAAGGCAAAGGAGTTCCTGTTACAGTAGTTATTCTTCCTGTAACAGTCGTTTGGGCAAATCCCCATGTTGTAAAACACAGAAATGCTCCAATGATAAATTGTTTCATATATTGGAATAAGTAATGACTTTATTTTTTTGTTTTATCGGGTATACATTCCCACAATGCAGCTGTTTTGAGAAGCTCTTTCCTCTCGAAATACAATCTCTCAGTTAAAAGAGTTTATCAATTGAGGTGATCCTTTATTATAGCGTCCTGTTTGTATAATGGCGATATAATTCAGAGGAGTCATACAGCGAAACTGTTTTAGCTCTTCCTGTAATAAGTAAGATAGAAGTTGCAAAAAAGAGTAGGAAAACGTTTTGAAAAAACCACTAAAACACTTTACATCACTTATAGTATCTATATCTCTAAGCCTTTTCTTAATGTGCAATGTTATCTGTTTTTTTCTAAAAAAATCAATCATTGCCGGCATTAGATTTGGTGTTTTCCATGGCAATTGCAGGATGATTTCTTTTTGGAAATGTGTCTTGTGAATTCCCAATAGATAAATTCCTCCATCCATAGATGGACCGATCACAATGTTCTTTTCTGAAATGGTTCGATTTGCATCGATAAGGTCTGTTGCCTTCAATTCAGGACTATCATTCCCTATCGTTATTATTTTTTGATACCCCTGAGAAAAAATTTCCTGAATCGCATTTACTAATCGCTCTTCAAAGGAATCTCCTCTTTGCTCTTTTTCTGTATATATAACATAGGGAAGGTTACTTTTTTCTATTTCCCGAAGCGTTTTCATCGTGCAATACTCAAAAAGCGCTTTTCCTTTTTGAATTGGCTTATGCTTGATTTCTTCTGATGAAGAATTCGCAAACATTAATATAATAGCTCGTTCTTGTTCTACCGGCACGATTAACTTGATTATTGGTATCAATTAAAAAACAAAGAGTCGAATATCTCTCTTTATCATTACAAGAAATATTCTTTTTTTGCCGTTATACCTTAAAAATACCTCCTTTTTACAACAAAAACAATTCTTCTTTTGAATAAAAAAACAGGTAATTTCCCCTATTTTCTTCTGATATCAAATCGGTTAGTTTTGTTAGAGAAGTGCTATCAATAATAAATAATAGTACACCTTTTTTAGTCCCGTTTCTCAATGAGAACATACTAAAGTGTTCTTTTTTTATTGTACTCTATAAACCTAAAACATGCTCAAATTTTTACAAGAAAACAAAACCAGAATACTAATTGCATTCATTGCCATTCTTTTGGTTTTGCTTTCTTTTCATGGGCATTATCACGATAAAGCAACTGCCTGTGTAAAGGAAGTTTCTAGTAGAATGTCTGAGAGTTCTACTTTCATTACCGTCATAAAAAAAACAATCAGTTATGTTGCTTCGGAAGGGATTCCTGTAATCAAGGGCTATGCTTCTAATACAGTAGAAGATCTCACTAAAATAGGCGACTACCTCACTGTCACAGAAATTCTGATCAAGATACAGACATTGCTTCTTGCTATTTTTAACCTTACTATTTTTAAGCTAATCCCATTAGTTTTTATTGTGGGTTTGTTTTTAAAAAATTATAAAACAATCGCGTTTAAACTTTTACTAATTTCTTTGTTTCTCACTCCTGGGTTATCAATTTATGTCAATACAATTCATTCAATTGCAATAGCTGTAAAAATAGATTTAGGAATTGATCTCAATAAAAAGCTCTCTGAAACAAAAGCTACTTTTGCCCAAAAAGAAACTGCGCTAAAAGAGCACCAAAAAGCAATCAAAGACAAACAATTAGAAGAAGCAAAGAGTAAAGGAAAAAAGAAAATCAGTTTTTTAAAACGAGCAGAAGATGCTGTAGTAAATACTGTAGAAGATATCGGACTTAAAGTAGAAAAAGATTTTAAAATCGCAGAAGAAATCGTATTACTCAATACTGAATTGCTGTTACAACATCTGGTCAATCTTTTTACCTCCATTATTCTGCTTTATTTCATTTTGCCTATTTTTTATTTCTACCTCATCAATCTGATTCTAAAAAGCTTATTCCAGTTTTCTATTAATGAACTAATAAACCAAAAGCTATGAACAAATTATACCTACTTCTTTTTTGTTTTTTCGTAAGTATCTTATCTTGCAAAAAGCAGAAAACAAACCTTAATGACGCTCCTATTCTTGGTATTGATATTTCTCATTATCAAGGAAACATCAATTGGAAGAAAATAAAGAAAGATGGAGTTTCTTTTTGTTATGCCAAAGCGACACAGGGAACTTCTTTTGTAGACCCAAAATTCAAAACAAATCAGAAACAGGCAAAAAAAATCGGTTTAAAACACGGGTCATATCATTTTTTTATGGCAGGAAAAGACCCTAGAAAACAAGCTGATTTATTTATCCAAACAGTTGTCTCTCTTAATGAAGGAGATATGATTCCTATGCTGGATCTGGAACAAGAAGGTTTAGAGCATCATATTTCTGCTATACAATTCCAAAAAGATGTGCTCTTATGGTTATCAATAGTGGAAGATAAATTAGGGATCAAACCTATCATCTATACTAACAACCCTTTTGGCAATACATACTTAACTGATTCAAAATTCGCTTCTTATAAACTTTGGATTGCAGAATACCAGGTCAAAACTCCAAAAACACCATCAACATGGGCTGAAAATGGCTGGACAATCTGGCAACGTTCTGAAAGAGGAAAAGTTTACGGAATACAAGGAAAAAATGTAGATCACGATATCGTTAACAAAAAATATAGCTTACAAGATATCATGTACACTCCGGATCTTCACAGTCAATTATCCAATATGTAATTTATCCAACACAGACTCTTAGTATATAATTCTTTTCCTTTGTTATCCTGAAATCATTCAAACAAATGATTTCAGGAATTGGAAAGGCTTATTTTTTCTGAAAGATTATTCTAATGCATCCCACCTGATACTCCATTATTCAAATAGACAGTTTTATATTTCCACGGAGTCCATACATCATCTTTTCTCGCCTTTACCCGAACAGTAACGCTGCCATTCTCATGTGGACTAACTAACAGACTACTCATCATTTCTCCATGTATTTCAGAGGTAGTATATGCAGGAGTAATTACCTCCCACTCCCACTCATCTGCCGGCAGATTGCTATGCACAAAAAACTTGGAGTACATTTTTCCTCCAATCCAAATATAATCTAAATGTACCCCCACAGACCACAAAGTAAAAAGCGGAGAAACTGGAACACATTGCAATGCTGTATCTACCACAAAAGGAGAAACTCCCGAAGCTGCGTTATTTTTCTCTATATTTTCTACGCGGTATAATGCTATCGTCCCTGAAGAAAGTAACTCTATAAAATCTTCGTCATCAACTATCTTTGCTTCTCCGGAGAACCAACTATCTTTCATAAGCCATTTGGTGGTGGTATCCGTTTGATTCTCCCATCCAATAAGTGTATATGCATGATACGATACTGCTGTCATTTCTGATGTGCTATACTCCTTAAACTTTTGCAGCACATACCCTGAATCGGTTTCTTCATTGGTTACTTTTAGAACAACCGGTCCCTGGGTCATAATAATATTTTTGAGATGATCTACTGTTGGAACTTGTGAAAACGGAAGTGCAATAACATCTGAAACTGTCAAATAATCAAAATCTGTCACAGGTTCTCCACAAGTATCGAGTATTTCATATGTTGTAGGAGGCTCGTCAATTGCTGCTATTACAAAATTTCTTTCTTCATTAATACAATTTAAGGCTTTTGTTCTAAAATTATTATAAACCGGATCAAACCAAGAATCTACTCCCGGAAAAAAATCACTTAAAGTGTACTCATAATGTCCCGGGATTTTTTCAGGCACCTTAAATCCCGATTCCAACACTGTTTTATAAACTGCCATATCTTCATCAAAGACTTTCATATCCAAATAAGCATCTGAAAGAGATAATGAAACCGTCTCATTATATTCGATCATATACATGGTTTCTATGGCTGCATTAAATGCGTATGATAAACAAGGCCCTTGAAAAGGTTGCTCTCGTTGCGGAGTTGTAAAATTTCTCATCCCTGATTCTGTATGAACTGCCTTCCATGAAAACTCACATGGGATATTTTTTATAGGTTTTATTTCTTTACTTACTTCTTGATATGCTACCTGATACTGTCCTAAGACTATACATGGTATCAAAAGCCACAAAAACAATACAATCGTAAATTTATTTCTCATACTAGTTTAGATTTATTTATTACTGATTTACTTACATCTTTTGGCACAGGAATTAAAGAGCTTCTTTTCTTACATACTATTTTTTCTTATTTGTTACCTCGTCGGTATATATTATAAGGAGTATCGCTTCTTTTTTTATTACCCATTTCTCTTATATCAGTAGTATTTTTCGGTTTTTACTTTCTTATTCCTTAACTCCTGTCACCTTACAGTTTATACCCCATTAAAAATCACCTCTTTCATACTACATCTTCTTTCTTCATATAAATGATTTTTAGTATTTTCCCGCTGTTATTTTTACAATTGAGATTTATGAAGACGGAAGACATCATTGCTAAACAACTTAGAAGTTTAATTCCCTTAGATAATAATGAGCTAAAAACATTCTTCTCTATGGCATCCAAAAAAAGTATAAAAAAGCATGATTTTTTCTGTAAACCAGGGCAGCGGATTTCTCACTTTTATTTTCTAGAAACAGGGATTGCCAGACACTACTACCAGGATAAAAATGACAAAGAACACACAAAACATTTTATCTTTGGAAAACGCTTTTTTGTCGCCTCTCTATCAGACTATATAGAGCACACTCCATCCAAATTATATTGTCAGGCGCTGGAAGATGCAACTGTATATTATTGGGATTTAAATAAAATTCTGACCATTGCCGAATCTAATCATAAATGGTACAAACTTTTCTACGTGCTGGCAGGACGAGCTTTTGTTGGAAAAGAGCAAAAAGAATTAGAATATTATACACTAGATGCAACTCAGCGTTATATCAATTTTTCCAAAAAACACAAAAATATTCTCAATCGAATTCCCAATACTCAAATTGCCTCATATCTCAATATTTCTCCGGAAACACTTAGTCGTCTCAAAAAGAAAATTCTGTTTGAGTAAAAATTAACTATTGACATAGATCAAGATTTGCTCCTCTTTTTTGACCATACATTTGTGAAAATTTTAAAAAATTGGTCAGAATATGAAGAAGTTATTGATGTTGCCATTATTATTTTGGTGTTTTACCACCATGAATGCTCAAGAAAATGTTAAAAAATGGAGTGTTTCTACAGACGGATATTTATTTATTTCCGGGGATTACTCAAGCACCTATGAAAGTGCAATCGGGCTTACTGCAAAATACAATTTATCCACAGAAAAAAAATTAAAACCATTTGTAGGAGCGAATTATATACGATCCTTAGGAGGTACCAATGTTTTATTAAACGGCTTTGGTGTTCTTGGAGGATTTGATTATGACTTTGGTAAAAACCCATATAAGGGATTCTATGCCTCTGTCTATGGAGGGGGTATTTATCTGAATGAACGTTTCTCATTCTTATTTGCTAATGAAGAGCGAGAAGAGACTATAACAAATTTCGGGTTTCAGGCAGGGTTGGATATTGGGTATCAATTTAATCGTTCCATCAGATTGAGCACCGGTATACAACAGTTAAATACTGAAGGAACAGGAATTAAAATAGGTCTTACCATTAACTTTTAAACCCCATCATATCATGAAACTTTTAAAAAACCCTATATTTATCATTGTTAGTATTTTATGTAGTAGTTGCGCAGTTGAGGCTGAATATGTCCCTATTGATGAACGTCTGGATGCACTCCCAGGAAAACCGGGAGTTCCATTAGATAATGAAATTACAGAAGCTCGGGTAACACTTGGAAAAAACCTTTTCTGGGATCCTATCTTATCCGGAGATCAAACAGTTTCCTGTGCTACCTGTCATCATCCTGACAAAGGATATGCAGATGGAAGAGCTCTATCTTCCGGAATTGGAGGAAAAGGTCTTGGTGAAAGCAGAACAGGAGGAATGTTGGTCAAACGAAACTCTCCGACAATCCTAAATACTGCTTTTAACGGTATCGAAAACAATACCCCCTATGATCCTACTACAGCACCAATGTTTTGGGATAACAGAGCCTCTTCACTGGAATCACAGGCCAAGCTTCCCATACTCTCTTTAGAAGAAATGCGAGGACATGGATTCGAAAAAGATATAATTATTGATACTATTCTTCAACGGATACAGAAAATCCCTACTTATGTTGCTCAATTTGAATCTGCTTATGGAACGAATAGTATTACTGAGATGAATCTATTTAAAGCTATTGCAACTTTCGAAAGAACTCTGATTGCAAATAACAGTCGTTTTGATCAATACGTAAATGGAAATTCTGATGCTTTATCAGATCTGGAAATTCGTGGACTACAGGCTTTCATTGACAGTAAGTGTACCAATTGTCATAGCGGACCGATGTTTAGCGACTATGAATTACACAGTCTTGGAGTAGCGGATCATAGTGACCTAAAAGAAAGTGATGATGGGAGAGATGGACAATATCGTTTTAGAACTCCTACATTACGCAACCTAAGCATCACAGGTCCTTATATGCACAACGGTACTAAACGAACTCTTGAAGAAGTAATGGAATTCTATGAAGCACTGGGAGAAGGAGAAATTGAAAATCCAAATGTGAATGGTGATATGCTTTCTGAGGACTTAGCCGATATGGAGGTTGACGAAGAACAGTTTGAATCTATTATTGCCTTTATGCTTTCCTTAAATGATGATCATTTTGATAAATCAATTCCTAAAAGTGTTCCCAGTGGACTTCCTGTAGGAGGGGATATTAAATGAATCTACTAAATAAGCATCTTTTAAAACAAACACCCCTTAGCAAAACTAAGGGGTGAATATATTTAATGAACAAAATTCGTTAAGCGAATTTTTATATTAACGGCTAATTAATATCCTGGATTCTGAGTTAAGTTTGGGTTTGCATCCATTTCTCTTTGTGGAATAGGAAGTACTAATTTATCATCATTAGCATCAATTCCATCTACAGAACCTCCCAAACGTTTAAGATCATGTAACGCAAAGCCTTCAAAAGCTAATTCTCTTTGTCTTTCTAATAAAATATCATCAAGCGTTATTGCGGTAAGTTCAGCTGCGTTTGCTCTGGTTCTTATTCTATTAATATCATTCAGCGGACTATCTCCTTCTGTTGTCCCCAATCTTTCATTGGCTTCTGCTCTGATCAAGTATAATTCTGCTAATCTGATAAACGGAACATTCGCATACTGCTCCTGCCATTTTGTAGAAGCTCTTTCATCCTCTGCATCATAAAAGAAGGCTCCTCTCTCATCATTAGAGTCATCAAATATTGTCCAATAAGAATCATTTATTGCTATATCTAAGCCTACTCTACCACCAAAATCATTTGATGCCCAATATAAGTTCATCTCATTACGCCCACCTTGAATTGTTATCTGCCATGCAAAAATATCTTCACTGCCATCTTCCGAATTATTAAAAGCTTTTGAATAACTATCTACTAGCTCAAAATTTCCATTCTGAATAACCTCATTAGCAGCATCTCTTGCTTTTTCATATGCTTGCTGCTGCAGATATACTCTTGCCATTAATGCCTTTACCGCATATTTATCTGCAAACTCTGCATTTGCTTCTGGTAGTGTATTATATGCTTCTGTAAGATCCGTAAGAATTTGAGCATACACCTCTTCCACTGTATTTCTAGATGGTCCTTTTATTTCATCCAAATTTAATGTTGGCAATAACACTAAAGGTACTCCCGGCTGGGGATTTTGTTCTCCTTCTTGATATGTTTTTCCAAACAATTTTACCAACTCAAAATATACAGCTCCTCTGATAAATTTAGCCTCTCCTTCCAGACTATTTCTCTCTTCTTCATCTTTTACAACATCACTATTCGCTAATACAATATTAGCTTGATTAATCGCTCTATAACTGTCAATCCAAATACCTGAAACATCTGTATTATTAACTGTCATTTGTTTATTATCAAACTCTTTTAAGGTATTAAAAGTTCCTCCAAAATCAATCAACTGATCATTTCCTAATAATTCAGAAGCATTATGGATTCCTCCTCCTAATACATTACCGCTTCCAGCTCTTTCATATGCAGAAATTAATACACTTTTCAGACCTTGTTCAGTAGTTACTGCATCTTCTACCTCTATACTTTGCTGTGGAGTTAATTCTAAATTATCATCACAACTTATTAGTAGCAATATCGATAATATCCCACTAAATTTTATAATCGTTTTTTTAATATTCATGATTGGTCATTTTTTAAAAATCAACATTAATCCCCATGGTATATGTCTTTGCTGCAGGAGCTGAGTAAAATGTCTCTCCTACTCTTTGGTTATTACCTCCAAAGTGGTCCGCTGTAGATTCAGGATCATACCCACTAAAGTCTGTAAATGTTAATAAATTAACCCCTGTAAAATAGATTCTGCATCTTTGCACAAAAAACTTCTTGGTGATGTCTTCTGGTAATGTATATCCCAAAGTGATATTTCTTAGTCTCACAAAGTCTGCATCTTCTAAATACCTAGTACTTTGCTGATTACCATTACGTATTCCCATTCTAAATTGAGGAACATTTGTAATATCTCCTGGTTGTTGCCATCTGTTTAATTGATCAGCAGTTTGGTTATCTACATTACTTCCATTACTAGATTGAAACTCCCCTGCTCCATTGTATAAAGAAGCTCCCCATTCTCCCTGAAGAGTAAAAGAAAAATCCAGATTCTTATAGTTGATCGTATTGGTCAATCCTGAGATTAAGGTAGGGAATGGTCTTCCTGCTACAATTCGTCTGGCTTCTGAAAAATCATTCGTGGTACTCTTATCAATAGTACCATCTGCATTTTCTGTATTTTTAATAAAAAGTGCATCTCCATTTGCCGGATCTACTCCTGCATATTCTACTAAATAAAATGATGAAATACTTTCTCCTTTACGTACAATATTAACCCCATTGATAATATCTCCTCCAGGTAATTTCGTAATTTCATTGTCAAAGGTAGAAATGTTAAATGAAGTAGTCCAGTTAAAATTGGAGCTAGAAATATTTTTAGTATTGATGACTACTTCCAACCCTTTATTTCTTAATTCTCCTATATTCTTAAAGACACTCAGTACTCCCGAGGTAGTTGGAACAGGCTCTGCTAATAGTAACTCATCCGTATTCTTTACATAATAATCTACTTCTGCTTTAATTTTATTATTAAAGAATCCTATATCGATTCCTCCATCTACCTGAGTTGTTCGTTCCCACTTCAGATCCGGGTTTCCTATTTGATTAAAGATTAAACCTCCTCTATCATTATATGTTGATTTACTATTATTAAGAGTGTTACTGAATAGATTTAATCCTCTAAAATCTCCTATCTCTGCATTACCTGTTCTTCCCCAACTTCCTCTGAATTTTAACAATGATAAGAATGAAGATCCTTGTAAGAAGTTTTCCTCTGATACAATCCATCCTACAGAAGCTGCCGGGAACCAACCAAATCTATTCTCTTTTCCAAAACGAGAAGATCCGTCATATCTCAAACTGGCCTTAAAGAGGTATTTGTTATTTATACGCAATCCAGTACGCCCAAAATATGAAAGGAAATTAACCTGATCTTTTCGAGATCCTCCTGCTGTTATTTGACTGGCATTATTCAAGGTTATCAACTCATCTGATGGAAACCCTTGTCCTTCCACAAATTCCGAGCGTCTTATTTCATCTTCAAAACTCATTCCTAGAGTCATATCCCAATCTACATAATCGCCTATGGCTGTATCAATTTTGAAATAATTATTGAAATTATATTTTTCTGTTTGTACTGAAGAAGCTGTTCCTCGTCCTCCCACTGGTCTTCCTAAAAATGTTTGGCTCCCTAAAAACTGATCATTAGACTGTGATAACATATCATATCCAAACTCACTTCTAAAACTTACATCTGGAATAAATTCATATTCTAAATAGGTATTTGCAAAAGTTCTCCAAACCTGATTCTTAATGCTTGCGTTTGTTTCATTAAATAAGAAGTTATAATAGCTTAGCCCGTCCCTATTTGGAGTTACTCCATCTTCTAAGTATGGTGAAGACAATGGTGATTGTGCAATGGATTGTAATGGAGTTGTAAGACTATTATCATTCGAAATTCGATCAATAATCGTTTTTGCCAAACTGGTTTTTACTCCCATAGAAAATTTATTAGAAATATCATGATCCACATTCACTCTAAATGTATATCGCTCCATCTCATTTCCTAATACAATTCCTGTGGTATTATTATAGGCTGTAGATACGAAAAAACGGGTTTTATCTCCACCTCCTGAAATATTTACTCCTAAATCTTGTACAGACCCTTCTCTAAGTGCAATATCCTGCCAATCTGTATCTATTTCATTATTTCTCCAATCTTTACCATTAGATAATTTATCAAAATCCTGCTCTGCAGCAGCAGTACTACCTGTAGTATTTACAGAAGCTTCTGAAAACAATTCTACATATTCTGCAGCATTTAACAGATCTATTTTATTAGTTGCACTACTAATTCCGAAAGAAGAATTTAGGGACACTCGCGTTTTTCCTTGTTTTCCTTTCTTAGTGGTAATAATAATTACCCCGTTTGTTCCTCTGGCTCCATAGATTGCAGCAGAAGAAGCATCTTTCAAAATATCAATAGATTCAATATCATTAGGGTTTAATGATAATAATGGGTTTAATGGCGCTCCATTTCTTGATTCATTCGTGTTATTAATAGGGATTCCATCCAGAACATATAACGGTTCCTGAGATGCTGATATAGATGCAATTCCTCTAACACGTACTTTTACTCCTCCTTCTATCTTACCATTGAGCTGTGTAATTTGTACTCCAGCTGCTTTACCTACTAAAGCACTCTGTAAGCTTGGAGTAGGAACTTCGGCTATTTGATCTGCAGAAATAGAAGCTACACTAGTGGTGATATTTTGTCTGGATTGTGTACCAAATCCTACCACTACTACCTCTTCTAAAGCGCTTACATCTTCTTGTAATGTTACGTTGATTTTCACTTTATCCATTACGGGAACTTGTTTTGATTCAAAACCAACAAAAGAAAAAACAAGAATGTCACTTGAAGTTGCTTTTATTGTATAATTCCCATCAAAGTCTGATAAGGTTCCTGTTGTTTTTCCTTTAACAATAATATTTACTCCGGGTAAAGGAATTCCATCTGAACCACGAACGGTACCCTCAACCATTCCTTCTTGTGCACTTGCTAAAAAAGAACACAGAAAAAAAAGGCTTAAGAGAATTTTTACATGATTTTTTTTCATAGATAATTAAGCAATTAGTTTATTATTAGCTAGTTTTCAGCGGGCGAAATTATCTATAAACCACAATAAATCATTGTAAAAAATACTATTTATTACATTATTAGTAATATTTAAGACAATTTAACAAGAAAAATTTAACAAAATTATGGTTTAACAGTAAGTTGCATTGTGCTCTTTCTATCAATGATTTACTAAATCAGTTCAAATTTCTTTTTTGGTATATTTTGTTTTTTCTCTTTTTATAAAAATTACATGTTTTTTAACAAAAAAAGCATGCGATATAAAATCACATGCTTTTCAAAAAATAAAAACAGTAAAAACAGTATTTACAAACTTTATTCTATCCCTTGTGCATCACTAATTACCCGATCGATAAATTCTGTATTGATATACAACATCACTGCCAAAGTATACAGTACTTTTACCTCAGAGTCATCAATAGCTCCATCTGCATAGGTTATAATCGATAAATCTCTCAAAATATTCAGTTTTTGCATTACTGACAGTACTACATCCAACTCTTTGGCAAGCGCTCCCAGCTCTCCTATCATTTCTTTTTCTTCCAACCCTTGTATGGTAAGCATACATTCTGCAAATATTGATGCATCGACAATACTACTCAATGCCTGAATTTCTGATTCTTCAATTGTTCCATCGGCATTAGCAATCAAATACCCTCCCAAAAACATAAATCGTTGTATTTTATGGGTATATTCTGCCCCTCCATTCAGGTGTTGGGGTTCCATCAGTGACATTACGCGTTTGATTTCGGATTCCATAGTTTCTCCTGTAATCTCTACTGTGCACGCATTGTTAAACTTTTTATATGTTTCGCTCTTATTAAAAAGTTCTAATGCTTTTATTCTAATTGGGCTAAAAGGATGGCTGGAATACCAATCTGAAGGATCGTGACCTGCATCATTTAACACACTTTCCAGGTCTACAAATTGCTGTAAATATTCACTTAACTGAAAATCTAACGAGTCTGTTGTAACTCCTGATGATAATTTAAAAAAAGTTCTTCCTGCTGCTTCAAAGCTTTGACAACACAGTAAACCTGCTCTATCTGCGCTTATTTCAGCATTTCTGTTCCACGCATATAATTTCATGGCATGAATAGGAGCTAATGTATCTCTCCCTTCTTCCAATATGTGTTTTACTGGGTACTTAAAGTGTTCAAAAAGAACATGCCCTATTTCATGTCCGACAACAAAACTCAATTCATCTTTTTGGAATCGTTCTAAGATCCCTGATGAAAGAATGATATACAGTGTGTTATCATCCGGTGGATAACAGGATGCATTAAAAACATCACTTTGGTAGACAAAAAACTCTATATTGTTTTTGAGTTTTAGTATTTCTTTGCAATGTGTCCCTATTTCATGTAACTGAGGAGCTAACGTTTTTGTCAATCTCAAACTGGATTTCAAAAGATGCCTTCTCGATTTAAATACTGGGTTATTACTTTCTATTGTTTCCAGTACTTTTTGAATCTGATTATCTTTTTGAAAAGCTAATACATACTCTTTATCTCCTTCATATACCAAATTATCTAATATCAATCCGCTCCTGGTATTTCCATATACCTTATCTTCTAAAGAAGTATCTACCTCTCCTCTTGCATTGATTTCTTCTATTTTTTCTTGATATAATGTTACTAACTGGCTTGTCTTCTTTTGGAAATCACTACTGCTGACACGAATTTTATCCATATCACCGGTCAACTGAGCTTCTTCCAATTCTTTCATCATTATTGTCTGCGCCTCAGAAATCGCTGTCTGATGTTCTTCTTCTAACTCCTGCAAGGTTGTTGATTGATATGCTGTCATTATACTGCTACTTTGTTATTTGTCAATTTTACTAACCTCCCTTTCAGGTCAAAAATCCCAAGAAGCTGATCGCCTTCTTTAGTTGCCACAATATTATTCCCTGTCAACTCCATAGAGTATCCTTTCTTCTCTAAATATGAATACAGTGCATGTTTATGAGAACAGGCTACTGCTGTAAGCATTTTCGTAAAATTAGCAGCCAGTAATGAAGGTTCTTTGAGTTCCTTTGCTTCTATTTCATCGGATTTAATCAATACATAGACATTTAGTCCTTTAAATTTTAACGGACAATAACAGCTCATCCCTGTTAAGGAACTGGCAATGGCTCCGTAGAAATGTCCAGGATCTTCTTCTGTATCTATTTTAGGGCTTACAAAATCTTCCACTCCGTACTTACTTCCTACGGAACGTAATTCGTGAACTGCTTCTAATAATACTTCTGGAATCCCGCTTTGTTGATTTCCCCATGCCCATAACCAGGATTTTTCTTTTTCTGAATATGTCCCCAACATTTGCATTGAAAATTCCTGTGTTCCAAATGTGACTGTTCCTTTTCCCATGTTAAAATCCCAGGATTGATCACTCACCATATCTGCGAATATGTTTTGCTGTTCAAAAGACCTTGCCACGCACTGATTATAAAGCACTTCTATATCCAGCTCTTCCAATACTTTTTCTTCGTCAGCTGCTTTTTTTTCTTCTTTTACTGAAGAACTTTCTATTACTTCTTCCAGACCGTTTTCTAATAGAAAAACAATTCTTTCGGTTCGATCTTCCACTTTATCTGCATTTAAAACCGGGCTATGATCAATTGTTAATACTCCTCCCTGAAAAGTAATCGCATGCGTTGGATTGTGCTTATTGTCTTGATTAAGAATAGTTACTTTTTTCAAACCGGTCTGCAACATTTGCTGTCCCATAGCATCACTGGCGATTTCTTTTAGCCCGTTTAATAGTGGTAAAAAATAGATCTTGGGAAATGTGTCATCATACAAGTGAGAGAATCGATCTTCACATAATGTATCCCAGGAAATATCAAATGAAATTTCAAATCCCGCAGTTTTATTTATTTCATTTTTTATGGTTTCGAAATGAGTTGTTCTAAATGCTTCAACAGCTCGTTTTTCTTTTAGTCCCATGGTATTTCTTTATTTTTTGTCACAACACTTCTAACAAATGCTCTTCTAGAGTTTTGGTTAAGTTTGATGGTGTTGCTTTTTGATAATTAATTTTTGCTAAAATTATATCCTGATCTTTGGATATATCTATTGACCCCGAGGTCAATTGCAGTTCTATTTTGCGAATGGTACTCCAGGCTTCTTTTCCTAAAGTGTCCGATCGTATTTCGGCTATGGCACGACAAAAATGAACACCCCAATCTCTTATATTGAGCCGCTCTTCTACTGACTTTAACTCATCTGGTAAAGTGATTGTAAAATCGGGAATCCGTAATGATGCTATCATGCTCATCAGCCACCTTCTTAGTGCCAAAACTGTTATGGATGCTTTCTCATCCACTGGTCTGCTGATAGCCCCATCAGATAATATCACTGCCGCTTTTTTAGGTTGTAGCACTGAGACCATTGTTATCTCATAAAGAGAAAAATAACTCACTTTCTCTCTTTTATCCCTCATACAAATAAAGCTATCACTGCAATCAATAATAGTTCCTTCTATACACGCACCATTACGCAATAAAATCTCAATCAAACACTATGGTGCTGTCCTAAATAATTCTTGTATTACTGAAGTGGGAGATTTCGCTTTGAATTGTCGCAGATATTCATTGTCCATTTCTATTGATGTATTCTATTTTAGATTAGAAAAGGAGACTTTTTTATAAAGAGTTTTCTATAACTTGCTGTAATACTGAGATCCGTTCTTCTACTTTATCTGCATTCAGTACAGGACTATGATCTACGGTTAATACTCCTTCTGAAATTGTATAAGCTCGTTCCGGATTATGATGATCATTCTTGTTACAAATCACAATCTTATGGATTCCTTCTTTCAGGGCTTCTTTACCCAAATCATCAACTCCAATTGCTTTAAAGGCCTCGATCAGAGGTATAAAATAGATCTTAGGGTACGTCTCTGAATACAAATGAATAAAACGTTCTTCAAATAATGTTTCCCATTCAATTTCCATAGGGACTTCATTTCCTAATGCCTCTAAAATCTGTTGTTGTAAGTCTGGAAATTGTTCTTCCTGAAATATTTTGGTAAATCTCTTTTCTTTTAATCCCATTATATTTTCTTTTGATGTTTATTCGATGATCAAGATGTATATCCCAGGGCTTCCCCTGAAATACAATTTATCTCCTAAGTAACTCCTCTTACTCTTACTCGAGGTAGTTTACTTCAATTTCAATCAAAAATACATGGAGGTTTTACCTTATTCTCTAATCATTTTATATGTGTCCCTGTTAATTTTATATCTGAACTGAATTAGAATTGTTCCAGAATACGTTTTACATACGATTTCTTTCTTGTTGCTACCGGAATTTTTTCTCCTCCGGTCAGGTGTACAGTATTATTTGAGGTCAGCGTCTGGATATATTTTATATTTATCAAGTGGGATTGATGTACTCGTACAAAGGTGTGATTACTCAATAAATTCTCATAATATTTGAGGTTACGGGCACTCATAATTGTTTGATTTGTGGTATAAAAAACTGTATAGCTCCCATCAGACTGGCAACGTATAATATCATCAATCTGCACAAAATATTGCTGATCTGAAGTTTTAATCAACAGGGTTCTTTGTTCTTCTTTTTTATCTAATTCTGATATTTTCTCTACTGCTTTTTTATAGGCGAGTTCTTTCTTATACCCTACTCTAAATCGATTTATACACTTAAACAGCTCATCCGAATCTATCGGTTTTAGCAAATAGTCTATGGTTTCAAATTTAATTGCCTTTATAGCAAATTCATCATAGGCTGTCGTAAAAATAATTTTAAAATTAATTGTATCTAATGCATCCAAAATCTGAAAAGCACTTCCTCCTACCAATTCTACATCCAAGAATACCAGGTCTACAGTTTCATTCTTAAGAAAAGAAATTCCCTCAGGGACATTATCTATTTTAGCGACAATAGTGATGTCTTTCTGTGTATATTTTATCAATTTCTCTAATGCATTCATTGCATTAAATTCATCCTCAATCAATACAGCTCTAATCATAGCATTCTTAGTTTAAATACAACTCTTGTCCCTATAGATTCTTTTATATCATTTACTAAATCCTGAATATAAAAATGTTTTTCCTCTCCTTTTTTTCTATGCTTCAACCGTTCCTTAAAAACATCTGTAGCATGTACCTCATCTTCTATTTCCTTTTGTTTGGAAAAAGCATTTCTTCCCACTCCATTGTCCTCAATGACAAACTGAACACCTTCTTTGGTTTCCGAAATGTCAATTAACAACTTTCCCTTTTCCTCTTTATGCTTTAATCCGTATTCGATTGCATTTTCTACAAATGGCTGTAAGAGCATGGGAGGAATAAAAATTTCTCTGGTATTGATGGCTTTTTCTACCATAATTGTGTAGGTAAACATATTATTAAACCGCAATTGTTGTGTCTCTATATAATTAGTTATCATTCCTATCTCCTGGTGTAGCGATATCTTTTCTTTTCTCACATAGTCAAAATTCTGACGAATTAACTTTGAGAACCTGGCAATGTAATTAGAAGATTGCAGAGAATCTCCTTTTAAGATTATGTTTTGGATTGCTGCCAAGGTATTGAAGATAAAATGAGGGTTCATCTGTGCTCTCAATAAGCGTTGTTCTAACTTCGATGCCGTATTAGCAGAACGCAACTTGGTCGTATATAGCCAAAAACCAACTACTATTAATACAAGTAATAAAGACAATACAATAGTAGCAAAGAGTAATTTATTACTCTCATGTAATTCTTTTTCATATGCCAATTCTGCTTCTCTCTGTTTAATTTCATAGGTTACATTTGCGAATGAAAGCAATTTATTTTTTTCCGCTATTGTTTGCTGTTGCTGAATACTGTCTCTAATAATTTGTTGCTCCAAAGCCCGTTGATATTTCTCTTCTAAAATGGCTATAGAAATCAGTTTATCATAAACTTCAATCGATTCGCTATGATTCGTATGTTTTTTGTATTCTCCTAATGCTTTTTCATAATATGTTGTTGCCGAATCATGAACTCCCAACATCAGGTACATATGCCCCAGTCCTTTATATGGAGCTGCATTAATCGCTTTGATATTCTTATTTAATGTTATCGCACCTCTAAAAAATTTTTCTGCATTTTTCTCTTCTTTAGCTTTAAGATATGTATAGCCTATGTTATTGAGAATACTAACTGTCATTTTAGGGTCTTTGGTATACTGCTTATTTTGTATAATTTCCTGATAATTCTCCAGAGCTCTGTTGTATTTTTTTTGTAGCACATACACACTAGACATATTACTTTTTATCGCTATTTTAGAAATTGTATCCGGTAAATGTGTAAAGACGGAATCCGCCTTTTTTATATAAGTAAGTGCTTTGTTATAATCTTTTAGTTTGAGATGCAGATGAAATAGCTGATTATATGATTTAGCACAGAGTCTATCGTTAGTAATATCTTGCGAAATACGAAGTGCTTCCAGAGCGTATTCTTGTGCTTCTTCTACCTTACCCAAATGTAAGCTTGCTGCACATAAGGTTATTAAACTTCTTCCTTTATTATAATCATCTTTTAATTTATGAAATAGCTGATAGGTTTGTTTATGAACCTTTAACGCCTGATAGTACTGATCATTTAAAAAATAAATTTCCCCTTTCTTAAACAACAATATGGCTATTTCGGCTTCATTTATTGCTTCGACGTATTTGGATAGACTATCTATCTTTTTTAAAGCTTGTAATGGTTTTTTTTGTGATATTGTATCTAGAGCACTTAGTGAAGTTGTTATAGCGGGTCGTATAGTTGCTTTTTTATCACAACTCATAAAACAAAAAAACAGCATCAATATACAGCTAAGTTGTATGGATGACTTCATAGTAGAGGGGTAGTGGCTTATTATTACTGCTAAAATACTAAATCCACACTGTATTCACTACATCGAATATAAAACCTATCTAATCGAATTTAAAACTATTTTGCTTTACGGAAAAAACGGGTCTATGTTTCGTTCAGAAAGTGATTTTATATAAGTACCTACGGGTTATACATGCAATAAGTTACGTCTTGACATAATGTAGGTACTTTTTTGACTGTGTTTGTTTCAATGAAAAAATAGCAACCCCTTTACTAATAAACCCCTTTTTATAGAAAAGAATATACTTTGAAAAACAAGTATTTCTTTTCTATAAAACAGAAGACCACCTAAACAATAAAATTCCAATTCCCTCATCCAAACGGTTTATACAAATAGCACATAAAATTATTTTTTTAAACTAATAGATCCCCCCAGTCTAATAGTACAAAAAACATCATATTTTCTTCCTTTTGTAGTATCGGGAATTGGAATTTTCATCGCATCAGATGATCCTTTATTTCATCACTCCAACAAAAATTTCTACTTCGGCATCTGTCGGATTTTTAGCCGCTTCCCCATAGCGTTCAAAATCGGTTTTGTAAGTTCTCTCCAAAGGGGTATTCCAAATGTCTAACCAGGTATTATATACAGCTCCCTGAGTCAAATCACCTTTAGATACAAATGACATATACTCCCCCGCTGATATGGTTATCCCAACCATCCCTTCGGGAATATTATCCAAAGAGGTAACTGCACATCCTACAACGGTATCATAGGGTCTGGTATGATCTTTCTCATAATTTGTATATACTGCGTATAAGGTTTCATCTACTTTATTAGGGATTACTTCCTGTAGTTGTTGTGTCATAAACCGATTCCATAACTCAGGAATATCAGTTGCTGCTTTCATCTCTTCATTAGTAGTTCTTACAGAGACTCCTATGATATAAAAAGAAGTCATGTTTACTTTTTTCATGTCTTTAGTATTAATGATTCTCTGCAAACTTATAAGACAGTAATGTCAACCCTATGTCAGGGGTTCTTTTTTGATTTCTCCTCCCATGTTTTTTTACATATTTCGAAATACTCCTGCAATGTCATCGGATGTTTGGTAAAGTGTTCTTTGACTACTTTTATTTCTTTTATACAATCTAGCCTAAAAGATCGAAACTCATTTTTTAATCTACAAAATGCGATTAAAATCCAGTTTTCATTAGTACTGTACAACGCAAATGGTTCAACGGTTCTCTGCGTCCTATTATCTTCCAGGGACAGGTAATCCAAAAATATTAATTGATAATTAGTGATAGCAGATTGAAGAGAAATTAAAAAATTACTAGAACTGATTATATCCCGATCTTTTCGTACGTGAATTCTATTTTCCAGAAGCTCGGTTTTTTCTTTTTGAGAATATCTCAAAACTGCTTTTACTTTTGCTATTGCCTCTTGATAATGAGTTACCAAAGAAATATCCTTATTCGCACTAATCACTTCTGCTGCCGTTATCAAAGCATTTGCCTCTTCTTCAGAAAACATAACTGGTGGCAGCTTATATCCCTCCATCAGGGAATATCCTCTTCCTTCCTCTGTGACAATCGGTATTCCTGATTTTTCTAATGTTCGAATATCTCTGTAGACGGTACGAATACTTATATTGTGCTTTTCGGCAATACTTCTGGCTGTTATCAATTTTCCGGATTGCAGCTGCGTCATAATTGAGGTAAGCCTTACCAATCTTGGTTTCTCTTTCTCCATAAGAATTTCTTGATACTCTATCAAAAGTACATTATTCCCGTAAACTATCTTTATTATTTTTATCTCAAAACACAAGATTTATTCATTAAAGATCATCTTTAAAAAAGGTTTAAAACCTTACGTTTTTTCCTCCTTAATAAAACAAACGTGTCTGAAATGACATTTATCATTTCCTATCCCTTTTTATCTTTTAAATTTTGTAACCATAAATTCTTATTATATCCGTTATGAAAATACACAATAGTTTCACTTTGGCGTTTTTTTTATTCTTTACCTATTTTTCGAACGCTCAATTAAAAATTGATGCCGAATTACGCCCTAGATTCGAATACAGGCATGGTTTCAAAACACTTTTTGCTGATAATGTTGACCCCGCAGCGTTTGTTTCTCAACGAACACGATTAAAAACAGCTTATAAAACTGAAAAGCTGGACTTTTTTCTAAGCATTCAGGATATCAGAATTTGGGGAGATGTCCCTCAGCTAAACACTGCTGACAAAAACGGTTTAAGTATTCATGAAGCCTGGGGAAAAATTATGTTTACTCCGGAGTTTTCTGCAAAAATTGGTCGACAAGAAATTTCCTTGGATGATCAACGTATTTTCGGAAGTGTAGATTGGGCGCAACAAGCACGTAGTCATGATGCAGCTGTATTAAATTACCAAAAAAACAGATTTACCTTAAACATAGGTGCTGCCTTTAATCAAGATGCTGAGAGGTTAACCGAAACAACACTAACTACTCCTAATACTTATAAAAGTTTGCAATATGCCTGGTTGCATAAAGATTGGAATAATTTTTCTGCTAGTTTATTATTTCTCAATAATGGTCTTCAATATATTGATGATACTAATACAGATAATAATGAAACTAGATATAGTCAGACAGCAGGAACCCATTTTGGCTATAAAAAAAATAAACTAGGTATTATTGGTAATGCATATTATCAATTCGGTAATGACCTAGCTGACAATGACCTGAGTGCATATCTCCTTGGTTTAGAAGCCAGTTATAAAATCACTCCCAGTTTTACTCCTATTCTAGGAATCGAAGTACAAAGTGGAAACGACAATGGAACCACTTCAAATAGGGAAAATACTGCTTTTAATCCATTTTATGGAACAAACCATAAGTTTAATGGTTTGATGGATTATTTCTATGTCGGGAATCATATCAATAATGTAGGGCTCATCGATCTTTATGCTAAAGCTAAAATAGCCCTTACAACCAAAGCAAATTTACTGGTTGCCATACATAATTTTTCTGCGGCTGCAGATATGCCTTCTAATGGTGATACTCAATTTGGTAATGAAATTGACTTAGTCTATTCATACAAGATGCAAAAAGACATTGCTATAAAAGCCGGATATTCTCATCTTTTTGCGGCTGATGGAATGGAACTTCTCAAAGAAAATACAGATGGAAACACCAATAATTGGGGATGGATAATGCTTATTATTAAGCCAACCTTATTCACTAGTAACAATTAAAATGCAATAAATCATTATAAAAAAAGCACATTAATAACAGGTATTTAATGTGCTTTTGTCATCATAAAAAGAAACTATATGATTGAGATCATATAAAGTTATAGGTATCTGCCAGTATCTTCACAATCCTCTTAAAGCCTTGTTTAATTTTGTTTCACTTTAATAAGAAATCCTATGATAATTACGGCACAAAAAACAGTAGCAGAAGTAGTCGCTGATAATATAAAAACAGCACACGTTTTTAAGAAATATGGAATTGACTTTTGTTGTGGAGGAGGAATCACTATTCAAAAAGCTTGTTCTAATCATAACATCGATTATGATATAGTTAGGAATGAATTAATGGCTATTGATCAAAAAAATAAAAAGGAGTTTGATTATAACAATTGGGAGTTAGGCTTTTTAATCGACCATATCATACATGTACACCACACTTATGTAGAGGAGAGTATTGGTATCTTATTGGCATACACTGAGAAAGTAGCGAATGTTCATGGACATCATTACCCCGAACTTATTAAAATTAAGGAACTGTTCTTAGAAGTAGCGAATGAATTAACAACTCATATGAAAAAAGAAGAATTAATTCTCTTCCCTTTTATAAAAAAACTAATCAAAGCTGACCAAACACAAACTCCCTATGCCTCTCCTCATTTTGGAACCGTAAAAAATCCGGTACAAATGATGGAATATGAACATGAAAACGCTGGGACAATTTTTAAAACAATTGCTAAATTGACAAATAATTACACCCCTCCAGAAGAAGCCTGCAACACTTTTAAGGCGTTGTATGCTGAGTTAGATGATTTTGAACAAGATTTGCACTTACATATTCATTTAGAAAATAATATTGTTCACCCAAAAGCGGTAGCTTTAGAAAAAAAAGTACAGAACTGTCTGTAAAAAGCTTTTCTATTTACAACAGCAAACCATATTTTTATTTCATTATAGATTATATGGTTTGCTATATCATAAAAGAAGTCCACTATGGTACAGATACAAAAACATGCTACTATCGGAATAATATACTTTTGTATCATTGCCTTTTTAGGGATTATACTACGAATGTCTCATGTCATATTCCTTTCTACAAATTATAAGCATATTGTACACACTCATTCACATGTGGCATTATTAGGTTGGATCTACACAGGAATAACCTCTCTGATTTACCAGTTATATTTATCCAAAAGAAACATCGGCAAAACATACAAAAGGCTTTTTTGGTGTACACAAATTACCATTATAGGCATGTTGTTTACTTTTCCATTTACAGGCTATGCTTTCTTTTCTATTGTGTTTTCTTCTCTTTTTATAGTTGCTTCTTATTACTTTTTCTGGTTGTTTATAAAAAATACAACTCCCGAACAAAAAAACTCGTTTTCATATGCACTAATCCGAAGCGCTTTAATCTATATGATTCTATCCAGTATTGGTCCCTGGGCATTAGGAATCATAATGAATACACTAGGCAGTTTTTCTCCCTGGTACAAACACGCCATTTATTTTTATCTTCATTTTCAATATAATGGCTGGTTTTTTCTCTCATTGTTAGGGGTCTTTTTTTACATACTGGAACAACAAAAAATAAACATCCCAAGAAAGAGAAAACGCTTGCTATATTACTCCTTTCAGATAGGAATCCTCCTGTCTTTTTTCTTATCTGTATTGTGGAACACTCCAAAATCACTAGTCTACCTTTTAGCCGGCACAGGAGCTATTAGTCAATTATTAGGCCTTGGGGTATTCATCAAAATAAGTAATAGCTCTTTTTTTATTTTTCGCAAAGACCTCTCCCCCTTTAAACGAGGTCTGTATCGATTTATCTTAGGGTTACTCTGTCTTAAGTTTTTTCTCCAGACATTGACGGCGTTTCCTTATTTCTCTAATATTGTTCATTCTAATTTAGACCTTATAATAGGATATCTTCACCTAACATTCTTAGGAATCATCAGCCTGGCTTTATTACTTTTTCTCAATCATTTTTATTTAATAGTACTTCCCAAAACATCTATGACCCTATACTTAATTGGTTTCATAGGTTCGGAGCTTCTTATATGCTACAAAGGAATATCTATCTGGCTACAACTTCCTCTATTTAGTCACTATTTTTTTCTACTCACTTTACTGAGCTGTTTTATGCCGATTGGTATCAGCTTCCTTCTTTTTTCTAATCTCAGGCATTTAAACCGATCTTCTCTCTTGTAATTCATCTATAAAAATAAAGAGTTTATCATGAAATTTTTTTAGTTAAAAGAATAAAAGATGTTTTTATCTTAATATATGATTTAAATCATATTTAAACTATTATTTGTCAATTACTTTTGTCTATCTCAAAACAAAGTAAGGTTGTCTTAAAGTTCAGACATCGGGTATTAAATTCTAAAAAACACTACTATGAAGAGACTAGGAACATTCTTCCTTTTATTCTCTGTTTTACTGTGTATGAGTTGCAGTGAAAAACAAGAAAAAAAAGAAGAAAAATTTACAATTGGAAAAAAACATACCTCAACGAATAAGGTAGAAGAAAAAGAAACAACCTCTCCCGTTATTCTTGCATCCAAAAAGGTTGACTTAACAAACAAAGGTATTGGTCCCATATCTTCTATAGAATTGCCTGAAAACACCGATAGTTCAATGGTTACTAACGGACAAGCTCTTTTCAAGACAAAATGTATGGCTTGTCATAAAGTCAGCAAAAAATTCATTGGTCCTCCGGTAGCAGGTATTCTAAAAAGAAGAACTCCTGAATGGGTGATGAATATGATGTTAAATCCCGAAGAAATGGTTCAGAAAGATCCATTAGCCAAAGAACTCTTTATTGAGTTTAACGGTTCTCCAATGGCAAATCAAAGCTTGAGCAAAGAAGAATCCAGAACAATTTTAGAATACTTAAGAACATTATAGAATATCAATAACCCCAAAATCAATTACGTTTAATGAACACAAACATGTATAAAAAGTCGATACGATACTCGCTCTTCTTATTGTGTTTTGCAACTATAAGTTGTAAAAATGAAGCTGTTGACAAGGTATCATCTCCCTCTAAGTCCCAACAGCAAGAGGCACAACAAAGGCAAGGGCAGGCTTTTATCAAAGATGACGAAGCAAAACCGTCTGTATTACACATAGCTATCGGTTCTAAAGATCACACCACTTTAGTCGCTGCCGTACAAGCTGCACAATTAGAAAACTCACTTGTCAATGCTGGTCCTCTGACAGTATTTGCTCCTACAAACGAAGCATTTAATGCACTCCCGGAAGGAACCGTAGACAATTTGTTAAAGCCGGAAAATATAGATCAGCTCGCATACATATTAAAGCACCATGTTACTCCGGCAACCTATGATAAAGAGTTTATAAAAAAATTCAAAAAGCTAGGGCAAGCCAGTAATGAAAACATCCCGGTAGAAGTAAAAAATGGAGAAGTATATGTAGGTGGCGCTAAAATTATTGGTAGCGTTCCTGCCGGTAATGGAATTGTACACGTAGTTGATAAAGTAATTCTCCCTTCTAAATAAATAAAACATGAAAAAGACATTCATTTATCTGTTTATAATAAGTATCGCAGTAACTATTATAAACTGCACCCCAAAAACAAAATCTAAGCAGCAAGGAGCTTTAAACGCATCCGCAGCAGAAAAAGTATATGTCCCTCCTGGAGAGCACGACGATTTTTACGCCTTCGTTTCTGGAGGATTCAGTGGTCAGTTAGCCGTATATGGTCTTCCTTCCGGTCGACTGTTCAAAATAATCCCTGTCTTCTCTCAGGACGCAGAAAAAGCCTGGGGGTATAGTGAAGAGACAAAACCGATGCTGAATACTTCTTTTGGGCATATCCCTTGGGGAGATGCACATCACCCGGATATCTCGCAAACAAATGGAGAACTAGATGGTCGTTGGGTATTTATCAACGAGAATAATACACCTAGAATTGCCAAAATAGATCTTACTACTTTCGAAACTACTGAGATCATAGAAGTTCCTAACTCTGCAGGAAACCACAGTTCTTCTTATGTAACTGAAAACACGGAATATGTAATTGCAGGAACTCGTTTTGGGGTTCCGGTACCTCAAAGAGATATTTCGATCAAAGAATACAAAGGTAATTTTAAAGGCGCCTTATCTTTTTTAAAAGTAGATCCCGAAGAAGGACATATGGATCTGTCTTTTCAAATTCTAATGCCGGGATTCGATTATGACAAAGCGCACCCGGGAAGAGGAAAATCTCATGGATGGTTTTTCTACACGACCTATAATACCGAAGAAGCAAGTACATTACTAGAAGTAAATGCTTCACAAAATGATAAGGATTTTATTGCAGCAGTAAACTGGAAGAAGGCAGAAGAATATATCAAGGCCGGAAAATTCAAGACAATGCCAACTAGATATGCACATAATATTTATGACGAAGAAACACATACTGCAACCACTAAGTGGGGAAAAGAAGTTCGTGTTCTGGATCCCGCAGAATGTCCTGGTTTAGTATATTTCTTACCTACACCTAAATCACCGCATGGATGTGATGTAGACCCTACGGGAGAGTACATTGTAGGAAGTGGGAAGCTATCTGCTGATGTAACCGTACATTCTTTTTCTAAAATGATGAAAGCCATTGAAGAGAAAAAATTCACAGGAGAAGCCTATGGTATTCCGATCCTTGATTTTGAAACTGTGAATGCAGGAAGTGTAAAACAAGCAGGACTTGGTCCATTACATACAGAGTTTGATGATAAAGGTCATGGATATACCACTTTCTTTATCTCTTCTGAAGTAGTAAAATGGAAAGTAGGTACCTGGGAAGTTATTGACAGAAAACCTACATACTATTCTGTAGGACACTTAATGATTCCAGGAGGTAACTCCAGAAAGCCATTTGGAAAATACGTATTGGCAATGAATAAAATCACAAAAGACCGCTACCTTCCTACTGGTCCCGAAGTAACACAATCTGCACAATTGTATGACATCACAGGAGAAAAAATGGAGTTACTTCTGGATTTTCCAACAGTAGGGGAACCTCATTATGCTGCCGGATGTCCGGCAGATCTGATAAAATCAAAGTCTAAAAAGATATTTAAACTCGAAGAAAACAAACACCCGTATGTTGCCAAGTCTGCTGAAGATGTAAAAGTAGTACGAAATGGCAATGAGGTTCACATTTATATGACCATGATCAGGAGTCATTTTTCTCCGGATAATATCGAAGGTATTAAAGTTGGAGATAAAGTTTATTTCCATGTAACCAATCTCGAACAAGATTATGACGTCCCTCACGGAATTAGTATGATTGGAGCAAATACATCCGAGTTATTGATCATGCCCGGACAGACAGAGTCTTTTGTATGGGAGCCAAAGCAAGTAGGTGTCTGGCCGTTCTATTGCACTGATTTTTGTTCGGCACTACATCAGGAGATGCAAGGATATGTTCGTGTTTCTCCAAAGGATTCCGACATTGAATTAAGCTGGTCATTAGGGGATGAATAAGCCTTAAACAAGGTACCTCTATAACGTAAATACCATATTCACTCATAATGAAGCAGTCATGATATACCAATGCTTATCAGCCTATCAAAAGAACTTCCATATCTTCAATAATCTGATAAGGACGACCCTTGGTAATCATACGAAACGACTGCTTCATTTTTTTTAAATATTATTCTTATGACGAAGCCAAAAATAATGATGGTATCTGGTGCTGTTATAATTCTAACCTTGTTTCTATTTCCTTTATGGAACATTACACTGGAAGCGCCTCAATACCCTACCCCTCTGGAAATGGATATCTACATCTATAAATTTGCCGACACCCACCCCCATGATATCAAAAATATAAATTTGATGAATCACTATGTAGGAATGCAGGAAATTCCGGAAACGATTCCTGAATTCAAAATATTCCCTATAGTAATCATTTTTATGGCACTTACCGGGGTACTCATCGGTTTTTTCAAAAACTACAAGTGGTATTTAGGATGGTTTATAATAATGAGTGTATTAGCATGTGCGGGCATCTATGACTTTTATCTATGGGAATATGAATACGGTCATAACCTGGACCCAAAAGCAATCCTGAAATTCACAAATCCAGACGGAAGTGTGATGGGGTTTCAGCCTCCGCTACTAGGATCTGAGGATATCCTAAATTTCAGAGTGCATTCATATCCGCAACTGGGAGCTTTTTTCTTAGGAGCAGGAATACTCCTCTGTCTATTCGCATACATAACCAGCAAAAAAAATCAAAAAAACACTCTCCCCTCCTAAAATAAATTCAGCATCATGAAAAAAGTATTATTCATTTCTTTTATTTCTATACTGTTGACTTCATGTAATACAGGTCCCAAGCCTATTCATTACGGAACAGACATGTGTTATTCCTGTACAATGACTATTGTAGATAAAAGACATGCAGCAGAAATTGTAACCAGAAAAGGAAAAGTATTTAAGTTTGATGCTACCGAATGTATGATCAACCATATAAAAACAGTAGACACCTCCTCTATCGGCTCTTACCTCACTGTAGATTATACCAAACCAGAATTATTAATAGATGCCACAAAAGCAACTTTTTTAATCACCGAGCAAATCCCCAGTCCGATGGGAGCCTACTTATCAGCCTTTGAAAACCCAAAAGACGCAGACTCTGTTCAGGCAAAAAAAGGAGGAAATATATACTCCTGGAACAAGCTCCTGTCAACTCTTAAAAACAACACCCAATAATGCTAAAAATTGTAATATTTATTCATATCATCAGTGCTACCATATGGACAGGAGGTCACCTTATATTAGCTTTGACATTTCTTCCTAAAGCACTACGCAATAATGATTTCAAAATCATAGAGAGTTTTGAAACCAGGTACGAACGTATTGGAATCCCTTCCTTATTTATACTTGTCATCACAGGAATATATATGACAACCATATATGCTCCTGATTTATTCACTTTCGATTTTGAAAATCACTTTATAAAACACATTCTTATAAAACTTGGGCTTCTTTTATGTACCATATGCCTCGCATTACACGCCAGGTTCGTCCTTATCCCTAAACAAAAATTAAAACCCTTAGCCTATCACATTATCGCAGTTACTATTACTTCTGTATTATTCGTACTGGTTGGTTTTAGCCTGAGAAGTGGTGGGATTTTTAACCCCTAATTCTATTGTTCCTAATACAAATGACTATAAGAATACATACATACCATCATTCATTTCGCTATTTATGCCTTTTATTGTTTTTATTTTTAATAGGAAGCGCTAAAAACACATACGCAGAAACATTCTCTGTATGTCATAGTTGTACTCATACTTCTATCAAAGAAACTATTGCATCAGCCCATGCTTATGACACTATTTATATCCAAAAGGGAACCTATAAAGAATTTGATATTGTAATCGATAAGCCCCTTAGTCTTATCGGTAAACAATACCCTGTCATTGATGGAGAGCAACAAGGAGAAATTATCACTATTACGTCTGATCATGTGACCGTTGACGGCTTGTTTATTATTAATGTAGGTATTAGCTATACAGAAGACTTTGCAGCTATACGAGTGCGAAAAAGCAACCATTTCACAATTCGGAATATAGTTTTGGAACGCCTCTTTTTCGGTATTTATATAGAAAAATCTAATCATGGAAAAATTTACCACAATAAAATTATCGGAAATGCTGTCGAAGAACACAATTCGGGAAACGGGATTCAACTCTGGTATAGTCATCACATAGAAATAGCACATAACTTTATACAGCAGGTAAGAGATGGTATCTACCTGGAATTTTCTAATTACTGCACCATAAAAAACAATACCAGCACAAAAAATATCCGTTATGGTCTTCACTTTATGTTTTCTAATGACGATAGTTACGATCAAAACATTTTTGAGTTAAATGGTGCAGGTGTAGCGGTCATGTTCTCCAGACGTATTAAGATGACAAATAACTTCTTCCGGAAAAACTGGGGTACGGCATCCTACGGAATGCTCCTCAAGGAAATAAATGATGCTGAGATCATCGGAAATACATTCGAAGAAAACACCATTGGAATTAATATAGAAGGATCCAACAGAATACGCTACACGAAAAATAATTTTATCACCAATGGATGGGCTATTAAAGTTCGGGGAGCATGTTATACCAATACGTTTACTCATAACAATTTTTTATATAACTCTTTCGATATTTCATACAACAGTAAATTAAACGATAATCTATTCGATAAGAATTACTGGAGTAATTATACTGGGTATGATTTAGATAAAAATAATATTGGGGATGTCGGATACAGACCTGTAAAATTATTTTCATACATCGTTAACAGGACTCCAGAAACCATCATACTATTACGTAGTCTCTTTATCGATATCATCGATTTCTCTGAGAAAGTCTCTCCTGTCTTTACTCCTGATAAGCTTATCGATCAACACCCCTTAATGAAGAAAGTATTATGATTGCAATAAAGAATTTACATAAAAGTTATCAGAAAAATAAGGTATTGACTGGCATTAACCTGACTATTAATAAAGGAGGGGTATTTGCCATCCTAGGGCCCAATGGTTCGGGAAAAACAACTTTAATTAAGAGTGTATTAGGTATGATTACTCCCTCATCAGGTGATATAATGGTTATGGGACAACCTATACAGAATAATTGGAATTACAGAAAGCAAATTGACTATTTGCCGCAAATTGCCAATTTCCCCAGTAATCTAAAAGTCAAAGAGCTCATTACAATGATTAAGGATCTCCGGGGAGCTACCCAACTGGATGAGGAATTAATTTCTCTTTTTAAGCTGACTCCGTTTCTGGATAAAAAATTAGGAGAGCTCTCCGGGGGAACAAAACAAAAAGTAAACATTGTTCTCACTTTTATGTTTGATAGCCCAATTGTTATACTAGATGAACCTACAACAGGATTAGATCCAATCTCCTTGATACGTTTAAAAGCATTGATCGAAGATGAAAAAGAGAAAAACAAGACCATCTTAGTCACTTCTCATATTATGAGTTTCGTAGAAGAAATCGCTGATGAAATTGTCTTTATACTAGAAGGACAGATCTATTTTAAAGGCTCCATCCCTACTCTAAAACAAAAAACACAAAAAACAGATTTTGAACATGCAATCGCATCCATATTAGAATTACATCATGCTTAAAATATTAAAATATAGTTTTTACGATTTAATGCGTAGCCGCTGGAGCTATGTTTATTTTCTATTCTACCTGCTCCTTGCTTCCGTCCTGTTATTCCTTAACAATGACCTGTCTAAAGCAGTTATAACATTAATGAATGTGATCATCCTTATTGTCCCGCTTATCGGAACCGTTTTTGGAGTTATGTATTACTACAATTCCAAAGAATTTGTTGGGTTATTACTGGCTCAACCGCTACGACGTGAAGCCATTTTTCTCGGGCAGTATCTCGGAGTTTCACTCTCTTTGTCCATGAGTCTGATTATAGGAATTGGAATTCCCTTTGCCGCCTACGGATTATTTTTTTCAGATGCCATTTGGGATTTTTCTCTCCTTCTTATTACAGGAAGTTTTCTCACCTTTATTTTTACAGCACTAGCTTTTAATATCGCGTTATCCAATAACAACAAAATAAAGGGGTTTGGATACGCCATTCTTTTGTGGCTATTTATGGCTATCATTTATGACGGTATCTTTTTAATGTCATTAATTTTGTTTGAAGATTACCCTTTAGATAAGCTATCGCTATTCGGGACCATTCTAAATCCTATTGACTTATCGAGAACACTTATTTTATTAAAACTGGATATCTCTGCTCTTCTAGGATATACAGGGGCTGTGTTTAAAAAATTCTTCGGTACCAGCCTTGGGTTTATCATTTCATCTGTGGTCTTATTTCTTTGGGTGGTGCTTCCCGTTTCTCGAATTATTTTTAAATCAAAAAGAAAAGATTTCTAAGCTTAGGCTAGTACTGATTTTTATCATATACAGTGCTTCTTTTTTTAATAATTTTGTCTTTGTGAACCCCTTTTGTCTACATAGAATAATAGCCCTATTATTAGGTTTTATCGTATTAACTTATAACATAAATACAGTAATCATACTTACTGATTTTATGATTAATCAAAAGGTAATTGCGGCAACACTATGTGTACAAAAAGAAGCTCCCAAAGGATGTAACGGAAAATGTCAATTGAGAAAAATGCTAAGAGCAAACAGTAAGAAAACACCTTCTGGTATTCCGATGGGTCAGGAAGAAAACTATGTAGTTTCTTTGCGATATCTTCCTCCTGCTCCAATGTATTTTCTCAATACAATTTCGATTAAAACATCAGCTCTAATCAGCTGTCAGACATTAGAAAAACCTATTAAGCAATTTTACGAAATAGAAGTACCCCCACCTATTACTGTGTAAGCATTTTTCATACACTATTTCTAGTGTAATCATACACATTCTCCTTATGTGGTGATCTTTTATACAATCATCTCATAAGAATTATAAGCCTGTAGCGGATTCTGGTCATCCTATTTTTTCATCATTGATTGAGGATGATAAGCTGTACATTATTTTTTTACAACTCGTATCAGATGCTACACTATTAAAAACATAAAAACATGAAATTTACACACTATTTATTCCCTATATTCTTCTTTTTGATCCACATATCCTGTTCTGACGATGACACAGATATAACTATAATAGATGAAATTGAATCTTTGAAAAAAGTTCAGGAAATTACCAACGATACCCATACAATAGAACTGTATACCGATACAGGTCATTTTAGTACCGGCTATAATGATATTAGCTTGCGCATTAAAAATAACTCGGACAATACCTATATAGAAAATGCTTCACTAACATGGAATCCGGTTATGACGATGCCAACGATGAAACACTCTTGTCCAAAATCTACCATTTCCAAGGTTCCAGGAAAAAACACCCTTTATAACGGGTATATTATTTATCAAATGACTCATATGGACATGAGCGGATGGACACTGAACATTTCTTATACGATTAATGATAATTCCTATGAGGCAAAAGCCCCCCTACTGGTTGGACAAAGTAACAGACAAAATGTAACTACTATTACAGGTAGTGATGATACCAAATACATTATTGCTTTGATAGCCCCATCAGTTCCCAAAATTGCAGTTAATGATGTAAAAATAGGTATCTACACTATGGAAGATGCTTTTTCATTTCCCGTAGTAAAAAATTATTCCATAGCTCTGGACCCCAGAATGCCTTCTATGGGAAATCACAGCTCTCCCAATAATGAAGATCTCATCTACAGTGATATTGATACTATGTATCATGGAAGGTTATCATTAACTATGTCTGGGTATTGGGTACTGAACCTAAAACTTATAAATGATCAGGGAATGCTTCTTAAAGGAGAGGATATAACGACTGATCACTTACAAAGCAGTTTATATCTGGAAATAGAGTTTTGATCTAAAATCAGCTCTGATGACTTATAAATGCCCCGGAATAAAACCTGGGGCTATTACTCCTATTTCACAAAAATAAAGAGGGCATTTTTTATCTAAAATCCTCAACTCCAAAAGAATAGCAGCACTACCTCATTTCTATAATAAGGTCGTATAGAGTGCTATGTCTTCTTATTCAATATGTTTTAAAACATGAAAAAAATACATAACTGCATCCTCGGAATCTTTTTTAGTAGTATTTGGGGGATTCAATCACAATCTGAACTTCCAGAAAAAAAAGAAATTCCAATCACTCAATTAGATGAAATCACCATTATTAGCAGGAGAAAACTCAGTAACTATCAGCAAGAAAAAATTGTATCAGGGATTGATCAATATTTAGAGAACTCCCTGCACATAAATATGATTAAGCGAGGAAATTATGCCTGGGAGCCTTCGCTAAATAACATGACCACAGATCGATTATCGATTACTATTGATGGAATGCAAATTTATGGAGCCTGTACCGACAAAATGGATCCGGTTACCTCATATGTAGATGTTTCTAATCTGGAAAAAGTGACGGTTTATTCTGGTCAGGAAGGAGCAGAAAACACCAATACAATTGGAGGAGGAATTGACTTAACACTTCCAGAAGCAACCTATAAAAACACAGGGTTCAAGAGCAGTTTTGATCTTGGATATGAAACAAACAGTCACTACAAAACTACCGGAACGGCTCTCTCTTATTCCGGAAATAATTTTTTCGTAAGTGGGGATATCATCTATAGAAAGTCTGATAACTACTATGCGGGTAATAACAACGAAGTTTTATTCTCTCAATTCGAAAAGTACAATATCTCTGTATTAACTGCTTATAAAATATCGGAATATCAAAGCATAGAAGCCACCTATATTTATGACCGAGCATCTGATGTAGGCTATCCGGCATTGCCTATGGATGTCTCTCTAGCCAAAGCATCTATTGCTTCTCTCGCATATAAATACCAAAACGATGATACTATGATCAAAGATTGGGAAACAAAACTCTATTACAATTCGGTAACTCACATCATGGATGATACAAAGCGACCTGATGTTCCAATACGTATGGACATGCCTGGGTGGAGTGATACCTATGGAGGGTATTCCAAAATGGTATTGAAGAAAGAACAACACAGCCTTCAATTTAACCTTACCGCTCATTATAACCGATCACTGGCAGAAATGACAATGTACCCCAATACTCCTGATGAGCAGCATATGTTTATGTATACCTGGCCAGATGTAAGAACTTTTAATACTGGTTTTTTTGCAAAAGACAAAATCGAACTTACTGATACGGATAAACTACACCTTACTACTCGTATCGGATATCATAAGAACACTATTAAAAATCAAACCGGCTTAGAAAGTCTTCGAATCTTTTATCCTTTCATATCAGACTCCAAACAACGGATTCTCAATAGTTTTTCTGCTAATTATCATAAAAAAACAGCTACTGCAGATCTTTCTTTTGGGATCGGATATGGAGAAAGAGCTCCTTCTGTGAGCGAAGGCTATGGTTTCTTTCTGTTCAATAGCTTTGATGGTTATGATTATATAGGAAACCCAGCGCTAAAAAAAGAAAAATCGGTAGACTTCTCAGTCAAAGCTAATTTCGAGAAAAAGAAGCTAAAAATCAGCGCAGAAGCTGCTTATTTTCATCTTATGGATTATATTATCGGAGAGATCAATCCCGCTATAAGTCCGATGACCATTGGAGCAAATGGAGTTCGGGTATACAACTCTCTAGCGTATGCCTCTATCTTTAAGTCTACCTTAAATAGTACCTATACGCTTTCAGATCAAATTTCACTATATACAGCTATCGGATTTAATTACGGTCAGGGAAGTAATGGTGCTAACCTGCCACTGATCAGTCCTCTTTCATACCAGATCCAGGTTTCTTATAAACTCCCTACATTTAACTCCGCTATACAGCTCAAAGGAAATATGGAGCAGACATCCTATAGCCCCACTTACGGAGAGGACAAGACCCCATCATTTGCCATCCTGAACCTAACAATGGGAAATCAGTTTTATATCAAAGAACATAAAACCGTGCTTAAATATGGTATTGAAAATATCCTGGACACGACATATTCTACCTATGCTGACTGGAATAATATCCCTAGACAGGGAAGGAACTTTTTTGTAAACCTTTCATACATTCTTCAATAAAGATCATTTTTGGAAGAATCTCTTTGAAACAAATTCTGAAACATTTATACCTCTGTTATTGAGTAAAACCTGTTGTTTATTTCATGAAAAGCATTGCTCATAATAAAGATAAAAATATCTTTTATTATTTTTGAAAGCAAAACCAAACTGATTATGTTATCTAATGCATGCAAATATGCAATACGTTCTATCCTATATCTAGCGATACACAGTGATGAAACTCATAAAATTGGCGTAAAAAAAGTTGCTGAAGAAATCGAGACTCCTCAACCTTTTCTTGCTAAACTCCTTCAACAATTAGTAACCAATAAGCTTGTCTCTTCTAGTAAAGGACCTAAGGGAGGTTTTTTCTTAGATAAAAAAAATAAAGAAAAGTCGGTTTGGGATATTATAAAAACAATCGACGGAACAGATAAGTTTGATCAATGCTTTTTAGGGTTATCTTCCTGTGATGATGAAAACCCCTGTCCTGCACATCGATTTGTATCTCCTTTTAAAAAATTAATTTTAAATGATTTTAGAGATAAAACCATTGCCAGTCTTGTGGAAGAGATTAAGGAAAACGGTACTGTTATTTCTTTAAAAGGGTTTAACAACTAAGTAGAAAACTACCCCCCTATAATTGTCATACTTCGGTTTCTCGTATGTAGTACTGGATTCTTTAATTCCTCTAAGGTATTCATCCCTCCTCTTGTTTTTTCTTTAAGCAAAAAGCTTTTTTGAATTATTGACTCTATCGATTTCCCCTCTCGTAAAGGGCTTAACAAGTCTGATTCCGTTGCCGAAAACAAACAATTTTTCAAGTATCCATTAGCCGTAATTCTTATCCTATTACATGAATCACAAAATGGGTTTGTCACAGAACTAATAATTGCGAATCTCCCTGTATAACCTCCTATTTTGTAGTGAACAGCAGTGTCATTTGGAGCATCTTTTTCTTTGACAATCAATCTTTCGGAAAAATAGTTTTTTACAGTCTTCATTATCGTTTGGTAAGAAACCATTTTATCAATATTCCATCTATTTCCATCAAAAGGCATAAACTCTATAAAACGAATCGTTACATCCAAATCTTTAGTTAATCGAATAAAATTGATAATTTCATCTTCATTAAAGCCTTTTATCAATACAATATTGATCTTTACATGAAAATTAGCGTTCAATAATTTAAAAATATTAGTATATACTCTATCAAAATAATTTCTTCTTGTAATATCTTTAAACTTTCTCTCATTCAGAGAATCTAAACTAACATTAACGTCTCTAATTCCCACTCTTTTAAAAACAGGAATAAACCTATCAACGACAACAGCATTTGTTGTAATCGCAAGATTAATAGGTAAAGAAGCTAATTTTTCTAGTATCTGATGAATATCTTTTCGGATAAGTGGTTCCCCTCCTGTTAATCTAATTTTTGTAACTCCATTTTTCACAAAAACTTTTGCTATTTCATAGACCTCATCAGCTGTCATCAGACAAGATTTTGGGGATAAATGAACTCCTTCAGAGGGCATACAATAAGTACATCGAAGATTACAACGTTCTGTCAATGAAATTCTCAGATACGAATGTTTTCGTTGATGAGTATCGGTTAATATATTTTTTATTTCTTTCATCAATCGTGTCTTGCTCCTTTAAAAATTCTAAAAAGATGAAGTATTGCTGGGAAAACAGCTTCCATTGATTCTTTTGCTCCATTAGTGGATCCAGGGAGCCCTAAAACCAAGCTGTTTTTTAAGGTCCCGGCTACACTTCTGGATAACATAGCATAAGGGGTCCGCTCCTGACCATACCGTCTAATTGTTTCTTCAATCCCCGGAATTCTTCTATCCAATAACGGTAAAAGTGCTTCTGGGGTAACATCTCTTTTAGATAGCCCCGTTCCTCCCGTATATATAATTAAATCAATATTTTGTTCTGCATATTTTTTTGCACAAAGCGCTATCTCTTCTATTTCATCTGGTATAACAATATACTTCGATATTGACACCTCGTTTTCTTCTAATACAGTGATAATAGCTTTCCCGGCTTTATCTTCTTTTTGTCCAGCCGAGATAGTATCTGAGCATACGATTACTGTAGCGGTAAGATCTTTTCTAAAACGATCTTTAAAATCTGATTTCCCTCCTTTTTTCTCTAAGAGCTTGATCTCCTTAATTTCGATTCCTTTATCAATTGGTTTTAGCATATCGTACATATTTAGTGCTACTACGCTAGCCCCATGCATTGCTTCTACCTCTACTCCTGTTTTATAAATTGTCTTTACCGTAAACAGTATCTCTATTTCCAATTCGTTAATCTCATATTCAACACTGGTATATTCAATCGGTATCGGATGGCAATCTGGTAATAAATTAGGTGTTTGCTTCACTCCTAATAAACCTGCAGCTTTACTCATCGATAATACATCTCCTTTAGGGACAGTATTCTTCCTGATTGCTGTGATTGTTTCGGGTTTACTCACTTTTACCGTTGCCTGAGCTACAGCAGTTCTAAGTGTTGTCTGTTTATGTGTGATATCTACCATATTATGTATTCACTTTCCATTGATGCGAAGCATCATCGAATATTTCTTTTCCAAAAACAGGAATATTTGCCTTTATTTCATTTACTAGGTATTCTATTGCTCTAAATGCTTCCTTTCTCTTTGGAGAAGAGACAAACACAAACAAACAAATCTCCCCTGATTTCACTATCCCTTTACTGTGATACACATGCATACAGGTCAGGTCAAACTTATCAAAAGTTTCTTCTCTTATTTCATGAGCCTTTAGGTTTGCCATTTCTTCATAGGCAGTATATTCTATTGCGGTTACTTTTTTTCCATCAATAATATCCGCTCTAACCTGTCCTAAAAAAATATCATGTGCTCCAATAGTCGTTTTTGTTTGATGCTTTGCTATTGATTCTCCAATAAATTTTGTAGAAATAGCCCCTTCTACAAAAATGTTTTTGAGGTTTTTTTTATTCATGTCTATGTGTTTTGTTTAAAATTCATTTATTATCCTCCTGAGAATGGCGGCAACAATACAAGCTCTGTTTCTGCTAACGGCGCCTCAAGAGAAACAAACTCCTGTCCCTGGGCCACTTTAAACTCTTTTCCTTTTAGGTCTGGGTATTTTACAAAAAGAAAATCTAGAAGTTCTTCTATTGTTTTGGCTGTACAGTCTAATTTTTCTTCTCCACATTTAGTAACTTCTGCTAACATTCCAAAATATTTAATCGTCAATTCCATGGCTTATATTCTTTAGATCTTCCGGAGTATTTACATTTATCATAGAACGTAACCACTCTTCTTTTTCTATTTCTATTGTTTTTGTTTTAAACTCAGCTATTGCTACTTTCATCCGTCTCTCTCCCCGTTCTAACAACTCTAAGCACTTCTGTTCACATTCCTTTTTATACAAGGCCAATAGGGGCATTGTTTTATTTTCTCCTTGTAACTGTATTACTTGTGTTTCTTCAGTTCTTTGTTCTAATAATTTTGTCAGTACAGCTGTCTTGATCAAAGGAACATCACAACTTACTATTAGATTATAGGCTGTTCTGGTATGTTTTAAACCTGTATACACTCCTGCCAAAGGACCTGCATTTTTTATTTCATCTTCAACTCTTTGTTTATTAAAAATATCATAATCAGCGCAATCACTAACAATAATAATATCACGAACTATTGGCTCCATAGCTTCTATAATATGTGTTATAAAGTATTTTGAACGATACTTTATAAAACCTTTATCTGTTCCCATCCGACTACTTTTGCCCCCTGCCAGGATAATTCCGGTAACGTCCTTGGAAGACTCTTTCATTTTTTAGATTATAAATAACTTTACTGAAGCCAATACTAATACTAAGGCTAATACATACCTCAACCCTGCATTACTAAATCTCTTACTTCCAAAATACCCCCCTAAGAAACCTCCTGCTAATGCGAAAAGCACCCAAATAAATGAGATATTATTCAAAGTTATTCCCTTACTAAATTGTCCAATAAGTCCCGCAGCGGAATTCACCCAAATAAAAAGAGCTGAAACTGCTGCAGCTTCCTTCATTTTACCCCAATGCAATAATAGAATAACTGGGCTCAAAATAATTCCTCCTCCAATACCAATTAAACCAGAGAGCAAACCAATGCCCCCTCCTACTACAATTCCCTGCCATAATTTAACGTCCTTGATAGTGGCGGTTCCTTTCCCAAAAACATTAAGCATTTTCAGAATAGCAAAAATCAGCAGTACTCCTAGTATTTTTTTATAAACGGCAGCTTCTATCTCTATAGTCCCTCCAATAAAAGCCATCGGGATAGAAGCTATTGCAAATGGCAGAAATAGTTTCATCCTAAAAAAACCTTCTCTGTAATAATGAAAAAATGCAATCGCTGCTACAAATAGATTCAGTAATAACGCCGTTGATTTCATCATCTCAGGGCTAAAAGAAAAAAACGCCATTAATGCCAAATATCCACTTGCTCCTCCATGTCCTACACTAGCATACAAAAAAGACACTAATGGAAGAATAATCATAAAAAGCAAAACACTTTCTGTTTCGAAAATCATCGTATCCGTATTTCTCCTTTTTGACGATCTAGGTATTCCCAACATCCTTTGTTGAGCTCTTCAAAAAAATCAATTAATGTTTTTCCATGTTCTGTTAATACTGCTCCTCCTCCATTTTTACCACCTATAGTCGTCGTGATAACCGGACAAGAGGTAGCATTATTCATTGAATAGATAAGGTCCCATGCCTTTTTATAAGACATATTTAATTTCTTTGCTGCCTTAGACAATGAGCCTGTATTTTCTATTGCTTTTAGTAGCCGAACTCTTCCTTCTCCTATAAGCACATTATTATCCACTTCTATCCAAATCCTACTTTTTATTTTTACATTCTTCATATCGGTAAACATATTACTTCTACAGTATCATTTTTCATAATTCTCGATCGCTCCTCAGGGATATAGACCAATGCATTTGCTACAGCAAATGTTTGTAACATAGCCGAACTCTGTCCTTCTAGAATCGTCACAGTATTTTCTTCCAAAATGGCTTTTAAAAACTGAGCTCTGTTACCTTTCTTCTCAAAAGAAGATATAGATGTTACTTCTTTTTTGTCTAGACTAAAATTTTTATTCCCTCTTAATTTTTCTAATGCTGGATATACATATAAATAAAAACAACTTAACGCTGCTGCGGGATTTCCTGGCAATGCAAAAACAATTTTGTTTTTCTTTCTTCCAAAAAACAATGGTTTCCCTGGTTTTTGCTTTACCTTATAAAAGATCTCCTCCACTCCTAACTCTTTTAATGCTTTCCCAACATAATCATAGGTTCCTACAGAAATCCCCCCCGATAAAACAATTACATCATTTTCTTTTAGAGCTGTTAATAAAACTTCTTTTGTGGTTTCATATTGATCTTTTACAGAATACTCCGATATTTCTTTATATTCTAGTGATTGTAACGCAGTGGCTAACATCCCTCCATTACTATCATAAACCTTCCCTGTAGATAATGGTTTCCCCGGTTCTATCAATTCATTACCTGTAACAACAACACCTATAGACGGTTTTTTATACACCTGAATTTCTTGTATTCCTAAACTTAACAGATACCCTATACCTGCAACAGTGATTATTGTATCTTTTTTTAAGGCAATTTCTCCTTTCTTAATCTGCTCTCCTTCTAAGCGAATATTATCTCCAAAGTTTACGAGTCCTTCTACAGCAATAGTGTTCTCATTCATTACTACCCGTTCTTGCATAATCACTGTATTTGCCGTATCAGGAACAGCTGCACCGGTAAAAATTCGCACTGCTTCGCCTTTTTCTAAAACCGGATGGTGCTGATCTCCTGCCTTTACTTCATCCCGTACCTCATACGTAGTATTGTCATAGAGATTTAATGCATAACCATCCATTGCAGACTGCCTAAAAGGAGGCATGTTAATTGGTGCAATCACATCTTTTGACAATATTTCTCCTACCGCTTCTCTTACTCTTATAGTTTGTGATGTAGTGGTAGTTTGAACCGTCTTAACTACTTTTTGTATGGCTTCTTCTACAGATATCATTATACTCGTTATATACACACAAATATAGCGGCTGTTTTTCCTTAAAAACATGATAAAAATCATGTTTACAACCTCTTACTCTTGCAAAAAGCTATACCTATTTAGATTAAATCTAAACAAATATATTGTGACAAATGTCATATTTATCCCTCAAAATAAATCTGATTTTTACTCTTTCAAAATATTAAAAGACCTTTTTATCTTAATATTATAATTATGAAAAAAATATTCCAGTTTTTTATCCCCCCGAAACCTTGGAGAATCCCTGTGATTATATTATCCGGAGCACTAACAGGTCTTACTATTTATACTCTGATAGAGTCAAAAGCTGTTTCATATTTATCTGACGACCCGAAAACATGCGCTAATTGTCATGTAATGACTCCTCAATACACCACATGGGAAAAAAGTTCTCACAGAGAATGGGCAAATTGTAATGACTGTCATGTTCCTCACGATAATGCGATAAAAAAATACATGTTTAAAGCCAAAGATGGTTTATATCATGCTTCTGTATTTACTTCCCGAGGAGAGCCAGAGGTTATAAAAATGAAAGAAGCCGGAAATGTCGTAGTACAAAACAATTGTATTCGATGCCATCAAGATCAAGTCACCGATGCTCGGTTAAGTGGAATGGTTAAAAACCATTATGAAGATAGAACAACGAGAAAATGCTGGGAATGTCACAAAGAAGTTCCTCATGGAAGCATCCATAGTTTATCCGCTACTAAATACTACGGAAAAATCCCTGAAGAGCACCAAGAAACAATCCCGGAATGGCTAGAAAAACAATTAAACGATTCTGAAAACAAAAACCCTGAAAACGATGAGTAATAAAAGAAAACCATGGAAAAACTGGGTGCTATTCCTGGCATCATTAACTATAGTATTTTTATTAGGCATGTTAGTTTCTACAATTACAACACGCAAAATGGAAGCTAAATTTGCCTATACTCCAAAAACTAAAATTAACCCACTAGAACCCAGAAATGAAATATGGGGAAAAAACTTCCCTAGAGAATTCCAATCTTACTATAAAACAGCGGACTCTTCTTTTGTTTCAAAATATAATGGAAATGCCATGATAGATATGCTAGCGATTGATCCTAGGCTTGTGGTTTTATGGGCAGGATATGGTTTTTCTAAAGATTATAATCAAGGAAGAGGACATGTCTATGCCATCGATGATATACACAATACACTTAGAACTGGAGCTCCTACGGGAGAAAATGATGGTCCTATGCCATCTACCTGCTGGACATGTAAATCTCCTGACGTCCCTAGGGTAATGAATGAACAAGGAGTTTCTGAGTTCTACAAAGGAAAATGGTCCCGTTTAGGAAAAGAAGTTATAAACCCTATAGGCTGTGCTGACTGTCATGATTCCGAGACAATGAACCTGAAAATCACTCGCCCTGCGCTTATTGAAGCATTTGATCGTCAAGGAAAAAATATCCAGGATGCTTCTCATAATGAAATGCGATCTTTGGTTTGTGCACAATGCCATGTAGAATATTATTTTGATAAAAACTTACCGAATAAAAAAGGTACTCCTTACTTGGTTTTTCCCTGGGATAAAGGGCAGACTGTAGAAGATATGGAAAAATATTACGACAGTATCGGTCATGTAGACTGGGTTCATAAATTAAGTAAAGCTCCTATGCTTAAGGCTCAGCATCCTGGATACGAAGTATATAAAATGGGAATTCATGGACAAAGAGGGGTCTCTTGTGCTGATTGTCACATGCCATATAAAACAGAAGGAGGTCAGAAGTTTACAGATCATCATATACAATCACCACTAAATAATGTTGCCAATTCATGCCAGGTCTGCCATAGGGAAGAAAAAGACGAGCTTATAAAAAATGTATTCGATAATCAGGATCGAATTATTGAGAACAGAGATCAATTAGAAGTTCTATTAGTAAAAGCACATGTAGAAGCTAAAAAATGTTGGGATCTAGGTGCTACAGAAGAACAAATGAAGGATATCTTACATGGAATAAGACTAGGACAATGGAGATGGGATTATGCTGCTGCATCGCATGGAGGCTCTTTCCACGCACCTGTAGAATTGGGACGAGTTGTCGCTAAAGGAATTGATATTACGCAAGAGACAAGAATACAACTCGCTAGGTTATTACATGAGCTTGGCTTTAAAGAGGAAGTCCCTTATCCCTCTATAGAAACAAAAGAAGCTGCTCAAAAGTTTATAGGACTCCCTATCGATAAATTAAAACAAGAAAAAGAGGCTTTTAAAAACGAAGTACTTCCTAAATGGAAAGAAGCCGCAAAGAAAAGAGAAAGCACCTATTAATATAACCTACACAATTATATGAGTGAGCCAAACACCCTCATTCAACGTAACCTCTGGGAAACTCCCTGGGGTTACCTTGAATCCTTTTTTATCGGATTGGGAATTATCATAACCGGTTTTTTTCTGGAAGTTTTCACAGGACAAACCAGCTCTTTGACACTTACCTATCCCTATAACATTTATTTTTTAATCATATACATAGTCCTATTATATGTTGCTTATAAATGGTTTTCTTCTTATCAAATCATTCGCTGGCTTACCAAAGTCCCCGCTTCCATAACCAGTATTGTTTTAGTAACTACTCTGGTCATGGTAATGGGTATTATCCCACAAACCACCTCTGATAATGCTGTGATCAATACATTAGGATTAAACCGCATGACTACTAACTGGGCATTTCTTCTTACTCTATTTTTATTCCTAAGTTGTCTAGGGTTGATTACAATCAAAAGGATACTTCAGTTTCGTTGGTCTAATACAGGTTTTATTCTCAATCATCTGGGGCTCTTCATGGCTTTATTATCGGGAATTCTAGGTGCTGGAGATGTACAACGAATTACTATTGACACTTATGAAGGGAAACCTAATTGGATTGCCAAAGATATCCAAAACAACCCGGTAGAACTTCCTTTTGCGTTTTATCTAAAAGATTTTCTAATAGAAGAATATAATCCTAAGCTAGCTTTGGTAGACAATACTAGTGGGAGTTTAGTGCATAATGATGGCAAAAATCTATACCTCATAACTCCTAAACAGCAATATAACTTTAACGAATTTGAAGTTGTAATTGACGAATACCTCCCTTCCTCTGGTAGAGTCTTAAACAAATACGTGTCAGTCAATGAAGTTGGCTCCCCTCCTTCCGCTAAGTTAACTATTAAGGATCTTGTAAAAGATACCATAATAACCGGATGGGTCAGCAGTGGTAGTTTTAGATCTCCTTATGAATCTCTAAAGATAAGTGATGACTATTCCATCGTAATGACCATTCCTGAAGCAAAGAAATTTAGTTCCGACATCGATATTTTAACCAAAGAAGGAGAACGAATTAGTACCGTTTTAGAGGTAAACAAACCTTTCTTATTCAATGGGTGGAAAATCTATCAATTAAGTTATGATGACAGAATGGGAAAGTGGTCCAATCTCAGTGTTTTAGAACTTGTAAAAGACCCCTGGCTTCCGGCTATTTACGTAGGAATATTTATGATGATTACAGGAGCCTTATACCTATTTTGGATAGGAAACAAAATAACTAAAAAATAAAATTTATGACCTGGATTGATTTTCCCTTATACAGCACTAATATTCTCATTCTTTGGTGTATTGGTTTACTTCTTTTACTTCTTTCATACAAAAAAGTAGCTTTATTCAAAATAGCCAACATTGTTTTTATTACCGGTTGGGGGATCTTACTAGTGTTTGTGATAAAATTATGGATAGAACTAGACAGGCCTCCTATGCGAACCCTAGGCGAAACACGCCTTTGGTATGCTACATTTTTACCACTCGTTGGTTACATCACTTTTATCCGATGGAGATACAAATGGTTTTTGGGATACAGCATCGCTATGGCCTGTCTTTTTCTTATTATTAATTACTTACACCCTGAAACATATTCAAAAACGTTAATGCCCGCCCTACAAAGCCCTTGGTTTATTCCCCATGTATTGGTCTATCTATTTTCATATGCTGTCTTAGCAGCATCGAGTATCGTAGCTATAAAAGGGCTAATTGATTATTATAAAAACCGCTTTGATTCCGAAACACTAAAATTGGCAGACAATCTCGTCTATATAGGATTCTCTTTTCTTACTCTAGGGTTGTTATTTGGAGCTCTCTGGGCCAAGGAAGCATGGGGGCATTATTGGACATGGGATCCTAAAGAAGTATGGGCTTTTTTAACTTGGATGGGGTACTTGATATATATTCATTACCGCTATTTTTATTTGCACAAATCCAAGCAAGCCCTTAGTATTCTAGCTTTTGCATTTATTGTATTACTCATATGCTGGTTCGGAGTTAATTACTTACCTGTATCGAACACTAGCGTACACACTTACACACAATAATTAAAAACCTTAAAAACAATTATTTAGACCAAGTATAAACAAGTCAAATATGACAATTATCATACAAATCACTTTTGATAAGAAATACTTTTAACAAATCAACCAAAACTAAGAGATATGCCTATAAAAAGTTACTTAGCCCACCCTCATAAAGGAAAAAAAGAAGAACTATTAGCGTCATTATCTTATATAGAAAATTGCGATGTAATTCCTGCCGAAAATAAAGAAGTTTTAATTGTTATTACAGAGACGAACAACAAAGAAGAAGAAGATTCTCTAAAGGAAAAATTAGACATAATTCCAAGTCTAAAATTACTAGCCATGGTTTCTGGATTTAATACACCTCAAAAAGATTAATCGTTATGTACACCTCTTTAACAAATAGAAGAAGTTTTATAAAAAAAATGGCTGCTTTATCAGCCATGACCGCAGCAGCATCAATTTTTCCTGGAATATTATTCGCTGATGAACAAGAAAAAAATATTCCAAAAAATGCAAATCTAAGTTGGAAAAAAACACCTTGTCGATTTTGCGGAGTAGGCTGTGGTGTATTAGTAGGAGTTGAAGATGGAAAAGCAGTAGCCGTTAAGGGAGATCCTAAATCCCCTGTCAACAAAGGGCTTTGCTGTGTAAAAGGGTACCATTCTGTTATTGCTCTGTATGGAAAAGACAGATTAACGAAACCTCTTATTAAAAAAAATGGAACCTATGTAGAAACCTCTATGAAGGAAGCATTAGATCTTATTGCTTCTAAAATGAAAGAAACAATAACAGAACATGGAAAAGATGCTGTTTCCATATACGGTTCCGGACAATGGACAATTCCTGATGGATATGTTGCCTCTAAACTATTTAAAGGATGTATCGGAACAAATAATGTCGAAGCAAATGCACGTTTGTGTATGGCTACTGCAGTAACGGGGTTTCTCTCTTCATTTGGGCTTGATGAACCAATGGGATGTTATGAAGATATCGATCATGCTGATGTTTTTGTTCTATGGGGTAATAATATGGCAGAAATGCACCCTGTATTATTTTCTAGGTTATTAGATCAACGATTAAAAAGAGGTGTAAAAATCATTGATTTTGCGACCCGAACGACCCGAACCAGTATGGCAGCAGATACTTCTATTATTTTCAAACCACAAACAGACCTTGCTGTAGCAAATGCTATTTGCTATGAAATCATTAATAATGGGTGGGTAAATACCGCTTTTATAGAAACACATTGTAATTTCAGTAAAGGGCTAACCAATATGGGGTACGGTTTGGAAGATAACTTCAAATTCAAAGATAAACCTCAAAAAATTGACTTCGAATCTTATAAAGAATTTCTAAAAGATTACACTCCTGAAAAAGTAGAAAAAATATCAGGAGTCTCTGCCAAAGAGATTAAGTATATGGCTGCGTATTACGGAGACCCTAATAAAAAAGTAATGTCTTTTTGGTGTATGGGACCAAATCAACACTCCAGAGGCACTTGGATGAATAATCTGATTTATAATATTCATCTATTAACAGGTAAGATTTCCTCTCCCGGAAATAGCCCCTTTTCTCTAACCGGACAGCCAAGCGCTTGTGGAACGGTAAGAGAAGTAGGAACACTAACACATAAGCTCCCACACGGGGTAGTTATGAACAAAAAACATCGGGAGTTCGCTGCAAAAATCTGGGAAGTCCCGGCAGAAAATATTTCTCCAAAGCCGACATATCACACCATAGAGATGTTCAGAGCATTAGACAGAGGAGATATACGATTTATGTGGATACAAGTAACCAATCCTATGGTAACCATCCCTAAGCTAAAACGCTATAGAGACGGGGCTAAAAAAGAAGGGCGTTTTATCGTCGTATCTGATGTATACCCAACTCCTACTACAGACATTGCCGATGTTATACTACCATCAGCTATGTGGATTGAGCGAGAAGGGTTATACGGAAATTCAGAACGAAGAACACAATATTTCGAACAAATGGTTGCTCCTCCAGGAGAAGCAATGAGCGATACTTGGCAGCTTATCGAAGTTGCCAAACGTCTAGGATACGAAAAACAGTTCTATTACCAGAAAGAAACACATATTGAAGAAATTTATAATGAATACCGAAGACACCATGAAGGAAAAAAACACAACATGGCTCCTCTGGAGGTCTTAAAAACACAATCAGGAGCTTTATGGCCATACGTAGAAGGGAAATCTACAAAATGGCGTTTTAATTCTAAATACGATCCTGCATGTACTAACGGAAAAGATTTTCATTTTTATGGGAAGCCGGATGGTAAAGCAGTTATATGGCAACGCCCGTACGAACCAGCTGCTGAGGAACCTGATCAGGAATTTCCTTTCTGGCTTTGTACTGGAAGGGTCGTAGAACATTGGCATACGGGTTCCATGACCCGAAGAATTCCTGTATTGCACAAAGCAATGCCTCATGCTTACGTAGAATTGAACCCTTCAGATGCTAAGCGAATGCAAATTCGAAATGGAGATAGCGTTAAACTTACTACTAGAAGAGGAGAAATTATATTACCAGCTTCCGTCAATCAAAGGGGGGTTCCTGCTCCTATGCAGGTATTTGTTCCTTTTTTTGATGAAAGCATGCTGATCAATGATATCACATTGGACTCTTTCTGCCCTATTTCTAAAGAACCTGATTATAAAAAGTGTGCTGTAAAAGTAGAAAAAGCATAAACGAATAACCATTCTCATCTGCCAACTCAAAGTAATAAATGCAGATGATACAACATATCGATTAATGCAAGCTGTATCTGGTTGAAAAAAATAAAACAGGAAGCAGTTTTAGTAAAAAAACACTTAGATGAAAAGATTAGGCATCATATCATTATTTATAGTGCTCTTTATAAGCTTTATTGCTATTTGGAATTATAGCTATCAAACAGGCTTAGAAGATGCCTATATCCCTTTGGAGCAAGAGATATCAACTCCTTTAATCCCATCAGAAACCGGGGTTTTTCTAAGGTCAAAATATGCATTAGAATATGCTAACATGACTGTTGATGAAATACATCAAAGAAGTTTAGATACTTATTATGAGAATAGAGCTTTTCATGGGGCTCCTCCCAGTATCCCTCATCCGGTTTCTAATGAAAGAGCTATGGGGGAAAAAGAATGTTTGCAATGTCATCAAAATGGAGGATTCGTAACTAAATATAAAGCCTATGCTCCGGTTACCCCTCATCCTGAAATGCTCAACTGCAAACAATGTCACGTCCCTCAGCATACACAGCAATTATTTAAAGAAAATAACTTTTTTAAAGCTGCCGCACCTTCTGTAGGCACAAATAGTGCCTTAGTAGGAAGTCCTCCTATGATACCTCATCAAATTCAAATGCGGGAAAACTGTCTGTCGTGTCACGCTGGACCAAGTGCCCCTAAAGAAATTAGAGTATCTCATCCAGAGCGTATCAACTGCAGACAATGCCACGTTTCTACTGATAATACCGTAACCAATTCTTCCATTTTTATAAGACCAAATACTCATGAAAAATAAACATAAGATACTAGTAAATTGGGTTGGTTATATCACTGTTCTTTCCTTGCTTATCTCATGTAAGCATCATGAAGATGAATACCATAGTATTACGGATAAAATTGAGGCTAAAAGCAAGAGCTTCCATGCTACTTCCACCACCTCTGAATTACACACCAAACACCTGAATACCATAAAAATAACTGAAGGAGAGCATACTTTTTTAATCCCAGAAAGAACAGGTGAAATTACCTCCTTTGCCTGTACTGAATGTCATAGCAGTCCACTAAAAGAAATGAAAGGAACCGCTTCTAAAAAAGCACATTGGAATATCAAACTTCAGCATGCTGATGAGCATACAATGAATTGCATTAGCTGCCATAACGGAGATAATATGGATCAGCTTCAGAGTATAACCGGGACCCCTATTAATTTTAACAAAAGCTATCAATTATGCAGTCAATGTCACTCTAAACAATTTACTGATTGGAAGGGAGGTGCTCATGGTAAACAAGTAAAAAGCTGGGCTCCCCCAAGAACTGCTTTGACTTGCGTAAACTGTCATAATCCACATAAACCTCATTTTGAATCTAAGTGGCCTGTGCGATACAATACACAAAAAATAAAAGAACGAGAATAGACCTTATCACTAAGGTGACAAACATATAATCATATCTAATATGAGTAATACTACTAAAAAATGGTTTTCTCTAAACCTCGGATCTAGAAAAGAAAATGCCTCTTCATCTTCCTGCAGTTGCGGAAAAAAGGAAGGCAATTGTCATTCTGCCGATACCTTCCCTCAACAAAAAGATGGGTTTGATCAGGTATTTGATGTTCCTATGGATCGCAGAACTGCTTTTAAAAAACTAACTGCCAGCTTATTGATAGGTGCTGGAGCTGTCAGTACTTCCTGTAGTTTGGTTTCTGGTAATGAATCCAAAGAAAAAGCGCAAATCGACTGGGAAGAACAATTTAAAGGCAATTATAAATTAATGTCCGAGGAGGAAAAAAAAGCCACTGTAGAACGATTAGCTCGCTCTTATGAATTACGTACCGGCAAAACAATTAATCTTTCTTCTCAAGGTCCAGAAGAAAACGTATTGTTTGGATATGCATTTAACATTTCTAAATGCCAAGGCTATATGGATTGTGTTAATGCATGCGTGGAAGAAAATAATCAGGATAGAAATTCTCAAATGCAATATATCCGAATTCATGAAATGAAAGATGGAAAAGGGTTTAACTTCAATGAAGCAGATGACAATTACTATCATGAGGTTCCTGCAGAAGGTCATTTTTATATGGGAACTCAATGTTTTCATTGCGATAATCCTCCCTGTACCAAGGTATGTCCGGTACAAGCGACCTGGCAAGAAGAGGATGGACTAGTGGTTATTGATTATGACTGGTGTGTCGGTTGCCGTTATTGTATGGCTGCATGTCCCTATGACGGAAGGCGGTTTAACTGGTCTCAACCCGAGGTTCCTGAAGCAGAAATTAATAAAAACCAACACTATCTAGGGAACAGATTGCGTAAAAAAGGGGTTATGGAAAAATGCACATTCTGTGTTCAGCGGTCAAGAGCCGGGAAAAATCCTGCTTGTGTAGAGGCTTGCCCTACAGGAGCACGAATTTTTGGGAACTTACTAGATCCTAACAGTACCATTAGGTGGGTCTTAGAGAATAAAAAAGTATTCAGACTAAAAGAAGACTTAGGTACTGAGCCTAAATTCTGGTATTTCATGGATTAACACTCCATCTAATTGAGAATTAAAAGATAAAAAAGCCGTGGGCTTTAACATAAGATCTGGCTTATTATTTCTTATTCCCAGATCAACAACCAAAATCAAATGAAAATGTTTACAGTATTTATCAGTTTAGTAAAAGACAGTCTACAAGCTATTCTCCATGGGTCAAAAAAATACCATCTATGGATGGCTTTTCTCACTTTTATCATGCTTATAGGTATGTATTGTTATACCATTCAATTAGAACATGGTCTAAGTGTTACTGGAATGACAGATCGTGTAAGCTGGGGGCTTTATATCTCTAATTTTACTTTTTTAGTAGGTGTTGCCGCTGCTGCTGTTATTTTAGTCATGCCCACTTATGTGTTGAAGGATATTGATTTTAAACAAGCGGTACTTATTGGAGAGGGACTTGCTGTTGCTGCTCTCATCATGTGTTTAGCTTTTGTTGTTGCTGATATGGGAGGTCCTTCTGTATTATGGCATATGCTCCCTGGAATTGGTGTTTTTAATTTTCCAGACTCTATGCTTACCTGGGATGTTATTGCACTTAATGGATATCTATTCATAAATATCAGCATTCCTTTTTATATATTATTCAGACATTACCAAGGAAAAGATGCTTTGTCTAAAGTATATGTTCCCGGAGCATTATTATCTGTTCTCTGGGCAGTAGGGATTCATTTGGTTACAGCCTTTCTATATCAGGGGTTACAGGCACGTCCGTTCTGGAATAATGCTTTATTAGGTCCTCGTTTTTTAGCCTCTGCATTTGCTGCTGGTCCTGCATTAATTATTTTGGTATTGGCATTAATTCGATACAGTAGCTCTTTTCGCATTGAAGACAAAACCTTAAAAAAAATTGGGATCGTTGTTACCGTAGCAGCTCAGATTAACTTAATTATGCTTGTTTCTGAGTTATTCAAAGAGTTTTATGCTCCAACTCATCACAGTGAAAGCGCATATTATTTGTTCTTTGGGCTACATGGAAAGAAAGCCTTACTTCCCTGGATCTGGACTGCTATTTCTATGAATGTGATAGCCACGCTATTACTTACATTCCATAAACTGAGAAATAATTTTAAGATTTTATATTTTGCTTGTTCTTTACTTTTTATTGCTATTTGGATTGAGAAAGGTTTCGGATTAATCGTTCCTGGTTTTATCCCTGGACCATATGGGAAAATTGCAGAATATACCCCGACAGGAATTGAAATAGGAGTAACATTAGGAATCTGGGCCTTGGGTGCTTTTGTGTTTACAATTCTAGCCAAAACAGCTATAAAAATAGAACTTGGACAATTGCGATATAAGAAAGAGACTGTTTCTAAAGAATAAACTTAGTAGTATGTATGTATATGAATACATCTATTTTTAATCATCATTTTTTATTTCGTCCCGGAATCCTTTTTATGTATCCGAGATTTCCTCCAATAAAATAGTATTCCCAATCCTGAAAAGATAAGGAGCCAGGCAAACAACCATTCTTTCTCATACATATCGGATTGAAAAAAAGAAATGGCATCTGTATTCCCCAGTACATAAAAGCTCCCCCAGTAAAAAGGAGCTTCTGTAAAGACATCAGATGCCTTCAAAAAATCAACTTTTGCTTGTTGAAGCGCCTTGTCTTTATTCATTCCCTGTTGCAAATTTTCATAAAAAAGTGCCATTACCTCAGGAGTTGTTTGATCTGAAATTTCCCATTTGCTCAACAAAAGACTTTTTACTCCTGCATACTGAAAAGCATTCCCTACACTAAGAATACCTTCTCCTTTATTTATCTTGCCGGCTCCTGTATTACAAGCACTTAACACTACTAGTTCTGCTGGAATATCTAACGCATATAATTCATGACTAAACAATTTGTTATCCTCAAAGGTAGTTGCTTCAGTATCTGAAAAAAGTATTTTCGAATTCTTAGGGTTTATATGATCTATTTCTCCATGTAACGCCAGGTGTACCAATTTATAATTATTTACCACTTTTTTAAAGTTTACCTCATTCGCACTTTTATGATAATAATACTTTCCATTTACAATGTTGGAAATCGCCTTTATTTCTTTTCTTGTTCCTGGTAAATCTGCCTTCTCATCTCTTAATTTTCGCAAAGAAAGCACCTCTTCTTTACTGTCTATTGTATCCGTACTGGTATATGAAAATGCAAGGCATTCATCTAACAATCCATCATTTTTTGCCGCTGTGTTATTTTTATATAATAAGCTGGCTGAATTCGCATAACTAATGGCATACTCAAAAAGTAAATACGATAATTTCCCTGCTTCATTTTTTTCTTCTCTGGTCAGTAACAAATCAAATGGCAAATGCCATAAAGATTCATCAGGAATCAATATTAACCTATCCCCAACAAAAGCATCCTTTATCGGAGCAATGAGTTGTCGATATAGTTGTCTTGATTTTTTTATAAACTGATGGCGATTCTTCGTTGTAATACTGTTATTAAGTTCCTCAATATGCTTATCCAGCAATGGTACTGCTAACTCTCTGACCTCAATAGTCGTATTCGTAATAATAAACACATATAAAACCGCATCAGATCTAAAGAATTCAACTAGTGTAGTATGGGCTTCCAATTTGTTCTGCACCTCAGAAACTGTAATAATATCTTCCCTTGATTTATTTTTTTTATAATATGCAGGATAGTAGGTTTCTATTTCTTTTGCTACAGAATCTCTTCGCAAGGATACATCTAATAATTCCCCCTCCAATTTATATAGCTTTACAGAATCTCGCCGCTCTTTTGTAGTTTCCTTAAGAATCTGCGAGTTTAATCTTGCTATCTGTATATTCAATGTTTTTTCAGTATTCAGCAACGTAAAATCAATAGCAGCTGTTTTTTTTATCGTTTCCCTTTTTGCTATTGCCCTCAAAACAGTTGCCTTACTTTTTTCAGAATAATAAAAAGGAGTATGATAGGAGGTCTCGGAAACTTGCTCTTTCGTAAGTAATAAATTTGCTTCTATGCTCCTGGCATATATCGATTTTACAATTTCTGAAAACTTTATCCGGTCGTCATAATTTCGCTTTCTTTGTTCTATTTGAGGAATTACTGCAATTGCTTTTTTACAAAATAATATTGCTTCCTCCAGGTCTTCTTTATTGCGAGTACTTTTATATTTTCTAAGAAAAACATCTGATCGGATTTCCATTGTTTCTAACAATAAATCAGTATCTAAATAATTCCCTAATGAAGATTCTGTCGTCTTTGTCTCTGATTGTTTATCTGTTTCATAGTTATGATCAATCGCTTTTCTATTATATAGTAAAGCATTTTTATAATCTGTACATTTTGCATATATCTTCGATACCAAATTATAGGATTTGATTGTATTGGGGTTTTGCTCTCCAAACATTCGCAACCGGAGATCCAGTGTCTTTTGGGCATTTTTGAGTGCTGCTGTATTATTATTCAGACTCATATAAATTTCTGCCAGGTACTCATGCAAATAAGATATTCTCAAGAAATTCTTATGTGTTGACTTATGACAAATTGCTAAGGCTTTTTCTATATATTCAATTCCTTTTTCATCTCCGTATATCTGACCTAATTGACTAAACGGATAAAACATATTCTCATGATCCGGTCTAAAAACTTTTAGCCCCATAGCCAATGCTTTCTCTGTATGGAATATGGCTTTATACTTCTGGTGCTGTTTTAGGTACACCGTTCCCATATTAAAATGAATCATCATTTGTTCCGGGTGATCTACACCTAACTGAGAAATACTAACACTCAATCCTTTCTTGTAATAATCAAGGCTGGCATTAAAATCTTCTTTTATCGAGTATATAACCCCTAATTCATTATAAAGTCTTCCGAAGTACGGATTTTCTTTTTCATACACTTCTTTTGCGATCTCAAATGTTTTTTCAAAAAAAGTAAGAGCCTTGTCAAATTCTCTTTTGTTATAATGAAGTTGCCCGATCACTTCATGAATATTGGCTTGCAAAATTTTTTGTATCGAAGTTTTGCCTTCATTTGTGATAAACGCTTTTTCTAAATACGCCTTTGCTTGTTCGTACTTCCCTAATTCGACATATACTTTTCCTAAGCGATAATACGATACTGCCATCACCTCTTTGTCATCTGACATATTCTTCTCCCGAATCATCAGTGCTTCTTCATATTTTTTTAGCGCGGCTCCTAATTTTCTTCTAAAGAGAAATACGGTTCCCTGATGTTCTATGGCATTTGCTTCTTCTCTTTTATTTTCCTTACTTTTAATCCGACTGTACAACAAGGCTTTTTCTACACAAAACTGTACCTTATCCAACTGGTAATTCTCTAGGTACGATTTTGCTAAAACATTATATACCTTAGGAAGCTCACTAAACTGTTTTGTATCCTTATAGATCATTACTGCCTTCTCTAATGAGCGGGTAGCTTCTTTGAATTTTCCATAAAAAAACTGTTCTTCCCCCTGTCTAAAAAACTGATATGCGGTCTGTTTCTCTTCCTGGGAAAACAACATTGGGAAATACAGGGTTACAAATAAAACTAATACGATTCTTGTAAGGGTATTCATTGTTGATTGGCATATTATTCTGTAATTCAGTATGCATTCGCCTATCATTAGCACAGGTTGATATCTACTGAATTTATGATCCTCATTTTACTGGTCTTTTTTTGCGATAAAAAAAGTGACATTGATTCAAATGTAGTTTTTTATTTTACAAATCAAATAATTATACAACGCTCCCCTTCTTATAAAATACTTTTTTTCATTTTCTTATTGCACAATATCCACTGGATGCTGCTGCATATCTCTTTCAGTTTTTTAAGTCTCCAATGTAAATCAAGACAGGAATAAAAAGAGAAGAGGTATATTTCCCCACAAAATATACCTCTATTCAACTACCTTATGAAATCATAAGGCTTCTTCTAAAATTCACTGTCTATATATGTTATTGCCCCCGCATAACTATATCAATATATTGTAATAATCCATTTTAGGATACAGCTCTTAATTCATTATACAATGGATCTTGTTCCATCATTTCTAATAGTTTCTTTTTGGCCAGAAATTTCTTTTTACGCGTATAAATTTCAGAATACCCTGTTATCTGAGCTATTTCTTTCATTGACTTCCCTTCGAAAAAAAGATACAGTAGCTGTTTATTATCTGTACTTAGCTGTTGGAAATACTTCTTATAAAACTGTTCTCTTTCTTGATTTTCTATATCAGCCAGCAAAGAATCATAGGTAGTCTCTTCAAGCATGTGTTTCCCATCTGTAAAAATCGGTTTTCTTCGTAGTTGGTTTCTCCAGATATTTTTGCAAATCCCATAAAAATAGGTTCTAATAGATCCTGTTAACTCAAAAATCCCGGAATTCAACTTCTGGTACAATACCATTAATGCATCCTGAAAGACATCTTCTACATCCTCTGGTTTTCCATGATTTCTCAATACATACCCCTGAATATAGCGTATGTTTTCATCGTAGAAACGTGTTAGGATTTTTTCATTCCCGTTGATGATTCCTGTGATAATTACTTGATCTTTTTCCATTGTATAGTTAGTTTGTTTCCCTTTCATATTTAGGAGAAGCTCCTCAGCATCTATCACTTACTTGCTAGTACTATACAAACTTAAATCAGCTATCGGACATCTCAATACAGATTTCTGTAATCTGGGTCTTTTTTTTTGAAAAAAATTGATTTTGAGAACAATATCCTTTCTAAAAACAATACAATATCCCCTGTGTATCAAGGGCTCAAATGCAACGATACAACATACGCTTATAACAACCCTAAATCTTTTGCTATCGCTACAAGATGTGTCGTGTTTTTTGCCTTAAAATCATCAAATAACTTACTTACTCTTTTATCAATGGCGCTCTCGCTATTGGGTTTTATTTTTTGCTCCTGTAATTTGACTCTGATTTCTTTCTTGGTAAATCCCTTAGACAATTCTTCCAGTAGTATCATATCCAGATCGTCTAAGTGAATCATTTCATTGGTATTCCTATCTGCCAATTGGGGCGGTTGTACTGTATCTCCCTGAAACACTCCTGTTATACAATCTACTAATTCTTTGATGGCCTGTTGGCCTTTACACACATAACCATCAATCGTATGGACATCGAATAGCATATTAATTTTATCAGGTCTGTCTTCCTGTGAATAGACGATCACCTTGATATCCGGCTGTATCTTTCTGATATCTTGTATCAGATCGATTCCAGAGGTTCTGGTCTGTACTTTGTGATCTTCTTTAAAAGAAAGATCCGTGATCAATAACTCAAATGGGGTTTGGTCTTGCAGTGCTTTTCTAAATTTGAGATAGGCTTCATCACAATATTTAGCCTCCTCGATGTTTTGAATGCCAATCTCTTCCTGAAGAACCCTAATAATCCCCTGATTGGCAATTTCATAATCTTCTGCCACCAATACTTTCGTAAACATAAAACGTATTTTTTAATTCGGAATTTGGATTTCGGCTTTGACACCTTTGTCTTTTTCTGAATCAAAGATAAGGCTTCCTCCTATTGCCTGAATACGCTTTTCTGTATTTTGAAGTCCATTTTTACTGATTGTGGTACTAAGATCCATTCCCAATCCGTTATCAGAATACCTAATAATCAACTTTTTATCCTCCTCCTTAAACAACAAAGCAACCAAACTTGCCTGACTGTGTTTTTGCATATTGGTCATTAATTCCTGTAAGACCCGATATACTGTAATTTTGGTCGTTTTTGCCTGGGTATCCCACTCCATGGCATCCAAACCACGAACTAATAACTGCTGCCCATTCTGAGCATAGTTCTGCAACATATTATTGAGCTCCTGCCCATAAGCAGAACCGGTATCAAACTCATTATTTTCTCTGGAAATGTCCCGTGCCCTCTGATAAGAGGTATTTAATTTCTCCTTAATCTGCGGATCATGCGGATTCTTTTGGTATTGGAGCATTAACTGAAAAATATCATTCCCCAGTTCGTCATGCAATCGTTTGGAAATACGGATTTCGGTTTCATAACGCGCCTCGAACTGCGCAATTTTACTTTGCTGTGCCAGATTGCGGGTACGTTGCCGAAAGAAAAATATACTAAATCCAATCCCCATCAATGCCACTAATAGCACCAATAGGTAAATGGTGTTTTGGTTACGTACCTGCGCTATTTTACGATTTTTGGCTTCGTTTTCTTTTAGCAGGCTTTCATTCTCGAATCGGGTGGGGGCATAAATCTCCCGTGTTTTTTTGCGCAGCTCCATTAATTCCAGACTGACTTCTTTAAAACGCTGGTGATCCTCTAAGGAATCCGGGGTTAGGGCAGTAATCAGCGTTAAAATTTCTAACATCCCCTCCCGATCTCCTATCTTTTGTATCGCTTTAAATGCCTCATAGGCATGGGCTCTTGCTTTTACAACATCCTTATTTTTATAATATTTGGTCAAACATAAATTCCCCCCATATAACCCAAAAAGATCCTCTTGTTCTTTCCAAATCTGATATGCTTTTAGCAGCATCTCTTCACTTTCCGGATTTTCGGGATCTTTAAGAAACTTGACATAGCCTAAATTAGCTAAAAATTTGGCATATTCTCTGGGCTGCTGTATTACTCCCTGATCTGCTATCAGGTTATTCAAAATCGCAATACTTTCTGTATACCGTCCTTGTTCTCTCAAAATACTGGCACGGGAATTTTTTGTTTTAAAAATATCTCTACTCCTAAATTGCTTCCTTGCTATAGAATCCTTAAACAATCCCATATTTCTGGTATTCCAAAAAAGAGCTTCTTTAGAGTTTCCTAAATCCATAAATGCAATTGCTATATTTTGATACAGTCCGCCAAGGAGTCTGTATTCTTGGGTTCCCTCCAGGTAGGTTAAGCCATCGGTAGCCGTCATCATACAGGCATTATGATCCCCCAAGACCCGTTGAATATTAGACATTGTCATTAAAGATCTTCCTGCATAGATACTATCTTTTATGTTTCTATACACCTTAAAAGATTGGTTATAAAAATTAAAGGCTTTTAGATACTTACCCTGTTTTTTATTATAGTAACCCAATCGATATAAGGCTAACCCTATATAAGAACTATCGTTACTTTGTTCAGCTGTCTCTAATAAGGTATAGGAAACGGAAATGGCTGTTTCCGGTCCTGAATACTTATTAAGTAATTTGGCATATAAGGCTAAGCCTTTGCAGTGCAAAGAATCCAACGCTATGTTTTTGGCTCCGGTGATAAAGGTACTGATGGCTGCCATTCTTTCTCCCTTGGTATGAGCATTGTTCTTGGCTAGCTTATAATAGGTATCTAAAGAATCGAGCTGTTGTTGTAATTGCACAGGAATTCCCGGTGAAGGAAGTTTTTTTTTGCAGGAATAAGGTATCCCACCCAAAAAAAGAGCTATATATATAAAGAGGGATGAAAACAAAAGGCGTTTCATCCCTCAAAGATATATAAATTATACTAAGTAAAATTACCCTTCATCATCTTCATAACCATCATTCAATCCTGTAGTACTCAGGACTTCGGTATGAAGGGTTTCATTTTCTTGTACACTATCATCTGGGGTACAAGCGATAAGGTTCATGCAGGTTAGGACGACGATCAGGAATACGAATTTTAATGTTTTCATGTTGATATAGTTTTTTTGTTTTCCGTGTTGGGGGCCACCCATAGGTCTTTACCCCCAAATAGGTATACTGTGCCATACCTACGACCTATGGGAAATGATCAGTTGATTGCTGGGAAAGAATGTTCCTGTGTGGCTGTGTCCCCCTTCTTTCCCCTTGGGAAACAGCAGACCACACCTGGATTTTTGGTTGATAAGATTTTATTGTACCGCAAGCGGTTTGGATATTATTTCTTATCTGATAGTAGGCACTATGCGTCCTGTACCGGTCGTTATGACCGATATCCTAATAGTAATCCATCGTATCTGATAAGTTGTTTTTATCCGTTATCGTATAGGTTACATGACTGTACTATTTTCCTGTGTTATTTATTGAAATTTTACTCACTAAGTGAGTGTTACCGATATTGAGGCGAGCCTCAAATCAAAAAAATGATTCAACTCATTCTAAGCGTTTATATACATGCCTTTCTGGCATCCCTGGCTCATACCATATACACCTTGCACCTACTGGAATAAAAAATGCTTTTTTATCTCAGTAAATTCGAAATGCAACTGATATAATGTTCTATACATACCGCTTCTGATACGGATTGTCATGCTTTCTTAAAGATATCATATCCTTATTCCAGCGACAATCAGCAGTGAGTAAACACGCTTTCTGGTTGAGTAAACATGGCGATCCAGCTCCTAAAAAGCATCTTTATAACATTTGCTTTTAGAATTCGTGAGCATTTCTAATAGCTCCTTTACTTTTTCTGAATAAAGGTGTCCATTTGACAATGCTCCTACCGCTACTTATAACGATAGTCTGTTGCTGGTTTTCGTGCTGCTACATGAGTCATAAGGGATATATCGCCACGTATTTCTTCTCTTTTCTGAGAAATCTGCGCTTTCTTTTATAGCGTCATTCTCATGAAAAAACAATCATTCGTTTTAAACGACCTCTTCTCCAAAAAGAGAAGTTCTATCCTTATGAACTTTTGTTAAAGCTTACGAAATAGCTGCTTTAACATCCATGTAACGTTCGCCGATTACCCACGACTGAAAATACGTTTCTACTGATAGAAGTGTATTTTTCACTTTTTTGTTACTTCTGGTTTGGGTTAGTTGTTGAAGGGAGGGAGTAACAATAAAATCACACCCACTCATATCAAGAGCGCCTTCTGTAGCTACGACTAACAGTATTTTGCTGCTGTCCATCTCTATATTTGTATGTTGATGTTTTTTCATTGTTATTTTCTTTTGGTTGTTACTAATCGTGCAAATGTGTTGATCACATGCGCACTCTTTTTGCGTACTTTTTATATGTTTTATTTTTAGTTGTTTTGAGTGACAAATATACGGAAACTTTTACATTCTCACAAATACTTTTTTATTTTAATAAATTGATTATCAAATACTTACGTTTAAATTTAGGCATAGAAATCCCTGTCCGTATTTCACGGATTTTTGACTGCTTTAGCAGTCACTTATATATCAGCTGCTTAGAATCCAAAAAATTAATTCGCTATGTCTTACTATCTGTTACTCATTTTCTTAAAAAATTTATTACATATTTTTCTGATTTAACTACTTGCTTTACTTACTATATCCATTTTTTGGTATGTATGTTGGTTCGTTTTTTTATATTTTTTTGTTTGGTTATATACTTACATCAAAAAAAGCGCCCAATTTCTTGGACGCTTTCTTTTATATGGTGTGTTTTATAATCTGTCATTGTATATAATGCTCAAAATAATTCCATAGCGTCCTTGGTGAGGATACTTCTAAAATACAGTTTCTGTCGCAGGACGTAAACGGTACTCTTATTGCGATATGTATACTATTTTGTTTCACTTTGTTATTTTATTATACAAATATTATTAAATAAACTATTATTTTCCAAATTTTGGAATAAAAATATTTTTCAAACAATTAACAACAAGGACTTTAACCTATATTATACAGGAATAAATCTATTGCGTCTTGAAATTCTTCTAAAAACCATGTAAGTCTCGGTATTTAATGCTGTTTCTACAACTGTAGACCGGAGGTAAGCGGTATATCTTCTCTAGCTGTGACTAGGAATGATCAAAATGATTCTTCGAAAGAGCTTGATAATGCTTTGAATCTCTTCAGTAAAGAGTATTAGGGAATAACTATTATGTGATGTCCTGTAATACCTTCTATAAGGGGGAAGGAAACCCCATAGCCCCTACAGCCAGCCCCCTTATAGCGGTATTTTTTATTTCGTTTTTCTATACTTCTTTTGTTACATAGTGATTTTTCGGATTTTATCATTCCCCATATCACTTATATATACATTTCCCTGTGTATCAACAGCAATTCCTGAAGGACTTGAAAACCTGGCATCAGCGGTAGTTCCATCTACATAACCACTGGGACCTCCTGTCAGGGTCGTTACCTCTCCTGTGGGAGTCACCTTCCGTATTGTATGATTATTTCTATCAGCTACATAAATATCGCCCTGTGTATCAACTGCTATTCCATTTGGAGCAGAAAACTGTGCATTGGTACCTGTACCATCAGAAGCTCCTCTGGTGCTCCCTGCCAAAGTACTCACCACAACAGTTCCGATGGTGGAGTTTCCTCCTACTTGAAAAGAAATTGAAATTTTGCGAATCCTATTATTACCGGAATCTGCTACATATAGTGTTTGTAATCCGTCTATCGCGATTCCTACAGGATCTCCGAATTGTGCGTTGGCACCTGTACCATCTGCAAAACCTTCTGTGCTTCCTGCAAGAGTCGTAACCACTCCTCCCTGGGTAATCCTGCGGATTTTATGGTTCCCTCTATCTGCCACATATAAATTCCCCTGACTATCAATAGTGATCCCCTGCGGATCCGAAAACTGAGCATCTGTTCCTACATCATCAGCAAATCCCTGAGTACTTCCTGCTAAGGTTGTAACCACTCCTGCGGGCGTAATTTTACGGATTTTATGATTTCTTCTTTCAGTTACGTATAGATTTCCCTGTGCATCTATAGTTATTCCATAAGGATCAGCAAACCTGGCATTGGTTCCCGTACCATCAGCAAATCCATAGGTGCTTCCTGCAAAGGTAGTTGTAGTTCCATCCGGAGTAATTTTGCGTATTCTATGATTGCTTGTGTCTGTAACATAGACATTCCCCTGTGTATCAACAGCTGTTCCGGATGGAAGGTAAAATTGTGCATTAGCACCTGTACCATCCGCAAATCCACGGCTACTTCCTGCCAAGGTACTTACTATCATGGTATCTGCAACATCGATCACATCAATTCTAATATCTTCCGAATTGGACAATACTCCATCAGATACTGCCACGGTAATTGTATGACTTGTTGCGGTTTCATAATCCAGGCTTTTACCTGCTGCCAGACTTATCTCTCCATTGGTACTACCAATCTCAAAGAGTCCGTTCGCATCATTCGTTAGGGAGAAAGTAAGTGCATCTCCTTCTGGATCTGTTGCTTTTATGAATGCGAATACGACAGTATCATCGATGTCTTCTGCCGCATCATCAATAATAGAACTATCATCCCAGATCGGCGCTTCATTAACATTCGAGATCGTAATGGTCACATCATTGGATATTGTTAATACTCCATCACTTACACTTACGGTCAGGGTATAAGTAGCTTTTGTTTCATAATCCAACTGCTTGCCTGATATCAAACTTAGTTCTCCGGTACTGCTGATCTCAAACAGATCATCCTCATTGGACACTATCGCATACTGTAAATCATCTCCTTCTGCATCCGTAGCGACTACTACACCTATGATTGTTGTCCCGTTTATATCTTCAGAGGCTGTAAAGGTTTGTGCAGTTAATACAGGGGCTGTATTTTCATCTACGTCGATTACATTGATTGTCATTTTTGCAGCAGAAGTCGCTTCTCCATCGGATACCTCAACAGTAATTGAATGGCTTTTAGCAGTTTCATAATCCAGTTTTTTACCTGCTGCCAAACTAAGGCTTCCTGTAGCGCTAACTGCAAATAATCCATTACTGTTTTCGGTTAACGAAAAATGCAGGGTATCTCCCTCTAAATCAGCGGCCACTATCTGACCAAACTTGTCTGTATCCTTAGCTGCTTCTGAGGCATTAAATGATTGTGCCTCTATCTCCGGAGCTGTATTACTAATTGATTGATCGTCATCTTTTTTACAGGAAAAGATGACAATAGCTCCTGCAATTATTACTAGTTGTTTTATTTTTCTCATTACTTTTATTTTACTTACTTTTTATTATATAATTATTGATTGTTTCCACCTCTCTCAAATTCTTAGATCTGATTTTTATGTATATGTTTGGAATATTATAGCATGGAATCACATGTTAATGACCGAGGTTCATCATTAGAGATGTGTCCCAACATCTTCTATAATGAAATGCAGAAAATGTCATGAATCTATGATTGTGTGATTAGTTGATCACTGAGGTAGTGTAGATACCTTATTTTTGTTACAGGAAATTGTAATTGCTATTACTGATATTGGTTGCGTAATTTTTCTTGTCATATTTTAGGGTTATGCGTTGTACATTCTAAAGACAAGAATACTGAGAATCAAAAAGAGTATCGGGAACGAGTTTATGAATTCCCAAATGAGTTTGTGAATAGGAATAGTAGTGTCACGTTTCTTCCCTTTCCCTTGTTATAGGGGAACATTCATTGTTATTCATTATTGCTTTTGGTAGGAAAGTTTCTTACTCCATAAAGTATTAATTCATTTTTATCATACGTATGATCCTCTGGGTATTCGCACCAATTATTAAATAAAAACTCGACACCGCTATCAAAAATTATTTTATCCCAAAATTTATCTTGATGTTCCGTATATTTAATATTTTCTGCATGTATACGACGTATAATTTCTTTGTATTGTACGGGTTTTGAGACTGTAAAAAAGTACGTATCTATTTCAATTTTATTGGTTAATGCAAAAACTCTGGTACTTGGTTTCTCTATAAAAACATCATCAAACCCCTGACAGGTAATGGCATAAATTTTACAGGAGGTTGCATATAAAAACCGGAAGCCATTATAATACAACCCAAATCTTCCATTTTTATAATCACTTATTTTATAGGGTGTTCCTAAATAGTCAATCACCTCATCCTTATGCATCCCAATAGAGATAGCTCCAAATCTACCCGTCAAAACAAAATCTTTAATTGATATAATCATGGTACTTATTTATAATTTGTTGTCCCATATCCAGTGTTTCTTATTTCCTATATAACCACTTATGTAATCTAAAAACTCATCTGCTAAATCACTTTTAGCTTCTAAGTCTAATGCTTGGTATATCTGTTCTATAAAATGTACCGTATCATAGGTTTTCTGTTGAGATAGTCCTAATTCTTTATATTTTACTAAACAAGAATATCCTTTTTTTGCCAGCTCGTTAAAGGTTGAATCATCAAAACAATTTATGAGTTGTTGTATTTCACTAATTAATTCGGATTCTATTTGTGTTAGATCTTCTTTTTTGACAACAGGTATTATTTTTCCGTTAACAACCGGAACCATTACAGTTGTAAACATATTGGTAACACCTCCCTTGGAAAGTAATAAATTTGCCAAATCATCAGGGGATTTCACTTTTTGCAAGTGATATGCTGGTTGATGATCTACATAGGTAAAACAATAATAATCTCCTGTAATGGTTATGTTTTTATCTATTTCAGAATTCCTTCCTTTAACTGGTACTCCTGATGGTTGATGAATTTGTAATTCTTTATTCAAAACACTGTTTTCCTGATCAAAAAGCATCCATTCCCACAGTTCTTGTATTGTAAAATTCCCTTCTATTTCTTCAAAATGAATAGTGGATAATTGTTCTAGTATGTTTACTAAATTATAGTTCATTTTTTTAACCGGTCTGTTATTTCAGGATGATCAGTTTACTAGTTTTTGACATACGAGCTGCATTAACTTCTTAAAACTAGTTTGATGTAATTCTACTTTAAAAGAATCAGCTATGCATTCGAAAACATTATCATGAAAACCAAAAAAGAAGTGTTTAGCATTCTTCCAGTTTTCTGGATTGTGATTGGTATGTATACTATTTATTTCCTTAATTTCTTTTACCCAACTGGAGTTGATAATTTGTAAAGGAGCGTAAAGTTCTAGGCCTTTACCATATAATGGATGTCCTTCGAATACTTCATCATTTGGGGCACCCAACTTAGCTGATGTGCAATGTATAAATTCTACTAAGGCTAAAGAGGTAGCTTTATCGCTTGCTGTGTCTACTATGGTTGTGTACGTTCCATCCCAATTGGGATCCACTGATTTCACATAAAACAGTAAATATGCTTTATGATCATTCATGAACAAATGAGGAAGTGGGGCTCCTACATCCCATGCAACTGGAAAATCCATAACGTCTGCATGTTCTTCATTTTTTGAAGCAGCCAGTTGGCGTTCGCATATAAGCAAATTCTTAGAAGCTTTATTGAACTCTGACCATTCAATACCTGTGTTTTTTGTAGAAACAGCAATACTGGCTTTTTTTAGTCTTGCTTTTGCTTCATTCAACTTATTTTCATAGCGTTCAATAATTGTTGACATGGCGTAACGTTCGGTTTTTATGGTTTTACTCAGGTATTTTGATCTGTAATTTTTATTTTGGTAATATTGTTTAGGTCTATATCAATAATTGTCCCGGTATTTCCATAGCAAATCAGATGCTTGTCTATGACTTCTGCTTTATAGATTGGGTTTGAAAATGTAAAAAAGATTGCCCAATTTAAATCTCCATTCCTTGTTGTGGAAGCCACATAGCCTTCGTTCCCCATCGCTCCATCTCCAAATACAATTTTTTGGTTTTCATATTCAAAAGCTCCGTGAAAAATATCAATCTCTGTCCAGATGTCATCATCGTATTTTTCAATTCCTTCTAATGTTGTGTCACACAGAGGTGACCAATATTGTTTGGTTTCTCCAGTATTGGGATCATAGGTACTGTATACATTTCCTATAATAAAATCTCCTTCTCCCATAACAATACAATCAAAACCAGGCAAATAGCCTTGTTTCCATTTTTCCTGTATTTTAGGATGCAGCATATATTCTAACTCCTCAAAATTTATTTTCTCTACTTCTTGTAAAAAATGGTTTGGCAAATCTTCTAAAAATTGTCTTACCTGATTTAATTTATCTTTCACCAAATTGGTCTGATTAAGCCTTTTAATTTCTATGGTCTCTGTCTCCTTTGGTTGTAATAATTCATTGAAAGAACTGCACAGTTGATATTTAAAATGAAGGTATCCTGCACTTACACTTAAGTAAACCATCGCAGTTAAAAAATGAGGTTTTACAGTTTCGTTTGACCATTGATACTCCTCAAAATCTAGCTCTAATCGCCATTGTTTGTTTCCTCCCCAACTGGCATATTCAAACTGGCAAATAATAGGCAAAGGGTGCTGAAACTCTTTTTCTTTTAAAATTTGTTCATATTCGGGGGTTATATCTTGTTGTATGATCGTTAACTGCTCTCTTAAAAGTGTATTGAGTTCCTTATAAAATTTACTTTTTTTTACAATTTCTATCTCCTCCATAGTGCTACATCAATTTTGTCCAGTTTTTATAATACCAATCATCTTCAGTAGGCAGTTGATGTTCAGGATAATCAAAGGTTTCCTGAACAGAAAAGATATTTCCGTTATCCATAGCTTCTTTTGTCCAAATATCCAGCAAATCTGTTTTGTCGTTTAATTTTTTTAGTATCGATTTGAGGTTTTTAAAACAATATATGCTTCCAAACATCCCATTGCCAAAAGGGCTATAATTAGCATACTTACAACTTATACAGGTTTTTAAATAGATATTTGAAGGTAATTGCTCTTGTATGGCAATCAAAGCATCCTCCATCCACTCTAAGTTTTTTTCTACTTTAAACTCTCCAAAGGAAGTGTTCAGTATCAAACCGGTAAGCTCGCTATCTAAACCATCTATTGTTGTCGTTTCTCCTACCTCAACATAAGTCGTCAGAGGTTCTATAAATGTTTTACCCGTTTTATTGTCATATAGTTGTATTGGGATTGTTATAGTTAATTGGAAATTGGTGATACCTCCAGAACCGTCTCGACGTATATCATAATCAAATTTGGTAGCGTCAATTTCTCCTGTCATCATTTCAAAATCATATCCTTCAAAATCAATCTCTCTTAGACTAAGGTACATTGTACTCCCATCTGATTTTATAGCGATTGTCTCTACTCCTCTTTTATCCTGATATGTTCCCTGGTATATCCGCATACTTCTTCTATTTCTCTATCAAATACGAAAATCCAATGTCCGTAACTTTGCTCTCTGCTTTAGTTGAAACTCGATTAATTTGAAACTCGAATGTGGCTTCCTCTATATTTTCTTCTACCGTAAAACCTCCTAAAATACCTACGGTATACCAACCATTTTCTAGTGTTATTCTTTGTCTGGAACCTACTTTAACTGCTTCATTTAAACGATATATTCCATTATCTACCGTCCAGTTTTTTAAATAAGGTACTGTTATCAAACAAATTTCATTATTGATAATTTCTAACATATATCCTGTTCTTTCGAACAATAGCAAACTTGTTTCTTTTTTGAATACCGATGTTTGATTATTGGTATTAAAAAAAATAGTATATGGCTTGTTGCTAATATTACACATCGGAATTATAATTCCTTGTTGAGTGGCTAATTCTCCACTTTCATTTGTGGTAAACTCATGGATCAAATCATCCGATAAGCTATTCTCTTGCTTAAACCGTAATAAACTAGCCGGGTCTGTTAAAAAGAAATAATCCCAGGTATCATTTAAACATTCTGTAAATTTTATCATCTATTTTCTATTATTTATACCCATATATCATTACAGAGCCATTTTCTTGTTCAAACGGGATGTTTATCTCTTTTAACAGTTGAAGTAATGCTGTTGTTATATCTATTACTTTAGGGGCTACTAAGCGTCCCAGGTATTTTTGGTATCTAGGTCTTATCTCCAGCCATTCAATTGTAAAAAAGACAGGAAGCCCTTCTTCCCAATAACTTGACCAGTCTCCAAAATAAGCAGGTTCTTTGTCTAAATCACTAAACCTAAACCTTGCCTTATCCCATTGAATTAATTTTTCGTTATAAGCCGGAGGAAATGGTAAAGTTTCGATTCCTTTTTGTAATTCAATCCACTTGGTATCATTCATTATTGAAGATAGGTTTTTACGGACGATTATTTCTTTTACCTGCTGTTTGAGTTTCCCTATATCATTATCATTTTCTGTAAGATATTTATACCGCTCCAGTAGTGTCATATCCATGGAATCAACCGTTCTGTAAAGATTGTATTTTTCGTCGTTTGTCTTCATTCAATTAATCCTTGGTAGTTTGTATCCTTTCTCCAATAGCTATACTGCCATGAACTCCTATGACCAGTACTTTTTTGCTTTTAGGATTAACAACAATATTCATCTCATCTTCGTACATAAACGGAATCCAGTATTTATATAAAGTTTCCCAATTTGTTTCGGCTCCAGTATATCTACCCCAAAAAAAGTATATCATATCGTTAGCATCCCAATCCAGCCTGTGTTTAACGTTTTTTTCAAATGCGCCCTCATCATTTTCATTCCAACTTGTAGTCCAGTTCCACTCATTTATAAAAGATTCAACATGCTTAATTTTCCAATCATCATCAGATGTCACCATCATTAAGTGACGGTGTTTTTCAGAAACATAGTTATTCCATAGTTTTTTTGAATAATTTTCTGTTAAGGGTTTTATTTTATTTGGGATTGTTTCATTGTCATTGAAAAAGCGCTGAGAACATTCTATAAAGAAATCTTTAATATAAAACCAATTTTTAAAGCTGATATACTTTTTATTTTTTTCGAACGCTAGTAATTCGGCTTGTTTCTCCTTCCATTTTTTTATAGCAGAGGTAACTGTACCATGATCCTCTAATAATTGTCTGGCTTCACTTATACCAATGCGTAAGGTATTTCGGATATGTTTTATATCTTCTATGTTCATCTGATACTATCAAATTGACTATAACAGTTTTTTATTCCTGATAATCAAGTACTGTATATTTAATGTTTTTGCATTCAATAAATTCTTGTAACTCCTGTAGGTTTTCCCATACATAACAATCACTATATCTACATATGTAAATTCCATCCTTCTCAAAAGAGATACTGATATTGGGTAATTGACCTGTATTGTTAGCGCTCCTAAAATCCCATTAGTCACCTACTATTTTAAGTACAATTCCTTTATTTGAAAAATATTTCATCATTGCGCTAAACTCTATAATATCGATTGTTTTTTGCTTGTCTGAATTTACGTCTTCTTTATGAATATATGTATCAATAATTCGTACAATTGTTTTTTGGTTCTCGATTGTTAAACTTGTATCTCCATAAGGGTCAATAACAACTCCTGACCAGTTTTTGAAGGCTGTAAATATCGCTTCCAGGTTAGCATATTGATGATCCTCTAATCCAAAGAGGTGTTCGTTATTGTCTGCTTTATGAAAATCTAATGCCATAGGTCTAACTTGAAAAAACATTTCGTATGCCGTCAAGAATTTTCCAGCAGCTATCGTGGTCCAAACCTTTAGGTCTTTCTGCCTTCCAGTGCCCCATACTTGCTTTTAGGGTACCATTCATACTAAACAATTGATACGCCAATTCTTTTGGTATAGTATTCTTGTCTGCATAATACTCTTCTAAACAGCATAATGCTTGAATAAATATAGTGATTCGTTCTTCCTCTATATCAGCACTCATTCTAAACAATACATCTAATCCTTCATCAGATTCGTGTTCGTGATGAATTAGGTTTTTGGCTTCAGTTACTGTCATTTCTTAGTCTCTTTTGATTTTTTATTTTTCTCCATTGATTCAATTCCTTTTTGGGGATTTGGTCGTATCGTTTTATACGACCGTCACAATGCTGATATTCTGCGTTTTCTAAAGTTTCTATTTCTTCGTCCATTCTTAAGCCAGTTCCACAAAATGGGATCCCAAACTCCTTTCTAATAAAGGTTTCCCATTCTCTTTTATTCTTAAACTTTACTTCACTAGGATAGAGTTTAATAGTAAGTATAGTATCATTTTTAATGGAATATCCTTTTTCAAATGGTTTATAATTCATTCCAAATACTTTAATCTTAAATTTATGATCAATTAATTCTTTAGAACATATATCCCAAGGACTTAATCCGTCAAAATCTGTTTGAACCCTATTAATTCTTTTATTTCCAGAACTAATTTCTATAATTGTCAAAGGAGCTTCTATATGCGCATGAGCATCAATAACTTTAAAGATAGTATGCAGCATCTTACTTTCATTACTAATAGTTTGAGCATTACTATTTAAAAAGAGTAATAAAGCAGATAGGTATGTTAGTCCTACAATTTTCATTTAATTTTTTTTATTGTTTTATAAGTAACTATCCCTATCAAAATCAATCCGATAAGGGCAAGGATTCCATATACTTCTTTTGCTTGTTCTCTATAAACAACTCCATCATCAGGAGATAAAAATGTACCTTGAGCATTATACTCAAAGCTTGCTCTCTGGATATAGCTCCAAATACAGAAAGCGGTAATTAATACAATGCAGATAGTTATTATACTATGTAGATACTTTTTGTTCATTTTAAGGCATAATAACAACTTTGACTATATAACCTACTGAGATTAGATGAGTTTATCCACTGATATTTTGCGATCAGTTTTTCATTAAATCGAACAATACTTATAAAGCTAATTTCCTGTTTCATTTTTATTGTATTTCTAACTAAATCATGCGCATAGGTATTAATCTCCCTAAACAACTTATCACAGTCTTTCAATTCTGATTCTGATAGTTTGGGAAATTTCTCTTTTAATCTTTCATCAACATCAACCAACCAATTGTCGCCAAACTCCATAGATTGTGCTAACCCTTCATTTAATATTTTTTCATCTATACTCATGTTTGTTATTTAAGAATAATCCTCTGGGTCGTTTCTGTATTCTACTAATTTACGTTCATAATTCTTTAAAAATCGTTCCTTTTCACTAACATCTAATTTCCCGGAATTTTCTACGTCTTCATAGGTTTTGGACCATTCTAGTGCTTTTAGCAATGACCAAATGATATGAATTCCTGCCTTATAGGCTTCGTTTGTGATTTCTGGATATATTTCTTTTATATTTTCTGGAATTTCTTCACTTTCGGTTATCAAACCAAACAGATCGGATAACAATAATTCAGAATCTCTTAGACCTAACCCTTGCTTTTTTACTTCATCATCTCCTTGTTCTATATCAGGTCTTTGTTCTACCCATGTTAATTCTTCTACCGTTGGCCACATAAATTTTGCAGTAGAGCCATGCAGGAGCAAACCTGATTTGATACGGTTTGTAACTTTTTCTAACTGCTGCTTTGTTGTCTTTTTTTGAGAATATTCACTTAATAAAGACAGTAATATTTGTTTTCCGCTTGCCATAGTATAAATAGATTAGTATCCTGAAATATCTATAATTTTAAGATTTTGCTCTACAATTTGTTTGTAGGTTCTTCTAGCATTCCTATTTGCCCCATATACATTGTCCCGTTTTGCTAATCTCTCTATTAAATCATTTTCGTTTTCTTGCGAAATGATTAATTGAATTGATTTTTCACCTTTTTTTAGATCATCTAATCGTTCAATTAAAATTTTAATGGTTCGTTCTACATAGCCTACTTCTTTGGGGTTGATTTGATCTAATTCATCTATTATCATCAAACAACTATTATCCTCTTTACGTAATATATCATGATGCGAATACACCAATTGCAATGCTGGAAAAGGCGGATATCCTGCTGTTTTGTAATCGGGGTTATACATTTTTACTTTTTTAATAAAATCTGCATAATCGTCTAATGTTGTTATTCCTCTCGATGCCCTAATCACTTCTCTATGAACACCTTCTATCAAATTATTAATAAACAGTCTTCTGTCTATTTCGGATTTTCCTATAATTAGAAGGTGTTTGTTACGGTGTAACTCCTTTTTAGCCTCTTCAATCATTCTTAATCATTATTTAATTCTGACTCATGACGAATTCCTTTTTCGTCAATTCTTATATTCCATTTGCAAGTTTTAAAAACACCGCTGTTGTTACGTTCTACAGTTCCATAGGCTATTAAATTGTCTGGTTTCCCAAATTCGTCTTCATCTTCCATACACACACAGATTTTCATGCCTTCTTTTAGTTTAATAGTATTCTGGTTTGAATCTTTTTTGAAATCGGTTTTTGATAACAGCACCAAATTACATGCTATCATCGCATTAAAGTCAACAGTTACTTTGGGCGTTTTGATCGTTTTGTCAGTCATAATTCACCAATGTTTTGTCTGCCCCCCATCTCTTATTGCTTTCTATAGCTATTAAAGTTCCTTTATCGTCATATTGGTAACTCTCTATGATTTTTCCATCCAATGTCTTTTGAGTTAAGTGTCCATAAACATCATATACAAAACCCCATTCAAAGGGAATATCTGAAGAATGTACGTACGTACTAATTTTGACAATTCTATTTTGAGGGTTGTAGTGATAGATTAAACGAGGCTTTTTATATGTTTTATTTCGCCATGTATGTACATCACTAACTTTGATTATTTTATTGTGTTTATTGTATTCTAATACAATTTTACTGCGTTTATTTTTTATGATTTCTGATAGTAACCCTTTGATATTATAGATATATTTTCGTTTGCTTGTTCGGTTATATATCGGATTTGAATTTATTTCATGTATAATACATTCTGTTAACTTCTGATCTTTGTAGCTGTACATAGTGTTACGGTATACTTTTTTGGAACCTCTGTTTCTATTCTTTTTTTCGATTAACTGTCCCTTATCATTATACTTATATACAATCGCCTCTGTTTCTATTAACAAGCCATATTTATTATATTTATAAAGGTTTTCACTTCCAAAATGATAATCATCTCCATCGACTATATCGTTTGGACATATTTCTTTATATCCTGTTTTCAGCCCTATTTTATTATAAAACAGTTGTCTGGAACATAGAACAATTCCCACATCAACATATCGCTCTGTATATAAATAAGCAGGAAACGTTTCGTCAGAAACTTCTATCCTCTCAGGGATTTCACCTCTATATATAATATCTTTTACCTCCTTAGGTAATCCAAAAGGGGTTACTTTGTTGTTTTTTAAATCAATGATCTTTCGTAATTCACCCAGGCTATCATAAAAGTAAATAGAGTCGTTTTGCTTTTTTATGGCAATAGTATTGTTTGCAAAACGAACACTACTGTTTTGTTGAGCGTTAGCGTTTATTTTTAATAACAATACCACTACTACAAAGCTTATTTTATGTACTAAACAATTTCTCATTATACTATTTTGAGTATGTTTTTATTAAGGTTTATACATAGTTATGGTTTTAAATACTTTTTCTTCATCAAGAATTAGTTCAAGCCCTCTAAAATCCCATATTTCTCTAGAATTCACTTCATATTTCTTTGGATATAGGACATAATAGTATTCTTTGGCATAATCATTATATCCTGGTTTTTCATCAACATCAAATTCCTTTCTAAGTTCTGTCTTTAGTTTTTTAACCGAGATATCACCACTTCTTCCCATAGCATTAATCACTTTTTTGTAATTCGTAATTGTTAATTCTCTATCTTTAATTACTTTGGCACTAAAATTTGCTTCTAAATAGTGCCAGTATGCTAATCCTCCAAGCAATATTGTTGAAATTGCAAGTAAGATGGTTTGTAGTTTTGGTTTCATTTATTTTTTTATTTAAATCATTGTATTAGAAAATTATTACTCCAATAGTCTATCGCTTTTTGCAGTTGGAGATACTCTTTATCATAGTTAACTGCTGTTGCTGATATCCCTAATGCTTTTGCTTCATCACTCGTGTAGTATTCTCCTATTTCATCTTTTCTATATTCGAGAAACCTCACCACACACAGTAACTGTTTCTTGGTAAACAATGAAAAATATTGTCTATAAAACTCTTTATCCTGACTATTACTCTTATCGGATAAATACCTTGTTATCGTTGTTAAACGATCTTCTATATCAGGTTTATAAAATTCTTCTATTAGTCCTTGGTCTATCAATTTTTGTTCTTCGTTTTTGTAGGCTCCCAATGCCAATAACAGGTATTTAGGCATATGAAAGCACATTCCTTTGGCATCAAAAAAAGATATAGCACTACTACAGGTATACATATCTATTAAAGAAATTTTTGTCCAATCATTTGTTTCATCTTTGGTTCTTAACTTTTTACATGTTACCTCACTTCCCCTATCATCATGTCCTTGTGCTTCCCATAGACCGATCCCATCATCGAGTTTTACTCCTTTAAAAGCTTCCTGTATCTCCTGGATTAATTTTTCTTTTTTATTCATTTTCAAGACTTCTGCTATTCTTTTTTTCATTATCCAACCATCTTTCTATGTCTCTCCACTCTTTTTTAGAGATACGACTCCCACATACTACTCTAACAGTTTCTCCGCCTTGTCCTTTTTGATATTGTATAGCAAAATTGTTTTCGACTGGATTATAACTGACATACACCATGGGTAAGTGATACCTTTCTTCATAATTTTTGCCTAATGAAAGTCCTAAAGCACAATGTGATTGGCTGGGATAATACCGCTGCCAAAATCCCATTTCTTTACACGCTTTTATGAATTCAAGGAGCGGTTTTAACTCTTTTTTCTCTACCTCAATCCACAGAATACACCACTTAACCATAGTCCGCCATTGTACCATTTTATCTTCGGATTTCATTCCGTTTATGATTTCGGCATAACGATCTCTACTATTCATACTACAAGATTACTCTTTCCAGCGATATGGGTTTTCTGCTACCAGGGAGAAGGAAGTTAATTGAAAACTATTAGTGCTTACTCCTTCAATATCATCTATATTTTCAAAGGTCAATTCGACACCACTTCTTAATCGTAACAAGACTCCCAGGTTATCGGTTTTCTTTTTATAATCAATATTGTGTTCGTTTAGTTTTGTCATCACAAATAACAGGTTGAGTTGGCTAATATCATCAAAGATCCATTTGTTTAATTTTAGTTGATTACCACTATCTAATTTTCCCTCGTACCAATAATCTGAAAATATTAAATAGAGTTTTTCATTTTCAAAATGCAGTTCAATCCCACCATAGGTCCAGATATTAACCTCCGCTGTCAAAAAATCAGCGTCAAAACAATCCGGGTCAGGAAAATTATTTACAATCCATTCTTTGGTTTGTCCCAATTTTAGATGATCAAACCTTCCTGTCTTAAAAAAATCCAGCAAATCAATTTCTATAGGCATTGTTAGTTTCATCTGTTCTTTTTGTTTTTTAAAGTCCCGATATCCTTTTTATTCTATTCGAATTCTCCCTGTACAGATTAGTTTTAGATATTTCCAAAAGCCGAAATGATATTTTTTTATTTCATCTAGCTCAATTGCTTCATAAATTTCGTCAAAATTTTTGTAGAATAGTCCGTTTATCTTAAATGAGGTTCTAGATGATTTATCTACCAGGTGAACCGTCCTATAATCTTCATACCGACCATATTCTACAGATGTTATATATCCTTTAAAATCTTGTAATCTGACTGTTTTTCCCAATGGATAATATATCGAACGCCACTTGATTGTTTGTGTTTCTCGATTTATGACGATGTACTTAAAATCTTTAAAAATAATGAGCACTACCATGACCATTAGACTCAATAGAAATACCATGAAAAGCAAAAATGTTTCCACACCTTCGTATAAAAGTGTTTTTAGAAGCAACCCTATAAGTATCAGCAATCCCGTTGTGCTTAGACTCATGCAAATGAACCATAGGATAAATCTTAATTTAATGTTGCTTTTCGTCATTTTAATACTTCGGGAATTTCATTAATTTTTTCGAAAGAAATAATTTTTGCACAAGCATACCCACCAAAAATTAAGCGCTTTGTTTCATAGCTGAATTTTATGGTGTAGTTCTTCTCCTTCATTTTTATTGGACTTTCGGGATAAAGCTTCTTGAAATTTATTTTAGATATATACAGCCATTCTATATCTTTATTTTGTGTTTTTAAGAACACTCTTTTTTTTCCTAATAAAGATTCTAACCCATGTCTAAAAATATCTTGCTGTCCCAGATCAATCATTTTATATTTTACCTCTGAGGCTCCTCTAATTATTTTAGAGTGAATCAGTCGATATCTTACCAAAACAAGCATCGATACAACCAAAAGTGTCACGATAATAGATAGTGTAATTTTCATTTTTTTAATCTTTCCTGTACTTGATAAAAGATCAACTTTGTTCTCTATTTGATAAATCTTCAACAGAGTACAAATAAGTCTTCAAAAAGATGGCTATAGCTTTTATATACTATTCATTATTCCTTCAAACACATTGTGTTTTTTACTACAACTATGACAATTTATATCTCCTTTAAAATATTGAAGTAATGGTTTTAGCGAATTGATATTTATTATATCAATTGGTTTTTCTAACCACTTTAAATTTATATTAGATTGATCTAAAACAATTCTTAACTTTTCTTGGTTTTTGTTGGTAGAGGGATCTCTACAATAGGCATTTAAAACATTTTCTTCATTCCATAAGAAGGTTTCTTCTTCGCAATTAGGACATACAAATATATATTCGTCATTCATATTGAACGTTTTAAATATTTCAGCTTCTTTATGTCTTTGTATTGAAACTAAAAATGCTATTAAATAAAATCGTTTGGACTCCTCATCTAAAATCCTGGTATTAGGCACATAATGGCTTACTAAGATCCTAAACTTTTCTATGGCATCAATAAATGCTATCTGAATGCTGTTTTTTTCTTTTTCATCAAGGTTGTTCTCTTCGAATATTTGTTCTACGTATGATATATTGTCAAGGTCAATTAAAACAACTCCCAGACAAGCTATCATGTTAAGATTAAATTCAACGTTATCTGACTTCTCAATTATTTTTAATAAGTGAGGCACGGTAGCAAGTGTATTTTCATATACTGACCCTTGATGATAAATGTGCTCCCAGATTAATTCGTCTGCAATCTTTTTATCCAACGTTTTCGAAAGCTTGTCAATCAATGATGGTATTAGTTCAGAGTTACCATATGGGCTACTTAATTTTTTCCAAATATGTAATTCATCTAATCTTATCATTGTTTATGAGTTGTAGTTACCGCTTACGTTTTGCACATTATGTATACTGCAATTTTAAACATCTTAATACCAACATCCTATAATCAAGAAATATTCGTAGCACGTCAATCCATATTCGTAGTATTGCAATCTATAAAACAATTTTGACTATTTCACCATAGTTCTACAATTCGAAATACTGGGTCTTCCATATCAAGAAAGGCACATATGGTAATCCATAAAAGATAGCTATTTCTGGTTTGTTTAGTTGTTGCAAAAATTCTTTCTTGTCTAATTTATTACCCGCTAAGTTGACTTCTGTTAAGCATGGCAATGTATTTAACACACTGATATCTGAAATTTTATTGCTGTATAAGTTTAGCTGTTCTAACTTTTTAAGATTTTTTAATCCATCTATATTTTCTATCGTACCATTTTCTGATAAGTCTAATACTTTTAGTTTGGTAAGCTTTTCTAAATTATTCACATGAGTTATATTACACCAACTTAAGTCTAGTTTTTCGAGGTTGGGTACATCATCAAAACAGGTTGTTTTTGCTAAATTTAAATCCCATTGTACTTTTAAAACTTTAAGTTTACTCAGTTTCCCCAAATTAATTTTAGAAGTTCCGCTAATGTTTACATTTTCTAAATTAGGAAATTGCTTTAAAGTATTAATTTTGGATGCGTCTGATGCCTCTAGCACTAAGGTTTTTAAAGATTTTATAGAACGTATTTCGTTTATATCGGTATCCTCATCTAATCGTAAGTACTTTAGGTTATGTAAGGTATCTAATCTTGTGTTTTTTAAATTCCCATAAAGCGTAAAGTTGTTTAACTTTTGAAGATACTCTATACCTATCAATTCAATAGAAAAATAACACCAAAGTTCTAGCGTCTCTAGGTTCGTTAAAGCACTTACATCTATAGCTATAGTATCTTTTGGTTCGGGTTCTATATCTATATACAATCGTAATCGTTTAAGGGTTTTAAATGCTAAAATACTTTTAGCTTGGGCAATAGAGGTAACTGTTATATCTAAGGATTCTAATACTGTAAATTCTTTGATACACGATATATTTTTCACTTCATCTTCATCTATCTTTAGTTTTTTAAGCTGATGTTTTAACGGTAGGAGTTTTTTTAAATCGACCAACCCTTTTTCGTGTGGATTGGTGAAAAATATAATCTTTTCTAATTGTGTAAACGCTTTTAATTGTGCCGATTCTTTTAATTCTGATTGACTGAAATATAATTCCTTTATTTGAGGTGCTATGGGTATAAAATTATCAATGGGAACCACACTATATTCAAAATTTAATTTTTCGAGTTGGGTAAAGTGTTGCAAAAACGTCATATCGTCAGGTACGTATTGATGAAATTCTAAGCTTTTGATATAATGTGCTATAGCTGCCAAGTTTTGCAAGTTGACTTTTGCTTTTGGATAAGATCTTTCTTCTCCTACTATACAATACTTTATGCTAAATGCAGTTGCTTTGTCTTTAGACAGTACTTGATCTTTAATAACAGTACCAGCGTCCATCTCTAAACGCTCCAGCTTAGAAAATTGATGCACGTTTTTAATTGAATTAATTGTACAACTATTTAATCCAATATGTTTTACATTTTCTGAAACAGGTAAAAATAGAGCTATAGTATCAAAGGTCATATTGCTTAAGAGAATTCTGATAAAATTCCTATCCGGTTTTGCTTTATGAATGATATCATTTTCTGATTGCTCAATGGTAACCCCTTTTAATCGTAAATCGTATAGTTTTGGAAATAAATTGACCTCATAAAAATTATGAATCGTACAATCTGTAATAAAAATATGATCAATTTTTTTTGCCATGGGTTGTAATACCGCTAGATGGTCAATGGTCATATTCTTAATAGTAATATGTTTCAAATTACCATCGTAATTCGTAGTACAATCTTTGTTATTGTATAGTGTATTTATATTACCAATGGTTACCTTATCTAAAGTAAACTCACGCAGGATTTCAAATTGAATCAGGTCACTAATATCCTTAATCGTACAATTGATAAAGGTCAGTCTGGACACTTCTTTTGCGAGATGTAAAAAGAGATCCAGGTTGTCAATACTTATATTTTGAATGGTTAAAGCAATAATACGATTATTTTCGCCCCAAGTCTCGTATGTATGAGTTTGATCCTTATCATATTCGTACTTTTCGAACTTAATATCGAGTGCTTTTTCTATGTTTTTAAGTTTGTCCATCTCTTCTGTTATTATTCTTCTTTTTAAATTCGCTTGGCATTAGATTGATTGACGCTTCAAGTATTTCGTTTATTATGTTAACTCAATATCGACGATACCTTTTTATAGCTCCATTATCAATGGATTTTTAAACTATATTTATGTTAGGAAACTTTTCTTCAATAATTTCCTTTTGCCCATTTTTCAAAAACCTAGGTAAGATTCTCAAGTGATTTATTTTTTTTAGTTCTAACAAAGGAGAAATATCATAATTCTTGTTTTCGATATTTACTATGAAATTCAAGTATTCTAAATTTGTTAATTTGGATATCGGCTCCATGCTTCTAATCGCTTTTCCAGTTCCACTCATTTTTCCATGGTCTAACCATAATTCTTTTAAGTTTATAAGTGTTTCGATTGGGGTTATATCATAAAGGTTATTTATACCATAGACGTATAATGTTTTTAATTTTTTCAAATCCTTAATAAAATCAATGTTTTCTACCTTTTTAATACCACTTAAGATGAGTACCTCTAATGATTTTAAAGGAGATAAACTTGGAATTGAGATTTGCTTATTATTAGAAACATGAAGGTATTTTAGGTTGGGTAACGTAGAAAAGGTATTTATCCGATTTTCATCTAAGTCATTTAATGTTATAGCTTCTATGATTTCATTACCTATCAAAGAATCATAATTTGTATACGTCAACTTAAATTTTTTCAGAGGTGTATTCATCCCTAGTATTTTCGTATTATTAGGTAATTCCGAAATATCAAACGGACAACGAACGGCTCCTTCCAGGACTCCCAAGTGAGCATAAGAGTTAGGTGATTTATTTTGAGATAGATAATTATTCCAATTCATTTTTTACTTATTTATACCTTTATTACAGATGTTTCAACATACTTATGTAGTATCAATATCTTTTGTTTGATAGTATAGGTTATTTTTGTTTTGCTGTCATATTAAGCTTTTATATTGAAAACACATATAGCAATCAATATTTACAGCGGTTACATTTATATTCGTTTATTTTATTACAACTTATTCTTCTTCTTTAAATTCGCTAAGCATTAATTGATACGCCTCATCAATTCGTTTTTTTTCTTCTTCGTTATATGCATCTAATTTCACGGTTAATTCTCTGGCTTCTTTTAATGTAATCTGCTGATTGACCTGAACAAATGCTACACACCCCAAAAAAGAGACTCCTTTATTTTTTAGTTCCGTGATCTTTGATGATAACGATGGTATATCATCACATTTACATTGAGCTGCTTCTTTTTTTATTTCATCCAAATTCATCATCTTGATTATTTTGTTAGCATATTACAACTCAAAATCCTGATCTTTCCATATCCAAAAAGGTACTTTGGGCAAACCATAAAACACAGCTATTTCGGGTTTATTTAACTGATCATAAACCTCGGGTTTTTCTATGGTGTTTCCTGCTACATTTACTTGCTTTAGGCTTGGTAATGTATTCAAAATACGTATTTCAGAAATTTCATTTTCGTATAAGTTCAACTGTTCTAAGCTTTTTAAATTGGCTAGTCCATCTATATTCTGAATTGTGTTTTCTGAAATATTTAGCATTTTCAAATTAGCAAGCGTATCCAATCCTTTTACTTCTGTCAAGCAATTATTTTCTAAAGACAGTTTTTCCAGATTGGGCAACTTGTTTAAAAAATCAATCTCTTGTGGAAATGTACTAGAAATGTCCAACACCTTTAATTTTGGTAAAAGCCCCAGTGTTATTTTATTGGTGCCCTCTATAGAAAGCTCTGTTAGATTGGGAAACTGTTCTAAACCCAAAATCTCATAATCTTCATGTACCTCTATCTTTAACTTTGTAAGCGTTGGTATAGTGGGCAACTCATTAATATTGACAGAAGATGTAACCTTTAAATATTGTAAGTTTTTAATTTGATGTAATCTTTTTGAGTTACAATAAGAATCCAGGCTTAGTACTTTTAAATGCTCAAGATGTTTAACTCCTTTTAATCTTATAGGTTCTTCACTTTCTATGTAGAGTTCTTCTATATTTTTAAGCGCTTTTACATCAAATACGTTCTCTTTTTTGGCATGAATACGTACCGATAGTTTTTTTAAACTGGATAAGGTAAAAATACGTTTAGCCACTTTTTTTGAAGCACGTAAAACAAATAATGATTCTAAGTTGGTACACTGTTCTATTAGCTCCAGATTATTCATATGATTATCAGAGAACTCCCAAAGATCAAATTTCTTTATTTGATCTTTTAAGGGCAGCAGCATTTTAAAATCTTCAAAACTTTGTTCACTGGTATCCGCATCTATTTTTAAAACCTCCAGATTTTTAAAGTGTTGTATTTGAGAGCTGTTTTTAATTGTTGATTCTGAAAAATCTAAAGAAATAATTTGTGCCGCTATGGGTAAAAAGTCTTTTAACCTGGCAGTAACGCGATCAAATTTTATAGCTTTTAGTGAGGTTAAGTTTTTAAGATAATCTATATTGCTAATGTTATCATTTTTAAAGGTGAGTGTTTGTATATAACTAGCTATTGCTCCCAGTTTTTCTAAATCAAAAGTTTCTCGTGTTGCCTCTTCCTCTATTGCCGGAATAACACATTCTTTAAGTTTGAAAGGTAAATTTGGTGTAACTGGTTTTACATCATCAACAGTAGTTAAGGCATCAATAGTTAAGCACTTTAGCGCAGGAAATTGATGAAGCTCTCTAATACTACCTATTTTACAGTTTATAATATCTATATCAATGATCGTTTCTGAAATAGATGAAAAATCGGAAATGTTTTCTATATCCATATTTTTAAGATACAAAAACCAAAATTTTCTATCAGGTATAATGGTATGATAGTGATCCCGATCGCTTCTGTTAATTGTGACCTTATCCAATGTTAAATGGTGTAACTTAGGAAACAAGTTGATTTCATAAAAATTACAGATTATACAATTGGTCAGGTATATATATGTAAGATTTTTTGCCATAGGCAATAACACACTTAAATGATCTACTGCCATGTTTTTTAAATCCACTACTTGTAAGAACCCTTCATAAGTTCTATTACATGTATCCCCATCCTCATGCATTAATTCCTCAACATTGGTTATAGTTACATTATCCAACGTGATATTTACTAAGTTTTCAAAATTGAATAGTTCGCTAATATTATGCACTGTACAATTGGTTAGTTTTACGGTATGTAAGTGCTTCGAAAAAGGCAGTAATACATTGATATTTTCAATGCTGATATCCTCAAAAACAAATTCTCTTATGTTAGTACTTTTTGTCCAGGTACTATAGGTATTTACTTGATGCTCGTTTTTGTAATCATACTTCTCCAGTGTAATGCCTAAGAGTTCTTCTATATGTTGAATTTGGTTTTTCATACTACTATTAATCACTATTCGCCCAAGTTAATACTCCGTTTAGAGGGTAGTTCTCAAACCCATTCATTAATTGAGTATTCTCGTTATTATTAATTTTTATCCGTATCCAAGCTTCGTGTGATGCTGCTAATCGTTCTACATCTATTTCTATTAATTCGCTCAAGCCTGATTTATTGATAATCGTATTTATTTTTTTGACATCTTCGAGATCAATACCTTTTATGGCACCATTACCTTTGTATTTTGCTCCTTGAAAATAATTTGACAGTTCTATTTCTGGACTTAAAAACTCTTTTGTTTTTTCATTATAATCATTTGCTAGTGGCAGGTATACACCTTCACATGTAGAATACAAACAAGCGGTTCCTCCTGTTTGGTTAGCAATTATAACTCCTGTAGGATATTCTATGATAATTCCCAGCCCAACGGTATCCCATAATTGTAGTAGTGGTTTATTCATAAAATATTTCGGTTATGTTTATATTTTGATCAGTTTTCAAATTCAATAGTTTCTTTCTGACTAATAAACAATAGTGCTTTGTTAAAATCATTAAGAATCCAGCATGATAAATCGTCATTTTCTTTAATCTTTGATTCAGAAAATTTCTGAGCTAACTGGATATTGTCAAATTTATGATAGATGTTTCCTTCTCCCTTATACATTGTAAAGTCTACATTTAATCTTTTGTTCTGTAATTCGAATACGACAGCGACTTCTTCTTTTTTTAAGTCTGGAAATCTGGTTATTTCTTTTAATTGCAAATTAATCTTATCATCTAAATCAGGAATAAGCATTTGTTTTAGGTTTTCTTCTGGTTTCCAGTTATTATCCAAACCATATAAAATTACCTCTCTAATCGTTTTAGGTGTTACAATAGTTCTTTGATATAAACTCCAACTTTTTGCAATACCCTCTGAGTTCAAATTGGACACATGACTAGAGTGATAAGAAATCCACCCTATTAGAACTTGTCCATTACTATTAGGAAGCCCTACTATAACACGTATACCTCCGTCTTCACCTGTTACCTTGTATTTGTATAGCCTATCATTTACATTTATTGATCTAAATCCTTTTTTGGGTAATGTCATTGCTTATAGTTACTTACTAGTATTTATTCTTCTATTACATAGGTGTTTTTTGTTCCCATCGAATATTTAACAGCCTTTCCTTTTACAACACGTTTTGATTTATCTTCTGCCATTTTTACCAATGCCAAAGCAATTCCCGCTTTATAGCCTTCTATACAGGTTAATAACATATAGTCTTTTTCTCCTGGGATTTCGGCAAGCATATATTCATAATAATCCTCTTCCTTGCTTTCTGCATTCAAAGTAACTTCGTATTGTCTAAAACGGGTTCCTCTCCAAAACTCTTGCTCATCATTTATATCTTTGAGTGGTATTAATTTCATTGCTTATTTCTTTAGATGCATATTCACAAGCTCAATTATTTTTCCATACCCCATAATATGTTTTCCTTCACAAAATTTAAATGTCATATCCTTATACAACCGATTGGTAAAATAATCTTTACTTAGAATAGAAATTTCGGCTTTTACGGTTTCTCCTGGAGTAACCGTTTTCTGGTTGATATAGGTTTGCTGTCCAGAAGTTAGGTGGTTTGGAAATCCATCAAATTCTATATGAGGTCTGTAACCTGATGTAACAAAAGTTTTTCTCCCACCTTGTTCGGTAGTTAAAAACTGGAGTTCTGCTATAAAGTCTGTTGTTGCAAATTTATTCTTTCTCATAACTCGAAACGAAATATCTTTAGTATTGAATACCTGAAAATCAAAAATCGCCCAATCTTTACCATTTATTTGCCAGTTATACGCATCTAATTGAGCTGCAATTTCATCTAGCACACTAAACTGTTGCGTCTGTACTATATGCTCAAATTCAGTTATTCTTTGTTGCAATATGGAATCAAACGAATAGGACACTATAGTCCCTATTACCAGATTTTCTGTAAAACTGTGTACGAGCACCTCTGCTATTTGTTCTTTATTTTTATCTCTAAGGATGATTTTATTATCGATATCCATAAATTTTTAATCCTAGATCTGATGTTTCATATTCAAATTGTTTTCCTCGTTGAAGTGCTTTTTCTATGACTTCAATGTTTTGATGCATTACTTTTGGAACCAACAACTCTTCCCTGTTTTTTCTCTCTAATGTAACTTTAGAAGGAACTAAAATCCATTCTATTTCTTTTAGTTCAAATACCCCCCAATATTCTTCAAGGTATTTTTTATTGATAAAATTTTTGGAGTTTGGAATAGTCGTTTCTCGTATTTCATTCTCCAAAAGCAATTTCACTTTTAGAATGTATGACGGATCTGTTTCTTTTAGTATTAAAAACAAAGCTTTCCATTTTGTAGCATTCATAAAACTAGCTCTATTGCCTATCTCCTGTTGCAATCGAATTTGATATTTCTCCACGTTGGACATCAGTATATACTTATCTTAGTGTATCATTATTTTTTTATCGTTTTCTTCTTTTTTAAGATGATCATTCCAGGTAAAATGTACTAACTAATTGAAACATATCTTCTCTTGATGGATTTTGCGGAAATTTTTCATCTAAAACATGTGTAAAAAACAATCTATACTCCAACACAAAATCTGCGAACTCTTTATCTGACAAGCTATTAAAATCTTCAACACTATCAGGATAGGCTCTTGAAAGGATTTTGTCATATAAAGATTCTTCATTTATATCCTGCTCAGAGAAATGACTGTTTTGCCAATCATCACCTGTATTTTCCCAAATAGAAACCAGACCTAATACTCTTAATGGATCCCCACCAATAAACTTATGATTGCCTTTGACAGCACAGAAATCCCCAAAGTATTCTTCTCTTTTATCTGGAATGAGAAAAATTTTATACCCTTTGGATTGTATGATTCTTAGTGCTGTATTATAGGTGTTCATTGCATCTGCAATAGTGCATCCGTTTTTCATGTTTTATCTCTCCTTATTATTCTTCTATTTCGTAATATAAATACGGTTTTTTTAAGTTGTGTTTTACTCTAATTTTAGCCTCCCAAATCAGGTATTCTTCCTTAAAGTTATTGAAATCACTTGGTATCCCTTTTGTCCAATACATATCTCCATACAAGACATGCATCGCCCAATGAAATTCTAATTCGTGCCCCAAAAACTCTACATCATCTTTGGATTTCGGTATTTCAATCAGAAAATGATTTTTTAGTTTTTTGTCAGCTTCTTGATAAGTGATGTTTCCATATTGCACCATGATATGTTTTATGATTTCACAGAACGAATAGTGATTAAAAATAACACCTTCTGTATCATCTTCGAATTTCAAACAATCTTTTATCTGTTGATTTCTCACGGTTTCTTATCCTCTAAAACATACTCAACTTCTTCCCCATTCAAATGTATTATACGTGCAACAAGCTTTTTATCTCGTAGTTCTAAAAACAAATGTTCTGCATACGTACCTTTAGTTTGTTCTGGAATAAAATCAATTCTGATTTCTTTATTGGGCAATAATTTCCAGGTATAGGTTCCTATGTTGTAAATCGATTCTTGACCACAGGTTGCTACTTCTATCTCTGACACTTTTACTTCTTTTTTATCAAAAAAAAGTGATAAATAGATCTCGCTACCTGCGCAAGGATTGTCATCAGGTGTTTCTTCACAAACAGTTCCAACTTTTGTTACGAGTTTTTTATGTAAGTGATTTTTCATTTTCTGCGCATGAGATGATATGCCGCTAATACAACACAGGATCATGACGACAATAGTCTTTTTAATACAAATAATATGTTTTATGTCTTTTCTTTTATACATCATTAATGTAATTCTATTTCCCAACCTTCGTAAGGGGGTGTTACTTCAAATTCCGGATCACAATACGAACGAAGGTAATCTACGGCTCTTTTTTCGGCGTATTTTGCATTTAATACGTTTCCATTTTCATCTAATTCAATCACATTAGCAAATATGGCGAAGACTTGCTCTATAGCACTAGGTTCTTCTCCATACAATTTTAGGTAATCAATCCCTTCTAGCTGGTAATGTGTACCACTCGCCATAAAATAAGCAAAGGTGCGTAGTGCTCTGCTAAATGATTCGCTTAGTCTCATGTATTTGTTTTTATTGTTTTCTAATTTTTCACCCAACCAATGATACTTTGTTCTTTTTCTTTTAACACTACCAATAACCACTCATTTTGTTTTTTTATAATGGTCACCTCTTTATTCTCTATCGTTCTTATCTGATTTCCTATTTTAAAATCTCCCGTACAAGGGTCTGTTTTCTTTTTGTCATCTACAATAGCTTGCGTTCTTAGGATTCCTGAAATCATCCTCTGCTCGAATGTTTTATCAATTACTCCTATTTTTGTCTCAGAAGAGAGCGCTATCGTTTTTTCAGTGAGTTTATCATTACTCATCACGAGTGTTGACAACATCGTTATATCAAAGCAACCGATAGCACTATTTAGTACATAGATGATTGTTTCTTTTCCTTTTCTTAGATGAACTAATACGCCTGAACCATTCCATATTTCTACAAAATCATCCTCTTTTTTCACCAGTAATACAGTTGCCTGGTAATGCCTGTTATCTTGATAAATGACATCTTTTTCTCCATCCTTATTGATATCTACTAGAAGTATGTTATTACTATTAATGGCAAACACATCTGTATTTCCGTTTTTGGTATAGAATTTAGCGTTTTTTATTTTTGAAAAACCAGTGCTATCTATAGGGAATTGATACTCTGATGAGTTTTGTAATAGCTGTAATTGTATTTCTAAACTCTCATCTTGAGCATACCCAGATAGGATTAAAAACAGCCCTCCTACCCACAAAAAGAACTCTTTATTTTTCATGTATTATTTTTTTACATATTCTGTTCCATTAAATTGTAGGACTCTTGTTTCAGAGGTGGTTTTGCTTTCTTCATTACATTCGCCATTTTTATCAATGTAAGTCTTGCTTTGGGTAATGTTACTTTTTACAACAATATCAAAGTATTGATTGGTCTTTTCTTCAGACATGATAAGTATGTTCTTTATATTGGTTGATGATCCCTCACATTGGGTATCCCATTCCCCACCATAATTTTCTACATCATAATGTAACACTTCTTTTAACGTTTCTCCTGATTTTATAAACAGAGAAATGGTCTTGTTACTGTATGGGTTTGGCTGAGACATGCTGTAATAAAAAACCCGTATCCCGAATGCTCTTGTATCTTGAGTAACGATATATGGGGCTGTGTCAATTGAAATTTCAGACAATATAATTGCATCAGAAACCCAACCATTCGTCTTAGCACTCTCAAAATATGTATGGGTTATTTTCTGAGTAGTATTATCCACCAATACAATATAACTATTAAGCTCAAAAAGGTGCTCATCGTCCTCTCCTGCAACTTCGGGAATCACAACAATGGTTTCATTAGGATTATGAGGTTGTACTTTAGAAACGACAAACTCTTCTTTAATTTTTTGCTTATCCAGATTTAATTGTTGAATCACACGATCAATAAGTATTTCTTCTTGAGAAACAGCTTTTATCTTACCATTAGCTTTTACCAGAAATGATGTTGTTTCAACTTTCTTTTCATCAATCCAGAATATGTTATTGATCGTTAATTTCTTTTCTTCAATTTTAGACTCAATTCTTGATTGCCCTTCGGCTATTTCATCATAAGAAACCACTTTAGAATCAATAAGTGCTCCATTCAAATCATAATTAATAAGTACGGATTCCATTTCGTTATCACCTTTAAGAATTGTTACTACTACAGAATAAAACCTTTTAGACAGTTCCAGTCTATAGCAATTCACCGCTCTATAGTGATAACCTTCTTTATTAAATTCGGGATATATTTTTTCTAATTTTAAAGCATTATCATCTACATTTCTATGATCATCTTCGTCTATAAAGCTATCAAAATTTGTCGCCTCTATTAGTGGAATTGATTTGATTTCAATTGCATTGATACACTCTTTAAAACCTTTAGGAGCTATCTCTTTGGGAGCATCGGTTGACGCTGTAACTGCATCCTGCGCTTTTATAACAGTTTCTTCTTTTTCTTGTGCCTTTTGAGCACAAGAGATGAATATCAGTAAAATTAGAATATATGGATTTTTCATTGTTACGAATTATTACGTTTTTAGGATAACCTGATTAGTAGATTTCACAGGTATTGAACTATTATTTATACGGTTTTAGCTCCATAACTAAGGTTTCGATTTTGTTGACTATTTCTTCTCTATTTTTACTTTCAAAAGTAAGTTGAGGTGCTAAAGTTTCCGGGACTTTTTCAACTATTTTTTTCTTAGGATTATACTTTTCACAAAGGTTAAAAACTTCTAGTATGTAGTTCCCTTTCAAATCTCCTTTTGGATACCAAATCAACTCCAGGCATCTATTAAGCTGAGTGTTAGAGATAGAAAGCAATGTTGAACTGGAAAACTCATCCATGTAATTATCTTCATTGATGTCTTGTTCATAGAACAAGTTCCAATTAATCTTCCACCCTGAAGGTATTCTTAACGCTTGTAATTTCATTTTCTATAGTTATTTTCTTCTCTTAAATAACATCAATAACCTTCTCTAATACATAATGTACTACTCCAACAACTGTAGCAATACCAATAAGAGACATAAACCTGATACATATTGCTTGTATGTTATTTTTTAATTTCTTTTTCAGGTAAAAAACGTCCAAAAGAATAAACAAAACCGCCATTACACTTCCGATCATTGCTCCTACATGAAGTAGTCCAAAATTGTAAAAAATATGAAACAGATACCAGAGCCCCTCAGAAGGCGCATTGTTAGGTCCTAAAAGAATCCGCATATATATGATCCCCAATAAAAGAGATACTGCTATCCATAATAAGTATGTCAAAACTTGTTTTAAGACTTTCATCATCTTACGTTGGGGTTATTCTTTATACAACAACTCTATAAGGTCATATTTTTATGCTAACCAGGAAGTACGGTCTTCCCTAAATTTGTTCGTATTTCTGAAACATAAAACAGTATTACATTTCGTTATTTCTCAAGAGCCCACTGTACATAACATTATCATCTACAAATCTTTAAAAACCACCTCTTCAAAAAGCATCCAATAAAACCTAAATATGTTCGATCTATTTTTACACTCAGTAAGTTAGCATAAAAAATAAACATACTCACATCGCTGCTTTATTAATCACTGCTTCCAATTCTAAAAAAGCTTTTTTCTGTGCTGGTGCCAGGATGGTTTCCTTTATTTTTTCTGCAATTATTTCAATGATATTTCTTCTTGCTTTAACACTTTTTCCAAAATAAGCATTCATAATCGAGTTTGGTATGACGTACTTTATTTGTATCGAATTCTCATGGGTAAAATAGATTTTTACTGCATGCATCGAACTCTTTTTAAGCACAATACACTGAGCCATTTGCCCATTCGCATCTGTTCTAACTTCCCATCGATCATATTCTTTGGTACATTCAAAAGAAGCAGCTGTTTTTAAAAAGTCTCCCAAGCTGTCTAACGAATTGTATTGCTGGTTAACGGTCATTGTTTTTTCCATCGGTACAAAATTTAATATCGTTCGTATATTCCTTAAAAAATTAATAATTCATTTCTATAAAATCTCCATTTAGCTTATAACTAAAGGTAAAATTAGTCCCTCCATTTTCTGGGGTGAATACTGTGACATATTCGGTTTTAGCTATATCTCCATTTTTTGGAAATTTTATATATGCCATTTTGAACGCTGGTTTTTCAATGTTTTTTTCTTCTTCCAATTTCTTTCTAGCCTGTTCGGCTAATTCTCCTAATTTAGAAAGACTTATTTTTTCATTTAACTGAAACATAAAATCTGCTGCTCTCGTTCCTTCCGGGACTTCTAGTGATATTTCTGAGTTCTGTGTCCAGCTTCCTCGCATTAAATTCCACTGTCCCATTTTTAAAGATTCGGGAGCTTTGGTTACGGTTACTCCAATAATATTTCCAATTGATTTATTATAGCTGATCATCAAATCAGTGAAGTAAACCTCATCTCCAAACTTGCTTTTTATTTCTTTTTCTATCACTTCAAATCCTGCTGCATTCGCTTCTTGTCTACTGGAGCTTCCTCCACAAGCTAGTAATGTAATTGCCATCCCTACTAATCCTATCTTTTTTAATCCATTCATCTGTACTGTGTTTTTAGTTATTATCGACACAGTAAAAGTATATGGTACTGGTAGGACAGAAAATAGGAAATCTATTTCTGAGGTTTTAGAATAAATAAGTGTAACACTTTAAAAAATATTCGCAATAGAGGAAAATTCAGCCCTTATTCCAATGTAGAAACGCGTTTAAGAAGTGTTCTTTTTTCCGGGAAGAAACTGGTATTTTTTTACCGTTTTTCAAATAAATAACACCTGATTTATCATACTTATCTATAAATTTTAAGTTGACCATATAGGATTGATGCGGTCGTGTAAAATTAGCCTTAGAAAGACGGTCTTCAAACTCCTTTAAGGTTTTTGAAACCATGTATTTTTTATTGTTACTGCAATAAAAAGTTGTATAGCCCTTATCTGATTCACAAAATAATAATTCGTTTAAGTCTACCACCTGGAAACTATCCTGAAGCGACAGTATGATTGTAGAGGCTTCATTGTCCCATACTTCTTTGACCGTTTTTATCTGTTTTTTTTGTTCTGCTATCGGTAGGGCTGCCACCTTTTGTAATGCTACTTGCAACTCTTCCATATCTACCGGTTTTAACAGATAATCTACTGCTCCTATTTTTAAGGCTTGTAAGGCATGCTCTTCATAAGCTGTAATAAAGATTACTTTAAAATTTAGATTTTCTGTCTGTTTTAAAAAATCAAAACCGGTACCGTCGGTAAGATTTATGTCTAAAAAAATCAACTCCGGCTTACAAGCATTTGCTACTACAACCGCCTCTTTTACCGACTCGCATTCTCCTATTACTTCTGTTTCAGCATCTATCAATTGTAATAAATTCAGTAAGCCTTTTCTAATATATTCCTTATCTTCTACTATTATTGCTTTCATGATACGTTTTCCTGTAATTTATAGGGGATAATTAAAGTAACCCGGGTTCCTTGCTCGTTATATTTCTTTCTATCTTCCACAGTAACCGAGCTACTCATTTTAAAATCTTTTGATAATATTTTTAAGCGTTCAGAAGTGATTGTGGTCGATAATGATTTTTTAGTCCCCTGCGGCTTTTCTTTTTGAGCATCAACTCCAATCCCATTATCTGTAATGGTACAAATCAAATTTTCATTTGAATAGGACAAGTGAACATCAATTATTCTATCTTCTTTTTGATTTACAAATGCATGTTCTATCGCATTTTCTACGAATGGCTGAATCAGCATAGGGGGGATTTCAAACAGTGATGTATCAATAGCTTCTTCTACAATAACTGTATATATATAAGTTTTATCTTCTAAATTCTGAAGAGCTAAATAGTTTTTTATCGCAATTAATTCCTGAGAAAGTGATACTGTTTTGTCTCTAGAGTTTTCTAAAGTAATACGAAGCAATTTGGAAAACTTGGACAAATAAGCAACTGATTTCTTTTCTTCTTTATTTAGTATCATCCCTTGTAATACGGATAGTGAATTAAAAATAAAATGAGGAGTCATCTGTGAACGCAGCAATTTTTGTTCTATGATGATATTTTGAGTTTTAGATTTTTCATTTCTTAATTTTAAAAAGAAAATTGCTGCTCCTAATACTAATGTAGTGATTAAAAAAGCAATCACTCCTAATAATAGGTTTCGTTGTGACTTTTCTAAGCTATTAGTTGTCGTTTGAACTGTTTGTGTAAGTCTTAATTCTCTTTTCTCTGCAGATGCTAATTCATTTTTGTACTTATATTCATACTCTACTTCTGTAATCTTCTGAATATGCTCCCTATTAAGCAGACTATCGTTCAATATTTTTAATTGTTGATTACTTATAAGGGCTTTTTTATGTTCTCCTAATTCATTGTTTATTAGAGAAAGTAATTCATAGGCATCACTCCGATGTTTTAAAAGTTTGTATTTATTAGCTAGTTGAGCTGCTTTTTCGGCATTAATCAATGCCAAATTGTATTTTTTCATATAGTAATACACGTATGCGATTCCTACATACGATTCTACTAATTCATATTGCTTTTGATTAACCGAGGTAATTTTATTCGCTTCTTGAAAATTAGCTAAAGCTTTGGAATAGTTTTTCATTCCCAAATACGAAAAACCTAAACCATTAAGACTCACTGCTAAATATTCATTATCTTCTATTGCTTTACTAAGGGTATTTGTTTCCTTAAAACAAGAGAGTGCCTTCGCAAATTTCTTTTTATCAAGATAGATCCCTCCCATATTATTTTTGATGGCAATAATATTTTTGTTATTGTGATTCGCCTGTTTAATCGCTAAAGCTTTTTTATAAAAATCTAGTGCCTTATCATAAAGTTGTTGTTGTCTGTAAATATTTCCAATATTATTTAACGATTGAAAAATACTAAGGGAATCTTTAGATAATTTAGCAAGATCTAATGATTTATGGTGATATTCTATTGCCTGTGAATAATCACCTTGATTAAGATACATCATAGCCATTGAGTTCCAACAACTAAGCATCCCATATTCATTGTTATTATTTGTATACGCTCTTAGGGCTTTTTTATAATTAGCTAAGGCTTTTTTATATTTTCCTATGTCTGAGTAGATATTGCCTATATTATATTGATAATTGGGTAAGTTCTTTTTTATACCTAATTTCTGATCGATCGCCAACGCCTCTTCATAATATTGTAATGCAAGCTTCTTGTTTCCTTTATAGTTATATAAGACCCCTAAAGCATTTTTACACCCTGCAATTCCTTTTAGATCATCTATTGAAGTATACAACTCAATTGCTTTTTCATAATTATGTATGGACACTTTAAAATTAGCGCGTTCCATATAAGCAATCCCCTTCATATAAAAACTGCGAGCTTTTCCTTTTACGGATTTAATTTCATCGGCAAGTTTTCCGGCTTGTTCGGCATAGGCTAATGACTGAGAAAAATTGTTTCTATAAAGATAATACGCTAAATGATTGAGGATTTTTACACGAACTGTGTCTTTCCTGGTATACGTTTTTAGTTCTTTTTTTAGACTGTCTATCTTCTTATACTGAGATAAGCCAGTTGTAGAAAAAGATAAAAAACACAGTAAGCAAATAATAGGTGCATTTATTATTTTCATAAAATAAAGAACGGTTATTATACTTTCAAATCAAAAAAATAGGGAATTATTCTACTCTCCCTTACTCTCCAACCTTTTTTAAGAGAGAGAGGAACGAGATAAAATTGTTTGTAGTAAAGAATAGAATTGAACTACCATATTCTTGCTCTTATATTTCACGTATAAAAACTTCATTTTTCTGTAGAGCTTTTATCAGTGACAGGAGCAGGACTAAAAACATGTAAAAAACTTGGGAAACTTCCATAAAAACACCTTGCAAGGCATGGAATTCTGAAAGACATATTAACTCCTGAACAAATAGCTACTATCCCCGTTCAATATATCTCACTGGAAACAAGAGAAAGAAAATAAATATGCCCTCTGTGAAATAAATACCATCGTAAAACAAGAAATAGAATTAATAAAACGTATTAATCAATCCTCTAGAATTAAGAAAATCAATGAAGCTTATTTCAAAATACAAACAACGATTATCCGATCACACTACTCAATCTAAACATCGGTAAATACATGGCAATAAGAATCACCCCGACAATAACTCCAACAAATAGGGTCAAGATCGGATTAAGCACATTAGAAATCACTTGAGATTGGTATTTTACCTGCTGATTATATTGTTCATTCAATTTCTGAAAAATAAACTCTGTTTGATTGGTCTCCTCGGCAACACGAACCATAGCAATCATTTTTTTATCAAAAATCGGACTTTTGGCAAACGAAGCACTTAATGCATCTCCTGCTAAAATCAGTTGCTTTGTTTTATACAACCCTTGTTGAAGAGGATAAAAATTAATCATGTTTTTTACTAAGTCAATACTTTCTACCATGGGAACCTTTGCAGATGTTAACAAAGAAATTGCCTGAGTAAATTGTGCCATATAGATCTTTTGGAAATAATTTCCCAGGATGGGAATCTTCAATTGTACACTCCCTAATATTTTGCGATACCACTGTTTTTTGGAAACAAAAAATAATACTCCAATACAAACAACAATTGCTCCAAACAACAAAACCCCATGGATACTTATAAAATCAGAGAAATTAATAATTCCTTTTGTAACCCCTGGCAGATCCACATTGTTTTGTTTAAAAATATCTACAAACATTGGTACAACATAACGAAGCATAAAGGCAATAACTATCATAGCGGTGCACATTACAATAACTGGGTAAGTAAGTGCTGCAACGATCTCCCTTCTCAACTCGTTTTTACGTTTATAAAAATCGCTGAGTTCTAAAGTGATTTGCGCCAACTCCCCCGTTTGTTCTCCAATTCTTATAGCATAATATTCATAATCGGTAAAGTTTTTATTATGCTTAAGGATTTCAGAAAAAGGTGTTCCTGTAACCAGTTGAGAAAGCATAAACTTCATCAATTTCTGATCTTTTTCTTTTTTTTGAGTATCTGATAATAACTCCAGACCATTTCTAAGATCAATCCCTGATTTTAACAGTACACTTAGTTCTGCATACCATTGCTCTTTCTTTTTAGTATTAAATGCATTACCAAATAAAGTAATCTCTTGAGTCAATATCGATGAGAGATCAAAAGAGCTTTCTCTTCTATCTTTCTTTTTGGTATTTGAAATTTTTATCCCCATGCTTCAGAAATGTATTGTAGGATCATTATGTTTAAATACAAAAATGCGATGTAATTCTCTGGTATTATCAAAAGTTAATTTTATAGCGTCAATGCTTCCCGCATGTACAGCTTTTCCCTCAAAATAAAACTCTTTTTCTCTTATTGTTATTGGATAGGTATGAATTGGTGTGATAATACTATCAGTAAAGAATTGGTAGCTTCGCTCATCTATAGGAGAAAAAACTTCTAATGTATTTTCTATCGGGTTCCATTTTGCAGAAGTGAATTTATTAAAATCTATCGTTAATGCTGCTTCAAGCGATTGTATCTGTTCTTTATACTCATAATTTTCACCAATACTTCTCATATTATTTTGTACTACTGTTAATACCGAAAATGCTAATCCCGCCACTATTGCCGAGATAACAATAACTACCATAACCTCGGTAAGGGTAAAGGCATTTATTTTATAGTTCAGTTTCATCATTTTATAAACAGTTTTTTTCTATGTTCGATATTACTTTTAGTATAAGATAAAATAGCAATATCTCCTGTTGATGTAATTACAATCTCCCAGCCATCAAAATCTTCTGTATATGGTAGCTTTATTTTTTGATGAATAAAAAGGTATTCCAGCTCTTTCACTCTGTTTTCTATAGGGCTATGATCTTGTCGTATCTGATTATTAAAAATATTATTAAAACTTAAACTAGCTACCATAAATACAATAATGATCAATACAGAAGCCGTAAGGGCTTCTATTAAGGTGGCGGCTCTTATTTTTTTTAGTACAACCATTTTGCTATAGTATTTTTAGAATTTGCAAAAGGGAGTCCAGCATAATCTACCACTGGATTTATTAAGATTTTACCATTATAAATATGATTGAGGTATACAGAACCAGACTGGCGAGTTATATATTGACGAGAATACAAAGCCCCCTGTACTTCTCCTTGAAAATCTATATTTCCCTGACAATAGACTTCTCCTATAACACCTACATTAGCTGCTATCTTCAGGTTTGGCTTAAGACGTCTTTTTTCTTTTTTATCCTTACTTTTATTCAAATACACAACCACACCTTCTATAATTGTTCCTTCTTCAATTATAAAATCTGGTTTATCATTTTGTTGTTGGTCATTCTGTGGGATACTATAAGCAATATTTTGATCCAAAAGTATCATCGCAGAAGGATAAGACAGGTGACACCTCTTCCCTATTTTAATCTTTTTAGTAGCAACCCCCTGAAAACGACCGTTTACTCCATTTTTTATAATGATTTCGGGAGCGATTAAAACTACATCTGTTAATTCTGTTTGAGGACCAACAACAATTTTTGTCTTCGATTGAATGACTATATTTCCTGTTATCTTTTCGTCTTCCAGAAATACCGGGTTTGTATCATAGATAACATAAACAGGATCATGAAATGAATTTTTAAGTTCTTTTTGCTTTGCTATTGGCTCCCCCGTATCAATCAGTATTCCTTGTGCAAGTCCTTCTAAATATGTTAGCCATTCTGGTTTTAATTCTGGGAGTACTGTTTTACTTTCTATCACACGACCATAATGTAGCGCACTACCTTGATAATAATTACCTGAAATATTCCCTGCCTTAATCCCCAGTTTAGGAAGATAACTGTTTCCTTCTAACCGAGTACTACCAACAACAACCAAAGGTGAATTTGCATCTTCTAAATACAAATTTGGCGTTGTTTCTGATATTTTTACTCCTGTAAAAGCTACTCTTGACACTTTTCTATCATGCACACTAATTTCTGTATATTGTTTTAACCAAGCTCCATGATAACCCGATATCTCTTTTATTGTTCCAAGATTCTGTACAGAAACAATTGTATCTCCTGTTACAACGTCATTATTCAAAGATTCAAATATCCTTGTATTGGATTGTTCAAAAGCTTGCACTAACTCTTTAGATTTGATCCTGAAAAAAGAATGAACATGCGTAAGCAATAAAAAAGCACCTAACAATAATGCCACTAATACCGAAATGAGTATGGCAAATTGCATAGCCTGTGCTTTTATTTTTGAAAAAAACCTCAATGCACTATTTTAAATTCTTTAATTTTCCCTTTGTAACGCATTCTGACTGAACTCGAAAAAGCTTTCTGCAATGTCACCTCAGAAACGGTTTGTTTTAATTTTATCAGCTGATCATTACCATTGATCTCTATCAAATAAATCGCATTAGCATTGTCCTGACCAGACACGACCCCTTTATATTTGATTATAGGCCAAATCAAAGAATCCTTTTTCTCTATCTTTTTTGATTTGCTTACTTTCTTTTCTGGTCTGTAAAGGGTTCCTAAAAAAGGGTCTCTCTCTACAGCATCCAAAATAAATTTTTCTTGCTCTTTGACTTCTATTGGAGCTACTGATATATCCTCTGCTTCTACAATTACTGAGGCTTCATCCGAAAATGCTCCTACTATCTGAAAAATAATAGCTCCCCAGATAAAGGCTACCAGTGGCAACAAAACATATAATCCTTTTTTACCTCTTAACATGATCCCTTAATTTATTGTAAAACGTAATACATCACTAGATTCACTTTGATTACCAGCTTGATCAAATGCTTTTAAAAACCAATAATAGGTTGCACCTGTTTCAAGGTCAATATCTGAAGGTGATGTCACCTTGGTTTTGGTCGCAAGCTGTGTTAACTGTTGATCTTTATAAATATAAATACTATCAAATTCTACAGTTCCTTCTACAGCTTCTCTTGTCCAATTAAAAGTTACTGTAGCTACTGATTGTGATGCATCATTAACTGGAGCAGTTGCCACAGGTTTCTTAGGGTTTTTACTATCTACAGTCAATGTTCTTGTGGTATAGAGCGTACTTTGGGTATTATTTTCTGCACGTACCTGCCACTTGGTTATTCCTTCTGGAAAAGTGATTGGCAATGAAGTACCTGTGGTAGTTTTATCACTGATAATCTCATCACTTCCGTTTAATAGCTGCACTCTATAAAGTGTAGCAGCAGTTACTGCTTGCCATTTCAAATTTGTTTCTGTGGTATTTATGATCTCATTGTTTTGCGGAGCTGTTAATAATACCTCTCGAGCAGAAAAATCTTCATTTTCAAATACTGTAAAACTTGCTGTAGTGTATGGAGTATTAGACCCCGAATTCTGTGCTCTCACTCTCCATTGATATCCATTCTTAACCAAAGTAGTATTAAAATTTGTAGTAGTTACGGTAGTATCCACAATAACCTGAGAAGCATTCTCAAAATTAGGTTGTGCTAATTGCAATCGATATTCTGTCGCCTGATCTACAGCTTCCCAACTAAATGTCACCGAGGTATTTGTTACCGACACTCCTTCAGACGGGGCAATCAGGACTGTTTTTACTTCTGTTAAATTCTCTTCAAAAAGCACCTCTTCGCAACCAATACACATTGCAAATAGCGCTATTAGATATATCTTGTTTTTTTTCATCTCTAAAGTTTAAAATAATTCATTTTCCCTTTTGCTTTTTCTGCATCTTGATAAGTATTTTTTGAACAGGAAGCTTTTTCATCAATAATACCTACCATATTTATTTGTTTTCTATCATTTTCTCCCCAGCAGAAAAAAGATAATTCGTAGGCAAAAATTGTAGCTTCTGCAAAATCAATTGTTTTGTAAAGCTTCCCTTCTTTAACCAGAGATATTTGATATTGTTTATAAGAATGATTACTCAAAAAAATAGCTTCTGCATTATTGATTTCCTGTATAAGAGCTTTCGGCAATGCCAAAGACACAGAAGTAACAATAGCCGCTTCTTTATGACTTTTCAGATACGTAAAAGTTTGTGTATTATAGTCCTGTTGCAACTCTGCAATAGTTCCAACGCGATCTAATATCTCTAGGGTTAAAAACTGGGGTTTACTCTCTAAAGAATCTACATATTTGATTTCTTGTGAATTATTCCTATCCGCCTTTAAATAGGTATTAAAAGTAGTTTTATTAAAATCTACAGAAGTGCTATTTGCCCTTATCAGTTTTTTGTATTCTGGTATGGTCGAAATCTGAAATCCTGAGCTATACACACCTTCTTTATGCAATCCTATTACTCCTAACGCAACTGGGTTTTTGCTAGCTGTATGCATTACCTCCTTATTAATTTTAACACTATGACATCCAATACAACAAAACGTCAAAATTATTGCAAAACAGTATATTTTATAATTCATGATATTGTTCTTCTTCTATTTATATTATTAATTGAGGCGTTGTAACAATACCCTGCATTGCAGATATGTTACTCCAGTCCTAAAATTTTTCTTTTTTTCAAAATGTACCTGAACAATATTTCCAAAACTATATTGTTGTTCTAGTGCATATATTACTTCTATCAATGCCTTATAATCGCCTTGCAAAATAAAATCATAGGTAGTAATCTCTTCTTTTGTTACTTCATCATCATAGATATGTGGCTCTTCAAAAGCAATAACCTTAATTTCTGACATATTAGACAAAGAGTTCAACGTTTTCAATAAGTTATGCTGTAAAGAGCTTCCTTTGAGATTGTTTTTTCTCAAAATCGCTTCTAACTGCTGTTCCTTTTTTTTTAATGCAGCTAACTGTATAGGTGCTGCCAAGTACTTTTCTTTTTCATATTCTAATTTGGAAACTTCAGAATGTATAGCAAATGTTTTGGCAATACTAAAACGATACGCTACAAACAGTATGCACAACAAAACAGCTATCAATACTATATTTTTAGTTTTTTGTTTCATCCGACTTAATCTTTAATGTTAATTCAAAATCAGATATATTTTGTTTATCTAAACCATATTGTACTATCGTAACAGCATCTACAAATGATAATCCTTCTATCGCTCTTAACCAGATTGTAAAATCTGATTTATCTATTGATTTACCTGAAACAGAAACTATTTTATCCTTAAATTCTATAACCTTATCTTTTCTAATAGGTTTTGTTAAAGGTTGATATGCAAGGGATGTTAACACTATAGTGGAAGGCTGTACTTGCACAATTTTATTAATATAATTGGAGCTTCTGGAAAAACCTGTAGTCAAAACACTTTGTACCAATGCTTCCATGATCTTTACTTCAGATTGTTTCTTAGTAATTTGATCTTTTTGAGTTGTATAAACCTGAAGTTCTTCCTGCAATCCTTGCCATTTTTTATAATTCGAATTGAACACAAAAAAATTAACCAGTAATACTATCAAAAGAAACCCTATACCTCCTTGTAATGTATTTTTAAAAACCCGAGATTCTACATAGTGTTTATATAATTCCTGATTTTTAATTCCCAGATTCCCCAAAACTTTATTATTACTCATCACAGCATCCAAAGCTATTGCTAATGGCAAAGAATGTGTCGATGCAAAAACAAGCCCTTCAATACTATATTGCTCTTCGGTATTTTTTTGGTTGGTTACTATTGAAACTACTTCACTATTACTATAGTGTACTTCTCCCCTATGGGTTTTTAAACGCTCGCCATTACCGTACTCTGATAACACTGCCATTTTTAATGCCCCCAAAGAAATAGAAGTAACTTTGAATCCTTCATTTTGAAATTCTTCAATAAGTGTATCTATATATCTTTTTCTACATACTGCAATAAATGATTTTTCTGTTGTTCGCAGTACCTGATAGTAAAAATCATTGAGGTTAAGGTTAGGGAAAGCTTCTGCAACTATCTCTGCATCGGTTCCTGTATGAGCTACTTCTTTAGATAATATTTTATCATCGGTAATAGCCAGATTTAATTCGCTGTTTTTTAAAAATTTAGACAACTCATTATAATGTCGTACTGTAAAAGTTTGAGTTATATCTAACTCTCCTTTTTTTTGCATGAGCTCGAGCCCCAAAAGTATAGGTTCTCCATTATTATCTGAATGTTCTACGGTGACTAATATTTGACCAAAGGGGTTGTATGCCGATAAAAAATCCTTCATTAATAAAATACTGTAGGTTTGATAATTACGTTCAGTTTTTTCTTAGAATCTTCTCTTTTTCGCTTACTAAATAGCCATTTTAAAATAGGGATACGAGACAATAGTGGCACTCCTGATCCCGAATCATTTTTTACTTTTTGTTCTATTCCTCCGAGAATTGCCACATCATTAGCTCGCATTCTCATAATCGATGAGAACTTGCGACTATTAATATCTGGGGGAGCATTTTCAGCTATACGTTTTCCACTAAAACTAGATTGAATCACCTGTATATCAAGAGTAATCTGTCCATCACCCGATACAAATGGTTTAAATTCTAACGCTAATTCAGCATCTATTGGAAGATAGTTTACGACTTCTGAAGTCTGCGGAATCTGTGATCCAAAAAAGTTTTGGTTCGTTACTGCATAATAGGTAGTTTGCCCACTTGATAAGTATGCTTTATGTCCATTTAAAGTACTCAACTTTGGGGTGGATAATATTTTTACATTACCATTGCTTTCCATTGCTTTGATATCCATATAAAAATTAGGCACCACATTTCCTAAGTTTAAAGACCCAAAACCATCGAACCCTCCTATTACTCTATTTATTGTTGAGGCTCCCAAGGTAATATTGGCATTAGGAAAAATTGTTCCTTCTGTAGTGACAGGTTCTTTACCTATACCAAATTCTACTCCTGCTTCTAAAATAGCAGAGCGGTTGACCTCTAAAATCATTACTTCAATTAATATTAGTGGAATCGGTTTATCTATATACTTTATAAATTTCTTAAATTTCTCTACCTGGGTACCAGAACCACTAACAATAAAACTATTGAGTTCTGCATCTATTTTTATATCTAATCCTGTAGTGACAGTTATCGGAAAAATTTCTGAAATCGAACTTACCTGCATCTCATTAGAAGAAGATGATTTTCTATTTCTAAAAGAGGAACTTCGTTGATTTCTATTAATCCCTGTACTCGACCCCCCAGATATATAATTAACACCTCCTGTGGGAAAATTAGAAGCGCCATCCCCAGAACCAGAGTAATTTGCATCTCCTAACATCACTATAGAACGATGCATCATTTGCACCATTTCAATTTTTTTGAGAGACAATTGATCCTCTGTCCCAAAATAATAAACGTTACCTTCTCTCTTAAAAGTAAATGTCTTTGATGTCGTTGCTAGATTGTTCTGTATATTTTGCTGCCCATTATAAGTATTAGATTTCTCTTGATTAGACGCATCTATTTGCCCTGAAACTATATTGCTTTCAAAAATTTTTGACAATAATTCATCAAAAGAAATCGATTCAGCTTTTACTGTAACGTTACCTGCATTTTCTAATGGGGAAGCAATAAAAACATCAAGTTTTAAATCTTCAGACAGGGTATAAATTACATTAGACACTGGTGTGTTTTTTAAATCTACAGACACCCTTTTTGCTAACGTATCTATCACTTTATACGAAAAATTAGATCGACGTAAGCGATAACTTGCTGGTTTACTTCCTGACTTTCCTGCTTGTTCAAAAGAGGTAAACTCATAAAACCCGTCTTTTGTTTTATTATAGTCCAGATCATTAGCCTCTGCCATTTTTTTCATGGCAACATCAAAAGAGACATTCTTGATAAAGAAATTTAAGTTTTTATCGTTGAGCTCAGGAGTGAACAATAAATTCTTACCAGAAACTTCTGTTATTTTTCTAAAAACCTTAGATAAAGGATCATTATTTAAATCAATGGATAGTTCGGTACTAAGAACATCATACGCTACCAATATTTTTTTTTCTGTAGGAGCAACCACAGGCAACACATACTTTTTTATTGATAATATATTTCCTGTAAAAGCAATATCTAATTGATATTCTTTTACCAAAAACATTAATAAATCCTGAACAGTAACATCGTTAAATCCATTTATAATCGGGATGTTATTTAATTCATTTGACAAATTAATATTAATCTTATGTACCTGGGATACTGCTCGTAAAAAATTGAGTAATGAAGTGTTTGATATATTTACATTTACCTTTTCTGTTAAGCCAGGGATATCTACATTAAGAAGCTCCAACTTGTTTTCTATGTTAGAAATCCTACTATTATTTCCCCCCTGATTCTGAAAATCTACTTGTGCAGAAACCTGTACCCCCACAGTAAGAGCGAAAATTAGTATTAGCTGTTTTATTTTCATCTTTGTTCTTTTATTCCTTTTTAATTCTCTGATATGATGCATTATCGCCCCCTAATCAATAATATTTAATTATTTGTCAGCAAAGCATATACTTCTTCTACCGAAGTTTCTCCATCGAGAACCATCCTTATCGCGTTATGTCGTAATGTGTTTATTTTTTTCTTTTCTATATAGGTGTCTATCTGCAATTCATTATGTCGAATAGCTACCTCTAATTCTTTGGTTATAGGTAGTATTTCGTAGATCGCTTTACGCCCCATATATCCGGTATGATAACAATGATTGCACCCTACAGCTATATAATGCTGTTCCATTTTTTCAGGGATTTCAAAACCTTGAGGAAAATCTCTTGTTTCTGCTTTCTTTTTTGTTTTACAATGTGGGCAAAGTTTTCTCACTAAACGTTGGGCAATACTCATAGCTATCGTATTAGCCAGTAAAAAAGCAGGCACTTTCATATCGATTAATCTAGAAATAGTTGCCCATGCAGAATTGGTATGTATCGTAGAAAGCACTAAGTGTCCTGTTAATGCTGCTTTTATAGCCATCCCTGCGGTACGATCATCTCTGATCTCACCAACCATAATAATATCTGGGTCCTGACGTAAAAATGCGCGTAATGCAGCTGGGAAATCGAACTCAATATCTTCTCTAAGCTGTACTTGGTTGATTCCTTGAAGTGTGTATTCGATAGGGTCTTCGATCGTGAGAATATTAGTTGTTTCTTTATTTAGCTCTTTTAAAGAGGCATAAAGGGTCGTCGTTTTACCTGATCCTGTAGGTCCGGAAATCAGAATAATCCCTTGCGGTTTTTTTATTGCTTCACGATATTCCTCTATTTCTTCTTTTGTAAAACCTAAATCGTTTAATGATACTTCCTGGGTATTACGATTAAGTAATCTGAGTACAATTTTTTCTCCATACAAAGTAGGCATGGTAGACACTCTGATATCAAACTCATCTGTACCTTCTTTAAATGTTATTCTCCCATCTTGTGCTAATCGTTTTTGTGAAATATCAAGACCTGATTGTATTTTGATTTGGTTAACCAACTGAGGATATTCTGTATTAGAGATCGTATATTGTTCTTTTAGTTTACCATCTAATCTAAAGCGAACTCTACACAACTTCTCATAAGGTTCCATATGGATATCACTACTTCCAAAATCCTTAGCTGTAGCAATTAGTTTCTGTAAAAACTGATCTTGGTATTCCAATTTTTCAGTAGAAGAAACAGAAGTTTTTCTATAATTAAAGGTTAAATAGGACTGTATATCTTCTGTAGTCTCAGATATAATATCAACAGAACAATCTAAAATGATAGTTAGTTCCTTTTGTAAATCTTTTACATCTTGATGATCTGTTTTTAACGTAAGTCTCCCTTCTTCTTTAGCAACAGGAACTATCCTGTAATGAAAAGCTTGATTGGATGTAATCAATTGTTTTAACTCTACAGGTATTTCATATGTTTTTACACTACTCATATCAGATATAAAGTTAACATGTTAGTATTCCAATATGTTATACATATTACGCCTAGAAACACTGACATATATCCTGCAAGTGGTATCGTATTGTGTTTTGCTCTTTTCTTTACTACAAACCATGTTACAACTGAAAAAAGTAAGGAGAACACCAATAGAATTATAAACGTAATTGTTGGAAAACTCACTCCCAGAACGAGAAAAAACAAAAGATCTCCCAATCCAAATACTTCTTCAAAAAAAGGTCGCTGTATTCTTATCAAATTATATACATATAATGTCCCTATAATAACAATAAGAACTCCCAGGTTGATCAATACTGCATACAGAAAATTAATATGATTTACATTTTGAAAATGTAAAACACCTAGTAAACCAATCAAAACGAAAAAGACAAAGCCGTAGACTTTTCTATCTTTAAAATCCTGATAGGCAATTACTCCCAGAACACCTATGATTATTACTTTTATTAGAAACATTAGTCCTTTATTATTTGTTTTGGATTACCTTCTTCATTGATCTCCCACACATTAAATACGCCGTCCCCATCAAAATCGACTACCGCAGTTGCTCTAGCCTTAAAATTAGATACGGTAGCTTCTAATACTTCATAGTTATAATTAGCTGTTCCACCAGAATTTACAGTCTTTGGAGCCTCGTAATTAAGCTCTGTAAAGTCCATAGAATATTTAGAATTAAGGTAACGATATTGGGCCTGCATATTACTGATTGTTTTCAGCTGTATTTTTGCTTCTTGCGCTTTGGTTTGCGCGATCAAAGGCAAAAAATTAGGCAATGCTATTAACAGTAATATTCCTATAATTGCCAGTACCAAAAGCATCTCCTGTAAATTGAAGCCGTTTATTTTAATGAATAAGACTTTTCTCATTTGTTTTTATTAGTATTTTTTTTTTAATAGTGATAAGAACTTCTAATATTATCTTTTGATATTAAACAAGTCCTGAAATTTCATTTTTGGTTTGTAATGAAGTTGTCGTATACTCGATTGGCAATAATATTTGTCTTTACAATTCCTTTTTTACTAAATAAATTTTATTGGATTTTTTTCATTAATCAATGTTGTTATTACATCTAAATTCATGACATAAGGTTTTAATTTTATAGTAAAAAAAACAGAAATAAAAAGCAGTATCTAGCGGAGTAAATGATATGATAAAAGTTATACTCGTATAATAAATATTGATTACGGTAAATGATATTATATTCTTATTTTGCTCGCCTTTAAATTATCTTTTTCTTTATTTAATTAGTTGATAAAAAGTGGATTTTATTTATAAAACATGTACCGTAAAGTTTGTTTTGAAATGTTCAATGATTTGAAAAAAGCAGATTCAAAACATCCCTATTTTGAACCTGCCTTATTACTCCTTCTACTTAGTTCATTGTCTCCTAAATATTAATGATTTACATATGGAACTTCTGTAAAACCGGTCATTTCACCTCTAATAGTCGGAAGGCTCTGAAAAAGATCTAATACTTTTTATTAATACCATTTGAAGAATCCTCCTATTTTTGCTCCTGCTCTTTCAAGAAAATTTCTTGGTTTAAATGTTTTACTAACTCCATATGGACCTAGTCCTTGTCTAAATTCGGCTGTTGTAATGTCAATATGACCTGTTTCATTTAATGAACGATCCAGTGCATTGTTTGAAATATTACCTTGGCTTAAATTATTAAAATCCCTTACGTGTCCAAAAGGTTTTTGTGTATTAGTACCACTTAAAAAAACATTGGAGAGTCCTCCAGCTTTAGTCGTGTATCCAACATTCTCTGTAAAGCCAACAGCATTGATGGTTTTTGATGATTGATCAGCCAAAGATTGACCAAATTCATCCAAAACACTGGTTCCTGTTGAACAATCTGCACTATGGCAAATTCCAAAATTTAGGTTTATTTCATCTATTTTTGCTGTTCCGAGATAAGTACCTAACTCCTCTGTAAAAGATTGCTTCTCTATAAACATTCGGGCATTTCCAGTTCTTACTCCTATTTTTGATGTAACTCCTTTATAGCCGTGAGCCATGATAGTTACATTTCCATCAAACCCAACTTTAGAAAGGTCTGGTAACTCTTCTAAAGTTTTACCGAATATATCCTCATAGGTAACCACAATTCCTGTTTTACTGAGTTCCCTTGCTGGAAGTTCATCTTCAATATGATCTAAAATATACAATGGATTTTTCCCATTCCTATCCACAAAATTGACAGGGTTATTATTGGCATAAGTATATGGAGAATAATTTATATGCTTTGGATCCGGTTGTAAAAATATTCTTCTTATCGGATCATATTGACGTGCCTTAAAATTGTATATTCCTACTTCATGATCATATTCTTGCCCAGTATATAGATAAGTTCCCAAAGGTTGATTAACATCTTCCTGATATGAATATTCAATTTTTCCGTAAGGATTATAAACATACTTCTCTTTTGTTGTATTATCACTTGCATCAATTACATAGCGCAAACTACTTTGGTAATCCCTAATAAAATAATAGGTCTTCCCATTATGGATCATTGCGATGGGTGCGTATTCTTCTCCATAAATATATACTTTGCTCCATTCAGTAGGGCTAGATATATCTGCTTGTCTATTACTATAGGATTCATATAATGGTAGAGATCTTGTCCCCCAAGTATAAGATAGGATCTCTTTTTGTCCTTCTGCACCTGTTTTGACCTTTTGAACTCTTCGATTATAAGCATCATAAGTAAAAGATATGGCCTCCTGTGTTCCTTGCTGATTTATACTTATAACTTTACGAGTTAACTTATCATATGTTAAGCGAGTATTATTACTAAATGGCGTATTCCCAATTTTGGTATATAGTCCTATTGCATTCGCTTCTTCAGAAGCACTCCTTAATTTATTACTCCCTTCTTGGTAATTATAATTGACATTCTGACTTACATCTAAAGAATTGGTGTACTCCTGTAAATTTCCGTTAACATCATACGTATAGCTATGATCAGAAATGACACCTGATTGATTTTTATCTACTTTAGTTAGCTGATATCGATTATCATAAGTATACTTCCATTCGGTTCTTTGCTGTAACTCATTAATTTCTTCTTTCTCTACAACTAAACCTTTGTAATAATCAGTATTATTTTTTGTATAGTTAAGTTTTTCCTTAAATAATACTTTATTAGCCACCGTAACATTTTGTTCTTTCTGGTTTTCTTGCAAAGTATATTGTATCCTATTGGCAATAGTTTCATTATTAAAGTTCTTTTGTATCACTTTGCCATTTATACCATATCCATATTTTGCATATATAAACTGATCTGTAACGCTGCCTATTCCATATAATCTGCCATTCAGATCATATGTATATGCTACTTCTGTTCCATTAGGGTAAGTAATGTTCTTAATCTTCCCATTAGAATAGTATTGGTATTTCACCAAATTTGAATCCCCCTGGTTCACTTGCGTGGTTTTCTCAACAACCTGCCCTCTCGGATTATATGTAAATTTGGTGGTTACAGAAGTACCATTACTAAGAGACGTTTGTTCGGCAACTCTTCCTTTTGTATTTATATCGATAGTATTTTGATCTGCTTGATCATAGACCCAAGTTTTTACTGGGGTGGTTACAATATCACTAAGCCAAACCGGTAAATTGGCTAACAGCACCATTTTTTCTGCATTAAATACTCCTGACACTATGGCTATTCCAGATTCTATTGGTCTATCTTGAGTATCATACTTAAAATAACGCCAAGAGATATCTGTACCTTGGGCAGAGAAATCTTCTGTTGAAATAAATACAGGAAGCCCCTTCTTATTTTTAACCGTATAACTTGACCCTTCGTCTATACTATACATTAAACTTTGATCTCCTAACAAATCCAATGTTTCTAAACTATTGGTATATTTTGTTTTATCATTATTCTGAAAAGATAAAGGCAATCTAGAAGATATCTTATGACCATTTGTTTTATAACTATAGGTCTGCTCACTCACAGAATTTCCATCTTTAGAAGCAATTAACCTTCCAAAAGTGTCATGTACTACCGATTTGTCATTATCTCGTTTTCTGGTAGTAGTTGTAGCAAATTTCAACTCATTCGATGTAGAAATTCCTAACTCAGTCTCCAATTCTCTTCCTATAGCATCTTGGTAAAATGTTCTGGTTTTATTAAGATCTACATCCGTAATTCCAGTATGATGTACAGAAACAACACGCTGTAGAGCGTCTTTACTATACACTGTTTTATCAAACATTTTATAATGATCTTTGATTTCTGATGTATCATACGTAGAAGTTCCTTCTTTTCTCGTTTTATAAAATGAAAATAAGTTACCTGTTAGTCTGTTACCATCATAATTTGCAAAATTAGAATCATAAGATAGGCTATATTGCTGTTCACTATAGTTGTCTAACGCAGGCTTGGTTTGTAGAATAGGATTACCCCAGCCGTTATATATCGTACCTGAAACAATTTTACCGGTAATTTTGTTATCGTAATCATTATAAAAATATTGATGTTGTATACTTCTAGCAAGTCCATCCAGATACCTCATAGATAATATGGGTGATCCTCCTGCAAATAACTTACGAACACTACCTGTGACAACAATATCCCCGGAATCCAATCCGTTTACATTCAACTGTTTGATTAACTCTCCATCTGCATAAACATGTAAAACCTCTCTTATTTTAGTAATTAAAAAGTGCTTCCTTTTACCAATCTTTACCTGAGTGCTCTCCCCTGTAAAGATATTATCAATATTTAAAGCTGGACCATCTCGTTCTAATCTTAAAGATTCAGAAGAAACTCCAAAATCTGACTCAGCGATAAACGAAATTCCGTATCCAAAACCATATTCCTCATTTAATGTGGACTTAGATATAGATATTCCATTAGGCAAATCTCCTTTATAAACACTTTTTCCTTGAAAACCAACACGAAGATTATTATTAGGTTTATCTGGATTATATACTCCATCTATTTGTAAACCTCTACCATAAAAATGGTGAGAATACCCTATTGCTCTACCTTGATCTTCCAATGAAACAAAATGTCGCTGAGCATCATCAAAAAGATGTTTTATAGTATTACCATTATTATTTATCGAAGCACTTATCATACCGTTATCATCCCTAACAGTAACAGCTGTTTTTACAGAGACAGGACGTATTAACAAATCGTCTATTAACAAATCTCCTACTCCTTCTATTTGTACTTCTGACGCTCCTATCTCAATAAATGCTTCTATGTATTTCCATTCTTGATCAGCGGAAAATGATTTCGTATTAGTGTTGCCAACTTTAAAAAATGTCGGAATGTTGGTTTGTCCTGATTTTATCCAGGCTGATAATATATTTCTCTTGTTATTATCCAGGACAACTCCAGGTAATATTCCTTTTTTTCCATTTAATTTAATACTATAATCCCCGGTATGACTCTCTTGATTAAGCTGCCCTCCTAATAGAGATGCTCCTTCTTCAAAACCATAATACTTTACTCCTCCTTCATTTATATCTTTTATATTGATTCCTTTATAAGTAACCATTGGCTTTTTATGGTTAGGATCTAATACCGTGCTATATGAATTATCTTCGGTATCAGATACTACAATAGGAATCCCTGTTTCTGAATCTCTGGACATGATAGTATTGGTCCTAACCCACTTGTGTTGATAAGAACCATACCCTTGTAATTGCTCTGGTAATCCTTGAATATAATCTACTGCCACTTTATGTCTCTCAAGTAAACTTGTTAAATGTGCTTTATGCTCTAAAACTTTACTATTCAATAAATTAACATTCAATGAAGAAGTAAGCTCTGGGAGATTAGCGATAGCAATATTCAATCGCTCTAATGTCTCTAAGTACTTATCATGTATTCTTTTTACCTGAAGAGATGTTACATCATTAACAGCAGCAGTATGTTTATCAGTATCAAGCGATATTAAACGATAATTTTTTATGGTTTCATGGCTTTTGACCAACAAGGTTTCGATCTGTTCATGAAAATCATGATATAAAGCTGTCTCATCATTTAATGCCGTCTCAATAGTTGTTATTTTACCTGTTAGTTCATTACTCTGATCCAACAAATCAGTCACACTAGTACGTTTAGAGCTAATCTCATTTCTTTTTTGTTGGATATTCTGATATAACTGACGTATTGCAGAACGATATCCAGAAATATCATCTTTTAGAGAAGCGATCTTTTTATTATCAGAAATAGCTTTAAACCCTAAACTTAGACCAACTAAGAAACCATTCAAAAATGTATTATAGCTATCAATATTATCTTGAGCCTCCTTAATTTTAGCATACTCGCCTTGTATAGAAGTATTAAAACCATCAATATCTGTATATAACCCTTTAATCTCTTCGTGGAGGTTCTTTACAGCATTTTTATCATCAGCAATCCTTAACTTAAACTCTTCAATATCTCTACTGAGAACGTGCATTTCAGTGTTTAGCCCATGGATTTCACTTTTTAAATCATCTTCTTTTCTTAATATAAGCTCTATTGCCTTATGAGCATCGAAATACCCTTTAGAAATAGACGTTATTTTCTCTTCATAAGCAATCTCATCCCGATCTTGTCCTATTAAATCTGCTTCTATTTTACTTATTATATCTGCCGAATTCATATAATCATTAATAGGGTATGCTTCACTTGCTTTATAAAAATGTTTCGGTGCAAAAACATTTTTACCTCTAACCATAAACTGATCATACGTTATAACATCTACATTAGTGACTGTTTCTTGTTGGGTTCCTTTTTTAATTGATTCTAGTGTTATAAAAGGTTTCCCTAATCTGTTTTGGTTTCTTAAGCTATCGTAATGCTCGTCTGCATAAACATACCTGGTACTATGCACTTCTTGTAAGCCATCGGTAGAAGTTCCTTCTATACTTTTATCTCGAAGGACTAAATTCCCTGATGAGTTAAATTCATAATTACGATTAGTTTTATAAGCAACTCCATCTATCACCTTGATCTTTTGAACAGGGCGTACTGTATACGTTTTCGTTTCTTGCAACGTATTCCCATTTGTGATTTGATGCATCAAATCATGCTCCCAAACCTTATAATAAGTAAAATCTTGAGATACTACTTTTTGATCTGTATTATATATCAAAGAGGCATAAGGGTGACCATCTAATACAGTAATACCGCCTTTATTGAAAGACACATTATCTCCATCATAACTGCTCTGGTATGTTATCAGATCCTGATCGGAAAACGATGCTAATGTATGATTAGCAACATGCCCTGTCGCTTTAGCTTGTTTTCCAAAAGAATTATACCTGTTATAGTAGTAATACTCGGTATATCCTCCATCTGTATTATTTAGGGGAATCTCTTCATTAATACCATAATCTATACTGCTCGGAATATCTGTAACCTTACCATAAAGCGCTACTTTAGATACCGAATTATAAGCAACACCTGCTTTATCATACTTGTAATAATGATGACCTAATGTTTCATTACCTTGTTGTATACTAACTCTAGTTACCGGGTAATCATATAATTCAGTATCAAAAGAATCTCCTGTTACTTTATGTAAGGTCACTTGGGTTGCTTCTTTATATGCAGGGCGTTTGTTTCTACTTCTTTCTTCTGCTGTAGCTTCTATAACAGGACGAAACTGTTCTAAATATTCATTTTTTTGTATAAATCCATTAGGATTTGCTGGTCCATAACTGACATAAGCACCTGGACCAACTGTAGAAGATATTGAATCCTGATGAATGATCTTATTTGTAATAGATAATTTTTTTGATTCATAAACTTTTCCATTACGTAAGAGTTTGATATGATTTTCTAGTCCAGATGGTGTCTTAAGAGTATAAGGTATAAAATTATCTACAATACTATTAGACCTATTAACCAATCTATTATTCGAATTCAATGTAAACTCATCATTTGTTACTTGTAACCAGCTACCACTGGGTTGCCTATGAAACAGCTTCCCGTTTACAGATATATAGTTATTCGCAATAGAGGTACTTTTATGATTAGTACCGATAATATCTTTTACTATTTCATTGGCTACAGGCTCCATTAGACCACTTACTGTACCTGCTACGTTTGCAGCATTATTAATGGTTTCCAATGTTTCCCCTACTTCTGCTACTTCTCCTAGACCTGGGATGGCTAATGAAACGACCTGGACAATAATATTAAGGACCTCTACAGACACATTAATCGCAGAATCGATAAACTCTGATGTGCCAATTTGCTCTTGTGATGCATTACCAATCTCTCCCCATTCTTCTATATTTGGATCATATTGATAAAATTTAGGAATCTTATACGCTTTATTTGCCCCCTCTACTATAGCCGTAGATACATCATTGGCAAAACTACCTGTGTAATATGGCGACTCTATCTGATAAGACAGAAAATCCGAACCTGTATATCTAAACGCATAATTCTTACCATCTGCAGGTGCCAAAGCATCATTAGAACCAACTATCAAACTATGCGATTTACCTATTTTATTTATCACATCGCCAACAATAAAACTTTCTACTCCACTTTGACCAGCAGCCGAATGCAAATGAGTAAGGCTAATATTATCATAATTCTCATCCCATGTAATACCATATGTACTATTAATTTTTTTTGTGTCTGGGACAAAACTTCCTATCAAAGTTCCTACTAATGGAATATCAGATACATCAGGAATATTCTCATCTTCATTATTATAGGTTTGTAAGACTGCAAAGCTATTCCCCATCTTTACATCAATCTTCGCATCTCGACCCATAAAAATTGAAAAACGAGAAAGTTGATCTGTATTAAGGTGAGTATTATCTCCGATAAGGGCCGCTTTTTTATTAAGTTGTGTTCCCTTGCTTTTCCAATTCATATTCTCATCATGATATAATAAATTTACATCTGCATTAATTCCCTGAGAATCTGTAATTACCGCAATGATCATATTGTTTTTTGCATTTATTGCAGAACGATGATCTAACCTTTGCTCTGGCTCCTCTCCATTCGGTCCTAACAAACCATCAAGAGCTATTTCTACATTATTCTTACCTGAATTAGAAGTGATACGAGCATTAAAACTTGTCTTTAATGGCTTACTATATGTACTCCATATTTGACCATCCCAACTATAGATATATAAAAAATCTGTAACCTCATCTAACAAAGCAACAAAATTATCTCCGGAATCGAAGGTGAAGAATTTACTCATGATATTAACCCCTTCCCGGTTCGTTATCCATTCTCCTGGCACTAAATTATTCTTTTGGACGATAGCCACTTGTTGCCCTCCCCAAGAAGATGTTAATGCAAAAAAATGATCTTGCAAAGTAACGTGGTATACCTTTCTCGGGTTATCTGAAGCATCTTTATCTCTGAGCTCATATAGCTTTTTTTGTGTATCTAAGAATATTGTCTCATTGCTTCCAAAGATCTGATTTTCGATTAGTATTAACTCATCAACTTCTTTCTCTAGACCAGCAGCAATATCTTTAGCTATGTCTTTTAATCCATTAAAACTACCTTCAAACCAGTCTTTTATTGCTTTTCCTATTTCACCATGAGAGATATCATCTCCCACTTTATAGAGTGTTTTACCTGTATCTTTTAGAGCATCTTCAAAACCATTAAGAACACCTGCTGCAACAGGAAAAGTATTCCCGATTGCTTCAAAAACATTGCTTTTTAATTGCTTCAAAAAACCTTTTGTATACTGATCTTTTGCATAATATCGATCATAAAAATAACCATCAAACTGACCTATATCCTTTTCAATCCATCGATCTCCAATCCACTGATATACTTTTACATAGCTTTGACGAAGAGTTAAATCCTGAGATTCAAAAATTGCAACCACATAATCTGATCCATAGAATAATTCAGGAGCACTCCATTTAGAACTCAATTTAAACTTGCTATTGTATGGTTCCTTAGGAAATTTGATCTCAATATCTTTGGAGCTTCCTTGAATTTGTTCTTTACCATAATGGTATGCATAACTCACTCCCTCTGACAATGTTTGTTGCTTGATGGCTCCATATAACGCTCCGTTAGCTGCGTTATATAATTTGGTTTCATTTTTAGTTAACCCGGCATATACTCCATCTATCTCTTTTTCAATTCCAAAATAATTAAAAAGCTTAGACGGCTGGTATATATGTCCTTTTGCATCTTTATAGGTAATTGAAGTTAATAATCGTTTTTGTAATTCACTCCCTTTATTTAGAAAGTTATGTCCAAAAACAATGCTACGCTGTAATATTCCTTTTCTATTTTTGAGTAAAACCTCAGATAAGTATAAATTTTCATAACGCTCTTGGTATGCATCTTTATCATTATCCATACTAATGTTATTATTTTCAGTATGAGGATCTTGATACTCAAAAGCTTCCTTTTTATTATATTTTATTTCAATAGATTTACCTCGTAATCCTACTATTTTTGAAAGATAGGTAGCTCTTGTATGTTCTAACCCATTACTACCTACTTGTTCTTTCTGTTGTGTATAGAAAAATTTAACCTGTTCCCCATAAACATTCTCTATTGCTGATAAATTATAAGAAATAGGCAGAAGGCTTTGACCCGTCGAAACAGAACTACCTATCCAGTTACTCCATTTTACATTATATTCTACTCCATTAGAAACATGTGTAATTAAATTACCATCTCCATAAATATAGATCTTGCCATTAGGATGATATACCCTCCATTGGGATTCTTCCAAAGATCTGATTTCATTTCCTTCTTTATCTTTTTTTGGTTTTTGATGTTTTATAATCCAATCCGGTTGCTTAGCTATACGGTATGTTTTTTCTTCATTATCTTCAGATACAAATAATAATGGAAATGAATTTCCTTTTACATATAGTAAATATTTATCATCTTCTAAAGTACCCGTTTGCTGAGTTAAACGAATAATTTTATGTTCAGGGTATGACCACCCTAAACCTATAACACCTTGTTTTTGATCCCTGTTCCAGACACTAGCCTTCTTAGCAACGCCTTCACTGCTATACCTTATTTTAGCATTATACCCCTCTACCGAAAATAATGAAGCACTTAAAGCCACATTTCCAGTACCTAAATCTACCTGATCTACTTTAGAGGAACCTCCTTTAAAATCTATAATCTCTTTATCAACCTGCAAAAAACCAGTATTTGAAGGAGTAAGCCCCATAAGATATTTAGCATAAGCATAGGTTGGGGAAAAACTACTGCTCATCATTAATATCGATAATAAGTAAGCTCCTAATTTTCTTGTAATTTCTTCTTTTTTCATTTAAAGCTATTTTTTTCTAATAAATATATTTCACAAACAATTAGTTAATTTTTTAGAGCTCTTTCAAAAAATTAACTAATAGCCTGCAAAAGTATATAAACCACATAAAAAACTGCAAACCCTCCTTTTTATTACTGTTATACCTTACTTAAAACAAAACACTTATAATCAACTGTTTAAAACAAAAAAAACGATATACCCTTAACTTAACATTAGCACAACATTAGCTTTTTTTAGCATCTATTAGCGTATTAAAATTGACCTGAATAAGCTTAAAAAGCCATATTCTTTTGATGATTATCATCAAAAAATTTTCTTTCAAAAAAATATAGAAATAGCTTGAGTTAAAGAAATATGAGTCCGCTTAGGTTATAATTTAATTTCGTAAAACAATAATTGTCTAAAAGTATATTTACAACCTTCGGGGGAGTTACACTAAGGATTGCAATTTTTAAAGAAATTCTTGAGACTAACTAAAAAAAAGCTAAACCATTTATTTAAAAATGATTTAGCTTTTAAAAGTAGCGGGAACAGGACTCGAACCTGTGACCTTCGGGTTATGAGGGCGAAAATCAAATTTTTAAAACGCTGATTTTTAACTAACTACATCTTACAAAATTGTAAAAACATGTGAAAAATATAAAAAAACCCCCACCACCCCCCCCCACCTAAATATCTAAAAGGGGTCTCCTTTTAGTTTTAAAAACTATGACGTTATAGGTAAATAATGCTTCACTCTAAATAATTTTAGTATTTCTAATTTGTATAATAAAAAGATAAAACAAAGCTATCTAAAACCAAATAAGATTAAAACTGGCTTTATCTAAGTTCATGATACCAGAAGGCTATTTTGTTAATCAAAAACAAATGAAAAACCTTAAAAATGGTACAAATAAAATTTACGATTAGACACATATCACACAAAAAACAAGCTGTTAAATTAGAAAATATTAATTCTTATTCAGAACTGATATTTGGTTATAATTAAGGGTAAAACCACTTATGACTTTTATTCTTCATTTCTAAATTAATGATTGTTTTAAAAGAGAAATTTTAAAATGTGATTGAGATAATTATGATACCTGATATTTATTCAATTCTTATAAAAATTTAATTAATTACCATTAACCCCTTCAATAATCATAAGGATAAAATCCAAAATCGATAAGCTTCTTTATTTGCTCGAAACAACAACGATATTTCGTGAAAAATCCTTCTTTATTTGTGCGTAACACAAAAAACACAAAATTCTTATAATGAGATATTTACCCTAACAGAATATGGAATTTTACATTTATTCATGAAAAGAAAAGAGATGGCTTTATCTTAACAACTAACTTCACGTTTAGCTTTCCTTAAGAAATGATTTGTAAGAAAATTATCATTCCCTAAGAAACCTAGAGGCACTCAAACGCATCAGAAACTTAATAGACCTACAAAGCAATCAAGTATATAAATCTCAAAATAAAATAAATTATGAGTACTGAAGTATGGCAAAATTTTAAAAGCGGTGATAAAAATGCATTTGAATCGATATACACTCTTTATATAGATGACATGTACAACTATGGGTTAAAAATTTGTTCTTGCAAAGAGTTAGTTAAAGACTGTATCCAAGAAGTATTCATATACTTATACGAGCATAAAAATAACCTTTCTGAACCAAAAAATCTTAAATATTATATTCTCAGATCTCTAAAAAACGCCATTTATACAAAGCTCTCTAAAGAAACCAAAATTAATAACATACATAAAATTGATTTTTCTAATACATTTAGCGATGACTATCTACATTTTGAGAACAAAAAAATCAATAAAGAGATAAATGATAATAAAAAAATGGCGGTAAAAATGATTTTAAAATCACTAACTCCAAAACAAAGAGAAATACTGTTGCTTAAATTTGTTTCTGGGCACAATTATTATGAAATAGGAGAAATCACAAACATAAACCATAATTCAGCTAGAAAACAAGTATATCGAGTTTTAACTAAGATAAGAGAAAACAATGATCTTGACCATTTAAATAAACTTTGTTTCTAACGTCAATAGGAGGCTGTAAAAAAAAAGAAGCTTCCTATCTAAATTAATAAGTGATCTATATTGGAGCAAACCAATATTAAATTAAACTATTGTCAATGAATCGCTCGTTCTTTCTACTGGGTTTTTAAAGAAAAAACAAGAATAAAACAAGGGACACGAAATAACACTACCCTGCTTTAAATCAACTATTCACTATTTGTAACTCCCTTATCTATTAAAGACCATATACTATGATTTAAAGACTTCCTAAATAATGTAAATGAAATTATATTTGTTTTTGAAGGTTCTAAAGTGTTGCTCTCAATAATGTTTAAAAAATGTAATTCCCAACAAATAAATTACCTCATATTTATTTGTTGCTTAACAAGCTCAAGCTTATCTTTTGAAACAGCAACCTGCATATTGTTATAATTTAATATTGCAACCCACCCATTCCCTTTTGCTTTTATGGATTTAATATATGCTGTATTGACGAAAAATGACTTGTGACATCTAATAATATTAGTATGGTTAAACAACATCTCTTCAACTTCTCTCATAGAAAGCCTAAAGACTTCTTTCTGAACAATTATCTTTTTTGAATCATAATAAAAGACTTTTATATAATGCCCTTGACAATGAATTGATATCAAATCAAACGGGGACACATAAAGCTGCTCTCCTTTATTTTTACCTACTAAAAAAATCATTTTTGAGTTCCTAAGAAAGTGATGAGTGGTTGTCATAGTTTTTTTGTTTCTTTTCTTTAAGTTATACTTCATTTGGGAGTAAAAATTAAGTAAAACATACAATATCCATCCAGTCACTGTTATGTACATCATTGATTTAATAAAAAAAAACGATGGCACAACAAATTTTTTTTTGAAACCAAATAAATCAATCAATATATAATCCAAAAATTGTATTGTTATAATGTATGTATACATTAGGGTAAAGAATTGAGAAAGAACAACAATTAAGATCTCAGATAAATAAGTCCATCTTTCCTTTTTGGTTGGTTTTAAAATAAATGCAGCTAATAAAAAAGAAAAGCTGGCACAAAAAGAGTACAAGAAAATGACTACTAGCTGAAGCCCTACATCGTACCCGTTAAGATTAAAAGGTTTAAATATTATCAAGAAAAAATAAGATATCACAAAGGAGAAGAATGCCGACTTAGTAATATTATATGCTTTTTGTGGTCTATAATGTGTTTCGTTTAAAAAAAAAAGAATTCTCTTTAGCATTACTTTGTTGGTTTTTACATCTTACCTAGTCTACATTTTTTAGAACCCTAAAAAATATTAGCATAAAATATGCTTACTAATAAACAGGTCTAACTTTTTACAGAGAAGAAAAAGAGATCTTCGTAGACAATCATATAAAAAAACATGTTTATAAAACTACTATATACGCTTCTTACTTGTCTCTCCAAATCTCATTACAAACTAATTTACAACACCATTAAGTTTTTTCCAAGCATACAGTTAGATCCATTCTCTATTGAAACATTCTTTTTGACTTAACAGTACACAAAGTCATCTCAAAAAATAAACGTTAGATAGATACTTCCCTTCATCAGCTCTTTCTAATTCAAAAATTACCAAGAGTTTTTTTATGTATAAATTACTATTCTTGCTGTGATGTATAAATAGAAAAGAAGGTGAACTTCAGACTTCATTTTTAGAAAGACTCAAAAATCATCTGAGACTATCTCTATTGTTACATTCCTCCTCTTCTTAATCAAGTAAATTTCCTCAAGCCAAGTCATAGAAACTTACTTTTAGACTTTAAATGCTTACTAACAAAGCAACCTTCAAAGTATTTTTTAAAATAAATAGCAGAGTTAAAAAACCCTGCTATTTAACAACTTACAATTTCACACTAACTTATTCTATAACTAGTTTAACCATTTGCTCTATTTGATTTTCCTGTTTAAATTTTACTATGTACATACCTTTTGACCAACTAGGATCAATGGTAATAAGAATCTCATTATTCCCAGAATACAATTCTATTTCTTTGTGGTATATTATTTCACCTATCAGATTAAACAGCTGTAATTCCGCTATTTTATTCTGTGTTACCTGAACAAACAATTTACAACTGTTATGAGCTGGATTAGGGGAAAGAGTTATATTTGACGAAGGTGATAGCTGATCTATATCTTTACAATTTTCAGAACAATCAGAGGTATAAAGATAGGAATTGCTAGAACTCTGATGTTCTTCATATTGTCTTTTTGATTTTCCGTATTGTATCTTTTCTATTTTTACCGAAGAGGTCCTGTCTTTCCATCCTACTTTACTGAGATCTGACACATTATAATATTTATTTCCAGCTGCTTTATACCACCTACTAGAACCTTTCCAATTTTTATCTTCATAAAGAGTTACTTTATACCCTGCAGGGATTCTCATTGACACTAAATTATCATCCCCTACCTCTGCTCTAAAGGTTTTCGAGTATTTTCCATTATTTTTTTTATCATCGAATGTATATGGTTGTCCTCCATTTTCAGTATTGTCTTCATAATTTTTTCTTTTGAAGAACAATACTCCTTCTGGTATTTTTCTAACCGTAACGGAAACAATCTCATCATTAAAATCGTTTCCTATAGATGAGTTATTCTTTCTTCTAGAAATATACGCTCCTTTTTTATCAAGTTCGTAGTATAAAAGCGCTTCATATCCATCTTTTATTTTCAGGGATGAAGCTCGATTCGAAAAATTCACATCACCTAAGTCGTTATAGCCATACTTAACAACCAGATCTTTTCCTTTATAACCTACATGCTGATAAAGTATCAAATTCTCCTTTTGTTTAGGAGTCCCATCAAAATTTGTACGATAAATAGCCCTTGCTAAATCCGCATTAATATTGTCAGTAACAATTACTCCAAAACCTTTATTATCATGTTTATAATAATTCATAAAGGATAATAATTTTTCATTGATATAGTTATATACTGTCGGAATTTCTGGCCATTTAGCATTTGTTTGAAACCCACTAGTATAATTCAGATAGAGATCATCGTTTTCTGAATCTTTACTCTTATGCATCATTTCATAAATCAGATCCCATTTGTTCTCCCTGTTTTTATGATCACCTTTATTATGTTTACTAACATTGTAATAATCTTGGACATACCCCAAGCCAAAAGACTCATTTTCTGCCATATCAGGGATTTTAATATACTTCCCTATATAAAGCTTACTCATTCTCGATAATATTATTACTTTCCCTCTTACACTTTTTAGTGTCGTACTTTTCGAATATTTTGTAGAGATAATATCTTTGTAAGAATCACTATTGAGAATATCTTTCACTTGTTTTGCTAACTTCTCTTCGGAGCCATCATCTTTCTTTATAGATAAGAGAATAGTCTCCGTAGGGTATTGTTTTAAGAAACTTTTTATTGTCTTCATTACATCTTTAAATCGAGTTTCAAAATCGACTAAAGTACCGTGTACAATTCGAGGATTTTTATCCTTTTCGTCTTGTAACCGGATATCCAGAAACCTAACTCCCAAGTATAACTGTTCCATTATAGTTTCGTGTTGGTTGATCTTTGCATCATCTGGAATAACCCAACTAAACGTACCTTCCTCCCCATCTACAGAGCCAGAATCATGTGTTCCTGGTATAGTAATACGTGAGATTTTTGTATCATCTGAAATGTATTTCATCCAGGTTTGCCCTGTTTGAGCTATTGTAGTGTTAAACAACAACAAAACACTCCATAAAATTTTATTTTTTAGTAACATATTTCTTAAGATTAGAATTTACAAAGGAATTTTTTCTATTTCTAGTTTGATATCTTCCACATCAGTTAATGTGAACTCTCCTTTTTGATATCTCTTTTTTCGAAGTTTTCTTCCCTCGGGAGTTTCTCTCAACAAATAATACATTGTTGGAAAGTGAAAATAATGTCCTTCAAACGTCTCATCTAAATTGACACCAACTCTCCCCCATAAGTAAGTAGGAATTTTAAAACTAAATGTAGCTTCTTTCTTTGTATATACATATCTGATTCTAACTTTAGTCTTAGGAGGAATATTAAACTCTGTTTTATCTGACCACTTAACTTCTGTTGATGTAGAATTAGAACTCTCATTCGAATATTCATAATTAATAGAAAATTTTCCATTTAGTTTAGCAAAAAAGCCTTTTAATGCTATTTCCTTTTCATACCCAACTCCTACACTATGTGTAGTTGTATAGGATGAATTCTCAAGCTTTGCAGTCGTTAATTGGGTTGTATGCTTTATAGAGTAATTAAAAGGGTTTGAAACTTCATAAGTTCTGTAAATGGTTTCGCCAAAAGCATAACTACCTTTTACTTCTTTGATTATAGGCTTTCCTGTTCTTATATAAAGATTCTTATTATACATTTGTGAAATAGTTTCCCCGTCTTTGGTGTAATTTTTAAAAAGACCTTCATCATTTATAGAGAGCCCATCAACATCATTATCATATTGTGCATTTGCACATCTCTTTAACAAAAATTTTGAAATCCCTAAATTATTCAAATCTGATACCCTGGCTTTTCTCTTTAAGGTTGTAAAGCCTGTCACCTTTTTTGATTGATTTGTTTCTACTTTTTTACTATAAAGAGTTGTAACGTTACTCATTTCAGAAGATAACCGGACTTCTTTTAATAATTTTCCTCTTTCTTCAGGGATCTCTATGATTTTCAATTCTTGTTTTTCAACAATAGTTTCTTCTTCTTTTTCACAGGAAAGAAAAAGGCAAGCAAATGATACGATTAATAATTTTTTCTTTTTTTCCATAAGTTTAGTTTTTATAGGATTAAATCGCTCTATAGATCGCTTAAAAATTATTTTTGTGGACATCTTGATTTAATAAAAATGTAGATTCGGAATAGAAAAACGAAACATCGTTATTTCAAATACCAACAGAATCTATTCCTTTTGTATCGATATTGACAAATCATCATATTTTTGAGGAAAGCATGCTTATGAGGATGGTAAAATAATACCAGTGAATTTATTTTCTTTACTAAATTAAAGTACTTTCTAATGACAAAATGAATGCTAAAACTAAAGAGACAGGAGCTCCCTTAATTGTAGAAGCTTTAATTTACCTCTAATATTCTGACAATACAGCATAAACCCATACAGAACTTATATTCAAGATAATGCGCCGAAAAAAGTTAATAAAAAAACAACCACATAAGACGCTTGCAAAAAGGTATTAAGAGGAAAAACAGGTTATTTGCAATTGATAACATCTAAATTAGGTTTATCTTCCTTTTGTTACTGTTTGTTTTTAATCCTATAAAATTATTTTATAATTATACCTAACAGTTATTCTGTGTTTCCTTTTAAAAAAAGGGGAATTACCTATTCAATTATTATTTATCATCTGAGATTTTAATATAACCATACGCTTTTTTGCGTTTCTTAATTCACCTACACCTTCATAAAATACTTATAAATAACAAGTTATTCCCTCTCAAATGTCCACAAAACAACTTTAAAGCCATCTACAATAAAAGCGATAACCATAACCCAAGAGCTCATAAAGATTATACCTACTTGATTAATTGCTAAAAATCAAAGCCTCTCTATCCGGAATAGAGGTGTATTAGTTAAAATATTTGTAGCTAAAAAAGAAAGGTATTTTCTCGTTATAGGTTAGAGCTCGTTTTAATTAATCTTTGTTAAACATATATAGATATGAAAAATTCAAAAAAACTATTAAGGATTACATTTCTATTATCATTAATATTATTTTCCTGCGAATCTGATATAGAGGAAGGACTTTTAGAAACAGGAATTACAAGTGTTAATGAATTAGAAGCAACCTTAGCAGCAGAACAATTAGGCTTTGAAGGACCCGAAGTCTCAAAAGTTTTATTTGGGACCAAAATCAAAGTAGTTTCTCTGGGAGAAGGGAATTACGCATTAGGAGATATGATTCTATCAGAAGATGATTTTGATCATGGTGACAAACAAAACAAAGGTGTTTGGTATAAGGATAAGAAATGGCCTGATAATATCATTCGTTACAGACATTCATCCAAAATGCCTAAAAAAACACAAGAAAAAATAAAGTCTGCAGCTAAGCACATAACTGATAAGACTAACTTAACTATACGGAAATGGGATAAAACCAAAGATAAAGATATAGGATACGTATGGATTTCTTACAAAAGCGGCTGTAGTGCCCAAGTAGGCTATCAAGCTAAAAAATTCCCCGGGCAAAAGATGAATATTTCTACTAGTTGTTCTTTAGGAAGTACCATTCATGAATTTTTACATGCAGCAGGTGTTTTACATGAGCAAGCTCATTGGAATAGAGATGATTACATCACAGTAAACTGGGATAACATTATTAAAAACAGACAACATAATTTTAAGAAATATAAGAAAGAAGAACTCACAACCCATTCGGATGCAATGGATTTAAACTCCATAATGATGTATGGATCAACATATTTTAGAACAGATAAGGCAAAGAAAGAAGGAAAATGGTCAATAGAAACAATAGATGGGAAAGAGATAATCCCTAACCGTAGTTATATGACAGCAAATGACATAGATGTTATAAACAAAGTATATAAAAAACCATCGTTTTGTAGTGCCAGCAAATGGTCTTCTTCGAAAACATATTCAAAAGGTGAAATTGTTAGCTATAAAGGATACAAGTATAAATCTAGAGCATTTATATATGCTGTAGCTCCTGACAAGTCATGGTGGTGGGAACAAATAGAAAAATGTAATTGATTTTATTTTATTAGCTTTTGATCTCCTGCTTTTGATCAATCATAAAGATAATAGTGTAATTAGTTCATAATTCTTTTCCTGTTATTGATCTCTTTAGCGGGAGATATTTATAAAAACAAGTGACCTATATAAACCAAGAAAGGCAATTCTTAATTGAATTGCCTTTTTTTAGCGAAACTTCTAAAGAGAAGACTTAAATTTTTAAAAACTTCCCAAAAAAGACCAGAGCACCTCTATGCCCAATCAGCAGAACAGTCTTAATTGAGAAGTTTTAACTAAAATAACTATTAATAACTCAAACAATAGTTAATACAATTCTTCACATACCAATTTTGAACATGAATATAAGTATCATACTATTCTTTGGTTATAGAGAATAAGGAAGAGTAACTTGTAGACTATAATTTGTTATTTTTTTCAGAAAAGACCGTTTTCTAATTTCGATAGTTTCTCTTTAACAATATATACTTTACTTTGAGAAACTGGAATTTTGGCATTAATATGATCTACTAAAACATTCCACTTTTTACCATTTGAAATAAGAGATCGTATAAAATTCAAATTGATAAAATAAGAATTATGGCAACGAACAATTGAAGAAGAATGGTACACAATTTTTTCAACATCTTTCATGTTTAATCGATAAACAACGGTTTTTAGTTGATAATTACTTATATCGATATAATTTATTTCGACATAGTGCCCTTGTGATTTAACACATACCAAATCAATTGAATTTATCTTAAGGTATTCATTTTTATTTTTTCCTTTAAACTCTAGCTCAATGGACGTATTTATACCAAGTGTAATGTTTAATGGTTTTTTGTAGATCATAAAAACTACTAGATCACTAAAATTAATTAACATATAGATAAGCCCTCCTATAACTCCAACATACAATAATACTTCTTTAAAAAAGAAAGAAGGTAGTATAAATTCTTCTTTAATACTCGTAATAAGTTTAAGAAGATAAGCTAATAAAAATATCGATCCAATACTTATCATGATATACGCTAGTACCATAGTACTTAATAATAGTGCTATTTCATAAAGGTAAGGCCAATATGCTTTTTTATCAGGTTTAAAAATCTTAGTCACTATAAAGTAAGCAGCAGCCGCACATATTGAATAAAAAGTGATTATTACTAATTGGCTTTCAATTTTATATTCGGAAATAGTAATTGGTTTAAAAGCATAGAGAAATAAAAAAGAGACAATAAAAGTTATAATAGTAGATTTTCTAACGTCATAAAGAGTATATGGTCTATAATGTTGTTGCAATAATACTTTGTAAATAGAAAACATATTGGTTTATTCATATAGTTTAATCATTAAACCTGAAACTTATATGGAGTGAACTCTAAATCAATAGCTAAATTAAGTTTTATTAAAAAAAATATTCAACCTATTCTTGATTTTTGAACAAAAATTTTAGATCTGAAGACAATATTTAAAAGTTTATTCTCCACTTTACTCATAATGATTAATTGATGTAACGCAAATTAAATTCATATTTCTACTTTCAACTTATGCCAAGGGTTATACCATATTTATCGAGAATGGGAACTACTAATTATGTTGCAAAGAAAAAGTTTGTTCTAGCGATTACAATATTCACAAAATATCTACTAATATTACTTCATATTAAGTAGTTGCATATCGATTATAATTCCCATTACTCCTGTTAATTCTATTTTAAAATGATCTTTTAAAATCATTGTTATACTCGCTACAAAAGATCACTAAAAATAATAAAGCTAACAAGAGTACTAAAAACTTCTTTTTTTCATTTTGTAGGTATTAATCCCAATAATTACATATAATAAACAAAAACCTGTAATACTAGTAAAAACAAACACTCCGGATAGCCCCAGCAAAACATAAGCCAATACCCCTTGTATAACTCCCATGTAGAACAATATATTAATTACAATAGCTACAGTAAATCTGATTATGCGATCTAACCCGCCCATATTCTTTTTCATCTGTTTTGTATTTATGTTAAAAAAATCACTAATTAGCACGACTCCAATAATAATAACGGAGTATATAGCAGAAATAATTAGTAGTTTATTCGATTTACAATCTTTAAAATATTCTGTAAAATCTTATTAATTCTCTTTACGCTGATTTGTTACACCAACAAAAGTAAATTAGAACATACTCAAAAGCTGTGACAATTGTTACAAGTGATAATTAACTTAAAATAAAAAAAAGGGTTAAGTGATACTATAGAACGTCAATATGTATCTTATTAAAAAATCACATTGTTTGTTCTACAAAATATCATTACATGAAACATGACATGTTATTTTAAGTGCAGATTTCAGGAGATGATTACGAAATCGTCTAAAGATCTATAAACTCTATAATTCCTTGTTTTAATATAAGCTTCCCTTCATGCTCCAACTTTTTTAACAACCTAGATATCACTTCTCTAGAAGAACCTAGTTCATACGCAATTTGTTGATGAGTAGTGCATAACATTGAAGTAGATTTTAATTTAGACTCCTTCTTTAAATATTCTAACAATCTCTTTTCTTTATTGGAAAAAGTAAGTATCTCAATTACATTTAATAGCTCATCAAATTTAAGACTAAAAAGCTCATATATAAATTCATTCCATTTAGAGTATTTTTTAGCTATGGATAAGGCTTTATCTGCTGGAATTAATACGATTTCCGAATCTTCAACAATTATGGCTTTAACCTGACTAGCTTCGTGACGTATTAAATTGGTAACAGACATCACACAGCTTTCACCTGGTTTTATATAATATAATAAAACTTCATTCCCATTAATGGACTCCTCTTTAAAAACCTTTGCTAATCCAGATTTAAGCAAAGGAATTCCCTTTATATATTCTCCTTGCCTTAATATAATTGTCCCTGCTTTGAATTTATAAAATTTGCTTACAGCTACTAACTCTTCTTTTAATTCAGGTATTGTTGTCAACCTTGGAAAATATTGGTCTAGTATTTCTGAAATCATTTTTTATTTATAATATAAAAAAAACAAAAAATACACCAAATAAATCATTCAAAAACAAACTGATAGTCCTAAAAAAACATACGTAGATCATTCGTTTTAATACCTCTATCTTTATTGTCACTATTTTTCACTACAATAAAAACCTCATAAATCCATAGTTTTTGGTATAGAAATTAAAAACACCTCATTGTCTTGATAGTTTATTAGTTATAATAACTAATAAAATTTATCACATAACAGTTTGTATAAGCACAAAAACCTCATACTCGAGTTCCTTTTAAACAATAATTCCTCTGAGGCTAGCCTCAGAGGAATTGAAATAACAGACAGGATCTAATTTATATACCTAAACCCTCCTTACTATCTTTTATAATCTTAAATAAAGGGCATTTCTTTTAACCTTACTCATAACTCATTACTAATCCATTTTTAGTCCTCTCGCATTAATAGCAACTATTCGTATAATTATTTACAAGCACAATGATGGATTTAACTTCAAAAGGGTTTAATCATTATTTCAAACAATTGAAAACAGATCGAAAGTTAATATTCAAATGTTTACGAAAAACCTATTTAACTTATTTAGAAATAGCAATGCATGGGGATGCAAAATTACTTTCTTCTCATTCTACGGATGATATATAAAAAAGCACTATATCGACGAGAAAATCGTTAGTACAGCTATCAAAAATTTGAAGATTTTCGAAGAACAAGTACAAAATCCCCCACCTATTCCCCCACCACTATTATAAAATTTAGCTCCAATTTTTACAATAAAAACACACAAAATATTAATTATCAATTATTTAAATTCAAAAATAAAGATGTAAATCCAATATGTGGCCTTCGCGTAGAGAAGACGAAAGTCACACCCATTTTTGGGCAAAATTGGTCTAAAAAATAAAAGCTAAAACATTTTAAATTAATGCTTTAGCTTTTATAGTAGCGGGAACAGGACTCGAACCTGTGACCTTCGGGTTATGAGCCCGACGAGCTGCCTACTGCTCTATCCCGCGATATTCGCTGCAAAGATACAGCTTTTTTTATGTTATCCCAGTTATTATTGAAACTTTACTTTCCTAATAACACCTACACATCAGTAACTCCCAAAATATCAACTTTTTATCCCTAAAAAAACAGATAACCGTTTTCTGAAGCTACAGAAAACGGTTATGCTACACATTATACATGTGACCTAAATTAGCCTTTAGTTTTACGATTTTTTAAATAATCCCGCGACGAATAATATTACCGAGGCTCCAATAACTCCTGTTAAAAGATCTCCAAGAACCCCATCAAATAAGCGGATTCCCAGTGTATGGAATAACCATCCTCCTACTAATCCACCTACAATCCCGAGAATAATATTGATAAGAAGCCCAAAGCCTCCTCCTTTCATTAGTTTACCTGCTAACCATCCGGCAACAGCTCCAATCAAAATAGAGTATAATAATCCTCCCATAATAGTTTTGATTTTTCAGTTAGTTTCTTAAATATAGAAAAAAATATTCACTTACCTATCAGAGCTTTACATTAAAAAATATTTTTTATTTAACATATCTATTCTAAGACAAGTTCTTTTTTAGTAGGAATTCCTTGTCAATAGTACGCTAACCGACTTCTTGTTTTTATCTCTTGTAATTGGAAATCACTGTATATATTTTAATTATTAAAAATATAGATGAACATTCAACTAATTTTGTTATTTTTGACTTAGTTGAACTTTCATCTATTAAATTTATGGATCATCTAATCCTTCGGGAGATTGGTAAAATATACCGTTCTATCAATACCTTTGTCGATTTTTTATACGAGCCTCTCGAACTAAAAAAAGGGCAATATCAATTCTTAACCCGGATATACGAACATCCTGGTATTAATCAGCAAACATTATCTGCTATCTTACTACTGGACAAAACCACTGTTAGCAAAGCTGTGAGTAAACTCATTCAAAAAGGATATATCAAAAAGCAGACAAACCCAGAGGATAAACGTAATGTACTACTATACCTGACAGACAAAGGAGAAAAGACCTGTTCTTTTCTTATCAGGAATGAACAGTTTATCAGCAATGTCAGTAATCAGGGATTCTCTGAAGAGGAGTATCAACATCTGTTATCTCAATTAAAAAAAATGAACAATAACGTACTTCCTTTATTTCAGGAGGCTAAGAAAAGAGATCGGGAGCAGCTTCTAAAACGCATTGACCATTCAGATTTGATGCGATCCTCACAAAAAACAACTGTGGCAATCATTGATATCCATCATCCTTTATACGAATCGGAGCGTAATCTACGTAACAAGGTTCTTTTGCGACCGATTGGTCTTCCGGATCATGCCTGGGAAAAGAAAGATGCTATTTCCTGGCACTTCGTTGCTGTCAAAGCAGACAAAGTAATCGGTTGTTTTGTACTGGTACCTCTAAACACCCAAAAAAACAAAACGCAATTGATACAGATGGCTGTTGATACTGCTTATCAGGGAAAGGGGATAGGAAAATTATTAATCGATACGCTTAAGCAGTTCTGTCGTGAAAATCAAATCGAAGAAGTTTGCTGTCATGCCCGGGAAACAGCTATTGATTTTTATAAAAAATCCGGATTTTCTATCTACGGAACTCCTTTTGAAGAAGTGGGACTCAAACATCGTCACATGAGAATTCGTTTTAATAAAAATGAATGGAATGAATAGCGTAATTGTACACTATATCTGGAGAAAAAACAAGCAAGGAGGGGAATGTTGTTCCCTTTCTTACTTTTTAATCTTGCGAAGTTCCTTTCCTAATCGTACAACTAGCTGTTCTTTCTCTACTTTGAGTACCTGTACACCTTTTATCACCCCTCCTTCTCTCACTCTTTTTAAAACCCCATCTACCCGCAATAATCCCAAGCGATATTTATGTCCGGAAGATTTCACAAATCCGAGATAGGTAATAGCAGGCCATTGTGTTACTTGCTTTACTTTCGGAATTCCTGTATAAGAAGGTGCTTTCTTTTTCGGAGCCCTCTTTTTTCTGGTTTTTATTTTCCCTAAGAAAGGATCCCTATCTTGTATATCCAAAGAAAATGTATCTTTTATCCGTTCTATTCTTACTGTAGGAGTCACTAGAGCCTCTGACGTAATCACCACTTCTTTTTCCGTAAAGAAAGACCGTAGTAGTTTGGTTCCCACAAGCCCCCAAATGACCAGTAAAACAATTCCTAAAAAGATATTTATACGCTTCTTTTTCACCTGTGTTAGTTTACTTTAAAAACTCCGGAACTATTAAAAGGACCTTCATTCCCTGCCGCATCCAGTCCTTTTACTCTCCAATAATACGTTCCCGTTGTGGTAAACGCTTGTTTATATTCTTCGGAGGCAACTTCTTGAGTAACGACTATATTCCCAAAATTCTCATCAGAGGCTACCTGCAATGTTGCAGTAATTCCTGATTTTATAACCCCTGTATCATTACTAAAGTTCCATGAAAAGGTAACTTCCTGTCCCGTTGTAAAATTTTGATTATTGGTCGGTTTTATCAAATTAGGTGCCGGAGGTAATTCCGTATCAAGATAAAGGACCCTTCCAAAAAAATCAGAATGGCTCGAATCATTATAAGCACTCACCTGCCATATATATTTCGCATCCCCCGATGTGACATCCGTATCTGTCAGAGTAATAGACGTGTCTAGCACATTGGGATTTTCAAAAGCTACTGTTTCTGCATCTCCTTCTACTTTGACCACTCTAAATTTATAATGAGTAGCCGTTACAATCCCTTCCCAGGAATAATTTATTGCCAGGCTATTTTTATACAATTCATTATCTGGTTTTTTTAGCAATACTGTTTGTTTTGATAAGTCTTCAGAGGATACAATGCTGAATTCTTTTGGGAAAGAATAGGCTGTATGATACGCAAAATTCTCTCCTCTGATACGCCATTGATAGTCACCTGGCGTCATCGCATAATCAAAGACAGTTTCAGACACCAGCGAATCTAGTATGATTCGTTGGGTAGCACCTTCATTAATCTGTATCCGATAGGAATCCGCTCCTTCTATCCCCTTCCATCTAAACTGAACCGTATTTCCTTCTATCTCGATTCCATTTTCGGGAACAATCGTCGTGATTACATCATCCGTAATATCATCTTCGATCACATCATCACAGGCGACAAAACCCACTCCTGCCAGGATCAATATATAATTAATGTATTTTTTCATAGTTCTGAAATATAATTTGTTCATATAATTTTTTTCTTTGCGTACGAGGATCTTTTACTACATAAAAGTGACAACTAACAACTCTGGAGTATTCAAAATCTTTCTCATAGGCATAAGTTGCTCTGATCAAGCTTTCATAATCTCCTGATAAAACAAGCCGATTGCTATACACCTTAAAGTATGCATCCTGAGCCGTGTGTACCTCTTCTAGTTTTACGAGTTCTATCTGCCCTCCTACCTTGGTAAAGGTGTTAATAATTTCCTGTTGTACAATGTCAGGATTTGCTGCTTGCTTCCCGATGACCTCATCCAGATAAGCTAGTTCTTTGGTCAAACCATTAATTCGCTGTCTGGAATTTGTTGCTTTCTCCAGTTTTTCTCTGGACTCCAGTAATACTGTTCTTGCTTCTCTGGTTATAGCAAAAGATCTCTTATTAGCAGTATATCCTAGCATAATGGTTATTCCCACAAGTATCAACAGCTTTTTTTGATATGATATCTTCTCAAACATTAAACCGGACTTTTAACTTTATTACAAAAACATTTTCCCTACCCGTTCCCTGAAAATCGATGATCTCCAGCTTTTGGATCCACGGTTTTTTCTTTAGCTGTTTTATCCATTCCGAAAACACTGCGTATGAAGCAACACTTCCTTCTATCGAAATCTCATCTTTAGCAAAGTTGATGCGTTGCCCTTGTTTTATTTTATGATTTGGCAAAAACAGTTTTACGTCATTCAGGCGAATTTCCCCCGGAAGGTCTTTGGTTATCGCATTACTATAAAAAGAAACCCCTCTGGTGTTATCCAATCCTGATTCAGTTAATATGGCGGTCTTATTCTTTACGTCTTTCTCCAGAGAAACCAATTTCGAATAGGTTATATTTTGTTCTCCCAGTTTCACCTGTGTCGTATGATACTCTTCCTGATAAAACTGTAATAGCAAATAACTAACCAATAAGCTCAGCAAAAAGAATCCCAGCACAAAAGCTCCGGAAATATTAAACAACTTTCTATAGACAAATAATTTCCTGGCAGCCATAACTGCTTCTGACTCTTCAGTAAGAAGATGAGGAGATGGGAACAAATGCTGAACCACCTGAGCAACTCCCTGAATAGATGCATTATCAATAAAATCTTCTCCAAAATGGTAACGTACGGTTTCGTCTGATGTCATTTTGGTAATTTGTTGTAACCCTTCTGTATTAAAATGCAATTGATGTTGTAAGTTTTGAATCACCGTTACATTCAGCAGGGGTTTTATCGCAACCAAAACCAACGGTCCGATACTGACATCATGCGTATAAAATCCTTTTTCGGAAATCGCTGTCAGCTCTTCATTAATAAGCTCTTTTCGGGCGATGCTCACATATCTCGAATCTTCTTCGACATACTCAAACCAAAAAAACTGTTCCGGAGCAGCATTGTATATAATCTCAGACTGGTAATTTTTTGAGTTTGCTACCTTTTTTGTGATAATCCCCTGCCCGCTGAAAGAAACCAATATCGGATGGTTTTTAGACAATACTGTCCAGAGCGCCTCCTGCTTATCCAATACAGTCTCGCTAACCAGGCGAATCGCCGTTTTTTTACGGGCAATTTTTAATACCCGATAACTACGCTGCCCGCCTTCCATATGAATATGGAGCGATTGGTAGGTCGTTCCCGTAATTGCTGTATGTACTGCTTCCTTTATCATTAGTATATTACACTAGGCTTAATAAACACATGTAATTTTGACTTATCTCTCAATTTCTTTCTACTGCTAAAAAACCATTTAATTACCGGTATTCTGGATAAAAAGGGAGTTCCGCTTCCTGAGTTTTCTTTCTCTAATTCATCGAGTCCCCCCAATAAGATCATCTCATCATTTTTTACCCGAATCAGGGACTCGAATTTCTGTGTAGATTTCCCTGGAGGGGCTCCTTCTCCTGCTCGTCCTAAAAAGGCACTCTTTTCTACAGAGATTTCCAGAGTTACATGTTCATCTAGAGAAACAAAGGGTTTAATATTCACACTCAGATTTGCTTCTGTTGCTTTCCACTGTCCTGACTGTACAATTTGATTATTCACCGTATTATTAAGAATCTGGTTTCGCTGTTCGAAATAATAACTCGTCTCACCTATAGAGACATTTGCTTCATGACCACTCAGTGTAGCAATTTTAGGTGTTGACTTCAGGTTGATGATTGAATTGTTTTCTAATGCGCTTAAATTCGCATAAAAGTCCTTAGTGACCTTTCCAATATTGATCACTCCTAATCCATTAAAGGCATTAATTAATTTATTGATAGAAGTGGAGTTCAGGGTAACCTCCGTAGTAGGAAAAATAGTCCCTTTAGTAACGACCTTCTTTGTTCCATCTCCCAGAACGCCTTTTAATCCTGTCTGTATATCATACGTTTTCTTATACTGTACGATCATCACCTCTATTTGTACCAGTGGTACTACCTTATCCAGCTTACGAATCACCTGTTGCAACTCTTCTATCACTGGTTTGGAGCCAGAGACTAACAATCCGTTGAGTTCTACGAACTCCAGGACATCTACATCCTGTAACAGGGCTTTGGGCAAGGTACTTAATACGGATTCTATGGTTCGGTTTTCCAGTTGTATCAGTTCTGTGGTTCGCAATCCGGAGGTAGATTCTCTTCCGATAATATAAAACCCATCTGTATTTTTTACGGCGTATTTCTTTCCTTTAAAAATATGTTCCAACAAGCTGTCAAAATCAATCTCTTCGGCAAAAATAGTAGTGGTTACTTCTTGTGGAAGATCATACATCGTATAGCCAACCTTAAGCAATTCAGCAGCTTCTGAAATAACTGCCATCGCACTTGCTTCTGTAGCTTTGATATACAAATATCCATTTTTTTTGAGCTCTAATTGTAAGTCTCCCCGCTCCAATTGCCCCCTGTTTTTGGTACGCACTCTCCTTTTATTCGATGGTTTAGTATTCAATGCTCCTTCCTGATCTTTAGACAGAAAGTAGAACCCATTTTCGTCTTTATCTACCAATAATTGATTGGACTTTGCCATCATATTAACAACCTGATCAAAAGGCCTGTTTACAATATAAGCAGAGACTTTCATGGTTTTGACATCAGGTCCCAGAACAATATTTTTATCCGACAGTTCTGTAATATAAGCTGCCACTGCAGCTAATGAATCTTTTTTTAGCTTTAGTGATAAAAAGTCATTTTGCTTGTTATAACTAATCTGTAATTTCTTTGGCGGAACAGGTTTTGGTAGTTCCTTTACCTCTTCTTTGGGCTTAAAAAGAATAATCCCATTCATAAACTGAACCTGTAATTCATACTTGCGAATCAGAAACATAAATACTTCCTTGACCTGAACTTCAAAAAAATTACTAACCACTTGTTGGTTGAGTTTAGGATCAACATCTACATTGATTTTATGCTCCTCTGCCAGTGAGGTAATAATCTCAAAGAGTGTCAACCCGGATACATCCAGCTGTGTTACTTCGTTTAAGCCCTTTTTGGTCTGAGCCATTTCGTTTAATTGTGCTTCCACGGTTTTATAATCCGATTGTGCTACCAGTTGTTGTAGCATCAGCAATACCCCAAAAAATATGATTCTTCGTATCATTTTTACCCTTCTATTATAATAGAATACACTTCTTCTATCGTTGTAACCCCTTTAGACACTAATCGTAGTGCTTTTACGGATAATCTATTTTCTTTATCTCGTAAGAATTGTTCTTCTAATTGTTGTGAATTTGTCTTTATTGCCTGTGTTAATTCATAATCCACAGGAATCATTTCATAAATAGCAGTTCTTCCTTTATAACCTGTATAATAACATTGATCACACCCTACTGCTACATAATGGGTTTTCAACTGCCGGAATAAAGGATGCTTATATGCTTCTTCTCGTACTGTTTCTTCTCGTTTACAGCACTCACATAGTTTTCGTACCAATCGTTGTGCTACAGAAATTTTTAAGGTTTCTGCTATCAAAAAAGCAGGAACTCCCATATCGATCAGTCTGGAGATGGTTCCTATAGCAGAGTTGGTATGAATGGTAGACAGTACCAAATGCCCGGTAAGGCTTGCACGAATAGCCATTTCTGCAGTAGCCCCATCCCGGATCTCTCCCAGCATAATAATATCCGGATCTTGTCGTAAAAAGGTCCGCAAGGCACTCGAAAAAGAAAGCCCTATATCCTCTCTCAACTGTACCTGATTAATCCCCTTTAAGGTATACTCTATCGGGTCTTCTATCGTGACAATATTACTGGTCATTTTATTCAGTAGTTTCAGGCTGGCATATAAGGTGGTGGTCTTTCCTGATCCGGTTGGTCCACTGATCAGAATGATTCCCTTAGAAGCTTTTAAGGCTTCCAGGTATTGTTCTTTCTCTGTAGATTCCATTCCCAGTGCATCAATGCTTACATGGGTCGTATCTCTCCCCAGTAATCGCATAACTATTTTCTCTCCGTACAAAGTCGGCAGTATCGATACCCGAATATCAAATGCCTCGTAATTAATACGTCCATCCTGTGGCAATCGTTTTTCGGTAATATCCAGATTGGATCTGATCTTTATTTTATTGACCAGTTCCAAATAGTTTTCTCTTTCTATTTTAAACTTTTCAATCAGCTTTCCATCAATCCGATAGCGAATTCTGGCTTCATCACTAAACACTTCGAAATGAATATCACTACTCCCGATGCGTTTGGCTTCCAGGATTAATTCATCCAGAAAATCCTGACCTCCCTGTATTGTCTTAGCTGCTGCTGTTTCTCCTGTCGCAGTTGTCTCTATTTCTGTTCCTCTGCGGTAATACCGGATCAATGCTTTTTTGATCGCTGCAGAAGAAATCGGAGCTACTTCTATAGCTGTTCCTAATAATAGTGTGAGCTCTTCCCGAACCATTTCGGAATCTTTATCTGCTGCTACATAGAAACAAAGGGCATCTCCCTGATCTTCTTTGGGAATCACCTGTAGGTGATGTGCCAGATCTGCCGGAATCCGCTGTTGTAGCTCTGTTGTTAATTCGATGATATTCTCTCCGTTCATAACACACTCAGTTTAGCATAAAAAACATCGGACTCCCAGCATATTTGAAACACGCGTATCCCTAGCATATAGAGTGCCAATAATCCTGCTAAAGGGACCAGAGCCGTTTTTCTAAGCGTAGGAATTACAGTAAACACCACAATAGAAAAGAGTAGTCCACTGATAAAAAACAGTATAAAATTAGACGGACTAAAAAAGGGAATTACAGCTGCCAGAAATAATATATCTCCCAGACCGATCATTTCCAAAAGATCTGTAGCTGCTGTGTTGCGAATACGAATATACAGATAGCCTCCTCCCAGAGTCAATAGTAAAAACAACAGAGAATATCCTGCCATTTTCACTTCATACCCCCTGAGGTAAAACTGGTATGCTCCCAGTACAAATATCCCAATAGGAAGTGCTATATGGATCGCTCTATGGCGATAGTCCTGCCAGAAAATCAATGCCAAAAGCACCAATACGCCTACTTCTATAAGTAATTCCTGATACTCCATTAATCCCTCACTACTTCTTTTAATTGCTTTTTATCATCAATCGACCAGGTATTGAAATTTCCATCTCCATCAAAATCAGATAACGAAGTTGCAGTTGCCTTAAAATTATTGGTTCCTGCTTCGATAATTTGAATCTGATATACGGCCTGCCCCCCTTGTTCTATGGTCAATGCCGGCTCGAATCCCAATGCTTCAAAATCACTGCTATAGCGTGAGTGTCGGTAAAAGTAGTTTTTCTCTAAACCATAGAGGTGATTGAGCATACTCTGCGCCTCGATGGACTTCGCCTGGGCAATCACAGAGGTCTGACTGGGCAGTACCATGAGTAATAATATGCCTATAATACACAAGACGATCAGAATCTCTGTCATCGAATATGCGGCTACATATCCTTTTTTTAACTGTCGATGTTTTTTTATAACCATAATCTTCGTGTTCCTTATTTTTCTATTGTATTCACAATTTTTTATCGTTCATCTTCCCTGTTCTTACAGGTTATTTATTCCTTCTCCCCAATAATTGGGGTATCAATATTTATCCTCCTCTGATAATCTTACTGAGATCAAACATCGGAGCATACATTGCTACCATAATCACACCTACGATGAGCCCGATCACAATAATGATAATGGGTTCCAGAATCACTCCTATCATTTTGGTCTTATGTTCTACTTCTTCATCATATTCATCTGCCAAACGGGCGAACATAGTATCTAATTGATTAATTTCTTCTGCCACAGCCACCATCGATGTGAGCTTATATTCGTAGATACGGTGCTTCTTCATCGCCGCTGCAAACGACGTTCCGCGAATTACATCGGTTCGGATGGTATCTATGGATGTTTCGATGGGATAAAACCCAATTACTTTTTTTACCATTTCCAGAGAATCGGTCAGGGGTGTTCTGGCAGTCAGCAACAAATCCAGAAACTGACAATACCGAGCCAGATATACCATTTTGATCAAGCGTCCAAAAAAGGGAATTTTAAGTAATACTTGTGCCTGATACCTCCTGTAGGTCGGATGTTTTTTATACAGCCTGATCAGCAGTACTACCGTCAGTAGTACTACGATGCCGATTCCCAGAATCAATGGAAATTTTTCTGACAGCAGCATGATCTTTTTGGTCAATGCAGGCAATTCGCCATCAAACTGCTGAAACACGGAACCAAACATGGGTACCACATAGGATAGCATAAAATACAGTACCCCTACGGTGAGTAGCAAGACAAAAGACGGATAGGTAATTACTGCTATGATCTGTTTTTTCAGTTTGAGTTGCCTTTTGAAATACTTATGCAACTCCATCAGTACCGCATCCAGTTTTTTGGTTTCTTCTCCTATTTTAATACTGTAGTACTCATAGGGAGAAAACCGGTTGGTTTCTTCCAGCGCCTCATAAAAGTTCTTTCCTTTGATGATCTTATTTTTTATCCCCAGGATCAGGTCTCTGATAAATTCTTTTTTCTGCTGATTCGCCAGTATATCCAGTGCTGTTTTAAAATCTACCCCTGCCCCCAGTAAGGTCGCCAGGTCCTTATACAGTTTTTCTTTTTCCTTGGCGCCAAACTTTTTGGTCAGCCCGATTTCCTGGTGCAGAAACCCCTTCCCAATACGATCTTGACCTTTGGTTTTATTTTTTCCGGATAATGTCGATAAATCTACTTCCATCAAAAATTCATTCGTGTGGTTGCCTTATACTGTTTTGCTACCCATAGAGACAGTGACTCTTCAAACATAGTCGTTCGGATCTCTGCCTTGTGGATATAAATTTCTCCTGTGTTTTTGTCCGTTTCCGAAAACAAAACCACTTTTTCTATAGCGATGGTATCTTTGATCATTCCCTGAGTACGAATCAGCTGCTGTGGCTGAACGGTGTACCCAATACTACTCTCATCATATCCAATCGCAGAAAACCCTTCAGGGGTCTTTATTATTTTTACCGCTTCATAAAAATCTGTTTTCATTCGCAGGTACATTCCCGACAGCTTATCTTGCTGCTCCATGGATTCCCTGTATAAACGGATCTGATCGACAAATGTCGAATATGCAAAATAGATCAATCCCAGGATAATAGACATAATGGCCAGATTGACCAGCATCTCTAAAATGGTAAAGGCTTTAATACTATAATTGCTCATCGTCCATTTCTATTAAATAGTTATATACCTGTACGGTATCCTGATCTTTTAGTACCGTAAAAACTACTTGTCGCACTCCTGTCTCCCCATAAGGCAGGATGCGCTTAGCTATCCTAAAAGAGGGCTGAGTTATCATCCCCTCTTCCCAATCCTGTGTTTCTTGCAACTCGATATATGCCTTATCTACTGCCAACCGCATTTTTAGCTCCACCGCAGAAGGGCTGCTATTGAGTACCTGTACATACAACCGAATCGCAATCAGCAAACAAGTTGCTATAATGGTGATCGCAATCACTGATTCCAGGAGTGAACTGGCTGGAACCCGATAGTTACTGTACTTGCTTAATCCGCTCAAAACCGTTGTTTTTTGGTGAATCGAACAAAGGAAGTCCAGCAAAATCTGCCGGAATATCTTCGGTAGTAATCACCCCGTTAAAAATCATATCCTCATACTGAGCGCTTTCTGTAATGAGTTCGAATTTATGTACGTATACACTTCCCCGAACAACGCCTTCTAACTGTAGCAATCCATCGACATACACATCGCCGGTAATCACCGCTTTTTCTTCAATGATTACTTTTTGTTGCTGACTCTGTTCAAAATTCTTGCTATCCATCACCACACCTCCATATATTGTCGCTCCCTTCGCAATATGAATATTGCATTCAGTATTTATCCCAGAAGCCGGGATAATCAAACAAGAGGGATAGGATAAGATCACATCGGTACCAATCTCGATTTCTTTATCGGCCAGTACCTGAATACTCCCTCTAAAACCACTTCCTATCACCACTTTTGGCGCCTGGATAATCACATCTTCTAATAGGGTTTCTTTATTGATATACAGCGTATCTGCACTTCTGATAATCACATGACCCCGTGCCTGTAGCCCATCTAGGTTTTCTCCTTTGGCAACAAAAATTTCTCTTAGCGGTTGTTGAAAACTTTGATAGATATTCCGTTCAGAAAAACGATTTCCACGTACCGGAATTTCTCTTTTCTCCGTACTTGCTATTCTCGGTATCTCCCGCAGCGGAGGTAGTTTGGAAGCAGATCGTCCAATTTTTCCTCTGATGACGGGATTATTTTTCACCTCATTTCCTCCGATATGAGCTATTTCATATCCCAATTCCGGTAATTGCATGGCACCTATTATCTGAGCAGTTCCGGACACTTTAATTTCTTCTCCATAATCGCAGGCATAGAGTGCCGGCATTTCTTTTCTTCTTTTTGCTCCCACGATATAGCAACTGCGGATGGTATCTTTTTTAAAATACGCTTTTCCGACAACCCGCTCATACATCCCCCATGGAACTCTGGATACCGTACAGGTAATCCCATCTTCAAACAGTTTAATTTCAGTTCCTTTATCGTTATTCGGCTGTTGCGATTGTGCTAAGAAGTATGTAAAACAGCTCTCGCAGCGATCGATCAAACTGGCTTGTAATTGCTCCCTACTATGTTTACTGATATAGGCGGTAAACAGGTATACCAATCCACTGCATAAAATCGCGATGATCAAACACACATAGATTGCATATAATAAAGAGCCTGCTTTTACCATTAGTTACTTTGTTTTGGCGGGATATTCGTTTTGGGTTTTTGTTGTTTCTTAGCGCGTTTTTTTAGTTCCCGTTGTCTTTTTTTTGCGGCTTTTTCTGCGGCTGTTTTTTTTCTAAATACCTTTTGGAACCAGGCTTTGCTATTTGTAATCCACCCTTCTTTTTTGGGCTTCTCTGTCTTTTCGTTTCGCTTTTTGGGTTTTTCGACTACTTTTTCTCCTTGTTTGAAATAAGTTGTATCCTGTGTCTGGTAATCAATCCAACGTCCGTGTTTTTTTCCTCGGGAATATTTCCCACTGATACGGGCTATTCCCTGATCTGAGTAGGCTGTATATGTACCAGAACGCAATCCTTCCCGCCAGTACGTTACTTCTTTTAGCGCTCCGTTTTGATACCAGCTACTCCAGCGATGGTGCTTGATTCCTTTTTCAAAAAAACCTTCTTCTGCGATACCTGCTCCTCGGTAACTCTTGGTATACCGACCCTGTAGTAACGCTCCATTAGCTCCTGACTGACTTTGATGAATCTCCCCAAGCCGATACCAGTAATACTGCCGGTTTTCTTTAAACACAGTTAGCTTATGATCGGTTACATAAAACTCATAATTGTACTGATCATCCGAAATGATCTTTCGGGTTTCTTTAGAAAGAAACTGGAAAGAGCACAGCCCTCCTAATAGTACTAACAGCAATAATCTCATAATGATTTGGTCTTTATCAGGTTGGTGATTTCTTTATAAAGCAATTGGAGGATCGGTGAATTGAAATCGGATCAGCCCATTCCCAAAAAGCAAGTCCTCATAAAGTATTTCTATGGACTCCCCTTCCGGAACTCCTTCAAAATATAACAACACTTTTTTATAAGGTGCTAATTTAAAATTGCGTTCAAAAGTCACTCCCGAACAGCGAATACTATCCCCTGATTGGGTAATGGCTTTAAAATCTTTCTGAATCTCGAAGGCCATATATTTTACTCCTGATTCATAATCCATTCGGGTGAAGGTTTCCTCCAGCAGATCTTTGCCTTTTTCCTGTTCGAAATTGATCTCGACAATGCGTTCAGTTTTTACTGTTTGATAGATAGAATCGATCTCCCGGAGGTCCTTCTCCGGAAATTGTTTTGCCAGATAAAAGGGAACCGGTACCTGTGTTGCCTTATACGAAAGTCCTTCGTATAAACGGGTCATGGATCTGGAGGTCCATCCTCGCTCTTTTAACTGATACATGGTATCCTTTTCTACCAATTCGCCTTTTTTGGATTCTCCCGTACACGAAAGAAAAAAAATAATCACTGCAATTCCTGCAATTCCTTTTTTTAATATGTCCATTATATCCTCAATATATATTCCCTAATCCTTCGAAAAAAAAATGATGCACCTTCTTTAGTATCTTACAAAAATATCCAACCTGCCTCTCTTTTTTTAAAACACTCATGTCCATTTACAAATGGACATATCACAAAACAAACACAATCAACTAAAAAACAAGACACTACACATACATCAAGACTCCTGCACTGCTTTTTATTTTATCCCTATTTTGAAGTACTCTTCAGGGATATTGAAACGCGTTGTTTTTAAATTCCGACTGTCAAAAGTAGATCTTATACTAAAAAATCAGGTTTTTGTCCTCCGGTTTTTTCTGTCTTTGCAGTAGATTTTTCGAAAAGCAACTATCCCCGGCTCTTTTTAGAGCATGTAATCCCTGATAATTGCCTTCCTGTCATCCCGTTCTCTTATCTATAACTTTTCTTTTGTTTTTCCTGTTATTTTTTAGGACGATATATGGCTGCATCCTCTTCAAAAAGCATATAAAAACCTCTTGAAAAAAAACATAACCTTCTACATTACAGATTTCTACACAGAAAGTCCTCTGATAATTACTACTTTCGTTTCTATTAACATCGTCTTCCTTTTTTCGGGATGACATAAAAACAATATGGCAACCAACAATTTAATTTCAACTGCATTCTCTACTGAGGAAGTAAACAGTATTATTGCATCTATTGCTACTATTGAAAAGATTATCAGTGACAAAGTGATTAATCTCACGACGGAAGAACGCCAACTATACGGCAAACTGGGTTGCATATATGGATCAAAAACCTGAGCTCATTCCTTTTTATCTGGATAAAAAAGAATTTGATAAAGATGTGAAAGCCCGAGAGGATATCAAACCGATACTGCGACGAATTACTTCTGTATATGAAAGTCTGGATAATACTTCTAAACTACTTAGTACTGATATTTATAATGCGGCAATTACTTATTATCGCAGCCAGCAGAATGTAGCGGGTACTACAAGTACCTATAAGGATTTATCGAGTCAGTTTCCGGGGCGTAGTTCTGCTATCCCGGAAGAAAACAGGGATTTGGATCTTCCTAACAACCTATAAGACGTAGTAAACAACTATCGGAGCGTTCTGTACGTATTTTAGCCCGTTCAGACACCCCTGTCTCCTTCTCCCTTGACCTTATTGTCCATTTCTTGTCCCTGAAAGCCGTAGCGGTAGTTTCCGCTGTTTCCATGTCTATTGGGTAAAAGCATCCCAAAAAGATAAAACACAAGATGAACATTTAAAATTGATTGACAAGCTAGACGAGGAAAATAAATCTACCATCTTTAAAATCATTGATAAAATGCTTACCAATAAGAAGTTTAAGGATTTCTTTGATAAAAACGTTGCTTCGCTTTAAGGCATAAAAAAGCTACCCAGTATAAAAACTAAGTAGCTCTCTTTATTTATATAGTATATATTTCCTTACTGTACCGCCACTAGCAAATGCTAGCGGTAGCCGTTACTCTGACAAACTAGCACCATCAGGGGATAGCTTTTTCATTATTATTAGTTACATAATCTATATTGCCCTCAATTCTGGTATTATAAAAGATTCTTTTTCAATATCTATTTCTAAATCATTTATTGGATAACTTAATATTTCAGACAACCCTTTCAATACTGAATAAAAAATAATTCCATTATTAGTGTCCACAGGCATCCAATCAATATTTTTAATAGTTACACTCATTTCAATATTTGATTTCTTTAGAAAATAGTCATAAAAAATCATCCCCCCTAATCTACTAGCTGTTTCCCATTGATTGTCAGCTTCATATTTAAAAATAAGGTTATTGCTTTTCATCTCGTTTAATTCGACTTCAAAATCAATTGAACAATACAATCCTCTATTTTTTAAAACCTTTTTGAGTTTAAAATTACCACTTTTTATCATCAGTTATTTTTATTCTTTAGCAAGATTAGTTACTGTTTTTGTTGGAACTTTTTTATCCATTTTATAAAATTCTGTGCTCTTCAGTAACTTTGGGTCATTTAATATTTTACTTAACTCCCATTCGGTTGTCATATCCATTTCCCAGAGACTCTTACCTCCAAATTCATCAAGCTGTTGGTATAATCCTGTACCTGGCTTAATTTTACCTGCTTTTTGAACGTTTACAATTTCAAGATTAAACTTAATTTTACCTTTAGTGTTTAGAACTGATTCTGTAGCAAACTTAAAAGCATCTTCAAAATTGTAGAATCCAGGCTTTGCATCTGTATAACCAGGAAGCTGGTCAAAATCGTGGAAACTAACAGCTTTTTGCTTTGTTGCAAACGTTTTAAGATTTACATTTTTACCAAGAGAAATACTGATAGTACCTTCAATTTTAGCTAAAACAGCAACTTTACCTAATTTAATTATCTTATCAGTCCCTTTAGCTCCTAAAATACCTGTGAAGATATCTGTTAGAATTTCTGTTCTATCCTCTAAATCACCATATATAACCTTATTAGCAGATTCAACAACACCATCTGCAAAAGCTTTTCTTGTCGCTTGAGTTGTCGTACCAAACTTCTCATCAAGATATGGAAACACTACTTCTTGGTCTCCTGGTGGTAGCATTGCTAAAACATAATTAGACAAGACAAAATTACCTGTTCCTTTTAAAGCCTCACCAGGATTTTGAGCAACAAAGACAATACCGTCAACTGACTTTTCTATAGATTTATTAACACCTCTTGTTATTTTCTGAACAGTTTCACCATACATACCCATTTCAGCCTGTATCATAAACCATTGGTATTCTCCACCTTCTAAGTCAATTCCTTCTATCAACCTGTTTTCACTTATTGCATATGGGCTATTCCAAGGAAAGGATTTGAATAATGGGTCGTGGCTCATAAACCTATTAAGCCTTGGGTCATACATTCTAAAAGCAAAGTTTAAACTATTTCCTTCCCCTTTGATTTCATTATCCATTTCTTGACCTTGCATTCCATACCTGTAATCTGAAGAATTCCCGTGCCTATTGGGCAGGAGCATCCCGCCGGGGTAATAATCACTAAATGAAAGAACATCCGGAGTAAAGGTAGTTAAATTTCCTGTAACAGTAGCAGTCTTGCGATCACTTACCACACTCATTACATTTCCTAAGTGATTGCTTAGCTCATATCGCTTATCCCCAACTGTATTGCCCACTGTAGCTTCTGCTACAGCCTGATCATTGCTTAGAACAATGTTCTTCTCTTCAATACCCAATCGACTGCTCCCATAGATATGATGTTCCTTTAAGCGCATATCCGTAGCAACTGCCCCACTGGTATTTGCCTGATATACCCCCAATACATTCCCCTGAGCATCTCTGCTGTATAAGGTTGTCTTGTTCTCCGGCAGGACCCGCTTACCAATACGGTTCCCTAGTCCATCATAATAGAAAGACACCTCTGTACCATTGCTCTTATGAATCTTCTTTACTTTACCATCTACCCGCCATTCGATATTGCGAATCCCTTCCTGCTTGTCTTCTATCAATTGACCTATCGCATCATAACTGTAATTCCCGGGATTTTGATCCGACAAATCATTAAATGTACTCCCTGCTATAGCATCGTCTACATGGCTTAACTGATTCGAACGCATTTGCTGTCCTGTCTCCGGATCAGTAACTGTCTTATAGGTATATTGCAAGGCGTCCATATCCACAACCGATCCCTGACTGTTGACCGTAGCCCGATGCAACTGCTGTAAGTTCCCATTCTTATCATAGCTATAACTACTGTGGTATGAAGGTGTTGCTGTCATCCCGGTCAGCTGTGATCCCTGCATCTTCTTGATACGGTTTAACTGATCATATTCATAGTGATTGATCTGGGAAGACAACATCGATTCATTGTTGTCTATCAGACTGGTGACCATCTGTTTGATATTCCCGTTGTACAAATTCTTAGTACTCTCTAATCCGGGACTGTTACTGTATACAAAAGAGCTCCCTGTAGTAGTACCGATCGATTGATAATCTCCTTCGTAATAACTTAAGGAATATCCCAGGGCATCTTTAGCCACATCAGAAGTGGAAGATCCATCTCCTCCCATATCTGCCGTCGGGTCTAAGGACTCTCCATTAACGCCTTTTAACCAGCCCTGAAGGGTATAGGCGTAATCAAGACCCTGTACCTGCTTGGCTCCTAGTACTGTTCTGGCTAAAGGTCCGTGTGAAAAATATGCATACCGGGCATCCTCCTCCCATATACGGCCGTTATCTGAGGTCGATACTCCTACAATACGGTTGTCTGCATCATAGCGATACTGATGGATAAACTGATCCGCCTTCCCTTTTTGATAGGTTACCCTATGAACATTACCACTGATCAGATCGTATTCATATTGGGTACGCTTCATCCCTGAGGTAGGATCATCCAGGGTCAATGCCATTTGTTTATCGTGCTGCACCAGCTCTTTAACATTCCCATGGATGTCATAGTGATAGAAAATCGCATGGTCGTATTGTCGCTCTAAGGTCGTACTGCTATACTGATCATAGTAGTAAATTCCTGCCACCCGGTTGCGGGTCGTACTCCGATAGATCGACTGATCTGATACCGTCTCAAAAATCTCCGCCGCTCCTATCGAAAGATCGTTATAACGGGTACGGGTGACCTCTACCCGATCCCTGGAAATATTCTGAGGATACTGATCTTCTACCCGGGTCGATACCACATTGCCCGTAGCTGTATAAACCAGTGTACCTGTCTTCTCCCGGATGGAAATCCCAACGGTTGGAGTAAGTGCTCCTGCCTCTACAATCCGACCCAAAGCATCATAAGTGGTATAACTAAATTGATTGGCGGCTACCTGATTGGCATTCTGTGAAGCGATAATTCTTCCCAGCTCATCATAGGCAAAACGGGTAATCCCTCCATCAGGAGTTTTCTGCCATACCAGTTGATTCAGAGAATTATATCGGTATTTGGTCAACAGCTCATGTGCTGGTAATAAACTACTATTCTCCCGGGCAATATCATTAGTTCGATGCTGATTGATACGGCTATTAAGGGATTCCCCGGAAGCATCTGATGCCTGTAATTCTGTATCCGTAAAACGATCAACTCCCTCCGGAGGAACCGTTTGTAGTAAATTCCCCGACTGATCGTAATAATATAAGGTGTATTGGTATTCCTTATCATAATAGGTCATATCAAAGGTCTCTACTGCATTGTCTATCGCTTGTGATAAATACTCAGCTATAAATTCTGCCCGCTTACCTGCTATATAACTATCATATACATCCCGGGTATATGCCGCCCGAACACTTTTGACAAATTGCTGGCAATCCGTGTCATCAGGAATCGTCACTGTAACTTCTGTAAAATCGGTGAAAAACGGACGGGGAACACAGATATCTTCATTCCCGGAGGTATTCAGATAATCCGTGGTAAAAGCAGTCCAGCTTTTGGCGCTATCGCCACTGCTGCTCACATGAGCCTGATACAGATCAATAACAGCAGAACGCCCCTTATAAGTCCTACGCATCCCCGGATATCCATAGTTAAACTCTGTAGCACCAAATTCACTGATGGTCAGATAGTAAAGATCTAGTGTCGATACTATCCCTAATTTGGTCAGGTAATACTCATAATCGGCTACCAGGTATTGCAACGAGTACTGACAAAAATCTTCTGCACTAACAATATCCTCTGCCTCCGTATCCCCTATCCGACTCATCACCCCTGTATATGCAGAATAGGTCGTTGTACAACTTAGTGGTTCCACTACAGGAGGAATACAAACGGTAGGACCACAAGGAATAGTCTCATCCGCAATTGTCGTGGATTTGGCAGAGGGTGGGTTTGATTTTTTTGAGTTGTTTAGGTCTCGTGCATATGTTGATGTTGATAAGGTCTCATTCTCATTTAGTTCTGATACTATTCTCGTAGGTACCAAAGATACAGGCCATGATAATAGATCACAGAGAAATTGATTTTCATATGTTCGAGGTAGATCTGAAGCTGAAAAAGTTATAATTACATTTTTAGCTTGTTTAAGACCACCTAGACTATCTTTGTAATTGATTGTACAAAATGTTCCTCCTGAAATAGAATTATTAACCCCTTGGGTTAATTCTATATTAGAGCGAACAATTTCAATATCTATTATTTCTGAAATATCGAAAAAGTCTTCCTCTAAACTAAGTTTTATGCTTGTTATATATCCCCCAGATCTAGTAAGGATCAAATGCATAGTTCCTCTAGTCTGTATACGACCAGTAGCAAATCTATGGTAAATTGGTTCTGTTTCTGCAGAATCAAATTGATAGTCATATACAGATGTAGGATCCGTTAAGCCAAAATGGTTTTCTATCCTCTTTTGAAGATTCACATTCCCAAAAAACAATTCATCAAAAATAGTACTTGATACAGGTCTATTTTCTTTCATTGATGTAATCCCCTCATTAAGTGCTATTTTTAAAGCATGCTCTAAATTATTTTCTAATACAGCATCTCCACAAATACCATCTATATTCTCATTATCTAAATTATCCGGATTTTGTGCTAATGAAGTAGCATTATAATCTGTATTACAAAAAAATTGAAATAAGATAGGAGATTTATGATCATTAGGGTCATTTATTTTTACTCCTCTAAAATTATGCAAGGAGGTATATTGTTTACCATTTAAATCAGTAGAAACTACAGTGAATCTTCCATTAGAGCTATGTGTGATACTATCTATTTGTTTTGGTATTTCACCGGAAGGTACATTCAACGGAATTGATACCTGGTGTATATCTGACAAGTTTATACTCAGAGCATACACATTAGAAGATGTACGTGTAATAGAAAACTTGACATGTTCTTTAATCGAATAATCAAAAAACTTATCATAACAAGTTGTACAAGGAAGAGCACTTTTTACAGTCAGTACTTTCTGTATAAAATTTGTATATTCAGGATATCCTTGTAAATTTATAAGCCTTCCCTGATTTATACCTATTCCTGCTAAATCAACATTCCGAAATACGGCATTAACAAGGTGTTTAATATCATTTGCAAATTGATTTGCTTCTGCTATTGCTTCACCTATACAATCCACAGGAGGATCTTCAAAAAACTGACAATCCGGTCTAAATCCACTAACCTGACAAATTGTATTGGTCCGCATTGGTAACAGATTTGCAATACTTCCGGTTGTTGCTATCTCCTGATTGGTACTACGATCTGTATGTGTAAATGCTAATACTCCCTCTTTTTGGATATCCAACTTCTTAATCCTTCCTATATTCAATACGTTAGCTCCATCACTTCTCCGTTGTTGTATTCTAAAAATAGCCCAATTAGAGTCTCCACATTGGGTCGAGTTTGTATGATGAGCAATAGCGGACGCATCTGCTGTTGGATCTGCTGAGAAAATCAACATTAATTCCTCAAAATGATTGGATCGTCGCAAGAAAAAACAACTGTTAAAATCCGTAGAAACATTAATGCCAGGAATATCTTTTGTATAGCGGGAAATTCGTTCCCGATATTTTGTGTTATTTAAAAATTCACTAGTCAAGGGCGAACTTATCATATAAGGGGTATCTAATCGGTTCTCATTGAGAATCCCTTCATTTAATAAGGTCAATAGTCCTGCTTCGAAGGTCTCTTCTGCCTGTTGATTCTGAATACATATAACCTGGTTATCTTCTCCCACCAAATCATTAATATCCCCACAACACAATAAATTAATCAGTCGACATACTCCGGTAACTACATCACAAGATTCATATAACCTGGCAGTGGCTACTTTAGGGAAATGATCCGCTTCTCTATAGGTAATATTTAACTGTTGCTGGGTTATCTGCCCCCTATCATTATAGAGATAGTTAACATTTGCCCCC
>NZ_JBHULX010000027.1:0-731 GCF_042684685.1 Aquimarina hainanensis | reverse complement strand
TTGTTTAGAGTTCCCCGTTGTTCTAATTCATACATCACATCCCGAAGGGCTGTCTCAAAACGGGTCGTATTATTACAGCCTGAAATATCTGTACCACTACCATCCCCTATATACTCCCCAACACCATCAGCTTCTGTGATACTACACGCTGCAATACGTGCCTGGGTCTGACCACTAAGAACAATCTCCTGAGTCGTAGTTCCTCCAATAGTCACCTCTGCCAATACCTGATAACGAAAACGCTCACTGCTGGCATCATAACTCGAATAAATCTGTTTTACAGAAGTGATCTGCCAGGTGCCTGCTCCATAGTTCTGCCAGGTATTGCTAAAACTTGCAGGCAAACTAACACTAATAGGAATAGTACCTACTGCCTGATTGTTTTGATAAAAACGAATATCTAATGTCTTATTGGAAGCTGTAAGGTTCGTTCGTATCTCTACTGCTGCATCTGTAGGGTGACTCCCTCCTAAATCTGTAAATAATGCCGGAGTCAGATATCCTCCTCTATAGGTGCTACTAGCAGGAATACCTGAGCTATACTCCTTAAAATAGTAATTTAAGTACATCTCTAAATCCCGAGCCTTAGGACATACTCCTGTAGCAATATAATATTCGTAATTAGTGAAATTAGCCAGGTCATTATAGATATCTCCTCCATTATCTCCTGAACTATATAGGTTATCCGAAGGCTTAAATCGTTTTTCCTTTTCTTTATATAATTCGCTGTG
>NZ_JBHULX010000026.1:0-638 GCF_042684685.1 Aquimarina hainanensis | reverse complement strand
TAAATACTTACTCCTTTAAAATCCCCGTTTTCAATGAACATCAGCCCCTCGGCTAAGCGGGTGCAAACATACAACCTTTTTCATATTCAGCAATACTTTTTTTGTGTTTTTTTTAAATTATTTAGCAATCCGCTATCAAACAAAAACTTAGCTTTATATAAAAAAGTTCCAGACTAAACCAAAGCGTAAAACAAATAATTACACCCCTGCTTCTTTTATACTATTTTTTTAGTCTCTCAGCCAATCCTATTCATCTTCTGCCATACTAAATATTAAAAACAATAGCTACATCCATCTAACCAGAAGTTGTTCTTAAGCTATAGCCTTGTCTATCCTTAGCCCTAAGCACCGCTTATTTTCCAGCCTTTATAGACCTTTATACTAAATTGTCCTCACTCTGATAAAACAACAGGATATCATAGCCTTTTTAAGCGATACTAAACGCTAAAAACAATCTCTTCTATAGGATGGGGTATTTAGGCTATAGGTAGTAAGTACGCCTACTGAGAACTATACAACAACAAAAATGCCCTTCATTAAACAATGAAGGGCATCAAAAAAGGCGGCGACCTACTCTCCCACAGTAGTAGTACCATCGGCGCTAACGGGCTTAACTGCTCTGTTCGGAATGGTAAGAG
>NZ_JBHULX010000025.1:0-1250 GCF_042684685.1 Aquimarina hainanensis | reverse complement strand
TCGTTATCATCATCGGCATCTACCGCATCATCAATACCATCACCATCACTGTCATTCTCCCTGTAATCTAGATCTCCTACTCCAGGATTATCTACATCAGCTAAGATACCATCTGTTAAAGGAGCTACAGTATTATTACCTGCATTGCTTCCTGAAGTAGCTCCACTTAAAACAATCGTATCATAATTATCATCCAATCCATCACCATCACTATCACTTCCTGAAGCAACCGTATCGGCAACCCCATCGCCATCAGTATCCCAACCTTCTATAGAATCAGATTCTCCATCATTATCACTATCGGTATCTATATAATCTGCACTACCATCCATATCTGTATCTATGGCAACTAATGCTGTTCCACCATCATCAGGATCATAACTATCATCAATACCATCACCATCGGTATCCGTACCACTTGGGGCAACATAACCAACCGTTGGTTGTCCTTCTATATTATCTACAATACCATCACCATCACTATCAATATCCTGATAATCCGGTCCTCCTGTACCATCGGTATTGGGTAACGGTAGCATCGTTCCGCCATCTCCTGTTCCTGCAACCGTATTATCATCTGTATCGACACTATCTGCAAATCCATCACCATCGACATCAACCATAGAGGTTGGATCTCCCGGGGTTGGATAATCTATCGCTCCATCACCATCAGTATCTACTCCTCCAGCTTCACTGATATCTGTTAGCCCATCATTATCACTATCTAAATCCAGGCTATCTATAATACCATCATTATCACTGTCCGGTGACGGTAAATTGGTTCCGCCATCTCCTGTTCCTGCAACTGTATTATCATCCGTATCAACACTATCTGCAAATCCATCACCATCAGTATCGGTAATTCCATCTAAAACTCCATCGCCATCTACATCAACTCCTCCGTTTTCTGTTACATCAGAAATCCCGTCATTATCACTATCTAAATCCAGGCTATCTACAACTCCATCATTGTCACTATCCGGGGAAGGTAAACTTGTTCCGCCATCTCCTGTACCTGCAACTGTATTATCATCCGTATCAACACTATCTGCAAATCCATCACCATCAACATCTGCCATAGAGGTTGGATCTCCCGGAGTCGGGTAGTCTATCGCTCCATCTCCATCGGTATCAACTCCTCCGTTCTCTACGATATCTGCAACTCCATCATTATCACTATCTAAGTCTGCTGTATTAGGAACACCATCACCATCACTATCAGGATTCGGTAAGGCTGTACCTGTGGTAAC
>NZ_JBHULX010000024.1:5674-25058 GCF_042684685.1 Aquimarina hainanensis | reverse complement strand
TCCTGTATTTTTTTGTCTCGTTTTTTGGGAGTGAATCCGTAAGATTCACAACTCCCATTGAAGCAAAGACAATCGCTAAAACCGTTAATATTCCTTTGGTTGTTTTTTGCATTTTAATTCTCTTTTTTTCTTAATCTCTGATGAAATCCTCAAAATATTTAATACCAAGGAGGACACACCTACCAAAAATGCTACAACTCCTCCTATAATTGTCAAATGGTCTAAAAACCAAGCGAAAATAGCTATCGCCAAAGCAGCAAATATATTTTCTGTTTTCATTTGTTATACGGTTATTGTTCCTGAAATACTAGCAGTAATATGCGCCTTCTTTTTAGCATCTCCTCCTACTATCATCTTATTATATGTTACTCTATATGCGGTATACCCTTCCACTAATGAGATTGGAGACGAGCTTACTATAACCTCCAGTAATTGAGTGGCAAATGGATCATTTTCGTTTTCAAAATCTATAAAAGCGTTTATCTTCACTAATAAGTTTGGTGAATCCGGCATTAATTTAGGTACAGAAGGAGCGTTTTCTACAAAGAAGTATATTTCTGTAGCGTCTTTATGCCAAAGTCCATAAGGAGATTCAGGGGAAAAGCTAACTTGATTTGCCGCTGAGTAATGATACTCCTTGTTTGCGTACTCACCAATTAACTTGAATGCCTTAGTAAATCTATCATGCAGCGTTTTCGATCTAACTGGAGAGTTGGAAAGCTTTAGAATGTTTTGTTTTGCTAATAATCTGTTCTCCATATCTGATAGATACTGATAAAGATTATGAACATTACTCATTGGTATTACTTCTTTTCCACTTTGAATGCTCTGACTAACCCATGCGTCAAGAACACCACTGTTTATTGTTATCGCTCCACTATTATGAATAGGAAATGCTTTGTATCCCGATATCAATTCTTCTGGATCGTTTTTTATAATGCAATTAAGTAAAGTTCTGTCGTACACATCTTTATCGTTGCCAAAATATTGTGTAAGAACTATTTTAAAATACGAACCTGCGCTTTCACGCAATAAAAACGATACATCATTAGAACTGGCGTACCATTCATTTTTAATTAACAGGTAACGATACCTTGTTCCGTTGTCTGTTGTGTCAAGATAATAGTAGTTTGTTGTTGGATTAATTTCTGTTAAAGGCGTAGTTTGATTAGGTACGCTACTAAATGAAGATTTTACCCAGGCTCCAGAATTTCTGTAAACATCTCTAAAGCGATCGTGCAGCGTACCACTTTGTACTGCTTTATCCTTTATGTTTGTGTTTTTAGAAACAAGATCAATAGTTTCACCGCCCAGAGGAATAACTGTTTTTGTTCCATCTTCAGAGGTGTATGTAGCTTGATTTTCGTTTTTTATTAAAGTTGTTATTGTCTCGGCAACTCCCCCAGTATCTTTAGTGTACAAAACGCTCGAGAGAACTTTTATTAATTCTTTTGAGTCTTGGTATATTGTTCCGTTTACTTCTATTCTATCTACACTTGTAGCGTTCAAGAGTACAAATTTAGAATCATAGACATTTACTACATTTATGTGTCTGTCATCTATATAAACAGACAAAAACACTTTGTAGTAGTGCACTCCATTTAATGAAAACTTAAGCGAATTTACATTTTCAAATCTTGCTATCATTGTATTATTCTTGTTTTGTATGGTCTATATGATTTTCTACAATCTTCTTTGAAGCTTGGATAATCTCCTTTTCTTTCAATGTATTTTTTTACACCCTCAAAAATCTTAAAAGCGTCCTCTCGATATTTGTAGTAAAAGTTTCTTCTTTCCTCCAGATTAATAGGTTCCGAGTGAGGTGTTTTCTTTATCACAAAGCCATGAGACGTACTTGTGATGTTTCCTTTCAAAATAAAACGAGCGTAAGTAAAATAGGAAAGAACCTTTCCTATTCCGCTAAATATATATTCCCTGTCGTTATAGGAGTATTTCCCTCCCTCAATAAGTAGTTTCCATTTGTCCTCTTCTCTGTTTATTACCAGATCTACATAAAACTCCTCTCTCAGAATATCTTTAAGATCTAACTCTTGAGCCTCCTCAATGTATGTGTTGAATTCTTTTTCGCTGACCCCTATAGCTACGTTTAAATAACTTTCTACAGTGCTTTTGTTAATTAACAGTTCCATCGTCAAGTAAAGAATATTGTTTGATTGCCCAGTTGTTTTCTGGATTAATCGGTTCTTCGAAATTTCTAAAAAGCTCTCTAAAAAGATTAGATATTTTGTCTTTTTCTCTTGCTATACTAGCGTTGTATATTGATTGAGCTTTTATTAAGTCTTCTCCTGATGTCGCCCCTAGCTTTCCTTGTACAAAGTCTATAAGCTGAGGAGGAATATTGAATGCCTTTCTTATAAAGTTAGAAGAGCTTTGTTCTACATGACTATACCTATCGGGTTTTTGATCGCTTTTAATGTTCCCGAATATAAATTTTCCATTTTTCTCCGACTCATCATCCCAATCATCTTCTAGCATCCACACTGAACATGCGTTTTCAATCCCTGTTACTTGTTGAGCATCATTGAAAAATTTGTTTTCTTCTGCCGGATTATCAAACGCTCTATGCCTAATTGTTGTGATATCAGTAAATCCTCTTTTGCATAAAGAAGAATAAAACAGCCCTATGTGGTATTCAGCATCTGCAAATCTTTCAACCTTTTCAATCTTACTTTTAGGATATGTATACTTTGAGTCTATCTTGAAAAACATCATTTGACCATTATAATGTTCCCATCCTCCTGCCGCTTCTACTTGTTCCTGTATAATTTCTGGATCGGGATTGTACGAATCAAACTCTTTGACTTTTTTTTTGTTCAGCGACTTCCCCCATCCTTCTGGTGAATAGATTATTTTACCTGCATACCCTACGCTGTCTTTCTTTCCAGATTTACAAGCGGTATATGGAAACACCTCGTAACCTGCCTTTTCATATAAAGCATTGTATCTTACTTGGATGAAGCATCCTTGATGTTTAGAAACGGACTCCCCTACATCATAAAGCAAGTCATTTGCTGTTTTTGTTTCCCAAAAATTGCTACTAAGATCTACGTTCATTTCAACCTCAAACCCTGCTCCACATAAGAAAGATTCATAGATCCAAGCACATTGCGAAGCTGTCGGACTATTCTCAATTAGATTTTCATTTTCTAAAGACTTAAGGTTGTCTTCTCCATGGAAAACAACCCCAAATCTTTTGTTAAAAATCTCCTTCCGTTCTTCTTTATGTGCTTTTGCGACCCTGCTTTTCATTCTTCTTCGCTATACAGTATTTCTTTGATTTTTTCTTCGTCCTCTGTTGATAAAGATTCTAGCTTTTTCTCAACACCTTTGACAGTGGTAGCTCTGCTTTCAATCCCTATTCTTTCAAGCAAAAGATTTGCTTGATCAATAGACAATTCGTAATCAAATATCTCCACATAAGCTTCTTCGTGTCCTTCTAACATCTCATTAATATCCTCTGGGGTCTTCGAGAATAGAGAAATTCTGTTAGGGTTTTCCTTTAAAAGATTTAGAGCTATCTCATCTGTAATATTATGTTCAGAATAAGCTTTAGATGTTCCTTTTATCGGAATAATCACACCTTTTTTTAGCTGAAATTCTCCTGCTTTTTTTTCTTTCGTGTCTTGCATTCTATTGATTTTTTTTAAGGTTTCTATGTAAATAGGAATATTGTTCGGGCATGAGCTGCACACTCCTCCAAAAAGAAGAGTGTACAGTCTAAACACATGCTTTAGATAAGGGGTGTCATCTTTATACTTCCCTGTTGTTATCTCCTTATAATCTAGATTCTTAATTAAATCAAGAAGATTCTTATCTTGATTGCTCAGGAGGTGCTGGTGGATCTCCATATTCGTTCGCTTTTATAAAGTCAAGAGTTTCCGTATAGGTGTTTTGCAAAAACAATTTTACTCCTGTTAGTTCTTCCTCTCCTTCTTCTGTTGCTACAGTTAAGAGAGTGGTTCCGCTATTTTCCGAACTACTCCAAGTATCTTCAGTAACGGTCATTCCACTCTCCATTCCTACCAACTCAAATGCTAATTCTCCATTTAATCCTCCATCAACCTTTTCGATTATAGTAACAACTTTTGCTCCGTCAACTAACTCCTGTATTCTTTCTCTTTCTCTTTCTCCTCTGTACATAACAGTGAAGTTGTCAGTATGAATATACCCTCCACCAAAGTCTGCTTTGTTGTAGGCGTGGTTGGCTTTTGAGGTTTTATTATTTCCTTCTGCCGGGTATATTTTAGCATCAGCCTTCAATACAAGGAGTTCCACTTTAGTCCCTCTGTTTGTTGTCTGAGTGGCTTCCCTGTCAATATCCTCCCAGTTGATGTACCATTTTCTTACTAAACCTTGCTTAGGTTTATGTCCACAAATTCTTGCGAATTTACCAGACAATCTTGCATCACAATTTCCCATTTATTTACTGTTTTTATAGAGCTGCACGGAACTCAAAAGGATTAGTCATTTTGAAATCTATCATGTAGTTTCCTTTTATGTAAAAGTGTTCGTCTTCACCTCCGATATATTCAAGGTGTAAGTTCTCAAGAGCAGAAGCATCATCAACACCAAGCTGCAAGTGCTCTTTTTTTGTAAATAGAGCGAAGTGTGGCAAATGCACAGTATTTTCTACTTTGAAATCATTGTTTCTCCAACGATCGTAGTTCTTGATAGTAGTGATATTTTCTCCATCTACTTTCAGGTTTTGAATTCCGTTTTGAATTTCGTCTTTAGAGGATTGAATCCCCACCCCTGCAAGTCTTTTGAAGTAATTCTCGTAATTCTTATAAAGCTTGTGACTTGACAACAATATGTCTCCATCAAACTCGTAAGTATCAACAAGTTTTTCGTACAAATTGAGCGAGTAATCACTTTCAAGATTGTATTGATTTGGATCAGAGTTTTTGCTAAGTGTGATAAAATTATCCATTAATTCAGGATGTGTATTAAAATACTGCATCGTAGGAATCAACCCTTTTTTTATCAGATCGTAATACTGAACTTTGTTTTCGTCGTTTAAGATGTTCTGACCTGCAATTTCCTCATCTCCAAACAAAACAATTCTTTGAGCATCTAACTTCATTGCTTCAACAACCAAATCAACTATAAACTGAAAAAAATCAGCCTCACCCAGATCTTTTATCTTATGTCCGTTAGCTAACCCCCACTGCGTAAACTTCTGCATAAATTCAGTGTAGCAGTATTTTATTTTAACCTCTACTAATTGAGGGTTCCATTTTTGAGAAATTGCTGGGAATTTAGGAGACAAAGATGGACCACCACATCCCTGTGACTTTCTTGTCACATATTCTATGCCCTTCATAGCTGCCACTTGTTGCCCTCCTTTTACTCCTGGAACAATAGTAAAGAAGTTATTGGTGTCTTCATGAAATACTTTACTTACTGATATTTCTCTTATATCCTGTATGAATCTATCATCAGTAGCTATTTCTTTAAATGCTTCGTGAATATTAAATGCCATTGTCTTCTTTTTTTTCGTTTATCTGTTCTTTTACTCTATCGTACATTGACTTTTGTTTTGGAGGAGCTGGAGGAGCTGGAGGGGTGTCGAATTTTTTTGACTTAACCGTCCTAGCTAAGGTGTTGAACTTGCTGTTAATACTTGACATTTCAGAAGACAGAAGAAGAATTGCTTCTTCATTTTCTTTTGAATTTTTATCAAACCGACCAAAAACCTCTCCTCTTAGTGTGTCAATACTTTGCATTACTTCTGAAAGGGTAGGTTCGCTTTCTTCTTCTTTAGGCTTGATCTCTGAAATTTCACCTCCAGAAACAACCAATGTTCGCCCGTCTGCTAGCTTTACATCTCCATCTGAAATCGCTCCACCTTCTTCGTCTGTTACAGAATCTCCAACCTGAGGCTCTTCTGCTTCTGTGATAATCTTAATTATCTTCCCTGTAGCGTCTGTCAATTCTATATCAAAAGAATCTTTGCTAAATTGCTTTTTGATTTTATCGATTATACTCATATTAAAATTTGATTTATAAGTTTTTAAATAAGCGGAATATCTCCCAAAGAAATCTTCAATGACTGACGGGTCTTTTTGAATTGTGTTAAACACTTCAGGGTTGTTGTCTAGAAAATCAGAAACTATAACACCAAGGTCACTTGAATTACTAAAGAGACTGTCTGTTGCTGCCGGGTCATCTACTAAGTCAGAAGCTATAAAAGAATGTAGTATATGAGAATCAAACTCTTTTTCATTTACTTTTTCAGTAAACAGTTCGCTTAATATAACAATTGAATTACCGAACATGTCAGCGTTACGACCTGCCATTTCAACAACATACTCCCACATAGAAATGCCCTTGCCTTCAACCTCTGTTTTTTGAGATATCGTATCTAGAAATAAATCAGCAAATACTTTGTTGTTTTCTAATTTGAAATTCTTGTATCTGCCTAGGAAAGTTCCCAGCGAAGTTGCGCAAGCGTTGGGGTGTCCAAATCGACACTTTACCCCTTGTTTTTGCTCGTTTCCTTGGTTTACTAAGTCAACAAGAAAAGCTTCGTTAAAATAAGAATCATTTTTATTTTCTCCTTGTTGAACAATAACAACGTTTCTAATTATTCCATTTTTTTCATCAACATTTAATGACATATTAGAAAATGAAACAGATGCTTTAAAATGTGACTTACTCATTCGGTTATTTTTCCCTTACTTTTTGCTAAAGTAGGGGGCGATTTTGCATAAAAAAAGGTTTAATTTTTCCCACTTTTTTAGTAAATTTGAAACTATGACAATAATCCTCACATTCGCAGCTATATCAGTATGTTACGTACTGATAAAAGTATGGATAAAGATGGTCGATTTTTTTCTAAAACCTGCCATTTCAAGCATAGAAAAAACACCTACACACCTTCCTAGTAAAATTAAGGTTAGAGAAGCTAAATATTCCAGTGAACTGTCTAGTAAAATTAATGACAACAACACAGTATCTATACTGGTTGATTGCATTCAGAAAAACGATTCTTATTTCAGTGTTTGTTTGAGAATAAAAAACGAAACTGCTGAGCAGATTTTTTATACAATGAAGGATTGTTTTTTTATTTCAGAAAAAGGACTTCAAATAAAGTCTGTGCCTCATGCAAGTTTCGAAAAAAACTTAAAAGAACGAATACTCCCCGGGTTGTATTTAACTAAAAAGTTAAGTTTCTCTACAAAGTATTCTGACTTTTCTCAAAATGACACTATTGTTTGCGAGATTGTAGCGAATGAATCTTCTTATCTTGCGTCTTGCGATCTAAAAAGCATTACCGATATTGCTTTAGTTTCCTAATTATTTTCCTAATATTAGATACATCTTTGAATCCGTATTTGGTGCAAAGCTCATTGTATCTTTCTATTTTCTTTATCTCTGGGTTTTTGTGAAAATCCTCATAAATCTGAATATAACTAAGCCACTTAGAAGATACTACCCCTAGTTTGGTTAATTCTTTTATTTCACTTTCTTTTTCTTTTAACTCTGTATATAACATTACCATTTTCCTTGTGGGCATTTATGATTCTTACTTCTAACTACTACTGACGCAGGGCACTTGCATATTTTGCAGTAGTATCCTTTTATTTCAGAAAGTGTATAGTCAGGGAGGATTGCCGCATGTAATCCCCATTTAAGTGATTTCTTCCCTTTTTCATCTACACACCCCAGGCAGATTAGCGCTCTTTCTTTTGCTTGTTCAATGATCAGCTCGTCGCTTGTTAGGTAGTTTTTCCACCCATTAATTATATCGTCTATCTCACTAATTATATCGTCTATCTCACTCATACACTTGATCCTTCTGTTACTTTTGTTGTTCTATTTGCTTGTGATATAATTTCTTTTACTGATACTTCAGATGGAGGAAGACTTTCGTATGCTTGAGCTACTTTGTCTCCTATTTTATCCGCTAATGTATCGTAGTCGAAAACTTTTCTTGGTGATTTAGAGACTGAGTTAGTTACAATTCCTCCATCTCTAAAATATCTCCTCGTATTGTACCTGCTTACTCCTGTGTCTTTATTTATCATTTCAATCAGCGCTCTATGTTTTTTTGTTGAGCGTTTATTTATGATGTACTCACCTCCTTGTGCTTCAAATCCCGGCACTCCATCTACTGTGAAAGGAACTCCTCCTCTGTCGTGAGAGTCTCCTTCGATATACCCTCCTCTTTGGTATTTAATTGTAGGCTCCTTCACTGATGTAATTTTTTGTACCGCTGCCAGACCACTTGCCAGTGTTACCCCTGTTGCTACTGTCTTACTTGCTGTATTGAAAGGTTCTGGCAGAACAGCTGGCGCCTTCCAAACCTCTGTAATACCTTGGTAAGTGTTGATTGTTGCTTGTGCAATTCCAGCTGCTTTTCCTGCTGCCGTATGTTCTCCTAATAATTTAGAAACTCCTCCAAAAGTATCAGCAGCATGTTGGAATCTAGCCTTTTCTTTTTCTTCTGTAATCTTCTCAATACTGTCAGCGCTACGTTTCTCAATTAGCTCTATCAACTTGGCATTACCGGCTGCTGCTTTTAGATCACGATCCCTTTCAGCTTTAATTCTTGCTACATCAAGATCATACTGATTGTTATACTTCTCTTCTTCCTCTAGCCTGTCTATTTCAAACTGAATCGCTTCTTCTTCTTTTTCTGCCTCTTTCCTTCTGTTATTAGCTTCTTTTTTAGCAAGTTCATTTTCTTTATCAACACTGTTGATGGCATCATTATATTCTTGTTGATTTATGACACCTTGCTCTAGTCGTCTCTTGTGGTATTCTCTCTCTTTTTCTGCAATTAGATCAAGCCTGTTTACTTCTTGATTCAGCAATTGCTCTGTAAAGAAAATGTTTGCGTCTAATTTGGCTTGATGGGATTCTTTAAATAACTCAAATTCACGCCTAGCATTATCTGCTGCGATTTCCGCTCTTCTTTTTATCAGATCATTATCTAATTGAAGAACTGCTAAACTGTACTCGAGTTGAGTTATTTTTTTTGCAGCCAGCTCTTCTTTTAATATCTGGATTTTTTTATCTCTCAACTCTTCCGCAAGAGTTAATTCTTCTGAGAGTGTTTTTGCTCTTAACCCTTGTTCTTCTATAAATATCTGAAGAAGTGTTTTGCTTTTCTTTATTGCTGCATCAATAGCTTTCTGTCTTGCTGTAAGATATTTGTTGTATGCTTCTTTACGTATTGAATTCAGTTTATTTTGCTGAGTTGTTTCTGCTTCCAGTAACTCAGCATTGGCAGCACGTAGTTCAGCTATTTTATTGGCTATTTCTGTTCTATCTGCGTCGCTAGTGTCGTTTGATTGTGATTTCAATTTTAGCAACTCTAATTCTAATGCATTCCTTTCTCTTTGAGCTTCGTTTGTTTCTCTAAGTATCTCAATTGACTTTTTTGCTGCCGCCTCTCTTTCTGCTAGTGTTTTGGTTTGATCTTCAGCAATCTTGTTTTGTGCCTTAAATTCCTCTTTCCCTTTTGCTACCTGAAGAATAAAATCAGCTTCTGTTTCGCTAAGTTTTTGAGTGATTTCTGCTATTCTCTCCCCTCTTTTGATGGCTTCTGAAAAAAACTCCCCTGCTGTTTCTGCCAGGTCTCTTGTTTTTCCTATTACATCATCTACTCCGGTAGCAAACTTTAATGTCGAATTTGCTAAATCTTCATAACCATCAGTAAAACCACTATTAATAATCTTCTTTAATGCTGAAAAATAATCTCCAATAGCACTAAATCTATTTATCAAATTAGTTTTTATAGCCTCCCATAAAGCCTCCAAAGCTTCCTGCGGACTATCAAATGCCGAAAACATCGCATCCCCTACATTTTGAATAACTCCGAGCAGGCTATGGAGTATAATTTTAAGGGGGATGAGAACTTTATTTACTCTATTGATTCCGCTTTGAGTTGTTGCCAGGTACGTTATTAGTGTTCCAATAACAACTACAATAGCTCCTATCCCTGTACTTATGAGCGCGAGTCTGAATAACTTTAAAGCTTTTGTGTTTCCTTTTGTAGCTATTGCCGCCGCTCTCTGACCTTTTACGTACATTGCAAGTATTCCGTACAAGTTACCTAGAAACCCTCCAACAACAGGGATTTGTTCTATTTGTCCTCTGAAAGTATTTGACAACGAAAGATTTTCTTCAATAAGCTCTTTTATCTGTCCTTTATAGTTACCTACATCAACTTGAGTAACCCCCATGGTCCGATTAAGATCTTTATATTCCTCATCTTGTTGAATGATTAAAGCGAGTAATTCTCTCCCTGCTTCCGTGTGCTCTCTCTGCTCCTTGGATAGAGATTTGTAAATTCTTCTGTTAGTACTTAATGCTTGGCTTAATTGCTCTATCGATCCATTTGTAGTTCTTATAACATCTGCCTCCTTTATTAGTGTTCTATTAAAAACATCAACTTGTTTCTTTAGTCCTCTATAGCTACTTTGTTGTGTTCTTAGTTCACTACTTGATTTCTCAAGCTGAATCTTCTTCCTTTCATTGACTTTGATTAGTGATTCTAGATCTTTTTCTCTCTCCTTGTATTCTGCTGAATTCTTCTTGCCCTGTTTCTCTAGCTTAGCTAGATCATTTTTGTATGACTTTATAAGGTTCTGCCCTTCTTCTAAAGAATCTTTATAATATTTAGTCTCCTTCTTTAATCGTTCAATATTTTCTCTGGCATCTGATGCTCTCTTTAACAAGCTATCAGTGTCGATATCAAGCTCAACTAACTTTATTCTCTCCATCTTAAATCAATATAAATTCAACAGTCATTTTTTGAATAGAGTTGTTGCTAACCTCTCTGAGCAACAGGTTTATTTTTGTAGCGCTATTCTTCTGAAGTGTCATAATAACATCATTGTTATTGTTCCATAGTTCGTCTGGATGAGCATACAATACCGGAATCAGTGTTTTTTCTGATATATTTTGATTGAAAGTGATTTCAAGTATACAATCAGCACCAACATTCTCTGTTATTTCCGCTTTTAAAACTACTCCTTCTACACTGTAAGTTGTTCCTTTGTCTCCTCCCGCGTCGATATCTATAGCTTTGCCTTTTTTTACAACATTAGAAATAATGTTCTGTAAATACTGAGCCAAGGTGTTTGTGTCATTGTATTTTATATTTTCAAGCTTATCATCTTTAAGATTAAAAACAGAATCCGAAAAGTCGTTTAATGCTTTTCTGTGGTTTTTCGCTTTGATTTGCTTTGATTTATTTGTTGGAAATATCAATCCAAACATTTCTGTTAGCCCGGTTCTTCCTAGTCCCATAATTTAAATGTTATAATCTGTTGAATAATCGTCGTCATACTCCCCGTTTTGCTCTACAATACTAACTGGTATCACTTCGCATTTTGATGTATTGTATCCGCTATAGTTTACTTTATTTATATATACCAGCTCTCCTAATTGTTTGATATATTTAAGTTTCATGAAATTTAGAAAGTGAATATCCAATGGAGTGATATAAGCTTCTATCCATAGTTTTTTTCCTTGATTGATCATATTTCCAAAGGACGTGTAGTTGAGAGCAACTAGCTCGTTATGATCATAATCCCTGAAAGTAGCGAAAGGAGTTATTCCGCTGTGCGTATTGGTGTTTGATGACCCAGAAACTTTATACTCAAACGAAGCTTGTCTTCTTTCAATTCTCAAAAGAAAAGGCTTACTTTTTTTAGGTTTTATGCTTTTTACTGTTCCGTCTTTTTCTAGCTCTTTTTCAAAAAGAGGTGCCTTTCTTAAGACTTGTCCGTCTATGATATAAGATGAGCTATCTGGCGCCTTAAAGGCTCTTCTTATAATTTCCTTATTTTCACTAATTGTGGTATCGTCTATTTTGATAACAGAATCTGCAAAATCATCATCTTTATTATCATACTGATATCTTAAGTAATTGCTTTGCGCGTAGTTCCCTACTTTTGAAGACTTTTTGACCTTTTTGTGAAATTTGCCTGACCAATCTTCACTATTTTTATAATCATTAAGAAGATCTTCAATCCTTTTAAAATAATACGTTTTCTTTGTTCTTTGTGTTATCAACCCGTAATGATGCATTACATCTTTCATCACCTGTTTTAAAGATGTGCTTGTCAGATAGGAGTTGAAGTTTATGACAACATTACTGTTATCTATAAACAGATCTAATGTCAAGTTGTAATTATATCTTATTTGATTTTCACTAGGATCTGCTAGAAATTTTATATACAACTCTTCATTTTTTCTTAAATAAATTCTTCTGGTAAAATCGAATATATTCTCTCCTTGTGAAAAGTTGTTTTTTACTTCGAATAGATCTATTCCGTTTTTCTCTACAACAAGTCTTAAGTTATTAACTCTTCTGACCCTAACAAAACAACTAATATCGAGCTTGTAAAATCCATCATTAGAAATTTTGATTCTTGATCGGTCAAATTGATTCGAGCTTGAGTATAGATGAATCTCCTGAGTATCTATGGATTCTTCTAGTTTCAAATAGTGAATGTTGTCTCTATTAATTGGGGTTATTATTACTATCTGCCCTCCTAGATCCATCGACACTCCTCTGATGTCAATCTCTTTTTCTCCATTTATGGTCAATATTTTCTCAGCAGGAACTGATTCTGTTTTTGATGAGTAACCTCTATCTACACTTATTGCCATTTCTTCGAAATCTTCCCATTCAAATAAGTTGTCATTCCCTAGGTATTCGTATTTAAACCCGGTGATTTCAAATATTTTATTCCATATGTATTTAATAAACACGCAAGGCGCTTGATAGTTATATTCTATGATATCACCATCTATCTTTCCGTAATCAGCAACAGGAAATGTAAAGCCGTCTTCCCATGTATTAGAGAAACTATTTTTCCAGCTAGTATCAGTTAAGAGTATTTCAGGAATATCTAACACTGAAGATATTTTCGTGTCCCCAATAGCATTGTAGATATCTATGATTCCGTCATAAGCATAGATCTCGTAATATGATTCCTCTATAACATCACCTATGATCATGCTTCCATTCTCGATCGTTGTTATCCCTTCTCTTCTTACTTCTATAGAAGAAATACGGTAGGGGAGAACAGATTTACTCCCGTCCATTCCTAGCATATCAAATATTAAGTTGTTATTAGGGGTCCAAGGGAGACGAAATCTGTTTGTCACTCCTGTTTGTCTATCTTTTATTTCGAAAAAATCGTTGATTTGTTTTGTTTCAACAATCAGAGTATTTTCATCTGTATCCGCTCTTCTTCCGTTTATATATACCTCTATCATAGTTTCTGTGTATACATTTTAGGAAGTGAGTACGATAAAACCATGTTCCCGAAATCCATTGATTTTGAAAGAATATTGATATTGTTATTGCTTAGTTTAACCTGAGCAAAGTCGCTAATTGAGAATCTTTGAAAATTCTCATTCATGTATAGCTGGACCATAGGAGATGTGTATAATTGTTTTATTTGATCTCTTTCATAAGCTTCTATTTTTCCAGTGCTAACAAGATGCTCCCCTTCTGCTTCAAAACCAATCATTGATCGATTTGAGGTTATGTTTTCAATATTATCAAAGCCTTTGTTTATTGTTTTATAACCTTTTGTTTTAAGCTTTTCTTTATGCAAACGTTTAAACCTAAAGTATGACCAGCCTCCTGATTGATTAAAGTACTTAATGTATTTACCACTACATGCCTGGATCTTTTTTAAAAATAAGGTGACGTATGTAGATCCATTAATTTTAATCTCTAGTTCATTTACACCAAGATGTAGCGGTAGATCATATTCAAACCCTTTGTTGTCATTTTCACCATTTGAAACAAACAGCCTGTTTACTCCTTTTTTTAGATTCAGTTCTATACTATTTCCTGCGTTAGTGATTGTAACTTCTCTGTCTTGATCAGAGTAAATGCTAAAATCAAATGGCAATCCTTCGAAATATGTTACGCGGCTTGTTTTGTCTGAGTTCGGAATCAATAACTTTATTTTTCCGTCTGCAATGTTGCTTACCTTTTTTCTAACAATCTGATCAACCGATTTTATAAGTGAGTATTTAAGCTCTTTTATCTGTTCTGTTCCGTCAATCATTTTTACACACACTTCAATATTTAACTCCAAATGAAGATGACTATCATGTATTAAATACTTTCGGTTGTCAGTAATCTCTGTCTTGTCTGAAAAGTGATCTTGATTGATCAGTGTTGCTGCAATCTTTTTGAATTCAAAATAAAAATCTCCTGTCGGACTTGGCGCTCTATCAAAAGGGAAACCGTTGATTGTTACTACAGCCTTTACAGGCGTGTTGTCTGTAACACGGAACTCCAACACACAATTATTGTACGCTGACACAGGTCTACTCTTTGGCTCATTAAATATTTCAATCATGCTGCTGCTTGTTTAAATAATTCAACCACATCGCTTTGTGCTTTTCTAGAGTATATATCTCCTAGCTCTTCTATCATTTTTCTAAGGTCATCCGCTAAAAAGTCTTTAACCACACTGCTTATAACCTCTCCTTTGTTGTATGTGTTTGGAACTGTGATTCCTTCTCTTGCTATCTTTCTAGCGATAATAAATGCAAAACGTCTTTTGTTTTCCTTGAATTCTATAGGTAAACTATCCTTAACCTCGATCCATTCTTCAATCTCACTCACCACAGGAAACCCTCCACTACTCCTTCCGTGTTCCATGAAGATTGCATGCTTCTCTGACCACATGGTTAAGGTGTCTCCTTTGATTTCTTTTTCTAGTCCTCTTTCGAATTTTCCTGATGCTCTAAGCCCTAGCTCATCATACTTAGCAATGATTTTGACTCTTAAGCTCTCCAGATATTTATTATATATCTCTTCTTTAGTCTTCATTAGATATCACATATTTAATCTTCACCCCATCAAGGTTGTTGTCGTATATATTCTCTACTTCTACGGTTTTTATTGAATCAACTTTGAATTCTTCGCAAATGCTAAAAGACTCAACAAACGATTCAATCAGAGGCTCCAAGTGTCTAATATTATTCTCGTACTTGTAGTTATAATCCGAATCATCAATTTTTGACCGGACACATAAGATAGCCTCTCCCCTATACACCTTTTTTATTACGGCTCCATATTCATTTAGAATGAAATCAGTATCTTTCCAGAGGTGTAAAAAATACTTTTGTTTGTCCTCGAATATATCATCGGTATCATCCGGGAAATCAATAAGATTCTGCCAATGCCCTCTACCTATATTAAAAGACCAGCCTAATTCTCCTGTTATTTCTCTTAGCTTTTCTATCAACATTATCTAGATAGTTTGTTTATTATTTCTTGAATATCTTTATCCATGGCACTTATTTCAACAATTCTTTCGTATGGGAGGCTTAGGTAATATTCTGACTTGGTCCAATCGCCATTGGTAAGGTTTCTTAACCTTACTCTGTGACCGTACCTTTCTAGTTTTTCAACTCCTGCTTCTTTCTCTTTAGCGCTTAACTCTCCTCCTAGTTCATTTTCTTCTGCCTCTGCAATATTTTTTAAGCTTTCAGAAATCCACTTGTAAACAGCAAAGCAATTAAATACACTTGCTCTTCTTACTTCCCAGCTACCTACATTGTACACGATCTTTAATATCTCTATCAAATTAGCCTCCTCTATCAAAACACTAATCTCAATTATATCACTCCATGAGAAGAGCCATAGACTATCTTTTTTGGGCGCTATTCTTTTTTTTCCTATCCTGAGAACATTGTTGTTTTTAAGTGAGTTTCTCACAATGTCGTCCACTACCTCCTTTACTTCTGTGTCTAATTTTTCATACTGACGAAGTGTTGGTGGTTTTGTGAATATTTCTTCTATGCTATACGGCTTCCTCCCCATTTTCTTTTTCCAGATTTCTTTTTTGATAATTTCATTTGTGCGATGTACCGCATTGGGTCAATCGTATGATTGAACTCGTCAATCGGTTTATTTAATCTCTTACCTGTCTTGTCTTTGTCCCAGGAATATTTCCTAAGCTCTTTAATCATGTTCACGCTATCAGAAGTGACAAGCATTTCATGTTCTTGTAAAACAGATATTCCGAAGTTGATCGAATCTCTTCCTTTTTCTGCTCCTTTAACAGAAAAACCGTAAGCGTTTATCTCAGCGATACTTTTAGGCTCCGAACTATCAGCAACTACAAAATCATTCTTCTTAATTCCTAAAGATTTCATTCGTTTTGCGATTTGATCATTTGTTAAGCCTTTTTCATAAATAAGCTCTTTCCAAACAAGCTTCCCGTTCCATTTATAACATGCTATTAATGTTGTAGGGTCATTAGTGAATCCAAAGTCAATCGCGTACCCTATCAATTCAGCTTCTTTTGGTACCTTGTCTACTTGTTTCCAGTTTTCAAGTACAACTCCTTCTAGTCTTCCGAGATGACCAAGTCCATAAACTTTATACCAATTCGCCCACCAAGAAGATGTTTTTGCTTTTTCTTTAGCTTTTAGAATAAATTTCTTAGCGCTTTCCGGGCAAGCTTCATTATCCAGATAACTCAAGATTAACATATCCACATCGGCGTCCCCTTGTAATTCTTCATGAAACCAGAATTCATTGATAGGGTTCCAGTCTAAAGTGATAGATTGTTTTGTTCTTGATGCTAGCTCAGTATAAGCTAAGAATGTTATATTGTTAGCTTCATTTATATATAGACGATCTCTTCTAGCTCCTCTTAATTTAGAGTCATTGTCGGCTGAAAAAAACTCAATGGTGCTACCGTTGCCAAATGTGTAAATACTATCAGTTTTGTGCCAGCGAGAATCAAACCAGCGTCCGGTTGATTTCATTATTTTTTTGAAATCTTTAATCGCTCCTCTTTTTAAGTGAGGGAAAGATTCAGATACAATAGATGTTTCGGTATTTGGAAAAGTACAACAATGATTTACTTCGATAGGAATAATACCAAAAGTCTTTCCTGCCGATGTACCCCCTTGGATACCTTTTACAAAGGCTTCTAGTTTTATTATTTTACTAATCGATGTTGTTGTTTGGAACATCTTTTAATTTAAATAATGGTTGCTCTAGTACTACCTTTTGTTCTGTCTTATCAATCATTCCTAGTCTTCGAGCTGAAAGATTCGCGTTAAAGACTCCAACCATTCCTCCTTCGAACTGCTGGTTGTCTATTCTCTCTCTTACACGTGTTGTGATGTTAATAAACTCAGCTCTTTCTTCGTAATCTCTCCAGCAATTTGTTGTTATTTCTAAAAACAAGCACAACCCTTTAAGGGTATATGGTCTTTGCATAGGAATAGATATTATCTCGCCTGCCCTGTCTCCTCCTTTCAGTGCTTCGTTCTTGTACCAGGGGTTGCTATCTGCCCAATCGAAATACGAATCACATTTTTTTTCTAAATCTTCAGGGGTTTCGAATATTCTCGGGCATCCACCATTGTTTCCTACAGCGTTCTTGTTTCCTTTCATCGCTTCACTGAGATTTTTATTTTTTGCAGTTCTTGTTTTTGCTGACATCTCTTAACCGTATTACAATTCGAATTACTTCCGTACAGTGTGTTTGTTTAATCGTATTTCTCTATTTGCTGAATAATCCAAGCTTTATCATATGACTTACCGCTTCTCTCTAGGTGTTTCATATGTTTCCGATAAAGCATTGATTTGAAGTGGTTCTTTTCTCCTAGGTATTCGTGGTCTTTTCTGTTTATACCTATTAGGTTTTCGATTCTATCCATAGCAGGATTGCCACCCATTCCCCGTCTTTGGATATGGTGGATGTCAAGAACGCAAGATTGTTCTGTTAGCTCGCACTCATGCCGTGAGTCGTGCGTGTCTAGGTCGAAAAAATCGAAATAGATCTTTACGTGTGTTTTCAAAAAGATTTCTTGTTAAAAAGAAGTCAAAGAAGGCTGGGAAGTCTAAAGAAGTCATTTCTCTATAATGAGAAAAGAAGTAATCAGTGTTACTTCTATAACAAAAATACGGCTTTACCCTTGTTTATCAAGAATAAAGCCGTTGTATTTTTCAACAAAGTTGTTAACTATTTTTCGGTACAGAATGTTTTTTGAAACATACCATCTACAAGATATTCAACGCGATTTTCACTACAATCTCCTTTGTGTGTGTATGAACTATATCTTTCTGGATTTTCCATATCCTGATATGCAGTTATCACGAATCTATTTATATTTATTTTTCTTGGAAACACCTCTATCTCTTCTCCTGAATTAAAGTCAACATAAGTATCTAATCTTAAGTGATATTCATATTTCCCGTTATAATGAGAAGGTGACATCTTAATGATTCGTTCTCTGTCTGTAAACTTAAGTATTTCTTGGTCCTTCCCATCATGTACTATAACAAGTTCTGATCTTACTGTAGCCTGTGCTCCGTCCATTGCTATTTGTCTAAAATCCATAGCAGCATCTTTTGATACTATTCCTAGATCTAACACTATATAGTCTACAGGATCGTTTATTTCTTTTTGAAAAACCAAACTCCCTTTAAAGTCCATACTAAAAACAACCTCGCTTGATCCTTCTGGTTTTTTCACTATAGCCTTTTTGTTGTCTCCTCCGACTTCTGGATACGATCCCTGTTCAAAAGACTGGTAAATATCTTTATGTATGTTTTGAGAAAAAGTAATTTTTCCATCTTGGTACTTTGATGTTCTCGTTACACAGTTGCAATCTCCTTCGAATTCATCTTTAGAGCAAGATGTTAGTATGATTGATAAAGCGAATATGTTTAAGAGTATTTTCATTTTGTTTGGTTTTTAAGATTTCAAATTTACTTTTTATTTGTAGTTTTTTATTGCGGTTTTCCGCAATTATTTGTTATGGGTTTTATAATCAATTTTCACAGTCACAGTAGTCGCTTCTCAAGTTACAGTACTCGCATATAGATAGCTCAACACCTCCATGCGCATCCCAACTTCGATCTTCCAATAAAGTACTTTCTTCATAAGCGTTATAGTCTGGATAACCTCTTGTTATGATAATTGTTTTTTCAAATCTTCATGTCTCAGCCTCATTAACCACAATTGAGCTTCTTCTATTTTTGTTATAACTAAGCTCATCTCTCTGGTTCGATTTTTATTTTGAATTTTTTCTGATTGCTGTTGAGCTTCTTTTAATAATATTTCAAGTGTATGCATATTAATTTAATTTTATGATTTAATTGTTCGGTTTGTTGGTTTTCAATATTAACACATTACAAATGTAAACCTTTAAGTTGACATTTGCAATTTTTTGTCAACCTTTAGTTTTACTTTTTAAATATTTTGTCAACCTTTAGTTTTACATTATATTTGCTTATATGGAATTAAGAATTAAAGAGATTTGCAAAGAAAAAGGCTTAAAACTACCAGACTTAGCCAAAAGACTAGGTATCAGTAGACAAGCCTTGTCTAAAAGGATTAACAAT
>NZ_JBHULX010000024.1:2667-5664 GCF_042684685.1 Aquimarina hainanensis | reverse complement strand
AGAGATATTAAAGGTTGATCCTATTGAGCTTATTGTGCCATCTAGTGATTATTCTCATTTCTATTCCGGAGATGAGTGGCTTGGTATTAGGAGGAAATAGTTTACTACCCTTTCTTCATCGTTTATTTATACTTTAGTTTTTTGTATTCTTCCTCAGAAAGAATTACATAATTTCCAGGTCTCAAAGTCATTTCTCCTTTAACTTCAAAAGTCATGGTGTTATCTTCAAAATCTCCTGATATTAATTCTGCTTGGTAGATATTTTCGTTTTTACTCATCGTTATTTATACTTTAGTTTGCTTTTTCTAAAATTTTTAAAGCCTTGTCTATACTTTTTATAGCATGACGATTCATCTTTTTTGTATCCTCATCTATATGAGGATTATAATTTTCAGCTTCCATATTAAAAGCTTGTGCTTTTAAAATTGTGATAGCTGAGATAAGTGATATATTTTCGTTTTTACTCATCGCTTATTTAGGTTTTAGTTTATAATGTTATTTTATTTCCAGGTATACTTTAGAATTATAGGCTCTAATTTTAACTTTGAACTGCAATAGCGGAAGAATAGCATACACTGCATTAAAATCTTGAGAGACTTCACTTGTCACTATTACCGCACCGCTGTATATATAATGTCCTATCCCTCCGGTTTTAAAAGCAGGAGTTCTTTCTATGGTGTCAATAATTTGTTTTAAACGGTCATCCATTAGAGAGATATTTAGCTAAAAAGAAAGCTTCAATTGAGTGGTTTTATAATTTGTCACTAAAATCTCTTGCTTTCTATTGTTTATGTTTCTCCTTTCCTTAATTGGAATTACATTCATTTTGTAATCAGAAGCAAAATCAAGAATTGCCTCATGATTGAATTCACTCATGGCGCATTTAATGCCAGAAGATTCCATTATCTTAAAACAATCCTCCGTATCTGCAGGAGACCATTTCGGGACTTTGTAATAATGAGATGTATCAAGATATATCGGATCTAAATACACAAATGCCTCCTTTTTTGTTATCAGCCTTTCGGAGAAAGATATTTTGGGAAGGACTTCTCTAAAGTCACAATTAGTAATTTTTGCGTTGGCAAGTTTTTCAAATGTTGGTTCTATTTTGTTGAGTAAGTTTTGCTTGGCGTTATCTAAACTAAGCCTTAATGTGTCCCCTTTCCCTAGATACGTAAAGTTTGACAGCAAGAGAAAACGAAGCGCTTTTTTCATCGGGTCAGCTTCAGTTTTTTTCTTCCAGTTTTTTATTAAACTTTCAGTAATAGGCATTAGTTCTATTTGCCTATAAAGAGCTTCTTTATTATTCAAGAGAAAATGGTATAAATTAGTCACATCATCATCATAATCATTAAGTATAGCATATTGACTTGGAGGCATGTAGAAATAAGATCCTCCTGCTCCAAAAAACAATTCAATTCTCATTTTATGCTTCGGGAAATATTCCCAAAGTAAAGGAGCTAGCTTTCTTTTATTACCTAATCTGGTTAGTATCATTTTTCTGGTTTTACTTCTTCTGGTTCTACTTCTTTTGTTTCTTTCTGTTTACATTTGTGAGCATTCATTGCATTTATGCTTCCAAAGATGGCAGAGCATTTTTTGCAGGTCCTCTTCTTTTCATCTTCAATTAAATCAGCTTTTTTCTGTTTTAGCTCGCTAACCTCTTGCTCTTCTTCGTTTCTGGTTTGCTTTAGATCGCTAATATCTTGCTCTAGACTTGCTATTGTTTGTTTCTTGGTTGTTCTTGACTTCTCTAATAGATTTTTCCAAGTTTTTACACATGAATATTCAATTGCCGGGAGAAAAACAGAAAGAAAGAATCTTTCTGCATACCATATTTTGGGTTCACATTGGAACACCTCTCCTGGTTTCTCGCAATGAAATACCTTTAGTATAAAAGCCGTGAGGAAGATGTTTGCGATACAAAACACCAGTGGAGGAATTTGTTGTTTTTGTTTATTATAATGATATGAAGTAATTGTAACGATTACTCCTGCTATCATTCCTGTTAGAGAAGAAGCGACGAAAAGAAACGGTCTTACTGTGACTATGTTTTCAAATATCGTGTTGAAAAAAAACGATGATTTGATAGAAAAGTAAACTATAATTATGATAACACATTGCGTCATAAAACGCGGAGATGTCATTCTATCTTCTATTGTTTTTGTTTCGTTCATATTAAGCATTTCTTTATCCGTTTAGCCACCTCTCTTACTACAGGCTCACTAACTGCATTCCCAATCATCTCGTACCGTCTTGTTTTGGCTATTTCTTTCAAGCCTTTCTCATACAATCCATACTTTGTCCAATCATCAGGAAGACCTTGTAACCTTTCACACTCAATTTCTGTAAGCCTTCTTATTTGACTCTGGTGTGAACCATGTTTTTTAGTGATCATTACTCCGTGCTTGTCTTGACAATTCAAAGTAAAAGCAGCTTCTCCTTCGTTTTTAAATCTTCGCCCATTTTGTCTTTTATTTAATCTATCCGGAGTTAAAACAGGTATTACTGTCATGTCGCTGTGTAACCCTCCTGAGTTACCTCCTGCTGTTAAAGTTCCTGCTTTCATAGGCACACCATTCCCGGCGATGCTAAAATCTTGGCAAGGACTTCCGAAAGAGATAATGTCGATCTCTGGTAGTTCGTCTGATCTAATATCGATAACTGATCCTGCATATATTGACTTTTTGAAGTTGTAATTATAATTTGCTATTGCGTGTTTATTTATTTCTGAGAAAATGACCTTATTGAACTTATATCCTGCATTTTCAAATCCTAGCCTGAAGACACCACAACCACTGAATAACTCTAATTTGTTCATTGAACTGCTTTTGGGATTAGCTTACAATTAGTGCTTCCGCTATTGCTTCGTACCGTTCCTGCCTATAGAATGTTCTTGCTTTAAAGTGATTATGCTCACTCATTGCTGCAGGTCTAGTTTCTTCAATCTTAGTAATCGTGTACACGGAACAGGTGTCACCGGATATATTAGTGACG
>NZ_JBHULX010000024.1:0-2571 GCF_042684685.1 Aquimarina hainanensis | reverse complement strand
TGTTCCTCATTCTGGGATTAACTTCCCAGGTCATTAAATGAAGATCTTGTCTGTTTTGATGTACTGTTGCTGTTTTGTTTAAATCCATGTTTTCTTTTTTATTGACGCCTTTCAAGTTCTCTTTCAACTATTTCATATATTTCATGATCATAATCTTTGCTTTTAACGTCAGTGTTAATCAGGTAATCTTGTAGTTCTTCATCCGGTACTCGCTTTGTTTCTAAGTACATAGAATTCAGATAATCCGTTCTATTTGTAATTACTTTTGCTTTCTTTAATACCGTTCTAAAACGCCGCCCTATGCCGTTCTTTTCGCTGTTATGGTTAACTTCTTCATCCCCTACTCCTTTAAACATTTTTTCAATAACCTCGGGATTTATTTTGTTTTTAGTGAGTGATATCGCTTCGCTATTTCCTTGTGACATCATTTGGGCGTACTCACATCTCTGGTCGAAATATTTTGCCAACCAGTTCATTATTTTTTCTTGGCTTATATTCTCGTAGAAATCTCCATAAACACCTTCTTTCACATTTCTGAAGAACAGTGTCATGTCTGTTATCTTCAAGCTGTATGTTTCGAATATTCTTATCGATGTAAATTCTATTTGAACATCAGACATTTTGTTTTTGACATTGGTAGTATCGTTGAGATTTATAAGCCACATACTGATATAGCCAATAATCCATTCTCTTCCATGTATTTTTTTTAGCCCTTGTAATGTTTTGGACGGTAAAGAAATAGCGTCTTTAACTGTTTTTATCTTATGTGAATGCTCGAAACATTTACTGGGGCTGTACAACTCCAAGTCTTTCAGCCGTCTTTCTTCTGAACGAGTCAGATACGCCTGTTTGTTTTGCTTCTGTAAACCCATTTGTTTTGTTTTTGAAATTGTTTTCTAAGATTTTTAAAAAGTTTTTCTTTTGCATTATCCAATCGAACGTACACACAAATCCTCGATCATTTTTCCCATTCAAAAAACTGCTATCATGTGCTTTTTGGAACACTTCACCGATCTCATCCAGAGAATAGTCTTTATGCAAAAGCCTGAAAGCTCTTCTACGTGATTCTGTAATTTCTCGAATGGTAGGTATCTCACAATTGCTTGCTAGGTCGTTGAATATTTTTTTAATTTCTTGAAAGTTTAGTTTTTCATTTTCATCTTTATTTTCATCTTTATTTTCATTTTCATTTTCATTTTCAATTGCATTTACATTTACATTTGCTTTATTGTTAACCATTTGGTTAACTAGTTCTTTAAACCACTCTCTAACCCTTGATTTTATTAATGTTTCGTCTTTAATAACTTCATCATTTTCTTTTATAAAGTCATCCATGACGAACATTTTTTTAATCTTTTCTTTGTCTTTTTTATTCAAATTTGACCGAGAAATTAAACCCGCAAAACATGCTGATGCTGCTTTTTTTGGCTTGCTGGTTGAACGTTTGCTTATCTCTTCGTCTAACCGTTCGTTTAACCACCCGTTAACCATTTGCTTGAACTTTTGGTTGAGCACAGAGATTATAGTTTGCTCAGAACACCCCGAACAATACATAACTAATCTTTTGGTGTCGTTGGGAATTATTCCATTTTGGTGCTGGTATATTATTAGATCAATGTAACAAGCTCTTTCTTCTGGCAGCATCATACGTGTGCCTTCGTAGAAGTCTTTTGAGTAAAACAAGAATGCTGGATCTTTTGCCATTTTAAGCGTTTGTAGGGGTTGTTTTATTAGCTATATATTTCGACACATAATCTTCTTCCTCTTCTAGTAGACGAGGATTTGATCTTATTAAGGTGCCAGTGATTTGCACTTTAACCTCTGTTCCGCTTTCCCGGAATATGAAATATGTATTTGGCTCTACAAGAGATGAAGTATAGGTCATATCTTTTCTATTTTTTGAGCGATAGCGTTGTCAAATCGATGTATTATCCCCCCGCGGTAAATCTCATTCAACTCTAGGTTGAACGATACACTTACCTTGTCTTCAGGCATAATGTTATCTAGCTGAGAGAACATTTCCTTTCTTACCTGAACACGGCAAGGCTTAGACTTGTTTTCTTGTATTAATATTAGATCTATTCTTTTTTGCTCTATTTTGTCAATCTTTAAAACTATCCCCTCTATGTTCATTGATTTTAATATTTTATTACAACCTCATGCTTTTTCACTTCTTAAATCTCCGTCTTCCATCCAATACCAGACATCGGGTTGGATTAATACACCTTTAATTTTGTTCTCGCCGACTTTTGCTTTAAATATATCTTTGATATACCTATTGTGAGATTCGTCTATCCTCCAATCAACTATAACTATCCAGCCCTTTGAGGCTTTTGATTTTGAGTTTACTCCCAAAGAACAAGCTATTGTTTCGTCTCCCGATGTATTAGCGTGTGCGAATCTACCCGATGTGTTAGCATGTGCTTTGTATCCCGATGTGTTAGCGTGTGCTTCGTATCCCGATGTGTTAGCGTGTGCGAATCTACCCGATGTGTTAGCATGTGCTTTGTATCCCGATGTGTTAGCGTGTGCTTCGTATCCCGATGTGTTAGCGTGTGCGAATCTACCCGA
>NZ_JBHULX010000023.1:0-514 GCF_042684685.1 Aquimarina hainanensis | reverse complement strand
AATATCTATTCTCGTAGCATAATAAATATACTACCTTGTGGAGAATATCGGAGTCGAACCGATGACCTCCTGCGTGCAAGGCAGGCGCTCTAGCCAGCTGAGCTAATCCCCCATATATCTAAGAAGTGTCTTAAAAACTCCTACAAAATGAAGTAGCTAAACTCAACTTCTAAAATTTCCAGTATCTATAAATATGAACTTCGTAGTCTCAGGCAGACTCGAACTGCCGACCTCTACATTATCAGTGTAGCGCTCTAACCAGCTGAGCTATGAGACTGCATATCTTAATTAACAGCTTAAGACTAAAAACAAATTAAGAATAACCATAATTGTATCGTAATCTCTAGAAAGGAGGTGTTCCAGCCGCACCTTCCGGTACGGCTACCTTGTTACGACTTAGCCCCAGTTACTAGTTTTACCCTAGGCCGCTCCTTGCGGTGACGGACTTCAGGTACCCCCAGCTTCCATGGCTTGACGGGCGGTGTGTACAAGGCCCGGGAACGTATTCACCGCA
>NZ_JBHULX010000022.1:0-273208 GCF_042684685.1 Aquimarina hainanensis | reverse complement strand
AAATAACCATTATATTTTCTTTTTCGAAAAACGTTTCTTTTTTATGATAAATGTTAAATAAACATGATTTATTTAACTAAATTTTAACATTTATATTTTTAATCTATAATGTTTTATTTTTTTGCATTATAAATCATCTTCCAGCAAAGCTCATCAAAATAAATATGTAAGATTTTTCTTTGTTTAACATCATTTCATTTTTTTTAGGAATCTTACCTTTTTATTACGTGAAGTAATTATAATAATATTGTTGTTGTTTTTAATAAGACAACATTTTCATTTCTTTGGCAACAACTATACACTTCATACTACCAATTTCTATATAATGCTTTTCCTTTTTTCCCTTTAAAAAATTCTGAAAACATGATGTTGTTAGTTATAAAATACGAGTAAAATATTCCCTATATATACTTTATCTCTTGTGTTAAGTATGTATAATTATGTATTTTAAACTCTATCAATTATACCTTTTTTGTTACTCTCCTCAGCACTATTAAGTATAATTAAACGGTTCTTTTAGAGATTGCCTTTTTCTCTATAAACCATATTTTTAATTCCTTTTAGGAAAACGTTTCTCTCTATGTTTATCTACATAGAATAAAAAGCTTACACGATGTCTCGTTTTTTTGATACTTTCAGGGAATGAATTCTTTTTATTCAACTAATCGAAAGATAAAAAGGAGACTTAACTGAACCAATACACCACCCCCTTTTGTTTCTATTACCCTAGCTAAGTCATTCTATGTACCTACAAAAAAAAGCTTTATCCGAATTAAATTCGGATAAAGCTTTTCTATTTCTACGCCTTATATGAGACTCTATAGTTGTTCTCGAATTTGTTCGATTGTAGCCTCTCCTATTACAATCCCTCTATCTATCTGTGGATTTCCGATATAGGCTACTGTTGCCTCTCCATAGGCTGTTACTTTTATCCTATCAGAAACATTCACCCGAAAACTTCCCTCTCCATAAGCCGTGATTTTTGTTTCTTTGTTTTTAACGGATAACATACTCACTTTGCTTTCTCCATACGCTGTAATTTTCTGATGCGCTACTGCCCCGTTCTTCACTTCTAAAAAGCTTTCCCCGTACATGGTAACTTTCATATCTTTTAATGCTACTTCTTTCATGATCAACTGGGATGCTCCATAAATACTCAATTGCAATCTATCAGATACAAGTGGGCTTTCCATCACAAACCGTTCTTCTCCTCTCAATGAGAATGATTTGATATTTTTATACGTTACTACTGCTTTTACAACAGTCCCATTATACAGAGGTTTACTTTGTTTCCAACCATCTTTTTTTATTTTCTCATTTTTGGTTACCATTTTAGCCCCATCTAAATATATACGAAGTGTTTTCCCGTTGACCTCTACATTTAATTTTCCTATATCTTCCGTAATTTCTTCTACAATAACAGCTTCTTCCTCTCCTTTTCTGAAGATCACTTCTATATGAGGACTTATAATTACTTTATCAAAAGATTTTACTTCATAACTTTTTATCTGAGCTATAGAGGTATATACTCCTCCTATCACAAATAAAAGAAAAACTAAAACAGTAGTTTCTGGTCTCTTTCTCTTAATGTGTTTTACTCTATTTTTAATTTTAGACATAACGTTTATTTTTTTATTGATTGATATTTAAATATACTATAATTCAAATAGATAATTAGGTGGTTACATATAGTAATACTCTTTATCAAAGACCACTAACACCTGTTGATGTTCTTTACAATAAACCGTTCAACGTGCTTTTTAGCTCAGGGCTTGAAGGTCTTTTTGCATTGGCCGTGATAATCTTTCCTTCTTTATCCAATAATATAAATCTAGGAATAGCTTCAACCAGGTATTTTTTTACAAAATCCGAATCCCAATCTTTATCTGCAATCAACTGAACACCTTTTAGTTTTTGCTTTTCAGTCATTTTTTTCCATTTTACTTTATCCTTTTGTTCATCTACTGAAATACTTACAAATGTTATTTCTTTATTTCGGAATGTTTTTTCCAGTTCTTTTAAATACGGAAGTTCTTTCTTACAAGGTCCACACCAGGTAGCCCATATATCAATGTATACGTATTTTCCCCGCAATTCTTCTAGTGAAGTAGTACCTCCATTTATATTTTCGTATGTAAAAGAAGGTGAAGGTTTTCCTTTTTCAATTTTTTCAATTTTACTATAGATTGCTTTCAGTTCTTTTTTCAGACTGTCGTTCTGAGAAACTTCCATGATTCTATCATAAATAAGCTTTACATTTTCATTTCCAGGGATAATTGCCTCTTCACTTAAATATTGAATTATATTTTTTTGTATTAGAGCTGAATTGAAGTTTTTTATCTCATCAAATGCAGTTGTTATTGTTTCTTTATTTTTTAACCGATCTTCATAATACACATGAATCAAGTTCTTATAAACTCCAATCGTCTTATAATCTTCTTCATTATCTTTATTTAATTCCTGCAAAGCTTTTCTAAAACTAGCTGGCATAGGAGTCCCTTCTATATTCTTGTAACTATCATAATAATACGGATAATCATTCATCTGTTGATAATAATGATATAGAATGTTCTTTTTCTCTATGACTTTAAAAGTCTCTGAAATATCCTCAGTCGTAGATGCTAACAATTTTTCTGAAATGTCTTTCGCTTTTTTTATCTTCTCGTCAAATGATTTTACATCGTTCTCAAACAAAGTCTTATGTTTCCCTGTAATTGCGAATATGGTTCGTTTTTTATTTTTTAAATAATTATTTTCACCCGCACCTTCTCCTGTAAATGAGATTGATTCGTCAAAATTATCGACATCTACCGTTATATTAATGTTATCCCCAGGTGTTAAAAACAGATTTGCTCCTTTCTTACCATTATATAGCACATAATACCCTTGTTCAAGTTTTAAGGTATCTAAAAAAGTTCCATCTTTTTCTATTTCAATTTTTTGAATTCCTCCGTCTTTATACAGTATTAGGTTATCTTCTTTATGGTGTTGAATATTCCCTGATATAAGAACATAATCTACTGCTTTTTTTTCTTCTTTTTTGCAACTAAATAAAGTAGCCATTAACGTCACCAGTACAATTTGTTTTTTCATTTTATTAGTTTTTCTATAAATAATTTAGGATTCGCTTGTATATTCCTAATATCAATTCTATAGGCGTCAATTAATTTTTATTGACATAACTTCTTCCATGACTTTGCAAAAGGCATATTTACACTTTAAATTTTAGATAGAAAGCAACCTCACAATATCTTCATTTTCTTTATAGATATCATTTTTTTTCGGTTGTTACACTTATTATGCAGGTAATTGACATTTCTTTATTTTTTCTTCCTATTTCGCTTTGTCAGAAGGTACTAATTTTGCAATTTTGAGAAAGATCGGCAGCCTATAGATCCTTCTACAAGACAAACAACTGCTATAAACAATACAGTTATTACTTATGAATTCTCTTTTTGTTTCTCTTCAAAGTAAGTTTTCTAAGACTTTTATTCTAATTGTATGTTTTCACGTTTTTTTCTGGGTATCCTATTTCTTCTTTCCATTATTACAATTTTGGGGAATGGAAGAGTATCATTTTCCTATCAAAAAATTACTGCTTGACATCGTATTCAAGCTCATTGTTATTTATAGTGTATTTCTTATAGGTCTTCCCTATATTTTCAGGCACAAACTTTATAAAAAAAAATGGTTATATCTACTGGGTATTGCTATTCTCATTTTTTCTGCATATCTAAATTGTCTTTTTATTGATTCCTTTTTTACCTGTAATACATGCTTCAATATGTTTTGTATCACACGAAGAGGTGTCGAAACTTTTTATTTGATTGTTTTCTTTACTCTCTTCTTTTTGTTTGAACGGTTTACAGCTCAAGAGAAAGAGATAGAGGCTGCTAAAACAGCACAGTACCAATCAGAATTAAAATCACTCAAGGCACAGATTCACCCTCATTTTATTTTTAATACTCTTAATGCTATTTATTCTCATGCTATTGTAGAAAATCTAGATTCTAAGTTTTCTAACCTGATTTTTCAGTTTTCTGACATTCTAAAATATGTTGTGTATGAAGGACAGGTTAAAGAGGTTGCTTTATCTCGAGAACTAGAAATTATCGAGAGCTATATTACCCTACAAAGTTTTCGACATGAAGAACATGTTATTGTCCAATATACTAGCGAAATAACAAATAATCGATTGTATATTGCTCCTCTTTTATTAATTACCTTTATAGAAAATGCTTTTAAGCATACAGGAAATCTGACAGGAGAACAACACCCAATTACTATCGAGATTCGGGAACATAGTAATGTCTTACATTTTTATTGCAAAAATCCATATGCTAGTAAAAATGACGACATCCTTTCTTCTATTCGAGAAACGGAATCTTCTGAAAATGGAATTGGTCTAGAAAACACCAAAAAACGATTAGACATTTTATATCCAGAAAAGCATCACTTACACATCACTAAAGAGGCTTCTTTTTTTTCTGTCCGACTACAAATACACTTATTATGAAATGCATTATTATAGAAGATGAAAGACCTGCTCAAAAATTATTAAAAAATTATATCGAGCGTTATCCCAAACTAAAATTAATAGCTATGTATACTTCTGCTCTAGATGTAGACATGGGTATGATTGCCAGTTGTGACCTTCTCTTTTTAGACATTAAACTACCACATATCTCTGGTTTATCTTTTTTGCAAACATTACCTGTAAAACCAGAAGTAATTATCACTACGGCTTTTGCTAATTATGCCTTAGAAGCATTCGAATTAGAAATGACCGACTATCTGCTAAAACCGTTTAACTTCGAGCGATTTTTTAAGGCCGTTAGCAAGGCTGAAAACCAATTTCAGTTAAAGAATAAACAGAAAGAAGGAAAAACAGAAAGAACATTTTTTTTCATCTATGCCGATAAAACTTTTTCCAGAATAGACCGAGATGATATTTTATTTATAAAGTCTGATGATGACTATATAACAATCCACACTTCTCACAAAAAATGGCTATTAAATGACACCCTGAAAAGATGGACACACAAACTTCCTAACAATATCTTTGTGAAAGTACACCAATCCTACCTTATTAATAAAAGTAAAATTGATACTGTTAAAGGGAATCAGGTATTAATCGGAGCTCACACAATTCCAATAAGCAGAAGTCATAAAAAATCTTTCTTAGATCAGTTATCTGATTATTTATAACCTCTAAACAACAGAATACCTACAGATTTCATACAGCTACCGAATATTTTTCTGCGCTCATTTTGCTATTTTCATTTTTGCCTCCTTAAATATCAATAATAAAGCAATTATGAGGCTGATAATTTTTATCTTTTTCCTAGGTTGTTCGACTTTTCTTTTTGCTCAAATACACCACCCCGTACGCCGGGATACATCCATCAAAAAAGATAGTAAAAACAGTTATCTATTAACTGCAATTGCTACTATTCAAAAAGGATGGCATACTTATTCTCTTCAGGTACCAAAAAATGGTCCTCTCCCTACTGTTTTTTCTTTTAACAAAAACAACAACTATCAATGTATTGGCAGTATTACTGAGAGCAAAGGACATATGGCTTATGATCCTGTTTTTGATATGGTAATTACTTATTTTGAAAACAGGGCGGTTTTCTCTCAGCGTGTTTATACTGAGACTCCTCCTAAAGTTATTACTGCCGAAATTGAATATATGGCATGCAACAATAAGGAATGTCTACCACCTCAATATGAAGACTTAACATTTTACCTATCACATCCTGTAAATCTAAAAAACACAGAACAAAGCGCTCGCTCTGATGAAATACTTATCTCAATTTCATCAAAAGATAAAGAATACCAGCAAGGGATAGCATATGCAAAAAAAACAAACAAACCTATTCTCCTAGATTTTACAGGTTGGGCATGTGTAAATTGTAGAAAAATGGAACAAAATATCTGGACAACTTCTAATATCTTATCCCTATTAAAAAACGAAGTCGCACTTATTTCTCTGTATGTAGATGATAAACGTCCTTTTAAAAACGGAGAACGCGTCCCCTCTAAACTATATCCGGGAAAAACACTTCGGTATAGAGGTCAAAAATGGAGTGAACTACAGGCAATACGATATAAGACTAATTCTCAACCTTTTTATGTATTGATGGATCATCAAGAAAAAAAACTAAATCCACCAATAGGATACACTCCTGATCCAAAAATATATTATCAGTTGTTACAGGAAGGAATACAAAATTTCGAATAGGATTACTCCTTATTTAAAGTAAAACACTTCTTTACATATACACGAAACATTATATAGGAAGTTGTTCTTAATTCTAGATAAACTTCCAGGTATTTACAGCTCGATTACTGAGCAATTTCAACAATAAAAAAAGAGTTAATCAAAAACATACACTAATGAAATATATTATATACAGTATCTTATTTTTGACCTTAATCAACTGCAATACTAAAACAAAACAGGCAGTTGATAAGGTAATTACAAATGACAAAATTATTATAAAAGGAAATGTGAAAAATGTCACAAAAAACAAACTTTATCTGGTAGGAAATAATTTTTCTCAATTTATCGATATTGAAAAAGACGGAAGTTTCGTCGATACACTAACTACTTCTAGTGGTTATTTTTATGTTCGGGACCTTAAAAATTATATTGAGTTATACTTATCTCAGGGAAACTCCTTGGAACTTTTTTATGATGCAGATAATTTTGAAAAATCCATCCGTTTCAAAGGAAAAGAAAGTGTTATTAATGAATATCTACAAAAAAAAAGTGAACTCAAAAATACCATTACCGGAGGAGAGGCTCAATTTAGCCTCCTCAATGAGATAGATTACAAAAAGAAAAACCTAACACTCAAAAAAAGAAGTTTAGATTTGGTAACCCCTTATGACGGGCTTCCTGAATCATTTATAATCAAAGAAAAAAAAAATATCACCTATCAATATTATCTTAGATTTTTTAAATACATATACCTTCATGCATATTATATCAAAGATAGAAACTTCAAACCTTCTAAAACATTCTATAATGAACTTGAAGAAGTAGACATAACCAATGAACAAGACTTCTTAGAGCTTTCATCATATAACAAATTAATCAGAGATTATTATAATCGTCTTATACATAACTGTTCTACAAGTAAAGAGGTGAGTCAGCTTTATAATGGTATTAATTCTAATATTATACAAAAGGAAATTCTGGATATGACGCTACGATCCATGGGCAAAAAGGATTATGCAATTGATACTTTATATTCAGGGTTGCGTTCTTTGAATCTGGATAGACAAACGCTGGCTGATCTGGAAAAGAAATACCGTTCTATCAAAAAATTAGACATCGGTACTCCTTCTCCCAGTTTTAAGTATTATAATATAGATGGGAGTAATACCACATTAGAAGACCTCAGAGGTAACTATGTCTTAATTGATGTGTGGGCTACCTCGTGCGGTCCTTGCAAAATAGAAGTTCCTCATTTAGAAAGGTTGGAAAAGAAATATCACAATCAGCAAATCAAATTCGTAAGTATTTCAGTAGATAAAAAGAAGCATTTCGAACGATGGAAAAAATATGTACATAAAAAAAAGCTAAAAGGAATACAGCTTTTTGCTGATGAGTCTTTTGATTCTGATTTCATTAAATACTTCCAAGTAACTTCACTTCCTAGTTTTATCTTACTAGACCCTGAAGGAAATATTGTTTTATCCAAAGCTCCCTATCCCTCTACTCCTGAAATGGAAAAACTATTAGATGATCTATTATCCAAAAAAAAATGACGTTATTAATTAGCTAGTTACAACAAGCCTCATTACTCCATCGATATAAATCGAACATGTGAATGAGGCTTGACTATTATTATTTGTTCTTTATAATTGTTGTTACTTCCTTAAGCCAGTTATCACTTTTTAATTCAATATCTGGCACAACCCCTTTTGCTTCTATTGATTTTCCTTCTTTCGTTTTAATTTCACAAATCGGAATATATAGGTTGTAATGCTTTAAAGAGACACCTGTAACTGGATTTCCTGCTCCTGCTGTTGTTTTCCCAACAATAGTTGCTCGTTTCATTTGCTGTAATATAAATGCAAAATATTCAGCCGAAGAGCCCGTATTCTCAGAAACCATAACATAGACTGGTACATCAAAAAAGTTAGGACCATCCGTATAATTATAAGGCACTTCACTTTGATGCCATTCCTTCTCTCCTATGCAGCGTTTTTTTAAGAGATGCTGATATTCTTTTGTAGCGAATAAATGCTGATTGATAAATCCACTAAGTTCCCCATACCCTCCTCCATTAGAAGTAATATCAAAAATTAAAGAATCACATCCATCAAGAAACTCCAACATCGCTATAACTTTTTTAAAAGCTACGGTCAGGTCAACCCCAGAAGTATCCCACTTAATATATCCGATATTTTCATCTAGTATGCTTACCTGACTAAAACCACCGTTTTTATTGTGTGTTTTTTTCTGACCTTTTATTTTTCCTGTCTTATAAGCGGCTGGGATCTCTTTAACTCCCATATAAAAATGAATATCATTGGTGGTATTCCTCAGGGTTTCTTTAATCTTCTTTGCTATTTCGGGAGGTGTCATTCCTACCAGTTCTTTATCTTTAATTTGTTGTAAAAGAACTTTCTTTACTTTTTTACTTTTTTCTTTATCAAAGTACGTTTGCTCTAATTTTGCTATAATATCAGTAACCAACGTACTAACCTGCTCCTTATTTAATCTTGAATTCAAAAAACGCTGGTGTTTATCATTAATTTTTGATAGCAATTCTCGCCAAGGTTCTTCTTCATATAGAGATTTCAAGTCTGAGTCTTTAATCAAATGATGATAATTATCCCACCCCATATCGACTGCTTTGTATACATAAGATATTGCCAACTCTTTTCTATCAGACAATGCGGCACTACAAGCAGCGTTATACATATCTTTTTTATTCAACAGTTGGGGTTCACTAGTATCAAAAGCTTTTTTATAAAATAGTATACTCTCTTCATATGCTTTATTCCTATATGCTTCTTCTGCACTCATTACAAGATCATTATATGATTGTGCTGCCAGTATTGTGGTTAAAAAAAATGTAATTACTACTGATATATTTTTCATAGTTGTTTTGTTTAGAAGCAACAAAACTACACGACCAAAACACAAAAACACTATATAAAATACTCATTAACCGATTATTAACCTTTTGTTAACGAAGAAAAAAATCTTCTGTATAATTGGGACTTTTCTTTTTTTTGACTATATTATTATATCTAATATATTAGAAACGGTATTGAAAATTTCAGATGATAAAACGTAATTTGGAGATGTCTCAAACATATTATTTTTATCTATGATTTGGGAATATACAAGGATTTTTGATCTGCTAAAAAAGAAAAAAAGGGTGTTTTTATACTGAAAAAAATATTCTTCCTATTATATTCGTTCCCGAATACCGGAAATGGACTATATTATTCATAATGAATCCAAATAAGAAGTGTTTTGTATAAGTTATGAATAAAAATATTAAACATTTTGTAATTTTATAAAAAAATAGACATGGAATTAATAGAAAGAGCCTTAGAATTCGAAAGTAGAAAGATGAGCCATATGTCTACAAGTGATAGAGTAGCAGCTTCTAGAGAAGCAAAAGAATTGATTTTAGCAATCAATGAGATTTATAAAGAAACAAAAGATACCAAATTAATGGATATCATGAAATTGCTTACTGAAAAGAAACGAAAAATCGAAAAGCGATTAAAAGGAGCAACTGATATATAAATAAAATCTTTTCTTTAATACACTGGCTTATATTATTTCAGATGCTTTTTATAAGCTGTAAATAATATCAAAACATACTGAAAACCCTCTCGTATATCCCACGAAAGGGTTTTACGTGTTTCCTGTAACAAAAACTACTATAGGTATCGATCTTTTCGTTATACATTTTTATACTAGTAAATACCTTCAAAATATTGCGTACTTCCCATATAAATTTTACTTTTGTAGTAGGGAAAACAAAAAAATAAGGGAAAAACGAATACATCCGTCCCCTTGATAAATTCATTCATTTTTTATCGAATAAAAACATTCGTATTCATTATCTTAAAACACAAAATCAAGGATGATGAATACAGAAAATGCATACAATTTATGGGCTAGTCATTATGATGATATGCCTAATAAGACAAGAGACCTGGAAAAAACAGCTGCTCTGACCACTTTACAATCAAAAGAATACCCTTTTATACTGGAACTGGGATGCGGAACTGGAAAAAATACTACCTGGCTCCGACATAAGGCTACCCAACTTACTGCACTTGATTTTTCTGTTGAAATGTTGAGAAAAGCCGAGGAAAAAATTAAGGATAACAACGTTCTTTTTGTACAATCAGATCTAACAAAAGTATGGCCTGTAGCCGATAACACATTTGATTTAATCTCCTGTAGTCTGACATTAGAACACATTCAGGATATTGATTTTATTTTTCGGCAAGCAGTACAAAAGTTACAAAAAAATGGTTTGTTTTTCTTATGTGAATTACATCCGTTTAAACAATATTCAGGAAGTAAAGCGCGGTTTACAGATAAAGGGCAGCTCAATATTTTGCAGTGTTTTACTCATCATGTCTCAGAATATACTGATTGTGCCATTCGAAATGGTTTCAGTATTGAAAAAATAGATGAATGGTTTGATGCTGATGATACAACTACTCTTCCTCGTTTGATTTCTTTTGTTTTTAGAAAAACTACTGTCTAAAAGTAGCTTCTATAAATTGATTATAATCATATTGCAAATCCTCGTGAAGCGTTGCTATTTTTTTTCGGGCATTTTTCAACTCTCGTACATACATTCCGTTAATCACCTTATGCCCCAGTATATCTATTGGAAATGCTTGTAACTTTTGGCAAAAATGTAAAAGTATTTCTATTTCGGTTTCAACCACAGATGAGTATCGGATATATTTTTTATTCGTTCTTAGAATCCGCTGTATGCTTTTCTTTATATAATACATACTCTGTGTATTAATCATTTCAAACGCTTCATCCATTTCTTCTTTAATTTGAGTAATGAATTCCTCTTCATCAGCAGCCTCAAACAACAAATATGTTAATAGTTCCTTGTTTTCCTTCTTGAATCTGGACAAACGAAGACAAATGGCAATCAATTCACTATTCGAGTATTCTGACAGTGCTGATTTTATTTCCTTTACAGTACTACTTTTCACGAAATTAATTTCTAATTTTCCTTATACATTCTTAATGTTTTCCCTCGTCAATATAACCGTTCCTGCAAGGTACTTAAAAGACACTTCTAAATAAAAGAAAGTTGTACAACAAATAGGTCGTACAACTTTTCTATAGCATATTAAAAAAATATACAAGCGTTTCTTATTTCAATACAACACTTTGTATCGCAAAATTAAATCCTCTTTCTTTCTTCCATTTTCCTAAACTAATGGAGCGTGTTCGTATAGCGTCCCCCGTGTATAACGACCCTTTTAGAGCTATAAATGGTGTTGCTTTCCCTGTTGTCAACCATTCATAAGAGATATAAAAAGGCGCTTCGACAACGATTTTCTCCTTAAAAGTATGACGTAACCATCCATCTGATCGTGTAGATGTTATATATACTGGCTCACTAAGAAGTATATTACCTGGGTTTCCTTCTTTATCGACATCATATACATTAAGTCTTAATGTATATGGTTTCTTCTCTATATCCATGTTTTTTACATACACTGAAGCAGAAACTATGGTAGCGCGTCCCCGGGGATGCATCTTCCTAGCAATCTCTGCGCCAGCTTTTTTCTCTCCTCCTATATAGCCCAGGTAATAACTGGAGGCACGTTTGATTCCTAATGTTCTCGTTTTATATTTTCTTTTTTTTCTTACAGAAATTAGTACCTCATCTAATATCGTTTCTTTCTCTTCTAATACAATTATTACCGGCGTTTCTTTCTTAAGCAATTCAGAAACGGCAATCTCTTTTGTTTTAAATCCAATACTTGAAAAAGTGACAAACTCTCCCAAATATTGAGAATTTAATATAAGTTCAAACTCTCCGTTTTCGGTAGTTACCGTTCCTATATTCTTATCAAATATCCCTACATTAACATAAGGAATTCCTTCTTTTGTTTTTTGGTTTATAACACTTCCTTTAATTGTATTAGAACCATATAACGTTATACTACAAAAGCATAACAAGAGGCCTATCATCAATGGGGTATTCACTTTTTTCATTTCTTTATTCTTTATCATTTAATCCATCTGCCGTTTATTACAAAAAGAAGCAGACATTCACTAAAATGGCTTCTGGTACCACTGATACCTATAAGACATGAATCCTTCTACGCCTTCATTATAACAATGCTGATGTTGAAATTCTTTCGGAAGCAAAAATAGAGACGAAAATCGCGGATTTCCTTAATAGAATTTTAATCCATTTTAATGAAAAGTTAATATATAGGGAAAGAACAAGTGCGTTTTCCTTCTATTTTTTTAATGATATTTCGTCAATAGCTAAACGCAAAGAAATTACTGATTTACAAAACCTTAATCTTTGTTAACAAAACCTTAATCAGTTAGCACATAGAACCTTCTTTATTAATTTTGCCTTTATGATTAAAAATAAAAAACTGACATACTGGTTAAGTACTTTAATTCTTCTTTCTATCATCAGTATTTTAATATTACAGGGGTATTGGATTTCTCATTCCTATACCAAAGAACATAACGAGTTTAAAGAAAATGTTCATAAAGCTTTATCAGAATTTGATCTAAATCTATCAATTAAAAACCGTCAGATAATTCTTCTTGATGACCATATCGAATATGAATATGAATATTACTCTCCTGATTCTACCTATAATTTTTACGGGAGCTATAGAATCGAAAAAGAACAAACAAAGGATGTCACTTTTGACAATCAATTATTCGCTGTAAGAAAGGAGCAATTCAGACAAATCAATCAATTTTTCAAAAAAGACAGCCTTGCATTTCCCAATCTACTGGAAGAAGTCGAACTTACTATCACGCAACAGTGTGTAAAATGTAGGGATTACAAAGTTTTTAATCTGGATAGTATGCTAACGGTATCCTTAAAAAAATTTGGAGTTTCTCTTCCTTTCCAGTTTGGCGTCTATAATAAAAATAAAAAGAAATGGGATTATTTATCCGATAAGCAAATCGATACACTTACCCTAAGTCAAACCACATATCAAAAACCATTTCAGGCTTCAGTAAAAAAAGACAAGAGCTTTCACCTCTTATTGCAAAAAGAGGACCGGTTTATCCTACAAAAGATACAAACTGTCATCGCATTATCTATTGCGCTGTTACTTTTGATTTCGGCAAGCTTCTTCTATCTCTTACGATTTGCCTTGCAACAAAAAAAATTATCTGAGATGAGAACCAGCTTCATCAATAATATGACACATGAATTCAAAACCCCTGTCGCTAATATTCTACTAGGAGTGGACAATATCGAGAATGCTCATATCATCAATAAACCAGCAGCAATTCAAAATTTTACAAAAATTATTCGCAAAGAAAGTATTCGAATTAATGAAATGGTCAATACCATTCTGGAACACGCACAATTAGACAGAGGTCACTGGAGGCTTAACCTAGAACATGTAGACATGCATCAGCTTATCAAACAGTTATTAGATATATGGGTTCTGCCTGTTCAGGAGAGAGGAGGAAAAATCACGGTTGATCTCGCTGCTACAAAAATGACGTTATTTGCGGATGAGGCTTTACTATATCAGGCGATTTCTAATATTCTGGACAATGCGAATAAATACTCTTTAGACACGCCAGATATTACCATTCAAACTTATAATACGATCCACTCATTACATATTAAAATTACAGATAAAGGAATTGGTTTTTCTGCCCTTGAAAAAAAGCATATTTTTGAAAAATTCTACCGTATTCCTACCAAAAACTTACACGATGTAAAAGGATTTGGGCTTGGGCTTAATTACGCTGAAAATATTATTCATTTTTTTAAAGGAAAAATTAATGTAGAAAGCGAAAAAGGAAAGGGAAGCTCTTTTGAAATTGTATTACCAATATCTTAATTATGACAACCGTTTACAAAGATAAATTTCAAGTTTTATTAGCCGAGGATGACAGCAGTTTTGGTATGCTGATGAAAAGTTATCTGGAATTACATGAGTATGAAGTTACGTTGGCTCCTGATGGGGTGCAAGCCATCACTGCTATTACTAATAAAAAATTTGACTTGTGCATTCTGGATGTAAACATGCCGCGAAAAGATGGGTTCACTCTTGCAGAGGAAATAAAAAAAAGGTACCCTGGGATACCTTTTATTTTTTTAACTGCTAAAGCCTTAAAAGAAGACCAGCTTAGAGGTTACCAGATAGGAGCAGATGACTATCTCATTAAGCCGTTTGACTCCGAGTTACTGCTGATGAAGATTTCTATTGTCATTCATAGAAACAATGCTATTAAACAGGTAACTACGCCTCTTTTATATACTATTGGTAGTTTCGAGTTTAATTATGAAACCAGGCAACTTTTTCTCGATAAAAAAACAAAAAAACTAACTCCAACAGAAGCTGAATTGCTTCGATTGTTATGTGAGTATGATGCCAGAAAGCAAGTACTTCCCAGAGAAAAAACGCTTCTTTCTATATGGAAATCTGACGATTATTACACTACCAGGAGTATGGATGTTTTTATTACCAAACTCAGAGGGCACTTAAAAGAAGACCCTAATTTCCAGATTGAAATCATCAATATTCACAATAAAGGATTCAGGCTAGAAATCCAGCCCAAATCAAAAAATTAGTTTCTGCTTTTTTCGCAAATCAATAATGGGTAAATATGTATATACTACTGCCAAAACCCCTGCTAATACGGGAACTACTCCGAGAATGTATGCTTTATCAAATCTAAAGCCCTCTGGTAATAATTGCAAGGTAACCAATAATAGTACAAAGCCTATTCCTATGGCTATTCCACCGTTTTTCACCCCTTGAATTCTGGCAAATCGCAACCACTTAAAATCTTCTTCATGTAATATTGACAATTTTTCTTTCTCGATTTCCTTATACGTTCTTTTTACTACATCCAGGGTCACAAAAAACGGAAGTAAAAACAGTAAGGGTAAAAATACCTTAGCCATTGATTGCTCTCCTTCAAAAAACGCCAGCGATTCGAACTTTAACAAGGAGTAATATTGTATCAAATAATTCAAAATACAATTAAAAATTCCATTAACAACAGCCCTTTTAAATAAGAACTTACGTAATGGTTCATGATTCTTTAATACGGTCAGCATACTAATTTCAGGTCTTAAGAAGATTATAGATCAAAGTGCTACTTGTTGTGGTACCAATCTTTCCAATTGTTTTACCGCTGCTTCAATGCCTCCTGTGGCTACAAAAGAATCTCTCACATTTTCTGCTGCCATTCGATAAGAAGCATTCGTCAATATAGAGGTTATAGCTGTTTCCAATTCTTCTTCCTTTAATCGTTTGAAACGCAATCGAATCCCACAACCTAATGCATCTACTCTTTCTGCGACTCGAGATTGATCAAACGCAATCGGTAGTACAACAAGAGGCAAACCATTGGCTATACTCTCACTAACAGTATTGTACCCGGCATGACAGACTACTCCATCCAGATAAGGCAATACTTCTAATTGAGGAATCCTTTTTTGGACAATAAAATTATCCGGCCATTCTTCGAATAAATCCGGATCTGAAATTACCACCACAATCGTATCTGTATTGCCCATAACTGCGATTACCTTTGACAGAAAATCTTTCATTATTTCTGACGGAAAAATAGTCCCTATGGAAACTAATATTTTTTTGTGGTTACTTTTTTGTAATCGATCAAAGTCAAATTCCATATCAGAAGGACGTTTTCCTATAGAAGGACCAAAAAACTGGTATCGTTTATCCAGATCATTTGCACCCAAAAACATCGATGACGCAAATACCATTGATAAGGTTTCTGAACAGACAATTGGTTGATCTGTCAATACTCCTAATTCTTGTTGTAATCCTACTACCTTTGAAGCTTCCCACTCTACAAATTTCGGATATTCTTCAGAGGGCATTATTGCTGTAGGAGCACTGAGAGAGGTCACATACGGAATCTTATTTTTATACGCATAAATTGCTCCTGCAAATGCCTGATGATCTGAAATAATTACATCTGGCTTAAACGCTTCGATATACTCAGGTATATGCTTACTCATATATCGTGCTAATGGCACCAGTACATCTTCAAACAGAACTTTTACGCTTTTTAATCCAAATGTTCTGGGAATATCTTTAAACATTTCCTCCAGATACTTCTTTTCATCTTCCTTGGTTTTATATTTTTCCTTTTCTATCTGATAAAAAATAGCTTCATCAGGTAGTAAATACGAAAAATCAGTAATACTAACCCATCCTACCTGATGTCCTTTCTCCAGTAAAGAAATTCCCAAGCTCAAAGTAGGGTTGATATGTCCCCAAAACGGAGGAACTATAAATAAAAACTTTGCCATTGTGATTTACTATTTTGTTAGTTCATATTAATAAGTGAATGTCTATACGCTATTACTAGTTGATTAATTCTCTTACTGGGGTTTGCAAAAAATGTAAGATATTATCAAAGCTATCTCCGGGATTTTCCATAATAAACCAATGTCCTCCATTTTTCAGGAAATACGATGTACTTTCTATGTGATTATGTAGCCTTTCTGCTTCTTTGAGACAATCAGATTCTTTTCCAAACAGGAGTAATACCTCGGATGTAATTTTCTCTAAATCTTCTTCGGGAAAAATATCTTCGCTGAGTAAATCTTCTAATAAGGTTGTCTGCTGACACAAGAATTCGAATGTTTTGAACATTGAAATTCCCAAAAATTTTCTCTTCTTATCTGTTTGCCCTTCTACAAAAGCAGTTTCTCTTTCTATGTTATATCTTTTTAATACATCATTAGGGAGTTCTCTTTTCACCTTCTCGATATCTGTGATCTTATTTTCTTTCATATATCGATGGATCATAGTGTGCTGTGTACTAGGACACTCTATAAGAACGATTTTATCGAATCGTTCTGGAAATTGTATTGCGCATTTTAGCGCTGTTTGCGCTCCAAAACTATATCCTAAAATATGAGCTCTTGCTATTTTTTTGCGATCCATAAGACCAATCACATCTGATGCAATTGTTGTCAAATCATACCCATAGGTTACTTTTTCTGTTTTTCCATGTCCTCTTAGATCAAACATCAGTACATGATATTTTTTGGCTAATACAGGGGCTAATGTAAAATACCATTGTGCCAATGTGCTTACCATTCCTGATACCATTACAATGGTTTGAGAACCTGAAGGGTTAAGCTCCTGTACATGAAACTTTACATTATTAACAGTGATAATTGCCATATTGCTATTTTTTTAGTTAGTGGCTAATATTGCTTTTTCCAGGTAAGCAACTACCTCTTTTAATGTCAGGTTAAAAATCTTTTCCATTTCCATAGAGGACATCCAACCTGCTAGATCTACATGTTCTCCATACATGCCTTTTACCTTATCTGCAAATTGTACAATTTCAATACTCTCCATCTCCAGATCGTCCGTAAATGAGCAATCTTCATTAATATCTTCCAGACTTAAGAAATCTTCGCCTACTACCTCTATTATCATCTGTTTTAACTGTAGTAATATTCCGTCTGCTGTAACAGGTCTTTCGTTTACTTTATCCATGCTATTATATAGTTTTTATATCGTTTTGTTTGAATCCAGGTATCTTCTATTTTGATACGCTCGTCCTTAATTTCATTTATTCTTATTTTTTTAGGAGCTCCTCCTAATCCTATTCCCATTGATTTTCCATAAGCTTCTTTTGCCGACCATCCTCTGGTGATCCATTCCCAATAAGCTTCTTTTTCTGACAGAAGAGCAACTTCCTGCTCATGAAATGAAACTGCTATAAAGCCTTCTCCCCTATCTTTTATTTCTTCTAAATCGATGCCCGGATTTCTGATTGATGAAACAGTGGCTACTGCCAGTTTTTCTTTATGTGATAAAGAGACATGGATTCCCTCCAACTCATTTCCTTCTCCGGTAACATATGGTTTTCCCGAAGGGTCAGAATGTACTGTTATCTCCCCTGGGAACAACTGATTTCCTGTCGTATCAGCAATATACTTACACACTGCATCCTTGATAGCTACTTTTCCCATTAACCAAGAACGTTGTTGAGAAAGCTTTAACGAATTAAACACTTCTTTTTCTTTAGAATTCAGGTAACGTCTCATGACATACCCCCAGGCAGTAACTCGCTTATAGTGTCCGTGAAATAATGAGATTCCTGGCAAAATTCCATCTGACAATTTATGTGCTCGTATTGATCTATAAGTTTTAGACATAATAGCATCAAAGCCCAGTCGTTTATTTTGCCAACCTGTAATGGTCGCCCATACCTGATCTCCTTTGTAAAGAATCATTTTAGCAATCAATATTTCGTCAGTTTCTTTTTCCAGTCTGCATACACATTTTATAATTCCGTCTTGTTTCAGAAAATCATCAAAAAACTGAATCTTTCTGATCTTCATTGGGAATGCCACATAATCATCAGATAACCCCCAATGGCACCATAATCCGAATAGTTGTCCTGCATTATCAAGTAAAGAACCTTTTCCTGTTCCTCCTGAGATTAACGCACTCATTCCTTTGGTTCCGTTTTGCAAAAACTGTCGAATTCCCTGATAGGCTTCGCCATGAAACATATGACGTTCTTCATACACCTGCTTTTCTGTTAATGGGGCTGGTCTCTCTTCTCCCAAATCTTCAATCTTAGTATAGGGAGGTGTTTTATATTCATCACCTATGCTGATCGTTGCTGTAGCATACTCTCCAAAAGAAACTACGGCATTATTCGCATCTTTCCAGGTTCCACTGAGCGTTATATGTACAGGACTGGCTGCTTCCATCCATTTAAATGCCTGTACATCTCCTATCGCAATGATTTTTTTAGCGACAGTCTGCTCCAATACACTTTCTGCCATAATCTCAATAAGCATGGTCATGGGAACTACGGGAAAGAAATCTTCTGGATATATCCATCCTTCTCGTTGTTCATACATTGCATGGTCTTTCAGCTCGGGGTATTTCGTTAAAGAGATCTCTATTGTCTTAGAGAAATCCTCAGGAATCGGTTCTTTTGTCAAAACAGTATCTCTATCAGTCAATTTCAGATAATGATGCTTCTCCCCTGCTGTTTTTAGTTGTTTTTCCAGTACCTCAGTAATTGCTAACTGTGCTTTCTGAATGCTTTCAAAATTTTCCTGAAACTGTTTCAATACCGGGTGTTTATGGGTAACTTTCTCATGAGTAGGAATTCGTTTCTCATAGTTTGAAGGAATTTTTATATCTCCAAAATCCTTGATCAACGTTTGCCCTAATGCCAGTTTAATTTCTTTATTTTTTACTTCTTTCTCTATACGATTCAAGAATGAAATCCCTTCTTCTCTTCCTTCTACAAACAAAGCTGCTATCACTCGCTGAATCTGATTAATTCCCGTTCGTTTTGTACTACTTGCCGATATTCCCGAATATTGCATTCCTTTCAGTATATCATCTGTAAAGCCTATCAATCCTCCTCCTCCTATTTGTATAAACACACGCGCTCCCTCTTCGTACAATTTTTGTGTTAACTCTCTAAAACGTACTGGTTTTAACAAATTATCAACGGATAATTCTTTTATTCCCTCGATATCATCCGGATATGGAGCAACAGTGGTAGCAGACCAAATAGGAATACGGGGAGCGTTTTGTATACAAACATTAATATCTTCCAGTTCTTTGGCATACTCCTGAAAAAAAGGAGAGTGAAAACCGGACTGAAACGGCAATACCTGATTGAATATTTGTGCCTCGTCCAATATTCTTTTGCAGATATCCAGCGCATATTTTTTACCACAAAGAATTACCTGGTGATGACAATTATCATGAGAAAGGTATATATCTTTTATCCCTTCAATAATTGGACGAACTTTCTCTAAACCACATCCAACTACCAGAAAAAACACATCCGGAACACTTATAGAGCTCAATCGTTGTTCTGATAATGTTTGTAAGGTGGTTTCTTTTTCACAAATTCCTGAAGACATATATCCAACCCATTCTCCCAGACTATGACCTGCTATCACATCTGGAGTTATATTCATTTTTTTAAGAGCCGTATCTAAAATAATACTACAGGCAAATACACTCATTACAGAGCCTACCAACTCTGTATTCTTTTGATACGTTAATGCAGGAATATCAAAATAACGACAAACATCTTCTGTCGTACTATCTTCCAATCCATCCAGCCCCGGAAAAAGAAAACATACTTTTTCTCCATTTTGAAGTAAAGGAGTACTCGTATACCAAATGTCATTTCTATTTCTCCAGGATCGACCTCTTTTTATAATCTTAATTGCCTTCTTTATGCGTTCAGGAGTAGGGTTGAACAATACAATACGGTGATCTCCTCTTCCCAGTTCCGTTTCTTCATTCTCCAATGCATGGATTAATGCACTCCCGGAGGTTCTTTTTAATAAAAGCACAGGGTCTTTCTCTATGTTACTTTCTATTTGCGAAGCATTTTGTTTCTTAGCAATATCTCCTCCCTCTAATACGACATGGGCATTAATCCCTCCAAACCCAAACGCATTGATACCCGCATATCGAGGCGTATCAGATTGTTTCCAGTCAATTTCTTCTTGCAAAATTGAGAATTTACTCCCCGATAATATATCTAAGGGTTCATCACAATGTAATGTCGGAGGTTGTTTTTCATGATATAAAGCCAGTGCTGTTTTAATCACACCTGCAATTCCTGAAGCTGGCATTGTATGACCTATCATAGACTTGACGGTTCCTAAACCGACTTGCGAGGTTCCTTCTTTCTCTCCAAACACCTGTTTAAGGGTTGTTATTTCTGTCTTATCTCCTAATACTGTTGCTGTACCGTGCGCTTCTATATACCCTATATTTGTTTTATCGACTCCTGCATTTTCCCAGGCTTGTTCAATTGCTTTGGTTTGTCCTGATACGGACGGGCTCATCAGGCTTGTTCCTGCTCCATCACTAGCAATTCCCACTCCTTTTATCACTGCGTATATTCTATCGTTATCTGCTAGTGCCTTTTCCATTTTTTTCAGGACAACCATTCCACACCCTTCTCCAATAACAAGACCATCTGCTTCTTTATCAAATGGTCTGATCTGTTGCTTTCTTGATAAAGCTCCTAATTGGGTAAAAAGGCTATAAAAACTCTCATTCTGACATAGATGAATCCCTCCCGCAAGAACAAGATCACATCTTCCTGAATTGAGTTCTCTTACGGCATGGTCAATGGCTATCAAGGAGCTGGCACATGCTGCATCCACAGTATATGCCGTCCCTCCAAAATCCAACCTGTTGGCTATTAATGATGCTACCAAATTAGGGATTAACCCCATTGTGGTATCTGCTCCATAGCGTCCTGTTTGTGCTAAAAATGTTTCTTTTACTTTGATTAATTCTGAGGGAGCAATATCAGGAAGTACTGTTTTTAATAAAGTAACCAAATGCTCTCCGGTTCTCATTTTTTCTGATACCATGGAAGAACGTATTCCTGGATAGTTTCCTTTCCCTAAAATAATTCCGGCTTTGTCCAGCGCAATATTTTTCTCAAAAACCCCTGCATCATCCAGAGCTTTTTTTGCCATTTTTAATGATAGCAGGTGATCAGGATCCATCCCTTCTACAGCTATGGGTAAAATTCCAAAAGCTACCGGGTCAAATGCTGCAAATTCATCTACAAAACCACCTCTTTTGCAATAAAATCTATCTATTGCAGAGGAAGAAGGATCATAATATGTTTTATCCCATCGATGGTCAGGGACTTCTGTTATGGCATCTACTTTATTAATAATATTTGACCAAAAAGTGTCTATATCTCCTGCTCCGGGAAAAACACAGGACATTCCTACTATAGCGATATCAGTTTTATTCGTCATGGTTTTTTTATTGTGTGAACTATTCTTTACTCAGCCATGATCAATACCTGACTATCTGTTCCGTATTTTACTTCATTTATAAAAGTTTCTATTCCTTCTTCCAGCGGAATCAAGCCTATTCCTCTACGTTCGTATTCTTTTTCTAGGGAAGAGGATACCATGCCTGCTCCTTTCCAGGGTCCCCAATTGATTGAGATCACTTTTCCTTGTAAGCGTTCTTTTAATTCCCAGGCATATTCATCCAACACGCTATTGGCTGCAGCATAATCAGTTTGTCCTTTATTTCCATAAACGGATGCTACACTGGAGAACAATACCACAAATTGTACATCTTCTCTCAATTTTTCTGCGATGATTCTAAGCGGGGTAACCTTCGTCGTGAATACTCTTTCAAAAGATTCTATGGTTTTGTTTTGAAATAATTTGTCTTCCAAGAGTCCTGCGCCATGGATGACCCCATCTATTCTTCCAAATTGGTCATACAGGGAATCTATTAATTCTTCCAGCCTCTTTTCTACTCTGAGGTCTATCGAATGATAGGTGACTATGGCGCCATTTTTCTCTAAGGATTTTATGGTGCGTAGCACTTGATTCCTTTTGAACAATTGCTTTGCTTTTGCTTCTATCTGTGCCGGTTTCTTTAATATTCCTTCCTGGATTAGTTTCTTTTTGATTTCTGCTATTGAATAGGTGGTTGTCCAACGATCTTCTTTTTCTTTTCTAGGATCTGAAGATCTTCCTACCAGCACATAGTTACACGGATATTCCTGAGAAAAGCGCACCATCATCTCCGCTGTTATTCCCTGAGCTCCTCCTAGAACAAGAACGACCCCATCTTTATCAATAGTCATCTCAGGTGTTGATTGATTCGTTAATGTTTCCCGGACTAACTCAAATGTTTTCCGCTCTGTATCATCATAAAAAACTTCTGCATGATCATCCACTAGTACTAACTCATCTATTAGTATTTCTGCAATGCGTTCTTCGGATAATTGGGTCTCCAGATTTATGGTTTTGCATTGTACTTGTTCCCACTCCTTATCCAAACTTTTTAAGAAACCGGCATATCCCTGAAAGTTTCTTAGCATTTTTAGATCTTTTGATGTCTCCAAATAACTTTTTAGATCAGATACCGCATATACCCATATTGCTTTTTTAGCATCTAACTGCTGTACCTGTGATACAAAATCGGTGATTTTAGGTCTTTTGGGAGATGTTAATATGTCTAGTAATATCAAACCATCATATGTATGCAGTTCTTCATTTTCTGACACAATGGTTACTAACATTCCTTTATCTTCCAGTTGTTTTTTTATGGTTTGAACCAGGCTACTCCCTTCGTCCGTTATAGCAATTTTCTTCCCCTCCAATATTCTTTTTTCTTTTGGAGCCCCCGCTTGCCTGGTCAAAGTGATTTTTTGGCGTGTCAGTATATTTTCTTTTGTAACTGAAGCCTGTTCTTCCATTATGTGATCAGTTGAAGTATCTGAAATATCATTATTGGAGATCCAGGTGATCAATCCCTGTATGGTTTTAATCGCTGTTAACTCTTCTATCAATTCTTCTTCTGTTTTACCCTTTACTTCAAAACCTCCCAAAGCCGTTCTCAACTCTCCTATAATTTCCATTCTTTTTATAGAATCAATACTCAAGTCTGCTTCCAGATCCATTTCCATTCCCAACATCTCTTCCGGATATCCTGTTTTATCTGATACGACCGCTATTAATATTTCTTGTACATTTTTCTTTTTAGGCATTTCAGTTGCGGCTACAGTAATATCCGTAGTTTCTTTACTTTTCTGATTGTGTTCCTGTAACCAATTGATCAATCCTTTTAGCGTTTTGATTGCTGCCAGTTCTTCTATCAATTCTTCTTCTGTTTTACCTGCTACCTGTAACCCTCCTAATGTTTCTTTTAATGCCCCAATGATCTCCATTCTTTTTATAGAATCAATACTCAAATCTGCTTCCAGATCCATTTCCATTCCTAACATCTCTTCCGGGTACCCTGTTTTATCAGCTACAATACTCAGTAGAACAGTCTTGACATCTATTTCTCTTTGCACTTCTTTAACAGGAGTTTCATTACTATGAACTTGCCCATTTTGTGGTGTTCTTTTGAGAGCTTCAATTGTATGCATTACTTCTTTCGAACCTTCATAGTGTCCGGGAACAGGCTGCCCCAAGTATCCAAGAATAACATCTCGCTGAGCATCTACCATGGATTTTACATTGGATAGATATTCGTGAATCAGAGCTTCTCTTTGTGTGATATCAGGAGTATACATTGTTGTTTGTTTGGCGTTATGTAACTGAATTGCGGATGTTATTGGGAATGCTCCATGCTTAGGCATCTCTCCATAGAGAGGTCTTGTATAATGTCCATTCACCAACCAGGTTGTTTTTGGTTTCTTATAATGTTCTGGTTGATCTAGATCTATCAGTGCCTTTTTTCTTCCTTCGAATAGTTTTTCATAGAGAATCGTTTTTCCGGTGGCTATATATTGGGCGATTGCATGCAACAGATATGGAATTCCTTCCTGATTTCGATGTTCTGTATCAATTGCAATTACTTCATTACCCAGACAGCTTTTTACTAATGAGGTCAATACATTCCCCGGTCCTACTTCTATAAATATTCTCGCATTGTCATCATACATTTGCTGCACCTCTTCCTGAAATTTTACAGGTTGTATCAGATGATCCGCCAACCTTTCTTTTATAGCTTCTTTACTTGTAGGATAATGTGTTGCTGTTGTATTGGACCAAACCTGATATTTTGGTACTTCTATATCGATGGTTTTTAAATACCGCAGATAATTTTCTTTTGCTTTTTTAATAAGAGGACTATGAAATGCGCAAGCGACTTCTATTCTCCTGCAAGCTATTTTATGATCTTTTAATTTCTTTTCCAGTTTTGTTATCGCCGCTGTCGTACCTGCTACAATTTGTTGTGTCGGAGCATTATTATTTGCCAAGGTTACTCCTTCTTCTGTAGCTATTATTTCTTCCAGTCTTTCTTTTGCTATAGATACAGACAACATGGTTCCGGGATCTTCTTCTATAGCGTCTAAAATTGCCTGTGCTCTATGAATACTTAACGGAACTAATGTTTCTTGTTTGATAGCTCCGGCAAAACACAGGGCTGGTAATTCTCCATAACTATGACCTGCCACCATATCCGGGACAATTCCCAATTGCTTTAAAAACGAGGCTATAGCCATATCTACAATTCCTAAAAGAGGTTGCGCTACCTCCGTACTTTTGATCGCTTCTTTTTGTGCCTTTTTAGAGTCTGTATCAAAAACAGTAGCTGGAAATACCAGCTGCTCCAGCTCTTGGTGCTGTTCTATTATTTTTCGCATAGATGGTAAGGACACAAAAAGAGCTTTGGCCATATTCACTCGCTGGCTTCCCTGACCTGGAAACATAAAGGCTACTTTTCCTTTTTGAGGATGGGTTCTATATACTCCGGATACTTTTTCTGACACCAAGGTTTTTTCCATTTTTTGCAAAGCATCCAAGGGCGTACTCGCTACTACAGTAACCTGAATCGGAGCTTCATTATATCGAAAGAGACTATAAGCGATATCTCTTAGTTTCAGTGTTTCATTTACCGAAAGTATAGCTACTGTTTTCTTAAGAACTATCATCGCTTCTTCATAGGTTGTTCCTCTGAATACTAATAATTCTGATGGCCAAACTTCCAATACTGACTTTGGAGATATTTCTTTTCTGGAAGCTTCTAAAACCGTATGAAAATTAGTTCCTCCAAATCCAAATGCACTTACTCCCGCATATTTCTTTTCGTCATTCCATAATCCGGCTGTAATATTAAATGAAAAAGGGCTGGTGGTTTTATTATAAAACGGATTCGGATTTTCTAACTGAATTGTCGGAGGTTTTATTCCGTGATATAATGCCAAAGCAGTTTTAATAAGACCTGCTAACCCCGCTGCACATTTAGTATGCCCTATTTGCGTCTTAACCGACCCTAACTGCACTTGATTTTTTAAAGCACCTGCCTGTACCATCAAGGTATCTAATGCACTGATTTCTGTTTTATCACCTACTACAGTTCCTGTTCCATGTGCTTCTATCAGAGTGATTTCTCCAGGGGAAACCCCTGCTTGTTCGTAGGCTCTCTCCAGAGCTCTGAGCTGCCCTGTTTTTCTGGGAGCAGTAAGTCCCAAACTTTTTCCGTCACTTGCTCCTCCCACTCCTTTGATAACAGCGTATATACGATCGTTATCTCTCTCTGCATCTTCCAATCTTTTTAGTACGACTACTGCTACGCCTTCTCCCAATGCGATCCCATCTGCTTCTTTGTCAAAGGTTTTGCACCTTCCTTTTTTTGACAATGCATGGGTGTTGGAAAACATTAAATAGTCATTGATCCCATTATGTAGGTCCGTTCCTCCTGCCAGTACCATATCTGATTTTTCTAAAACCAACTCCTGACAGGCTAATTCTAAGGCTGCCAAAGACGATGCACAAGCTGCATCTACAGTATAGTTTCTTCCTCCGAGGTCTAACCGATTCGTAATTCTCCCCGAAATAACATTGGCTAAAATCCCGGGAAAAGAGTCCTCGGTAAACTTTGGTAATGCTTCGTCTAACTCAGGAGGAAGTGTCCCAAATACTTGTGGGTAAAATGCTCTGAATCCATAACTTGTCGCCAGATCATTTCCTCCTTCCGCTCCAAAAATTACAGATACATTTTCCCGTTCTGTAGTATGATCCGAATACCCTGCATCTTCTAATGCACGCTTAGCAACCAGCAGGCTCAACAATTGTGAAGCATCAATAGAGGCTAATGATTGTGGAGGAATCCCAAACTCCATAGGATCAAAATCTATTTCCGGAATAAATCCTCCCCATTTTGAATCCGACTTATCGCATGCTACCGAATCATTATTATAATAAATATCTTTATTCCATCGATCATCAGGAACTTCTGTTACACAGTTTTTCCCTGTAACAATATTTGTCCAGTATTCGTCCAGATTTTTAGCTTCGGGAAATACACATGACATTCCTACAATTGCTACATCAAGAGATTTCTTATGTCGCTGGGGGTACGCAGGTACGCTTGCCTTATGTATCATCTCGATACTACCTTCAGTAATCTCTTTGTGTAACTGATCCATGGTAGTAACTTTATCTCTCAAAGCTGCCACATCGCCAATCATATACATTCCTGTCTGTAGCTGCTCCGCATCAGAGACTTTTTCCAGTATACTTCCTTTTCTTTCTATTCCTTTGGAAGCTATTCGCAATCGACCGACATTTAATTGTTCTAATTCTGCCCATATTTCTTTTTTATCGGTGCCTTTGGAGATATAATTTCTTTTTTCGCGTGTAAAAAAATCAACATAAGGGGTTTTTAGACAACGGGTCTCATGCCCTGGAGCTGTTTCCAGTAAAGTTGTTTCACTTTTTTCTATTGCCTGATGCTGAAATTGAGGTAATATGGCACCACTTTCTACGGCTTCTTGGGTAAAGAGATATGAGGTTCCCATCAAGACCCCTATTTTAGCCCCTTTAAATGCTAATGGAGCTGCTATTGTACTTACCATAGCTGCGGATCTTGCATCGTGAATTCCTCCTGCAAAAAGAATACGGATATCTTCCAGGTTATCTTCTTGTAATAATCGCTCTACTTGTCGCTCCCATAATACCAGACTCGATAGTGGTCCGACATGCCCTCCACATTCTCTACCTTCAAAAACAAACCCTCTGGCTCCTTCTTTGAGATACATATCTAATAAACTGGTAGAAGGAACATGTAAGAATGTTTTGATTCCAATAGCTTCCAGGGGCTTTGCTTGCGAAGGTCTTCCTCCTGCAATTAATACTACCGGAGGTTTTGCTTCTTTTATATAACTTAATTGTTCTTCTCTTACTTCTGCCGGAGCAAATCCCAGAATTCCAACCCCCCATGTTTTATTTCCTAATAATTCTTTAGTTTCTGAGATCATTGTCTTGGCTTTTTCTCCTTTGACCAGAGATAAAGCGATAAAAGGGACCCCTCCTGCTGTTGCTACCGAATTAGCAAACTCCGGGGTATCACTAACCCGGGTCATTGGTCCCTGAGCAATCGGAAATCGAATAGCCAAATCTTTTGCCAAAGGATTTCCTTCTTTCAAAACCGATTCTGATTTTACTTGTTTAATATGTGCATGAATGGCTTCTTCTAATCCAAAAATCATTTTTTTAAGACTTCTGAAACGCTCTTTGAACCCTTTTGCAAAAGAAGCATCCTGCCCCAAAGAAATATAACCTTCCTTGTGATTGAGTGCCCCCAGATACGATCTTATACTTCCGGAAGAAATAGCTGGTGAATCCGGACGAACCAATACTCTATTCCCTTCTATAATTTTGGTAGTAATACCATCCGGCTTTTCTAGTATTTTTTTAGTTTCATCCGATAATCTTCCTTTAGAAAAAAGAGCTAACTGACTGTCTAGAACTACTCCCCTTGCTCCAGATAAAATAAATGCAGGCGCTGTATGCATTCCTATTCCTCCCTGAATCCATATGGGTTTTTCTATTGTATTTATTAACTGCTGAAACATGATAAAAGCGGAGGTATCTCCTACAAAACCACCAGACTCGTTCCCTTTGATAATAAGCCCATCAACAGCCTTCTTTTTTGCTATTTCTATCCCTTCTTGTGCACTATTCGCCTGAATAAAGACTTTTTTATTTTCATAATTATCAATAGCTGTCATTGTATCAGAGATAACCAATGTTACCTGTTCTGGAAGTGATAGATCTATCACTCCGTTTTTAGTCATACAAACTCCAAAAGGCTTAGTGGTCTTACGAATAATTGATGAAATCGCTTCTTCTGCTATTTTTTTATTATATCCTAAATGTAGAATGGGAAATGCAGTTGTTTCTAATAGTGCTATAAGAAAATCTGAACATGGGTACTCAAAAGGAGTAATAGCTATAATCTTGTGTGAATTCATAATGCTGGCAGCGTTAAAAAGGTTCATAAGAATTTTAATCAGAAGTAGGTACAATGATCCGATACATATAAAATGATGTACACTGAACCTGCTTCTCTTTTTTTAAAAAAGCAAAAGAAGCTCTGTTCTCTAATCTATTTATTGAGAACTTTTATAAAAAACAATTACGTGTATACCGAATAGAACAACAGAATATATCTGAGCTATGAAACAAATTGTTTTATAAACTTTTTAGGTGTAATAGTTGTATTAAAAAGGAGAGTATCGAGGTTACATATAATATTATATAAAGAAAAAACAACCCTCCTTATTAAAAAGAAATCAGTATTCTATATATTGAGATTCTTTCATAATTAAGTTTAGTTTAGGTTTAAAAAGTAATTTAATTGGTTTATAAACAATCAGCGGTTATACTGAAGTACCTATTATTAATACTGATTGATTATTTGGTTATCTTAAAATTACAATAACTTTTTTCTAAAAATGTTATCGAATTGTTAATTTGATTTTTATGAATCTAAAGGGGCTTTTAATGTATTTTTTCTCAAAAAAGGTGTTTTTTTTTACTTCATTATCAACAATAAAAAAAAGGAGAATTATCATACAATAATTTATTTTTACACTTTATTGATTTTGAAGCTACTAAAACATGAAAATTATAATTTTTGGCGCTTCCGGTTCTGGTACTACCACATTGGGTAGAGAATTAGCAAAAGTGCTTTCCTGCCCTCATTTAGATGTTGATGACTATTACTGGAAAAAAACAGTTCCTCCTTTTCAGCTAAAAATACCTCTTAAAGAGCGTAATCTTGCCTTATGGAAAGATTATTCCTTACATCCATCTGTCGTTCTTAGTGGGTCATTAGTAAGCTGGGGGCCTGAATGGGAACATGCTTTTGAGCTTGCTGTATTTTTATACATTCCTCCAGGCATTCGATTAGAACGCTTGCGAAAAAGAGAAGAATTGCGTTATGGAACTTCCCTGAATACTGATATAGCAATCCGGAAAAACTCTTCTGATTTTCTAAATTGGGCAGCTCAATATGATGATCCTAATTTTGAAGGAAGGAGTATCAGCATTCATCATCAATGGATACAAAAACTCAGCTGTCCTGTTCTAAAAATTGAAGGAGATACCACCCGAAAAGATCGCTTACACAGTACCTTGGAACAAATACACATATTAAAAAATAAAAAAAAGCCACTTGAATAAGCGGCTTTTATAAGTTTCCTTCTTTCTTAATAGCTTAGAACTCCAAACGGATTTGTTCCCGAATCATGTGCTGAAATTTCTTCTAATTGTCCATTTCTTTTTATGCGATAAAAAACGACTTTGGTTGCTGTCCCTCCTGAATGAGACAAAAATAAAATGGTTCCTCTCCTATTGACTGCCAGATTGTGAGGTATATCATATGTTGTTGTTATCTCAGAAACTACTTTATTCGTATATCGATCTAAAACTCCTATTTTATTTACACCAATTCCTGTGGTAAAGATAAATCGCCTGCTATTGGCTACTCCATGTGTAGACTCAAACGGAACTTCTCCCAGTTTACTCAGGTTAAAACGGCTAAATACTGTCAATTTATTTTCATTTTGAGCCGGCACATATAATTTATAGCCAACTGGTAATAAATGGGCATCTCCCCCTACTTCTTCATGTTTTAGATATTTCATTGTTCGCGTACTATACATCACTACATAGCTTTTATCAGCTCCATCTAATATCGTTACATATGCCGCAACTCCACTAGGTGAAATGGTCACATCATGCTGTACTGCATTTTCTGTCAATTCCGGAATTTCATTCACCGGCAAAGACAATGTTTCTATAACTGTATTGGTATTCAAGTCAATGACAGAAGTTGTTTTTGATACGATATTATTAACCCACAACTGTCCTACACGGTCATTCAACCACATATGAAAAGCACCTTCTTCTATATCAATTTCTCCCTCTAACTCAAAAGTAGCACTATCATAATACACGACTTTCTTATTAATGAAATCTCCCACATATATTCTACTTTTTCTTCTACTATGTGCTAAATAAGTGGGTTGTGCTCCTGGATCAGGAAGTGTGATGTCTTTGATAAATTCTGTATTTTTTGCATTAAAAACACTCACAGTAGCAGAACCTCTATTGGCTACCAGAAAATATTCTTTTCCCGAATACCATGATCTATCGTTCTTTTTTTGATCCTGATCCCCTTCTATTACTTGATTCTCGGAAGTTGCAATATCCGTATCACATGATAACAATAATACGCATACTCCCATCATTAAAAATAAAACTGCTTTTTTCATTGTGTGAAATATTAAATAATTAGATAATTTGGTTTGTATAACATTATTAATTTACACATAAAACACAGATTTACAGACAAAAAGAAGAAACACCCTCTTTTATTTAATGTTAAAAAAAAATTAAAAATGTTAAATAAATTATACTGTTTTCACTGATAATATTTCAATTTTTCCCGTATCTCATTACAATTATCTTCATAAAAAAAACGTATTGAATAATGGAATCATTATTCAATACGTTTTCTCTATTCAGAAAAAGTTATACCGACTGTACGAAGTAATTTTATGCTTAAAAATTAGCTATGACACCAGTTGCTTCATGAAATGCATTGACAATTCTATCTACAATTTCTTTGGGATTTTTCAGAATAAAAAAATGATCTCCATGCATCCACTGTATTTTTTGAGGAGCATCTGTTTTTTCATTCCATGCTTTGATACAATCAATTGAAGTTTTTCCGGGACCTTCTCCTATTTCTTCTTCTCCCATACAGACATATAACGGCATTGGAAATAATGAAGTCATTGGAGTAAATACGTAGTCTTCAATAGCTTTGAAATCTCCTTTGAGAATCGGATAATTCAAATCCAAAAGATCTTCATACTCCAGTAACTCTTTGGGTAACCCACCCATCTCTTCTACTTCTTTCCAAAAAACATCTTTGGGAAGTGTTGATTTCTTGGTAAAGGTGACTTTATTCGGAGCTCCCCTCCCGGTAAAAAATAAACATTCCGGAAGCTTATATGATAACTGCATTAATGCTTTTGTTAATTCATATCCCAACAATGTCCCCATACTATGACCATATATCATATAAGGGCTTTCCTCTATATGAGGTTTTATCTGCCTAAGCAAATCTTCTATCATCAGAGAAATATCTTCCAGACGTGACTCTTTAAATCGACTCCCTCTTCCTGGTAACTCTAATGTTATCCACTGTATAGAAGGGGGAACATGTTTTTCTAGTTTTCTAAAACTATACTTATTTCCTCCTGCAAATGGCAATGCTATAATCTTCATGAATCTTTATACATTAATTTTCTTTCTCTAAAGATATTCTATTTATACCTAAACTGATTTTTTTTCTTTTTTAATCGTATAACAAATTTGATGAATACGACTCTATAATATCTTTGGATACCTCATCTGCATATGTAAAAACCACCACCGTCCTGTTGACTTCTTTTTTTAGTGGTAATACTCTATGTACGGAATCACTTGCTCTCATAAAATAGCTTTCGCCTTGATCCAGATACCCTCGAACAGCTTTATCAGTTCCCAGGTCTTTTATATCCAATGAATTGGGAACATATTCTAATTCCCCTCCTCCATCTTTTCCGGGAGATTCCAAACAGGTAATTAATACAAACGGATATGTGTCAACATGTCCTCCATGAATATCATTTTTTTTATGGAGTCGATGTATTGCATGTCTATCCGCAATATCAGGTGTTGGGAATAACTTATCTCCAGAAATTTCTTCGAGAAAAGCAATCAATTCTTCTTCCTGATATAGTTCTGTAATCATTGAGGATTCATTGAATATAACATTTCCTGATACTGTACTAATTTTTCTTGGAGTAAATTCCGTATCCTCCATTAAAAAGTCTTTTCTTTTGGAGTATGTATCTAATAAATGTATGGCTTCATTAAATAGTGTCTGAAACTTGTCTTTGGTAAAAAAGCCCGGGAGTTTAACGTACTTATTTTTCTGAAACTCTTCTTTTAGGCGATGCATATCTTCATACGCTATAATGGGTGTTTTTTTTGCTATTGTTTTCATTGTGTGAACTTGTTTTAATACATTATTGATATAAACAAAGCTGTAATGGCTTTCTATTTTTGCCAGAAACAGTCGTCTTTTAATATATGCTGGTTATTTATTTGGTAATTGAGATTGTAAATGCTTAGGACTTGCACTAATGGTAGTTTACTTCATAAAAAAAGAGATAAGAAACTCCCTATTTTCAGGCCTCAACTAATTGATATGCCTCTTTTAATTCTTTTATATTTTGAAGATTCTCTAGAATTTTATCAGCTGGGGGACCAAAATCCAATAGGCAAACGATTTCGTCTACTCCTGCCTCCATAACTTCTTTTACTAATGCATGACATGATTCTTTATCCCCTATCATGCCTTTCGTATTTGTAAACCGATCGTATAAAAAATCTACAAAATCATCTAATTCATCCTCTTCTAAGTTACTTAGAGAAAAACTTCGATCTCTATTATGTGCCAAGCCTTCAAAGAGTTTTCTATTTCGTTTCAAAAAGCTACAATACGGATCTCTGGCTTCTTCTTTTGCTTTTTCATCATCTGTTCCTATATACGTATGAAGCATTAAAGATACTTTTCCTGCTTTTGGATCAAAACCATGCTCAAGCCTTGCTTGTCGGTATATTTTAATTTTTTCTGCCAGCTCTTCCACTGTTTGATCTAATACAGATGTCAGAATATTAATCCCCAGTTCTCCTCCTTTCCTAAATCCATCTGGGTTTCCACTTACAGTAAGATGTAATGGGATTTCTTCTTGAACTAATGAAGGATAAATGCGAATGGGAGTCATCTTCCCGTCACCACTCAACCTATCAATGGTTTCTCCCTTCCACAGCTTCCTAACCACTGATAAGTTTCTATGCATTACCTCATGTTTGTTTTTATAATTGGAAGGAAAAAAAGCAAAATCACTAGGGTTCCAACCAGAAGCAATTGCTATTCCTGCCCTTCCATTAGAAAGATTATCTACCATTGCCCATTCCTCTGCTACTCGTATGGGATCGTGAAGTGCCATCACCACACTACCACTATTGAGTCTTATCCTGTTCGTAATACTAGACAATGCTGCCTGAAGTACAGCCGGATTATTATAAGCTCCTCCGAATTCTGTAAAATGTCTTTCGGGTACCCATACCGATGAAAAACCATTTTGATCCCCATAAATGGTACATTTTTTTACCAAATCATATATATTGTTTGATAAGGAATCTTCGCTACTGGCGAAGAACATAATTCCAAATTCCATAGTTTTGTTTTTAATTATCTAAATTGTATAGTTGATATCGACTACTATACGATGTATACTTAGGTTGTGATTTTTTGCTTAATTACAGAGATATATTGCTTTCATACCAAAGGCTTCCTCATTCTTTGTGTAGCTGTATGGCAGTTCTAATCATATTATTTCTTTTCCAATGCTATTTTATACAGTGCATCTAATTTTTTTAGATTAGGGTTTCTTCTGTATATAAGAGATAATATTGTTAATAATGATCCTGCGATAACAAATACAACTACGATGGATGTCGTAATACTTGTCCCTGGAAAATGATTCATAAAATCAATGGTATTAGCTTTGAAAAAATGATTCAATTGATCTACTACAAATCCGGATAGTAAAAATGATAAAGGAGCTGCTGTTCCTATAAAAAAGCCAGAAAACCCTGTTAACCTACCGAGTATTTTTGTAGGTACTACCGTTTGAAAAAAAGCCTCATTAACTATGGCGGATACTGAGATGAGTGCTAAAATCATCATCCCTCCTATCCCTAAAATCCAAGGATTAACCTGAATGAAAAAACTAATCAGTATCAGCCCTACAAAAACATTCGCCCATATAATGATTTGTATAGGGTTATTAAATGTTTTTTTACTGGCCATTGCTCCTCCTCCTATAAGACTTCCTACACCTACACAAGCTAATACTAAGCCCAATACGTATTCATTAGAAAAATCCAAAATCAAAGGGGTAAACAATACGGTAATAAGTCCTACTAAAAAGTTAATCAGAAAAAAGAAAGAATACAGATATAAAAAGCCTTTTTGTTGTTTTATAAACTCCTTGACAACTTTGTAATCATTCTTCATACTGAATTTCTCTGATGATATTTCTACCACTACAAAACTCAATATTGAAAAAGCAATTACAGAGGTAAAGAAAGTTATTCCATCAAAAAGAAAGATATTACTCATCCCTATCAGCTTATACAAAATAGGAGCAACAATGGGTAACCCCATCTGAATTGTCGCATTAAGAGTACTTGATAACCCTTGCGCTCTTACTAATTGATCTTTGGGAACTAATGCTTTTGTAGAAACATAAAATGCTTGAAATACAAAAGTACTGGCAATCGATCCTACTCCTGCCACAATCATAATATGCCATGGGTGTAATTGCCCTAAATAATGAAGCGTCATAAGGATCATACTGCCGATCCCCGCTACTAACTGACCATATATGATCATTTTCTTTTTATTCCACCGATCGATTAAACTTCCTATAACAGGGGCTAAAAAAACGGCAGGAGCTGCTTCACAAAACCAGACAAAAGAATATAATGATATGCTCCCATCTGGTTGATCCAATATCCAAATGCTGAGTGCAAAATCAGTAAGGTCAGTCCCCATTAATGAAAACATTAACAGGGATAAATACGTGATATACTTCTTCATTATGAAATCAATGCTGTTTCATACTCTTCTTCTGATACCTTTTTATCTAAATGACCTGCTATCAAAATCGCATTAGCGGGATCTAATAGTGTTAAATGATTTCCTGGAATTGTATGAATACATACCTCGCTATCTATATAAGCACTCCAGCCATAATCATTTTTACTCAGCAAGGCTGCTTTTTCAAATCCATCATCCTTCAACACCTCTTCATCGACCTGTTCCTCCGTTTTAAACAACACAATACTGGTTCTCAATTTTTCATCTAACTGAGGTGTATATGAACAATTAATATTGTTTTTGTGTACTGCTACATAGGCTTCTAATTGTTTTCTGGTTAATCCTAAATTTGACATTTTCACAATGTTGTATAGCATGTCTAATTGTTCTTCACTGGATTTTCCTTCCAAATCAGAAAGCGTTAGTATTGTATGCGTGTTAAACTCTTTATTAATAAATACTGTTATCCCTGCAATAAGTTCTTCAAAGCTCAGTTTGATATCTTTTTGATGTGGAGGAATCGCATCAAACATGATTATTTCCTCTATCTGATACCCTCCTCTCTGTAATTGAATTGCCATTTCTAATGCGACTTCGCCTCCAAAAGAGTATCCTCCTAATCTATAAGGTCCTATAGGGTCTATTTTCTGCATTTTGGAAATATATACCGACGCCATCTCTTCTACAGTTTCCAGAACTTTTGTTTTCCCATCCATTCCCGGGGCCTGAAATGCATAAAAAGGCTGCTCTTCTCCTAATGAGAGGGCTAATGAACGGTAACATAATACCGTTCCTCCTCCTGGAGGAGCACAGAAAATCGGTTTTCTACTTCCTTTTCCATTTAAGGTTACTAAAATCTCATCCTGAATATCTATTCCGGAGAAACGCTTCTCTGCTAACTCTATAATGGTTGGGAACTCAAATAAACTAGCCAGACTTAGGTTCATAGAAAATACATGATTAATCTTTGCTATTAACTGTACTGCTAGTACAGAATGCCCTCCTAATTCGAAGAAATTATCATGAATTCCTACTCGTTCTACATCTAACAACTCTTCCCAAATAGCTACTAATTGTTTTTCTGTTTCTGTTCTTGGGGCAACATATGCATCTTTATAAAGAGAAGAAATATCTGGATCAGGTAATGATTTTCTGTCTAATTTCCCATTACTGTTTTTAGGGAGTTCTTTCATTGAAACCCAAACATCAGGTACCATATAGTCAGGTAGCTTTTTTCTCAACTCTTTTTTAATTTCCTGAGCATCTATTTCCTCATTTTCTGATACAAAATATCCAATCAAACGGTTATCGTTATTGTGATCTTTTTGTACGATGACACAGCCTTCTTTTATCGTTGATATGGCTGCTAATTGATTCTCTATCTCTCCCAGTTCTATTCTATGTCCTCTAATCTTGACCTGAGAATCTTTTCTTCCTATGTACTCTATCTTTCCATCTGCCAACCATCTTGCTAAGTCCCCTGTAAAGTACAGTTTTCCTTCTTTTTCGAATGGATTATCAATAAAGCATCTTTCTGTAAGTTCTTTTTTATTCAAATATCCTTTTGCAATACTATCTCCTCCTATACATAGTTCTCCGATGACTCCCATTGGGACTACATTGGTATTGGCGTCTACGATATACGCAGAATAATTAGGAAGCGGCACCCCTATAGTCACATCATTATCAGATGTCAGTTCTTCTATAGTTGCCCAAATGGTTGCTTCTGTCGGACCATACAAATTCCACAATGAATCACATAGAGGAAGTAGTTTATTTTTTAACTCATCACTAACTGCTTCTCCACAGCATAGCATGGTTAACCCTTTATTATATTTCAACCCACTAGACACTAACATCTTCCAATTAGAAGGGGTTGCCTGAATAAAGTCTGCATTATACTTTTCTATTTGTTTATGTAATGCCACTCCATTCGCTGACACTTCTTTATCAATCAATACTACCTGGGCTCCGGTTAATAACGGACTGAATAATTCCAGATAAAAAATATCAAATGTGTATGTCGTAATTGATAACAAGGTTTTCATATTCCTCATCTCTAACTGATCAATTGCTCCAAACAGAAAGTTAACTAAGTTTTTATGCGTTACCATTACTCCCTTAGGTTTTCCTGTACTACCAGATGTATATAATACATAGGCTACTGAAGCTGCTGTGGGAGCATACATATCAAGTTGTGCTGGTTCTTCTTCCATGAGTTCCTGAGCAATTTGATCCCATAATACTGTTGTTACGGTAGGGTTTTCTATTGCCGTTATCAAATCACTCTTACTCAATAAAAAGGCTATTTTGGCATCTTCTACTATATAATTAATACGATCCTGAGGGTACTCTGGACCAATTGGAACAAAGGTTCCCCCTGCTTTTAAGATTCCTAAAATGCTTATCACCATTTCCTGAGAACGATCCATCAGGATTCCGACCTTGGATTCTTTCTGAAGCCCTCTTTTTCGTAAATAGGTTGCTAATTTAGCAGATGCTTCATTAAGTGCTGCATACGACCATTTCGTATCTCCGAAAATCAATGCGGTTTTTTCCGGAGTTTTTTCTACTTGATCAGTGAATACATCGATTACGCTTTGATCTAAATCAAAACTTTTTGCTGTATCATTAAAAACATGAATTAATTGCTCTTCTTCTGCCTTGGTCAACATTTCTAGTGCCCCTATTGGAACTGTAGGGTCATTAACGATATTTTTTAACAAATTATCATAATGAAGCAATAACAGTTCGATGGTATTTTTCTTAAAGAGTGTTGAATTATATACCACATTCATCGATATCCCATTCTCTGTTTCTGTCGCGGTTAAAGTAATGTCAAACTGAGCCGTTTCTGCTGTGTATTCATAAGGAGATAATGTGATATCGTCCATTACAACATCCTCTATGTCCGGTGTATTCTGAAGTACAAACATTACCTGAAATAAGGGACTCATACTCATATCACGAGTGGTAGTTACCTTATCTACCACCTTCTCAAATGGTACCATCTGATGCTGATATGCTCCTAATGTAACTTCTTTTACTCTTTTCAATACCTCTATAAATGATACGTCCCCATTTACCGTTGTTCTCAGCGCTAATGTATTTACAAAAAAGCCTATTAAATTTTCCAGCTCCTGATAAGGGCGGTTAGCAATTGGAGTTCCGACACAGATATCCTCTTGTCCGCTATATCTATATAACAATACCTTAAAGGCTGTTAACAGGGTCATAAACAAGGTTGCTCCTTCTTGCTTTCCTACTTCTGCCAGACGTTTACTTACCTCTTCGTTTAATTCATATGTTATACTGCTTCCTTCTGTTGTTTGTTGAGCAGGTCTGGGATAATCTGTAGGAAGTGATAAGGAAGGAACTTCTTGTAATTGTGTTTCCCAATACGCTAACTGCTGTTCTAATACATCTCCAGACAAATATTTTCGCTGCCATATTGCATAATCGGCATATCTGAATGACATTTTTTCTACTGGAAGCTCTTGCTCCGCTGTAAGGTACTTATAATTATTCACCAGTTCGTCAAACAAAATTCCGTCTGACCATCCATCACTGGATATATGGTGCATTACCAATGCCAATACATATTTATTACTATCTTTTAATGTATACAAACACACCCTAATCATATAATCTTTTGCAAGATCAAAAGGCATATCTATAAATGTTGCAATTGCTTCTTCCAAATGAGATTCGTCTGTGACTATTTCTCGTGACATTAACCAGTTGTCACTATCCAAAATATCCTGATATCCGATTCCTTCCTGACTTTTTATAGTTGTTCTCAGAATATCATGTTTCTCTACAATCGCTTTAAATGATTTTTCTAAAACATCGATATTTAATACTCCTTCAATATGAAATATTCCTGGCATATGGTATTCTCTACTTCCTTGAAGGGTATCTAAAAACCATAAGCGTTCCTGGCTAAATGACAATGGAATTACCCCATCCCTTTCTTGCGGGGTAGGAGCAGGAATTGTTATATTTTGAGTTGTTCCTTCAATAAACTGACATTGTAATACTATTGTAGGATGTGCAAAAATATCTTTGATAGCGATCTCTGTATCAATAGCTTTCCTTATCATAGAAACCAGACGAGTCGCCAGTAGTGAATGCCCTCCAATCTCAAAGAAATTATCCTGAACTCCTACCTTATCTAATTTTAATAGTTCTTGCCATATTCCCGCCAATTGTTTTTCTAATGAAGACACTGGTGCGATATAAGTCGCTTCATCGACTTCCTTATTTTCAGGGTCTGGGAGGGACTTTTTATCAATTTTACCATTAGCTGTCAAAGGCATTTTTTCTAGGCTTACCCATACAGAAGGCACCATATATTCTGGTAATTTGCCACCCAGGTGTTCCTGTAATACTTCTTTTTGCAATGCTTCTTTGGTCACTACATAGGCAACTAATCGATTGTTATTACTTGTATCTCTTTTAGCTAATACACAACAGGTAGTAACAGAAGGGTGTTCTGATAAAACACTATCAATCTCTCCCAACTCAATTCTATGTCCTCTGATTTTTACCTGATCATCTTTTCTTCCCTGGTATTCCAAATTACCATCTGCTAACCAACACCCCAGATCTCCTGTTTTGTACAATCGATCTCCAAACACATCTGAGAAAGGGTTTTTCACAAAGCTCTTATTGGTTTTTTCATGATCATTTAGGTAGCCTCGTCCAACACCAACACCCGCTACGCATATTTCTCCTCCCACTCCTATTGGGGCTAAATGTCCCCAATTATCTACTACATACATTTTCATATTCGCTACTGGTTTTCCTATAGGAACTGAAACTGTTTCGGGGGATGCATGCATGAAATAGAAACTCACATCATCCGCAGCTTCTGTCGGACCATATGCGTTTGCTACAGGAATAGCAGGGTACGTATTAAACCATCGATCCAACAAAGCCTTTTGAACAGCTTCTCCCGTTACTAAGAAATACTGTAGGTTATTAAGGCTTTGCTCCTGATCAATGGTTAAAAGGCTATCTAAATAAGAAGGTACTAATTGTAATAAATTTACTTTTTCTTCAACCAAAGAGGATAGTAAATTCGCTGGTTCTAGGATCATTTCTTCATTATAAACAATCACCTGTCCTCCACATACAAGAGGGCTTAATATCTGCCATACAGAAATATCAAATGTAAAAGGAGCGGTAAACGCCATGACAGTTTCTTCATTCATTTTGAACTCATCAACCATAATCAACAAATGATTTAATAATCCCTTGTGCTCAATCATAGCTCCTTTGGGCGTTCCTGTACTTCCCGAGGTATAGATAATATATGCTAAGGAAGAAGGGGTCGCATACGGTGTATAAGTAACTTCAGTTGTTGTTTCCGTCGATGCTAAAAATTCATCTAATACAAGAGGGGTCACATTTCTGGCTGCAGTTATTATTTCTTTACTGGAACGATCAGTTATTACCACTTTTGCAGTAATTTCTTCCAGAATATATGCTAGTCTGGAATTTGGGTAATCCGGTTTCATAGGTACATATGCTGCACCTGCTTTTAGGATTCCCAGAATTCCTATTACCATTTCTGAGGTTCGTTCTAAACAAATACCTACTAAAGTGTCTTTTACAACTCCCTCGGCTTGTAACTGTGCAGCTACCTGATCTGATTGAACATCCAGTTCTTTATAGCTTATCTTTTTATCGTGATATACTACTGCAATTGCATCTGGATTTTTATTGACTTGTTCTTTGAATATCTGTGTTACTGTTTTGTCTAACGGATAACAAACTTCCGTATCGTTAAAATCATACAAAATCTGAGCATTCTCTTTTTCTGTCAACACATTAATAGAAGATAAAGCTCCATTAGGAGCTGCTAACATCTGTTCCAAAACAGTTCCGAAATGTCCTTGAATCATTTCTATTACTGTATCTTCTAACAAAGCTGTATTATAACTAAATTTCACATCCAATTCCTCGTTTAAGGTAATAGATATGGTTATAGGGTAATTGGTTTGTTCTTTTCCATCTACACTATCTATTGTAAGGTGAACATCTTTACCCTCTGATGTATCTGTAATAGGGAAATTCTCAAATACAAATAAAGTATCAAATAAATCTTCTTTTACACCAGTAAACTCCTGTATTTTTGCCAGGTTGATATACTGATATTCTCTACATGAGGTATGATTTCCCTGTATTGTTTCCAACCAATCGACAATGTGTTCTTTTTCGCCCAGTATGGTTCGTAAAGGAAGGGTATTTATATATAACCCTACCCGCTGCTCCGGGTTTCCGATCTCTGCAGGTCTCCCTGATACGGTTACTCCAAATTTTACATCTGTATATCCAGTATATTTAGACAATAAAAATGCCCATACTCCCTGCAGAATTGTGTTCGGAGTCAAACGATAACGTTTTGAAAAATCAATTAACTTCTGAGTGACATTTTTATCTACAACCAAAGAAGATTCCTTGAATTCCCCTGTTATTTTATTTCCAGAAGTTTCTGTTTTAGAAAACGGTAATAAAGTAGGAGCCTCTACTCCTTCTAAATACGTTCTCCAAAAATTTTCCTCTACTTTGGTATCTTTATTAGCGATGTATTTTATGTAATCTTCATAAGAATCCTCTGCAACATCCTCTGGTGTATTTCCAACTATGTAACAGTTATAAGCATATAACAATTCATTAATCAAAATAGGTAATGACCATCCATCCATAATAATATGATGATTGGTAAAGACCATCTTATAAGTGGTTTCATCTAATTTGAGTAATGCGATTCTTATCAGTGGAGCTTCATTAAAAGAAAAACCCCTTGTATAGTCCTCTTCCATAAAGTGGGCTACGCGTTCTTCTTTCTCTTCTCTAGAAAAAGAGCTAAGATCTATTTCTGTAAAAGGTAGTTCAATACTTTCATACACACGTTGTACAGGTAAACTGATTTCTTCATAAAAAAAGGCTGTTCTCAAAATCGAATGTCGACTGATCACATATTCCCAGGATTTTTTTAATACCTCAACATCTACTTTTTTTGTAAAATCGAATTCAAACTGAATGGTATAAGAACTAGAATCCGGATCATATAAGCCATGAAATAGCAATCCTTCCTGCAGAGGGCTCAATTTATAAAACACCTGCTTTTTTGCTTCATTTCTCAAGTGTTCAATCAATCCAGGTTTATTATCTCGTATAAACTCTATAATTTCTTTATTCTTCTTTACTTTTTCAGTTTCTTCTTTTGTCAGTTTCCCCTGAAGTCCTTTTAAAACTAATTTCCCCTCTTTTTCTACTAAGAAAAGATTTAACTCTTTTAGTTTCTTTATAAAAAATTCCATGTTGATGTTGATATTTTTAAGCGTGTGTGAATTAAAACTCTAATATGTCACTTCCTTTTTCTGATAAGTCTTCTTCTAAAAAAGAGGTGAACTCTTCGAGCTCTTTGTAATTTATTTCTTCTTGTAACCCATAATCAGAAGGGGTAAATTCTCTGGTAGTATGCATACTGCAATACGCAATAATTGCCTGGAGGTTTTTAATAAATTGCTGAGCTATTTGTTCTATTGTCTCACTCTTGTATTCTGCTGTCGAGTAGCTCCAATTTAGTTGTAATGTTCCTTGTGTTATTGAACCATTTATTTCTATTTTGTTTTCAAAAACAAGGGAATCTCCTACCATACCTCCCGGAGATTCTTCTGCTGTAGCAATCATAGAGTCTTTCTCAATAATATTATCCAACTGTCCCAGATAATTAAACACAATATCCCAGCTTGTTTTCGACAGTCCTTCTTTTATCTCCTGGTTTTCGTGTAGATATTTCAGGGCTCCATAACTCATTCCTTTTTCAGGGATGTTTCGCAACATCTCTTTTACTGACTTTATAACCCCTCCTAGGTCTTTGGCATTTTCTACCTCTAGCCGAACTGGATAGAGATTCGTAAACCATCCTGCTGTATTACTGATATCCAATCTATCCGATATCTCTTCTCTACCATGCCCTTCCATTCCAATCACCAGATTTTTATTTTTTGTCCAATCAGTTATGGTAATTGCCAGACAACTTAGCAGAAGATCGTTTATCTCTGTTCCAAACAGATGATGAACATCCTGAAGCAATTTGGTCGTATCTGTATTACTCAGAGAAACAGTATAGTGTCGGACACTTGCTCTTGTTTTATAGCTTTTATTAATATCTACAGGTAATGGATTATAAGCACTTATTACTTTCTTCCAATAATGTTGTTGGTTTGTAATTGCCGGGCTATTGGCAAACTCCTGTAGTCCTAAAGACCACTCTCGGTAAGAGCTTCCCTTGCTTCCTAAATCTATTGTCTCTTTTGAAAGCAATGCTGTAATTACTCTGGCAAAATCATCTAATATCGTTCTCCAGGATACTCCATCTACAACTAGATGATGCCCTACTAATAACACCCGATTTTGTCCATCTCTCTCGGGAGTTTGTAATAAAACTGCCTGAAATGTATTCGCTGGAGTTATTTTCTTCTGATATGTGTTACAGATTCTTGTGATCTCATTAGCTGTTGTCGTTTCTGGAGTAGCTTTGACTGAAACGATTGCCAACTCACAATACCTTTCCGTATATTGCTGTATCCAGTTTTCTTCTTTTTTGATATATGAAAATCGCAAAGCATCGTGATATGCACTAATCAATTGAAGCGCTTCTTCTAAAATCGCTATTGTTATGGATTTATCAACAGCGAGTAATACAGACTGATTAAAAGGGGCTCCTGCTGTATGTAAGGTTTCAAAATACCAGTGCTGTATCGGAAGTAAATCACTTTTCCCGCTCAAGATTCCTTGTTCCCCCTGAGTCATTTCTATCTGATTAACAACAAACTGTGCTAAACTCTCTATAGTTTGATGATCAAAAACATCTCTGGGTTTAAGTTGATACCCTAATCGCTTTATTCTACTTACTAACTGAATGGTAATAATAGAATCTCCTCCCAATTCGAAGAAATTATCCTTAATCCCTAACGTATCTACAACTAACAGTTCTTTCCATACAGTTACCAATGCCTTTTCAATTTCTGTGGATGGTGCTACATATGCTGCTTTAGAGGTCATGGTGACCGCCGGATCTGGCAGTACCTTCTTATTGATTTTTCCATTACTGGTCAAAGGCATTTCGTCTAAAAATGTCCAGATAGCAGGTACCATATAATCTGGTAATTGCGCTCCCAGGTATTTTTGAATTTCATAGGTATCAATCGGGGAGGTCGCTACTACATATCCAATTAACCGGTTGTTATTATTTTGATCTTTCTTAGCCAGCACACAACAAGATTTGATAGCTTTATGCTGAGAAAGCACATGTTCTATTTCTCCTAATTCTATTCGGTATCCTCTGACTTTTACCTGATCATCCTTTCTTCCTAAAAACAGTAAATTTCCATCTGAAAGCCATTGTACCATATCTCCTGTACAATACATTTTTGCTTGAGGACCAAATGGGTTTTCTATGAATTTTTGCGCAGATAATTCAGGACGGTTAAGATATCCTCTGGCAACTCCGGCTCCTGCTATACAAAGTTCCCCTGGTACTCCTATCGGTACAATATTACGATCATTATCCAACACGTATACTTGTGCATTTGCTATCGGACGTCCAATAGGAATTAAGCTTGAGAATTCCTCTTTGAATATAGTGGCACATATACTAGATTCTGTCGGACCGTATGCATTGATAAACTGACCTACTTGGGCATATGCTTTTGCTTTTTCAAAAGCAGCTTGTTCTCCTGCTGTTACTATCGTACGAAGACTTTGAATATCTTCTGTTTCTAATAACCTAAAAAACGCAGGGGGTAATGTTGCCCAATCAATTTGATTGCTGACTATATATGCAACAAAGCTTTGTATATCTGATTTAGTCCCTTCATCGATAATATATAATGTTGCTCCTTTTATCAAGGTGATAAATATCTCAGAAACAGAAGCATCAAAAGCCTGACTCGCAAATTGCAAACAATGATCTTCTTTATGAATCTCAAAATCTTCTATCTGGGCATATATCGTATTCATAATACTTTGATGCTCGATCATAACCCCTTTAGGTTTTCCGGTACTCCCTGAGGTATAAATCACATACGCTAATTGAGCTGATTCTGGTGCAGGAAGTTTTTTTACCGGTGTATTCATTACTATTTCCCAATCCTGATCGATTGCTAATTGCTGTATATTTTCTAAAACGATATCAGGACAGGTCGAATCTTTAACAAGTATTGTTGCCCTGGTATCTTCCAGAATATATTGTACTCGTTCCAGAGGATACGAAGGATCAATAGGAACATACGCTGCTCCTGCTTTTAATATCCCCAGTATACTTACAATCATTGTTGTGGAACGTGCAGTACAAATACATATTAACGTTTCTCTCGTTACTCCTTTTTCCAGTAAGTACATCGCCAGTTGATCAGACTGCTTATCTAATGCATGGTAGGACAACTTTTCTTTTTCACCCACTACAGCTATCCTATCAGCAGAAAGAAGTGCTTGTTTTCTAAAAGCAGTTACCAGATTTTTTTCTTCCGGGAAGGGAACAGCTGTATTATTAAACGTGGTAAGAAGTTGTTTTTTCTCTTCCTCTGTTACGATATTGATATCTTTTATAAAAGTTTCCGGAGCTTCCAGCACCTGAGATAAAAGTTTCTCATAGTGTTGCATCATACGTTCTATTCTGGCTTCTTTAAATAAATCTGGATTATAAATAACATCTAATGAAATTCCTTTTTCCGATTCATTTGCTGTTATCGTCAAATCAAATTGAGAAAAAACTTCTTCTACTTCATAGATATTCAGGGATACTCCTCCCATCATATCAGACTCCTCTTCAGGTGTATTTTGTAATACAAACAGTACCTGAAATAAAGGACTTATACTTCTATCTCTGGTGTCAACCACCCGATCTACTACTTTCTCGAATGGAGTATCCTGATGTGTATAGGCATCTAAAGTTGTGTTTTTTACTTGCTGTACCAGGTCGCTAAAGGAAGTAGTTCCCCGGACATCAGATCGCAATGCTAATGTATTAGCAAAAAAGCCAATAATCTCTTCTAATTCACTATGGGTTCTATTCGCCATAGGAGTCCCAACACAAATATCATTTTGCCCACTATATTTATATAACAATACCTTAAAACCGGCTAACAAAGTCATAAAAACAGTACTTCCTTCATTTTTTGTAAGTACTGCCAGTTGCTTTCTGATATTTCCTGTCAATTCATATGAAAAAATCGCTCCGGACGTTGTCGGCATAGCAGGTCTGTCAAAATCAGTAGGCAATAAAAGAGGGGGAGTTCCACGTAATTTCTCTTCCCAATACGACAATTGACTCTCTAAAACGTTATGAGACAACTTTTTGCGTTGCCAGACTGCATAATCCGTATATTGAATCGGTAATGGATCTAATATTCTTTCTTTTCCTGACTGATATTGATTATACGCTTGGATAAGTTCCTTTTGCAAAATTCCATTAGACCACCCATCTCCTGAAATATGATGAATTACAATTCCCAATACGTATGATGTCTCGCTTTTTTGAAAAACAACAGCTCTCATCATATAATCATCAGAGAGATTAAAAGGACGTACAATAAACTCTGAAATAGCTGACTTTAACTCAGATTCATTTGTTATTTGTTCATACTGTAATTTCCATGACTCCCAAGGTTTTATTTCCTGATATCCAATTCCATCACTCGATTTTATCACTGTTCGTAATGCCTGGTGTCGTTCCATCACTGTATAAAAAGCTTTCTCCAGCAATTGTATATCTAGTATCCCTTGTAAGGAAAATACGGTAGGCATATGATAGGCTGTGCTTCCTTCTAACTGATCTAAAAACCAAAGACGTTCCTGACTAAAAGATAAAGGAATCTTATCCAGATTGTCTGTTATCTTTTCTATGGGTATTGAATTATCTACTGCTTTTTGATCTAGTATATGAGAGGCTAATGTTTCTACTGTTGGGAATCTGAAAATATCTTTAACCGTAATTTCTGCTTTCGTTTTATCTCGTATCGCTGCCATCAATCGGGCTGCTAATAAAGAATGTCCTCCTAACTGAAAGAAATCATCTGTAGTCCCTACAGTATCCAGATGTAGTAATGCTTCCCAAATTTCGCAAAGAAGCTGTTCTGTATCATTTTTAGGTGGTGTATAAGTGGTTTGTAAGGCTGAAAAATCAGGAACAGGAAGTCTTTTTTTAGCTACTTTTCCATTTTCAGTAATCGGTAATTCATCAATTGGGATCCATACTACAGGTACCATATAATCAGGTAACTTTGATTTGGCAAATTTGATAAGCTCCTCTTTCTCCAGTTGTATATCATTTACCCAATACCCTATTAAGCGTTTATTTTTATTAGTATCTTCCTGTACCGTAACAACAAGCTGCAACCCTGAAGTATATTGTTGTAGGACGTTTTCTATTTCTCCTAATTCTATTCTATGCCCTCTGATTTTTACCTGTTCATCTTTTCTACCTGAAAAATGCAACGCTCCATCAGTCCGCCACTTAACGATATCTCCTGTTGCATACATAATGGTTCCCGGACGAAACGGATTCTGGATAAATCGTTCTTTTGTCAATGTTTCTTGATGCAAATACCCTGCTGCAACTCCTTCCCCACTTACATATAACTCTCCTTCTACACCTATTGGAACGAGCTTTTTTTCTTTATCCAATACATAGACTTCAGTATTTGCTATTGGGCTTCCTATGGCAATTTCTCCTATATCCTGACCAGTAACTTTATAATACGTACTCACTACCGTATCCTCTGTTGGTCCGTAATTATTGTAAATATTGAGTTTTGTAGATTTTGGTAGCTGCAATGCCTCTCCTCCTGTCAGGATAGTAATCCCTTCTATCTCTATTTCTTTTTGTACGATTCGCTGGCATAACTGGCTTGGAATATAAGCATGTGTGATTTCATGCGTTTGCAAAAAGTGTATTAATGCTTCTATATCATACCGTACCTCATCTTCTGTAATTGGATACAGTGTAGCTCCTGACATAAGATATGGAAAAATCTCCCATATTGAAGCGTCAAATCCAATGGCAGAAAATAAAGTCGCTCTACTCGTAGCATTTACTTTATACACTTCTTTATGCCAACAGCACAAATTGATTAAACTACGGTGTTTAATCTTGACCCCTTTAGGTTTTCCTGTACTTCCTGAAGTATAAATAACATATGCTATTGCCTCTGCATTAAAGTGTTCTGTTTTTTCTCTTTCTTTAGGCTCTCCTGCTACTGATTGAACAACAGTATCCAAATCAATGTATTCTACTTCTTTATCATGACAATCCCTAAGCAGAATTTCTGAAGTCTTGACAACCCAATGAAGCTGTGCATCGTCTATTATATGTTGAATCCGTTCTGCTGGATATTCCGGATCAATTGGTACGTAGGTTGCTCCAGACTTGAGAACTCCCAAAATAGTCCGAAGTAAATTTGATGATCTAGAAATACAAACTCCTATCAAATCACCCGCAGCAACTCCTTGTTTATTGAGGTAATTTGCCAATTGGTTTGATTGTTCATCAATTTCTTTATAGGAAATTTGCTCTTCAACTGTGACCACTGCATACTGTTCTGGGTGTAGTGATACTTGTTCTTCGAACAGATCTACAAAAGAAGTAGTTAACGGATATGATTTTTTAGTAGCATTAAATTCTTCAAGTAATTGATACCTTTCTTCTTCTTTTAGTATATCAACCTTTCCTACTGGCACTTCAATATCAATTACAATTTGCTTTAAAAACTCCTGATAATGAGCAGCTATTTGTTGAATTGTTTCTTTTGTAAACAAATCGGATTTGCTAACGAAGCTTATTAATAACTCATCATTATCTGTTTCATTAACGGTTAGTGTGATATCAAAATGAGAAGTGTTTTCTGTAAAATCATATGGTGTAACCATTATTCCTTCTAAAGGGACTTCTTTTGTTTCCGGCAGGTTTTGTAATACAAACATTACCTGAAACAAAGGACTCATACTCATATCTCGTACCTTGATTACTTTATCAACAATTTTTTCAAAAGGCACCAACTGATGATCATATGCTTCTAAAGTAGTTTTCTTTACTTCTTGAAGAACGTTTTTAAACGTAGTTGTTTCTTGTATGGATGTCCGTAATGCCAATGTATTGACAAAAAAGCCTATCATTTCTTCTAACTCCTGCTGTAGTCTGTTTGCTATCGGAGTTCCTACACAAATATCTTCTTGACCACTATACTTATGTAAAATCACCTTGAACGAAGCCAATAAGGTCATAAATAAAGTAACACCTTCTTGCTTACTTATGTTTCGTAACTTTTTAGTGATTTCTTTATTTATTCTTCCTGCTACAGTAAATCCTGCTGTAGTCAACTCAACCGGTCGGGAATAATCTAGAGGGAGCTTTAATGGGGAAACCTCCTTTAGTTTTGTTTCCCAATATGTCAGTTGATCTTCTAATTGTTTTTCCGATAAAAATGAACGTTGCCATATTGCATAATCTCTATATTGCAATTCCGGAATTTTGGGAATATAAGAACTGTCCTGGTGGTATTTTTGATACAACTCCATTAAATCTTTGATCAAAATACTGTTAGACCATCCATCTCCTGCGATATGATGCAGAATAAACCCTAAAACATAACTTCCTTCTTTGAGAGTGTACAAAGTGGCTCTCAACATATAATCTTCTGACAAATTAAAAGGTGTTTTTATATCCTGCTCCAACACCTCTTCTATTCGCTCTTTGGAGGTCAATACTTTTTTATGTAATTCCCATTGATCTGCAGGAATTAGCGACTGATAAGCCACCCCTTTTTCTGAACGAATAACTGTATGTAATATCTGATGCCTGGTAACAATTGCTCGTAAAGATTTTTCGAGCGCTTCCATATCCAAGTCTCCACTTAACTGGATAATTCCCGGTATATGATATTCCAGACTTCCCTGAAGTTGATCTAAAAACCAAAGGCGTTCCTGGCTAAAAGACAAAGGGCTCCTCTCTACTCTTTCTTGCACTGTTATTTCGGGCAGAACTGGCGTTCTTTTTTCTGCTGTTATAAACTTCACTTGTTCTGCCAACGTTGGGAATACAAATATATCTTTGATCATAATCTCAGTATCCATCGCCTTTCTAATCATGGCTACCAAACGTGTCGCTAATAATGAATGCCCTCCCAAGTCGAAAAAATTATCAAACATTCCAATTTTTTCTATCGACAATAATTCACTCCATATTGCTGCCAAGGAAATTTCTAATTCACTAGCAGGTGCCACATATGATTGTTGAGAAATTGTAGCAAATGCTGGTTCAGGAAGTGCTTTCTTATTCAGTTTCCCATTACTATTCAAAGGAATTTTATCTACCTGCATCCAAACATCGGGGATCATATACTCAGGAAGTGTCGTGCGGATTTCAGCTTCTATATCGGTTGACTTCAATTCGCCTTGTACCGTAACATAAGCTATTAATCGTTTGTTTTTTGTACCATCTTCATGTACCAATACACGGCATTCTATTACTTCTTCCTGAGCAGCTATGGCGCTTTCTATTTCTCCTAATTCAATTCGATACCCTCTGACTTTTACCTGAGCATCTTTTCTTCCGATAAATTCGATGCTTCCATTAGGAAGCCATTTTGCTAAATCTCCGGTACGGTATATTTTTCTGCCTTTTAGGTATGGATTCTCAAGAAATTTTTCTGCGGTTAAGGCGGCTCGCTGAAGATAACCTTTTGCCAGCCCTTCGCCTCCAATACAAAGTTCTCCAACAGCACCGACCGGAACCATTTTTTGCTGTGTATCCATAACATAGACTGAGGTATTAGAAAGCGGATATCCAATCGGAACAGTATCTTTTATTTCATCTTTGCTATCAACCGAATAATAGGTAGCATATACAGTTGTCTCTGTAGGACCATAAACATGAATGAGCTTACCTGCCCCCAGGATAGATAGTGCTTTTTGTACATGTCCTACGGATACCATCTCCCCTCCAAACAATAAGCTTTTGAGACAGGAAACCGTTTCTATACCACAGTCGACCATCGCATTAAACAAAGCTGTAGTAACAAAACATTTTGTGATTTGATAATGTTTAATAGTTTCTGACAATCGCAGTCCATCTGAGGCAACCTCTTCTTTTATCAAAAACAAAGTAGCTCCTTTTAACAAACTGCTAAAGATCTCATAAACTGATCCGTCAAATGCATAATTCGACCATTGGAGTACGTGGTCTGATGCTGATACCTGAATAGGGTTTGCGTCATATACCAGCTTCAAAATGTTATGCTGTGTTATCTCAATTCCTTTTGGCAATCCTGTTGTCCCCGAAGTGTACATTACATACGCCTCTTTTTGATAGGCTATTTCTTTTGCTTCTTTCGTATATGAATTCAGGATATTGGTATCTAAGAACTTTGCTCCGGTGATTCCTATGTCCAAGCTCATCGCATAGTCATTGCAAACAATGTAGGTCAAAGCTGCATCCGCAACAATATGTTTCAACCTACCTAAAGGCAAGGTTGGATCCAAAGGAACATAAGCCCCTCCTGCTTTTAGAATTCCCAGAATACTAGCAATCATATCCATATTACGCCTGGAAAGTATTCCTACTTTTTCTCCTGGCATAACCCCTTGTTTCTGTAGGTAATCAGCTATCTGATTTGATGAATCTTCTAGCTCCTGATATGTCATTTCTTCATTTTCAAAAACCAACGCTTTTTTGGATGCATTTTTTTCTACCTGTACCCGGAAAATATCCACTATGGATTGATTTTTAGGGTACGTAATTTCAGTTGCATTAAAAGTATGTAGTAATTTATGTGTTTCCTCTTTCGTAAGAATTGTCAGATCTGCTATTCGCTGATCCGGAAGAATCAGTTGTTCTAAGACAGTTTTGAAATGTTCCTGAATCGAGCAGATACTGGATACAGAAAGCAAATCTGCATTATAGTTAAACTTTATCTCTAATTTATCTCCCAGACTAGCTACAATTGCTAATGGATAATTGGTTTGTTCTTTATCATCCATATTCCCTATGGAAAGTGCATTGTCTACTTCTGATAATGCCTCGGATATCGGGTAATTTTCAAAAACAAGAATACTATCAAACAACTCTTCCTTTACCTCACAAAAACTTTGAATGGTCGCCAGGTTGGTGTATTGATATTCTCTACAAGCTGTATGCTCGGATTGTAACTGTAATAACCAATCTGCTACTTGCATTTCATCTTCCAATCTGGTTCGTAAAGGAAGGGTATTGATAAATAACCCCACTCTATCTTCAGAATCTTTTAGATCTGTGGGACGTCCTGATACTGTAACTCCATATACAACATCCTTATTCCCTGTATATTTAGTCAATAAAAAAGCCCATACCCCTTGTAAAATCGAGTTGACTGTTACATGATTTTTTCTGGCATATGACCTGATCTTTTCTGCTAAAAAATGATCTATTAACAGGGTTGATTCTCCTGATTCCCCTTTCGTTTTATTTACAGAATTCACTGTTTCTGTAAAAGGTAATAAGGTAGGAGTTTCTATTCCCTGAATATAGTTTTTCCAGAAATTCTCTTCTGTATTTTTATCTTTTCCTGCAATATATTTTATGTAATCTTCATAGACATCTTCTTCTTTTACCGGAAGTTTTTGTCCTTTTTCTAATGCATGATAAGCTTGTAACAGTTCTGTAAATAAAACCGAAACAGACCAACCGTCTAACAAGATATGATGGAATGTCAATACCATCCTGTATGAGGTCTTACTTCTTTTTATCATTGTCACTCTAAGCAATGGTGCTTCATTAAACTGAAACCCATTTTGATGATCTGATTTCATGAAGGCTTCAAGCGCTTCTTCTTGTTCCTTCTCTTTATAAGAACTATAATCTAATCGTATAAAGGGAAGGGAAACATTCTCAAAAACGCGTTGCACTGGTATTTTGAACTCTTCATGAAAGAATGCCGTTCTAAGAATACTGTGATTATTCAACACATACTCCCACGCAGCCTTTAGTGCTTCAACATTTATTTCCTGAAGAAAGTCCAGAGAAAACTGTACGGTATATGCTGTCGCTTCTGGATTGTATAACCCATGGAACAAAAGCCCCTCCTGAAGCGGGCTTAATTTATAAATCCTATCTCTGGAAGAATTCTGTTTCTCTTTAGTTTTTTCTTCTTTCAGGTGAGCTAAAAGTGCTTCCTTATTCGCCTTTATAAAAGCTATTATCTCATGTTTACTTGCTTCAAATGAGGCTTGTTTATTATCGGTTCTGTTTTTATATTTTTTTAAAACCAAGCTATCATTTTCTTCGATGATAAAAAGGTTTAACTCATCAAGTTTATTGATAAAATCTTTCATTTTATGCCCCCTTAAAATTTAAATAATTCTTCTGATTCTGATGTTGATTCAAAAAATGCATCTAACTCTTCATGGCTTACTTCTTTTTCTAACCCATAATCTGATGGTGTCAGCTCCTGATTCTCTTTTTGTAAGCAATGCATAATTAACTCTTGTAAATTAGTGATGTATTGAAGTGCAATTTCTGCTATAGTACTTTCTTTATACTCTTTAGAAGCGTAACTCCAGGTAATTAACAATTGCCCGGAAGAGATAGAAGCATTGATTTCCAGTTTACTGGTAAAAGAGAGTCCTGCTGCTATTTCTATTCCGGAACTCTCTTTGGCATTATCCAACCAATCAATAGTGTCCAGGGTATTATCTAATTGTCCCAGGTAGTTAAAAACAATGTCCCATCGATTATCTGTAAATACTTCTCTTACCTCATCTGACGGATGTAGGTATTTAAGTGCTCCATACCCAATCCCTTTATCCGGAATCAATCGAAGTTCTTCTTTGGTCGACTTTATTAAAGTGCCATCATCCATTTGATCGTCATAGGACAGACACACCGGATATAAACTCGTAAACCAACCTACCGTATTACTAACATCGATATCGGTGGCTATTACTTCTCGCCCATGTCCTTCCATCCCTATGACTATTTTGGAATGACTTGACCATTTTCCTATGGTCTTACTCAGGCAACTTAAAAGTATGTCATTAATTTCTGTTGCATATACCTGATTGATCTCCTGCAATAACATACTTGTGTATTTGGAATCCAGGGTTATGGTATAGTCCACAACGTCTTTTCTCTTCTTAGGAAGTGCTACCTTATAGTCTGTTGGTAAGACTCTATATGATTGAGTAATGGATTTCCAATAAGATAACTGACTATATACAGACTGGCTATTGGCTATTTTTTGCATCGCAGTAACCCATTCTCGGTAAGAGCTACTTTTAGCTCCAAGCTTTACAGTTTGTTCTCTTTTCAAAGCATTAATAATCGCCTGCATATCATCAAGCAATATTCTCCATGAAACTCCGTCAATTACCAGGTGATGTGCTACCAGGAATAACCTGTTATTTTTTTCCTTCGAGGGTGTTTTAATAAGTACGACTGCAAAAACATGTTCCTTATCAAGTGTGGTTTCATTCTGATAGGTATTACAAACCTGCTCAATAGAAGATCCGAGGTTTTGCTGTGTTTCTTCTTGGAGATTTTCTATTAGTAAAGACGGAATCCTATCGGTATAATCCTGTTTCCATCCTTCATTTTTCCTTGTGTACGCAAAACGTAATGCATCGTGTTGTAATACCAGTTCTTCAACCGCTCTTTCTAAAAATGCCTCATTAATCCCTTTATCTATTTCCATTAAAACAGATTGATTAAATACCTGTTTATTCTCTACATGTACCTCATCAAAATACCATTGCTGAATAGGTAACAACGCACTTTCTCCTCGGAGCAATCCTTGCTCGCCAAGGATCAGATCTGTATGATTAGTAATCATTTCAGCTAATGATGCAATGGTCTGGTGTTCGAAAATATCTTTTGGTTTTAAAGTATACCCCAATCTTTTGATCCTGCTTACCAGTTGAATGGTTATAATTGAATCTCCTCCCAACTCAAAAAAGTTATCTTCTATCCCTATTTGAGAAGCACCTAAAAGCTCTTGCCAAATTTGTGCTAATTCAATTTCCAACTCTGTCTCAGGAGCAATATATTTAGACGTTAGTAACGTTGATATATCTGGATCAGGCAGTGCTTTTTTATCCAGTTTACCGTTAGCTGTAAGAGGCAGCTTTTGTAATGGTACCCATATCGCAGGAATCATATAATCCGGTAATCGTGATTTCAGATATTCCTTTAACACTTCTGTTTGCAATGAATCATCCATAACAATATACGCCACGATACGTTTATTGCGATGCTCATCTTCTTTTACTAAAACACAACATCCTTTTATATCTGTATGCTCGGAAAGGCAATTTTCTATTTCACTCAATTCAATCCGGAATCCTCTTATTTTTACCTGAGTATCCCTTCTCCCTATAAATTCAATAGTTCCATCCACTTGCCATCGAACCAAATCCCCAGTTTTGTACATTTTTTCTTGTGGATTGAATGGGTTTGCTACAAATTTCTCAGCTGTCAATTCAGGCTGATTAAGATACCCTGTAGATACACCAAGACCAGCTGTACACAATTCTCCTATGACCCCTACAGGGCAAGATTGCATATTTTCATCTAATACATAAACGGTGGTCCCGGAAATAGGAGGTCCTAATGGGATACTCTTGTTGGTTTCCAAACTTCTTGGGATAGTATAACAACATGTAAAGGTGGTATTCTCTGTTGGTCCATATCCATTTACAACTTGTACTGATGGTAATGTGTTATAAACTTTGGCAACACTCTGAGGATTCAGAACATCTCCTCCACTTAAAATATAGGCTAATTTTAGAGAAGCGATATCACTGTTCGCCCACTGATCAAAAAGGGCTGAGGTTAACCAGATGGTGTTAACATTATGTCTAGAAATACTTTCATTGATAATCGATAAATCAATTATATCAGATGGATATAATACTAATGTTCCTCCTTGTAATAAAGAGCACCATATCTCGAAAGTAGCTGCGTCAAAAGATACGGATGATAATTGCAGTATGGTTGTCTGGTCTCCCAGCGGAATTACATCCATCTGTGATAATCTGACAACTCCCCTATGTGGAATCAATGTCCCCTTGGGTTTTCCTGTTGATCCAGAAGTATATATTGCATATGCGATATCTTCTGAAGAAATAGAAATCTCAGGAGATCCCATTGACATCTCTTCAATAGTCTCCCATTCACTATCTACTAAAAGTAATGTTGCTTTTGATATAGTTTTTATACACTCAGGACTGGTATTATTTCCTAAAACAGTTCTTACATCTGCATCTTCCAGCATATACATAATACGTTCCGATGGATAGGAAGGGTCAATAGGCAGGTATCCGGCTCCTGCTTTTAAAATTCCTAAAATACCAACTATCATTTCTAAAGAACGAGACATACATACTCCTAATAATGCTCCTTGCTGCACCCCGGATATTATCAGATAATTTGCTAATTGATTTGACTTCTGGTCTAGGACTTCATAGGTAATTCTTTCTCCGTTAAGGATTACTGCAGTTTCCTGCCCTCTTACGTTCACTTGCTCAGAAAACAAATCAATTATTGTTGTCTCTAAAGGATAGGTAACCGATGTATTATTAAATTCCTGAAGTAACTGTGTTTTTTCTTCTCTGGAAATAATCTCTATAGCACCAATAACTGAAGAAACATTTTGGGTAACCGTCCTTAAAACATTCTCGTAATGCTTAAGAAAACGGTGCATCGTTTCCTCTTTGAATAGGGCTGTGCAATACTCTAACTCTATAATGAGTTCTTCTTCTTTTTCGATCGCTATTAATGTTACATCAAACTGAGAGGTTGTCGCATTATGTTCAAATGGAGTTAATGTTATATCATCCATAACTACATCTATTGCTTCTGGTGTATTCTGTAATACAAACATTACCTGAAACAACTGATTCATACTCATATCTCTTGTTTCTACCATACGATCCACGACCTTTTCGAAAGGCACAGACTGATGTTCATATGCTCCTAAAGTCACTTCTTTTACCTTTTGTAAATACTCCAAAAAGCTATAGGTGCCTGTAATAGGTGTATGTAATGCCAGGGTATTCACAAAGAAACCTATCAATCCTTCAAGTTCCTGATGTGTCCTATTTGCAATAGGAGTTCCGACACATATATTCTCCTGACTTGTGTATTTGTAAAGCAACACTTTAAAAGATGCTAACAATACCATAAAGAGCGTTGTACCTGACTCTTTTGCTAGCCTGTTTATTGCACTGGTTAATTCGGCATCCATTGTATATCGAAGTGCTGATCCTTCTGTGTTTTTTATAGAAGGTCTGGAAAAATCTGTTGGTAATAGCAATGGAGTAATTCCCTCGAGACTATTCGTCCAATACGATAATTGTGCTTCTAACAGGCTGGGAGTAAAATACTCTCGTTGCCATACAGCGTAATCAACATACTGCAATGGAATATCTGACAGGTTTGGTGTTTTTTCATTTTTATACTGTCTATACAATTCAGAAAACTCACTAAACAATACCGTATCAGACCAACCATCACTGGAAATATGATGAATTACCAAAGCTAAAACGGAAGAAGTCCCTTCCTGTTCGTACAAACAGCCTCTCAGCATATAATCTGAAGACAGATCAAAAGGTCGCGCGATAAACGCTTCTACAGCTTCTTGTACGGTTTCTGATTCTTTTAATCGAACACACTCCAAGGACCAGGCATCAGCCGCTATTTGCTTTTGGTATCCCACCCCTTCATTAGATCGAATAACAGTACGTAATACTTCATGTCGTTCAATGATTTCTCGCAGCGATTTCTCCAAAGCTACAAAATCAATATCTCCATGTATCGTAAACACCTCCGGAATATGATATTCCAAACTTCCTTGTAACTGATCTAAAAACCACAATCTTTCCTGACTAAAAGACAAGGGCATAAACTCGGTTCTTTCTCGCTTTTCGATGGACGGTAACACTGCTCTATTGCTAGTTGTATTGGCCAACAAATACCTTCCTAAATCTGCAATTGTTGGGTATAGAAATACATCTTTTATGGCTACTTCTAATGAAAGTGATTTTCTAAGAACTGATACCAATCGTGTTGCAAGAAGGGAATGACCTCCTAATTCAAAAAAGTTATCATGCACCCCTATTTTCTCCACCTGTAATAAATCTTGCCAGATAGTGACTAAAGTTTCTTCTTGTTCATTTCTGGCTGCTACATAAGTGATTGTCGATAATGAAGCAGTATCAGGATCTGGTAATGCTTTTTTATCTAATTTCCCGTTATTGGTCAGAGGCATTTCTTCTAAAAACACCCAAATCATCGGAACCATATATTCTGGTAATGTTTCTTTTAGGTACTCCTGTAGTATTTCTTTATTTTCTGTTGTGATGGTTGTAACCACATATCCGATCAAACGCTTGTTTCCACCTGGATCTGGTTTAGCGACTACACAGCAACTCTTAACTGATTCATGGGAGACTAATACTTTCTCTATTTCTCCCAATTCAATGCGGTATCCTCGTATTTTTACCTGATTATCTCCTCTTCCAATAAAGTCAATATTCCCATCTGGTAACCATCGTGCTAAATCCCCTGTACGATACATTCGCTTTCCTTTATCAAAAGGATCTGAAACAAACTTTTCTGCTGTTAATTCCGGGCGGTTTAGGTATTCTATAGCAACTCCTTCTCCTCCAATACACAATTCTCCTATAACACCAATGGGAAGTAATTGTAGCGCTGAATCCAACACATAGAACTTTGTGTTTTGCATTGGTTTTCCAATAGGTACATTGGGTAATTTTTCTAAACTGGAAGTTTCTGTAGTTTCGAAAAAAGAACTATCAATCGTTGTTTCTGTTGTCCCATAACTATTAATAATTCTAAATGCTTTTCCAAAACGTGATAGCAACCGCTGAAAATCAGCGGAAGTACATACATCCGATCCCAGAATTAACAACTTCATCCAGGAAAAATCCAGTTTTTCTTCAAAAATGTGATCCATTAACGGAACTGCTAAAGCGGGCGTTAGCTCTACTATATTTGCCTGATGTGTTGCTATCAATGTATATAAACTTGGAGGATCGAATCGAATATCGGTAGGGCAGATAATCATTGTCCCTCCTGATAGTAAACTACGACAAAGATCTCCGGTAAATACATCAAATGAAAAACTAGCCATTTGTAGCAAACAGGTTGTATTATCCAATGAATATGCTTGCAACCAGCCATGTGCTATATTGTATACCCCTCCATGAGAAACTGCCACCCCTTTTGGTCTTCCTGTAGTCCCGGAGGTATAAATAACATAAGCTGTTTGCTCTTGTCCGATTTCTACAGATAAGGTAGTAGTAGGATATCTACTAAGTTTATCCTGATCAAGATCTAGTATGATTGCTTTTCCTCTATTAGAAGAAGTTACCTTCTGAATATCGACTTCCGTACTGAGTAACGTATGTATTCCTGCATCTTCGATCATATAGTTAATTCGATCTTCTGGATATTCCGGATCGATAGGAACATACCCTCCTCCTGATTTTAAGACCGCCAATACACTTACAATCATCTCAACAGATCTGGATAGACAAATCCCAACCATTGTATGTCCGCTTACCCCCCTATCCAATAACAACTGTGCTAATTGGTTTGACTTTTGATCCAGTTCCTGATATGTGAGTGTATGTTCTTTGTATACCACCGCAACTTTATCAGGTACTAAAAGCACTTGTTTTCTAAACAAATCACAGATTGTTTCTTCTGTGGAAATCTGTATAGAAGGAGGATTGAATGCTGTTACCAACTGTTCTTTTTCTTCTTCTGAAAGCATAGGTAATTCTAACAAGGAATAAGAAGTATTTTGAACGACACTTTTTAATATATTTTCATAATGTCGGATCATACGATGTATCGTATCTTCCTTAAACAAATCTGTACAATACTCAAACTCTAGAGAGATTCCTTTTTCTGACTCTGTTACGGTTAATGAGATATCAAATTGAGAAGTGATGGTTTCAAATTCGAACTGAGAAAGCGTTACTCCTTCCATTGTAATATCATCCACATCTGGAGTATTTTGTAATACAAACATCACCTGAAACAGTGGGGTTGTACTCATATCACGAACAGAAACTACTCTATCTACCACTTTTTCAAACGGAACCAACTGATGATCATACGCTCCCAGTGTTACTTGTTTTACCTGATTAACGAGTTCTTCAAAGCTTCCATGCCCATCTAATTGTGATCGCAATGCCAATGTATTAATAAAGAAACCGATTAGCCCTTCAAGTTCCTGGTGTGTTCTATTGGCAATTGGCGTTCCCACACAAATATCTTCCTGTCCGCTATATCGATATAACATCACTTTAAACGCAGATAACATTGTCATAAATAAGGTTACCCCATGTTCTTTACTCCATGAAAGAAGTTGCGTTCTCATTTTTGCGTCCAGCTCATAATTAATAATAGCACCGGAAGTACTTTGAATAGCCGGTCTGGTATAATCTGTAGGCAATGCAAGACTAGTTGTATTCGACAGGCAAGCCTCCCAATATGATAATTGTTGTTCTAAAATATCCTGAGTCAAATACTTTCGCTGCCATATTGCATAATCGATATACTGTAATGGTAACTTTTCAATATCTGGGGAAGTATTATTTTTATATGCATCGTATAAACGCACAAAGTCTTTGACCAAAATAACGTCTGACCATCCATCATTAGCAATATGATGCATCACTAATGAAAGAATATGTTCTTCTTCTGAAATACGATATAAACACGCCCTCAACATATAATCTTTTGATAAATCAAAAGGTTGTGAAATAAAAGCTGGTAATAGTTGTTGCAATGTTTCTTCTGATGGGACCTGCACACTGGTCATTTCCCATTGATCAATTGTTAACACTTTTTGATACCCCACTCCATCTACCGGTTGTATTACTGTACGCAATACTTCGTGCCTTGACAAAATTCCTTTCAGCGTTAATTCCAGTGCAGTAGCATCTAACTTTCCTTTGAGACGAAATACTTCTGGAATATGATATTCTAAACTTCCTTGTAACTGATCTAAAAACCACAATCTTTCCTGACTAAATGACAAAGGGATCAACGTTTCCCGAACCTGTGGTTCCAAAGGAGGTAACAACAAGGTGTTTTGAGCTTTGCTAATAACTTCTTCTGTCAGCTTTTCGATCGTCGGATGTACAAAAATGTCTTTAATAGCTATTTCTACTCCCAGTTCATTTCGTATCATAGAAACCAATCGGGTAGCCATTAATGAATGTCCTCCTAAGGTAAAGAAATCATCTGTAACGCCGACTTTAGTTACCTGTAAGAGCTTTTTCCAAATATCTGCTACAACTGACTCGGTTTCATTTCTGGGGGCTACATATTCATTTTGTAATAAAGCAGAAGCATCCGGGTTGGGCAAAGAACGTTTATCCAATTTTCCATTGCTAGTTAGGGGCATTTCTTCTAAAGGAACCCATAATGCAGGGACCATATACTCTGGCATATTGGCTTTTAAATGAGCTTCCAAATAGGCTTTGTCAAACTCATTTTTTGTAACTACATACCCTACTAATCGTTTACTCCCGGCACTGTCTTTTTTTGCTAATACACAACAAGCACTTACTGCTTCTAATCGGATCAGTACATTTTCTATTTCTCCCAATTCAATACGATATCCCCGAATTTTTACCTGATCATCTCCTCGTCCTATAAAATCTACATTCCCATCTGGTAACCATCTGGCTAAATCACCTGTACGATACATCAGTTCGTCTGATGCATACGGATTTTTTACAAATTTATCTCGTGTCAGCTCGGGTCTATTAAGGTACCCTTTTGCCAATCCTGCTCCTCCTATACACAATTCTCCTACGACTCCTACTGGCAATAAGTTTAGAGCAGGATCTACAATATAAAAACACGTATTTTGCATCGGTTTTCCAATGGGAACATTGGTCAAATCATCTAAATATGCTGGATCTTTAATTTCATAATAAGAACTATCTACGGTTACCTCTGTTACTCCATAGCTATTGATGATTCGAAATTGATCTCCAAAGCGTCTTTGTATTCTCTGAAAGTCTATTGAAGAGCATGTATCAGATCCCAGATTAAGGATCTTTACCCAGGAAAAATCAAGTTTATTGTCATAAATGTGATCCATTAATGGTACTCCTAAAGAAGGAGTCAATTCTATAACATTTGTTTTTCTTTCTGCAATGAGGGCATATAGACCTTCTAAATCAAAACGAATATCATTTGAGCAAATAATCATTTGTCCTCCAAACAACAGGCTTCGGCAGACATCTCCTGTAAAAGCATCAAAAGAGAAGCTTGCCATCTGCAATAATCTGGTGTTACTATCTAATTCGAACTCTTTTTCCCAACTAAGAGAAATATTATACAGGCTAGCATGCCCTACTTCGACTCCTTTTGGTTTTCCAGTGGTTCCTGAGGTATAAATCACATAAGCTGTGGTATCCGGCATTACATGTACCGGTGTCGAATGCATTGGATAGGCATTAATTTTTGCCCAATCATCATCCAGTAATACTTTCTGAATAATCTTTGGTGAGCTCACCAAATGAGCATCCATACGACTACTCACAACTACCTGAATCCCTGAATCTTCTATCATATATGCTATTCGCTCTGCCGGATAAGAAGGATCTATTGGGATATAAGCATTTCCGGATTTTAAAATTCCTATAATTCCAATAATCATCTCAATGGATCTGGAAATACATATTCCTACAAAAGATTTCTCTTCTACTCCTACAGCAATCAGGTAATTTGCTAACTGGTTAGATTTTTCATCCAACTCTCTATATGTCAATTTCTGATGCTCATAAATCAGCGCAATTGCATCTGGCGTTTTTTCTACCTGCTCTTTAAAAATATTCAGAATTGTCTGATCCTGAGGAACAGGAAATGCTGTATCATTAAATGTTTGAAGCAACTGATACTTTTCTTCTTTACTTATAATTGATAAATGTGCTACAGCGGTTTCTACCGATGATACCATACTGTGTAATACATTTTCAAAATGCACAAACATTCGCCGCATTGTCTCCTCTTTAAAGATGGCAGTGCCGTATTCTATTTCTAGGGAGATTCCATGCTGTGTTTCTGTAGCTGTTAAAGAAATATCAAACTGAGCAGTTGTCGCTCCGTATTCATAAGGCGTCAATACAACATCCTCCATTGTGATTTCCTGATTATCCGGAGTATTTTGTAATACAAACATCACCTGGAATACAGGAGTCATACTCATATCGCGAGAACTGACGACTCTATCTACCACTTTCTCAAAAGGAACCATTTGATGATCATATGCTTCCAGGGTCGTTTCTTTTACATCTTGTAATACTGTCTTAAAATCCGCTTGACTATTGACTGTTGTTCGCAACGCCAATGTATTGATAAAAAAACCGATTAACCCTTCTAATTCCTGATGCGTTCTATTCGCTATTGGAGTCCCAATACAGATATCTTCTTGTCCTGTATACTTATGAAGAACTACTTTCAAAGCAGTAATCAATGTCATAAACAGGGTAACTCCTTCTTTTTCGCATAAGGCGATGAGTTTATCTTTTAGCGTTTCTTTCAATTCATAATGAATCACAGCTCCTTCTGTGCTTTGCTGAGAAGGTCTAGGAAAATCTGTCGGTACTAAAACCGGAGTTACATTCTCTAATTTGGACTCCCAATATTGCAATTGATCCTGAAGCGTTTCTTCTTCTGCACTGCTTCGCTGCCAAAAAGCATATTCTTTGTATTGGAATTGCAGATGTGGTAACGTTGGAGTAACTCCATTTTTAAGAGCACTATACAAGCTTACAAATTCTTTAATCAGGATATTATTAGACCAGCCATCACTGGCAATATGATGCATCACCAATACCAAGATATAGGTCTGTTCTCCTGTCTGATACAGCCTCCCTCGCAACATATAATCTTTTGATAAATCAAAAGGTGTATTTATGTATTCGGACAGTATATCGTCAATAACTGCTGTTTCAGAAACTGTTTGTATTTCCAAAGACCAGTCATCTGCCGGCATAATCGTCTGAAAGCCTTCTCCCTGAGAAGAAGTAATTGTCGTACGGAGAACTTCATGTCTGGTGATTATGGTTTTAAAGGAAGCTTCTAATGCAGTACAATCTACTTTTCCTTTGAGATAAAACACTCCAGGCATATGGTATTCAGTACTTCCTTGTAACTGATCTATAAACCAAAGACGTTCCTGCCCAAAAGACAAAGGGATTGGATCCGAAGTTTCTAATTTATTTGCTTGTAAAAACTCTGTTATTGAAGATTTTCTTCGGTTGTTAAACCGTTCCAGATAGGCTATAATATCTTCTTTATTTGCTTTTATAGATTGGAGCAATTCGGGATCAATTGAAGTTTTCTTTGATTTTATCTGAAGTGCTCCTTCATTAAGTACCAGTTTTGAATCCTCTTTTTTAACTTTCTTAAGGATTTCGATTACATTATTTTTCATTTTTAAAAAGCAGCCTTATAAGTTGATAGTTACAGCATATTCTTCTTCTGAAGTCTTGTTTTCTTCCCGGAAAGCATCTACATAAGCCGCTAACTCTTCTATTGTTCTGGAAACAAAAATGTCTTTGATATAGATTTCTATTTCGAAAGTGGTTCGCAGTGCTGCAACAAGCCTTGTTGCTATCAGAGAGTTCCCCCCCAGTTCAAAGAAATTATCTCTAACACCTATTTTTTCAACGCCTAATAAATCTTGCCAAATACGGGTAAGTTCCTGTTCAGTCTCTGTAGTAGCTGCTATATATTCACTTCCTGAAAAAGTAGAAACATCTGGTTCTGGAAGAGCTTTTTTATCTATTTTCCCACTAGTATTCAGTGGCATTTCTTTCACTATAATCCATATTGCAGGGATCATATATGCTGGCAATTTTTCTTGTAACTGCTGCTGTGCAATTTTTTTATCAAAATTTTGACCTACAACATAAGCTATCAGGTTATATTGTCCATTACTTCCTTCCTTAGCTATTACGCAAGCATTTATTACTTCGGTTAATTGATCTATTGCATTTTCTATCTCTCCTAATTCTATTCTATACCCTCTTATTTTGACCTGATTATCCATTCTGCCTACAAATGCGATTGTCCCATCAGGGAGCCATCTGGCATAATCTCCAGTTCTATACATACGTTCCCCCTCACTAAATGGATTCGGTAAAAATCGTTCTGCTGTCAGCTCTTCCTGATTTAAATATTCTCTTGCTATTCCGGCTCCTGACACACATAATTCTCCTACTGCTCCTATAGGAAGTATTTCCAGATTCTCATTTAGAATATAGGCTTTGGTATTAGCAATAGGACGACCAATCGGAACTCCAGAAGACATGATTGCCCCATCAAAAACAGTCGCGCATATTGTTGTTTCTGTCGGTCCATAAGCATTGAAGAATATACCGCCTCCTTTGACATATTGTGCGGACTTCTCTATATCTGCTTGCTCTCCTGCCGTTATAATTGTTTTAATTCCTACAATTTTATCTGTGTCTAGAAGCTTAAAAAAACTAGGGGGTAAAGTTGCCCAACTAATTTGATGTCTTTCGATAAAATCACTAAATAGTTCTGTATCTGCTTTTGCTTCTTCTTCTATAATATACAAGGTTGCCCCTCCTGATAATGTGATAAATATCTCCCATACAGAAGCATCAAATGAAGGGCTTGCAAATTGCAAACACGCATCTTCTGGGCTTATTCCGAATTTCTTTACCTGAGGAAGAATGGTATTAGAAAGATGACCATGCTCTAGAACAACTCCTTTGGGGTTTCCTGTACTTCCCGAAGTATAAATCACATAAGCAATATCTGATGGCTGTATAGTCTGTGCTAATGGGTTTCTGGATTCGTTTTCTATATCTTTTTTATCTCTTTGCACCGATATTTCCCGAACGTCACTATCTTTCATATACGGTATCGGTTCTTCTTGATCTGTAAGGATCATTTTTACCTGTGCATCTTTAATAATATATTCCTTTCTTTCCTGAGGAAGACCAGGATCTATAGGTACATATCCGGCTCCTGATTTTAACACCCCAAAAATACTTACCAACAACTCAGGGGATCTGCTCATCATCATTCCGATCAGTTCTCCTGATACTACATTGTTTTTTCGTAAATAATGTGCCAATTGATTTGATTGCTCATCAAGTTGATGATATGTCAACTCTATATCTTTATATACAACTGCTACAGCTTCCGGGTTTTCTATTACCCTTTTTGTAAATTCTTCCAAAACCAGGTTCCCTATGGGGTATATATCCTTAGAAAGAGAGAAATCATTTAATATCCTCGCTTCTTGCTGTTCGGATATCAATGTCAAAGTGCTTAATTTCTCTTCAGCTTTCTTTGTAATTTCATATACCAGGTGCTGAAATGACTGTAGCATTTCTTCTGCCAGTACATCACTTAAAAAAGAGGTTTTATAATCTAGCGTAATATGGAAATTTCCGAATTTTTCCAGGGTATTAATGGCTAAATCAAAATTAGCATATAGGGGTTTATGCTCATGTATATTAACCGCCAGTCCATCCATTTCCAATGCATTTAATCCCACATCAAAATTAAAAAGGACATTGATTATGTTATCAGTAGCATCGTAACCTTTATCCTGTAACAGTTTTAAAAATTCAGCATATGGATAGGTTTGGTGGTCATATGCTTCGAACAATCGTTTTTTTAATTCCTGCTGATATGTTTTGATAGTTTGTTCTTTATCATATGAGGTCGCTAATGGCATGATATGAGAATAATACCCTATGGAGTTTTCTACTCCTTCCATATCTCTTCCTCCAACTGGAATTCCCATGACCAGTTCTGATTGTCCTGTTAATTTTAGCAACAGTATTTCAAAAGCCGATAATAGTGTCATAAATAATGTTACACCATTTTGCTGACTCCATTTCTTTACGGTTTCCATTTCCAGAGAAGAGATACAAATCTCTCTGGAGTGACTTTGATGGCTTCCTTCTCCATTATTTTTCTCTCCTGAAAAAAGCGAAACTTTACATTGTTTTGCAGAAAACGTATCTAATAAGTACTGCTCATGCCCCTGCCACTCTTCTGTTTCTTTTTCTCGCTCCAGCCAGCTTGCATATGCATTAAATTGTATGTATTGTTTCTTTTGCTTTCTTTTTCCTAATGCTATAGCATTATAATTTTCTGATATTCCTTTTAAAAACAAGGAGCAAGACCACCCATCTGCAATAATATGGTGTATTGATATCAGGAGTATATGTTTCTGTTTATTCTGTTTTATAAAACTCAGGCGTACTAATGGTCCTTCTTCAAAAGAGAAAGGAGTTGCTAAACTTTCATCTACCAGCTTCTGAAAAGCGATTTCGAAAGTATCTTCTGTTTCGGATAGATCTACTTTTGTAATAGGGATTTTTACCGTTTTGTCAATAATAAATTGTTCTCCTCCTGGGGCTACTTTACTTTTTAAAATCCAATGGTCTTCTGCCAATTCATTAACTGCCATTTTCAAGGCTGTAAAACTTACATTCCCTGTTAGTTCTAAACTAAATGTTTGGGTATATGCCAATGAATTTTCCTGATGTATCTCATGCAATAGATATAATTGCTTTTGCGCCAAAGTCATGTCAAAAGCCATTATTTTTTCTTCCTCTACAGCGACTTCTTCTGGAAACACATAATCTTCTGTTCCATCTGACTTATATACCATATAAGCACTCTCGCAAACACATCTGTATATTTTTTCCAGATCACTATCATCGTGTGCAAAGTTTATAAAGAGGTTATTTGCTGCCCAGGCATAAACTCCTTTGGCAATCATATGATACTTAAATAACTCGAAATTTCCTCTGAACTTAAACCGGAACAGAGAACCAAAATTTACAGCTTCGACCGGAATGTCTTCTTTCTTGAAGAACTCATTTATCCTATTCATCAAATCATCTGCTTTTTGATTTAATGCAACATACGCCTGATACCCAAATTCTTTTATTTTTTCCAAAACCGCTTTTGAAGCTGCCATAGCCAGCGGATGTCTTGCAAAGGTTCCCGCTACTAATGTTTTAGTCGTTTCCGGATAGGATGTATCTCCATACTTCCATACACCTCCATCTACTACATCCAGATATTTTGCTGCTCCTGCAACGATTCCAATAGGCATTCCTCCTCCGGCAATTTTACCATAGGTAACAATATCTGCTTTGATTCCAAAATATTCTTGTGCTCCTCCTGGTCCTATTCTAAAGCCGGTAACCATTTCATCAAAAATCAAAGGAACCTGTAATGCTGTTGCAAGTTCTCTTAATGCCGTAAGAATTTCTTTTGGTTGAAATTCCGGAAACCTACTGCGTACCGGTTCTACCATGATTGCTGCCAATTCATCTTTATGAGCTCGGATCTGATCCAGCATATCTTCATCATAATAGTTTAATACGATAATATCTTCTACCATATTATGTGTAATACCTGGAACCATTGGATCTGTCTGCTCATCACCCTGAATTCCCAATACACCATCCAGGTGTCCATGATAGGATCCAGAGAATATTACAATCTTATTTTTCTGAGTAACGGTTCTTGCTAATCGCATAGCGAATGAAACTGCTTCTGTTCCCGTATTGGCCAGACAAACTCTCTCTAATCCCGTCAGTTCTGAGACTAAAGAAGCTACTTCTCCCGAGAGTTCATTCATAGGACCTATATTGATCCCTTTGTCGAGTTGTGCTTTTATCGCATTTACAATAAAATCCGGTTGATGACCGAAGATACAGGATCCATATCCCATAGTGATATCTATGTATTCATTCCCATCAATATCTATAAATCTTGCTCCATGTGCTGATTCACTAATAATCGGATATACCATTTCTTTTACTGACATTCTAAATCCTGCCGAAGAAAGATACTCCGCATGAACGTCTCTATATTTTGCAGTATATGCTTTTGATTTAGCTGTTTTTGTCGTATATGCTTCTATTAATTTCGGCAATTGTTTTTCCTGATTATCGGGTAGTTTTTGAAAGAAAATATCAACACTTCCCCCTCCTCCGGGCAGCACTACTTCTTTGGACTTTGATCCAGACTTATTCTTAGGAGTCGCTACGATTTTTTTGTCCGACATCACCACTGATTGCGCGACTTTTACTCCTTCTAATCCAGAAGAAGATTGTATGTATCTTGACAGAATTTCATTTTGTTCTGAAATATGTTTAGACAATAAGGAATTTTGATTCGAAAATTGATGTAACAAACTATCTAATCCATTATTCTCCTGCAAGATTGTATTCTGAGAAGAGATCGAAGGCGTCGTCTCTATAGGTTTTATTGATGATTCAGATGTTACTAGTGGTACCGTTGCTGTTACACTCGTTTCTTCTTCCAAGAGCCCTTTTTCTTCAATAATAAATCTGATAATATTATTTAGGTTTGATAAATCTTCAAAAACTCTTCTTATCGGAATTTTAATTTTGTACTGTTTCTCTATTTTTTTTGTCACTTCTAACAGGACTAGGGAATCTGCTCCAAAATCCAATAATGACTTATCTAACAATATCTCATCCTGATCCATTTGAAGGGTTGCAGAAATTGTTTTTCTCAGATACGCTTCTATTTCTTTAAATATTGTTGATGTGGATGATGACATAGGTTGCTTTTTTTCAGAAGTTGTGGTTATAGCAATGGGAATATTTTGTTCTTTTTTGGTTAAGGGAATTGCCCAGAAGCGCTTTCTTTGGAATGGGTACGTCGGGATCGTGATTGTTCTGGTTTCTCTGTTAATAAAGACTTGATCCCATTGTACATTTCCTCCACATAGATACCACTCAGAGAGACATTCTAACAATTGGGTATTTTCTTCTTTTCCTTTAATCATAGAAGCTAACCAGATTGCTTTTGTGCTATCATGGACACACTGACTCCCCTTAGTAGTTAATACCGGGTGAGGTCCCATTTCTATATAGGCATCTATTCCTATCTTTTCCAGAGTCAACATTCCTTTAAGGAAATCCACCGGAGCACTTATATGATTAACCCAATAAGAAGGGGTTGTGATCTCTGCGTCAACTAATTCTCCATTAATATTCCCTATTAATTTACAGTTTGGTCGATGATATGTTATTGTAGCAGCTATTTTTTCAAATTCTGCTAGCATTGGATTCATTAGCGGAGAATGAAATGCGTGAGATACTTTTAGATACTTATATTTAATTTGCTGATCTGTAAATACCTCGCATAAGGCTGCTATTTCCTTTTCTGCTCCTGATATCACGGTATGATTAGGGCTGTTAATTGCTGCAATGGAAACCCTCGGATATGAATCCAGGTATTTTATAACTTCTCGATGTGAGTGGTGCAGGGATACCATTGCTCCTTTTTCCTGAATATCTTGCATCAATCTAGCCCTGTGACAAATTAACTTCGCTCCATCTTCCAGACTAAATATCCCCGCTATACATGCAGCAGTTATCTCTCCTACACTGTGCCCCATAACAGCTTCCGGGGAAGCTCCCCAGCTCTCCCATAATTTTGCTAATGAATATCCGATCGCAAATAATGCTGGTTGGGTATACACTGTTTGATGTATTTCTTCTTTTTCTTTGAATAAGAGGCTATATAAGTCTTTTGATAAATAAGGGTTTAATACTTTTATACAAGTGTTTAATGTCGCTGTAAAAACAGGTTCTGTTTCATACAGTTTTTTTCCCATTTCGAAATACTGAGCACCTTGTCCTGTAAATAAAAAAGCTGTTTTTACAGGGTACTTCGGATCTGATGATTCTACTATATAATCTGCCTTCTTAATCGCTGAGAGGAATGCCTCTTTATCACGACAGACAATGCTTGTTCTTGTGTGATACTGTGTTCGTCTGGTTGCCAGGTTATAGGCTAATTCTTTCAGCTCAATATCCGGGTTATTTTCTACATATTTTGCTAATTGCTGTAATTGTTGAGTTACTGCTTTTGCTTCTTTTGCTGCTACTGGTAATATCGTTACAGCTCTATTGTTTATATCACTTTCAATAGATAAATGATTGGTTACTTCTGGGGCTTCTTCCAAAATTATATGTGCATTAGTTCCTCCAAAACCAAAAGAGCTTACTCCTGCTCTTCTTCTACTCCCTTCATTTTTCTTCCAAGGTATAATCGCATTCGGGATTTGTATATTCATACGCTCCCAGTTAATATGATGATTTGGTGTTTGATAATGTAATTGCTTAGGGATTTCCTGTTGTTGAAAACACAATACCGTTTTTATTAACCCTGCAATCCCTGCTGCTGACTCCAGGTGACCAATATTTGCTTTTACTGAACCTACTACCAGAGGAGCCTCTTTTTTTATTCCATTTCTGTACGTATTGTGGAGGGCTTCTATTTCTATTGGGTCTCCTAAGGAAGTACCTGTTCCATGACTCTCTATATATGATACAGTTTCCGGAGCTACATCTGCTACTTTTAGAGCTTCTTGTATCACTTGTTCCTGAGCCAATCCATTAGGAGCTGTAAGACCGTTACTTTTTCCATCTTGATTGATAGCTGATCCTTTAATAACACCTAAAATGGTATCTTTATCTTCTAAGGCAGCAGATAATCGTTTTAACAAAACCAAACCTCCTCCTTCACTCCTCACATATCCATTAGCGGTATTATCGAATGTCTTGCATCGTCCATCTATCGCCATCATATTAGATTGAGATAAAGCCACTGTTGGTTCTGGAGATAAAATAAGATTCACTCCTCCTGCAATAGCCATACTACATTCTCCATTTCTAAGACTTTGAGCCGCCATATGAACACCTACTAAAGAAGAAGAGCAAGCTGTATCAATAGCCATACTAGGACCATTTAGTCCGAATTGATAGGAAATTCTATTCGCAGCAATGCTTAATGCTACTCCTGTTCCGGAATAGATATCTTTTTCGCTATCTTTTAATAAGGCTCCATAATCACTATGTACGATCCCAATAAATACACCTGTTTTAGAGTTTTTAAAACCCTTTGGCAAATATCCGGATCGTTCTATCAATTCATTCGACAACTCAAGTAGCATTCGCTGTTGAGGGTCCATATTATTTGCTTCTCTGGGAGAAATGTTAAAAAAACCTGCATCGAAAGTATCAACTTCTGAGAGAAAACCTCCCCATCTTGTATTCATTTTATCTCCTCCAAAGTCTTCTTGGTCAGAATAAAACGTATTCGCATCCCAACGATCTTTAGGAACCTCTACAATCGCATCTTTTCCTGTCTTTAGGTTTTTCCAAAATTCCTCAATAGAAGTTGCTCCCGGGAATCGCCCTGCCATACTAATAATAGCAATAGGTTCTTTATGAGAAGTAGTTTCTGCTACAATGGAGCTTTCTTCTTTACTTTCAGGGAATAAATAATTCGATAATTCTTCAATTGTAGAGTAACTGTATAAAGATGCCGGAGAAATTTCTTTTTCTACATACGCTGATAGCATTCCTGAAAGCCTGATCATTTGTACCGAACTCATTCCTAATTCAGAAAAAGATGTCGTAGGATATATTTTATTCTCAGGGATTTGTAATTCAGTGCTTATCGTTTTTTGCAACCAAAGTGTAATATGAGTATTGCTAATTTTTCTTGTATTCTTTACCTCTGCTCTTGGGGATATTTCATTCGTCTCAGTAGTACGATATACTGTTTTCTTATCCCAGCTTTCTAATACACCATCTATTTCTCCTGCCTCATAGGCTCGTTTAGCACCTACACGTTGTATTTTTCCACTAGACGTTTTAGACACACGTCCTGGTTTTACCATAAGAATACCATACACTCCAAGCTCATGTTCCTGAAATACTGAATCACAAATGCTTTTTACAATTTCTTTGAAATTATAATTTCGCATACTGGTTCGTTTTACTTCCTGAACAATTACTAATTGCGCAACTCCATCAATAACTGTTTCAAAAGCAGCTCCCGCATTATTCTGAAGATCTGGATGAGCTTCCTGTATCGTTTTCTCTATATCTTGCGGATAGTAATTTGCTCCATTAAATATCATTACTTCCTTTAACCTTCCCGATACAAATAATTCTCCTTCATGAAAAAATCCCATATCTCCGGTTCTCAAAAAAGTACCGGCTTTGGTATTTTCTTTTCCATTAGCATATACTGTTGTCGCCAAGAAAATTTCCTGGCTTAGTTTTTCACGGTTCCAGTACCCTTTGGCAATACTTTTTCCTGCTACCCATATTTCTCCAATTTCTCCTTTTTTGCAAACTTGTCTGGTTTCCGGATTTACAATTTTTACTTTTAAATCTCCTAAAACAGGTCCATTGCCGACAAAACCAATCTGGTTGGTCTTTTTTTCTTCGCGATGTATGCTAATTATTCCTTGATGGAATTTATCTTTTTCCAGATATAACATATTCGGTACACTTGTGTATTTACTCGAGCTTACCACCAATGTTGTTTCTGCCATCCCGTAACACGGAAATAGTGCTTTTTCTTTGAACCCTACTTTTTCAAACTTATCGACAAAACGATGTAGTGTCTCTAGACGAATAGGTTCTGATCCATTAAATGCAGATTTCCATCCTGAAATATCTAGTTCCTTAAGTTGTTCTTCCTGAATTTGATTGACACATAAATCATAGGAGAAATTGGGACCTCCACTATAGGTTGCTTTATAGTCTGATATTGTTTGTAACCATCGTATTGGTTTCTGAATAAAAGAAGTAGGAGACATGATAATCAATTCGAACCCTACACACAGTGCTTCCAGAATATTACCAATCAATCCCATATCATGATAGATAGGTAACCAGGTAACCCCGATTGATTTTGGACTAAGTCGAAAAGAATCTTGGATCAATTTGGTATTATGAAGGATATTTTGATGAGTTACCATAACCCCTTTGGGATCTCCGGTTGATCCAGAGGTATATTGTAAGAAAGCAATAGTTTGCGCTGTGATCTCTACATTTTTTGAGACTTCTTTAATAGTTGTCAAGACATTTGTTTGTAACCATTTTACTTCAGAAAACACCTCATCACTAAACCAACTATGGCACTTTTTATAAACTTCATCTGTAGTTATAATAAGCGTCGCATTACAATCTGCTACAATTGTTTCCAGTCTCCCTATACGTCTTTTTCCTTGCGGAGGAAAAGCAGGTACCGCAATAACTCCAGCTAATAAACAGCCAAAAAATGCATCGGTAAAATCCAACCCTGAAGGGTATAATAGCAGTACCCGGTCTCCGGGAGTTGCTTTTTCTAAAATATGAGATGCAATTACCTTTGATCGTTCATATAATTGTTGAAATGTTCTCGAAGCTGTTTCTTCTTCTCCGTTTGTTAGAAAACGATATATGGTTTTATTAGGAAACCGGACTAAGTGTGTATTGAATAAGTCTACAATTGTTTGTTCCATGAGTGACTTCTCTTGACTAAGTGATGATTTATAGTGTGTTTTTTGAAATTTAAATGTCTAGTATACGTCTAAGGCTACATATTTCTCCATGCAGCTTTCAATGGCTATCTCCATAACATTTATGGCTGCATCAATAATTTTATGAGTAGTTACTAAAGGAGGAACTAACCTCATTACATTGCTATGATGGCCTCCTACTTCGAATAGCAATCCTTTTTGAAAACATTCTTGTCTAAACTCTTTTAGTAATTCGGGGAAAGGTTCTTTGGTTCTTTTGTCTCTGACAAATTCTACTCCAATCATCATTCCTCGTCCCCGTACTTCTCCGATAAAAGGATTTTCTCCCTGAATGTTCTTGAGCTTATTCATTAGGTAGGCACCTACTGTTTTTGTATGTTCTTTAATTCCGTGTATTTCTACAAAATCAAATGCTCCTCTTGCTGCCGCAATACTCACTTGATTTCCTCTAAATGTTCCTATATGAGCAGCAGGTCCCCAGGCCTCTATTTCTTTCTTATAAATCAGACCGGATATCGGAAATCCAACACCTCCAAATCCTTTTGAAAAAGTAATAATATCAGGGATAGCATTGGTATTCATGAATTCCAAGAAACTCCCTGTTCTAAAGAAACCACTCTGAATTTCATCGAATATAACCAGTACATCATTTTCGTGAGCAATATTGACCAATGCTTCTAAATACCCTTCTTCCGGAACAATGTTTCCTCCTTCTCCCTGAATAGGTTCTACAATAATCGCGGCGGGTTTAGAAATTCCGGAATGACTATTGGTAAAAATACTTTTGAAAGCTTCTATTCCATCAATCTCATTAGTTCCTTCGGTTTTACTTCTATATGGATAGTTGTATGGAATGAAATGTACATTAGGCATTAAAGAAGTTAGATGATTTCTGAAAAAAGTATCTGATGTTACTGCCAGAGCTCCTGATGTCATCCCATGATATCCTCCTGTAAATGCAATTATTCCATCTCTACCTGTCTTTATTTTTGCTAACTTAATAGCTGCCTCGACTGCATCTGATCCTGTAGGTCCTCCAAAACTTACTTTATAATCATCCTGCATATGTACTGGCAGATGGTTTAATATTTTTCGGATAAGCATCATCTTATTCTCTGTAGGAAAATCCAATGCATGGATTAAATTTTCTTGTTGCTCTTTCACATAGTCCAATACAAAATCATTTCCATGTCCTACATTTAAAACACCACACCCACTAAAAAAATCGATAAATCTATTACCATCTACATCTTCTATAATACTTCCTTTTGCCTTTTTTATGGCAATAGGCATACTTCTTGGATATGAAACCACATTCCCTTCTATTGCTCTTTGCTCTTCTAATAAAATGGCAGATTTTTCACCCGGAACCGAAGCTGAAACAATGCTAGGTTCTTCTGATAAGTGGTATTTACTCAATGAATTCATAATTAATTGTTTGTTATATGTGTTATTATTGTATCTCTTACATATGATTCCTTCATCAAGGTGTGAATAATGAAGACCCACAGAGATCGTATATTTTGCTATTTCATAGCAAATAGGCTTTTAGCCCATGATTTTTCTCTTGGAAAATCACAGGAAAAAAAGAGTTATAAAATAGTATGAGGTAAGGGGGGAACTCTGGTTTTTACTATTTATGCTAAATAGTATTCGGAGTTAATCTGATCATTGCTTTTAAAAGCTAATAATCTCTTCAAATTTATTTTTGAAGAATGCTACGATATCTTCATTTGAAGCATCTGGACGGATTTCATCTTTTAGAAAGAATCGCAAAATTTCTAACTGATCATCCTCTGGATTTTTTTCGATATGATTACATAAACCTATATATTCCTGATCGTATAAAAAATTCCAAGTTATAGAAATACTATCTGACTGGCTTGTCACATCATGAAACCAACCTGATGGAAATAAAACAATTTCTCCTGGTTTCAAAACATCTTCATAATCATATGTTATCTTAGAAAAATCAGGAAACTTCTGATGATCCGGTTGTTGGATATCAACAAATTCTTTTCCGTTCATTACCTGAGACTCTTTTTCCGGGTTATAAAGAAAAATCTTTTTTTCTCCATAAAACTGACACAAGATAGCATTGCTATTAAACGGATCTTTATGTAAGCGTGTTCTGGATCCTTTTCCTGAAACAAATAACCCTTTATAAGGATATCGGTACTTGGTTATATCCCTTTGTTGACCACTTTTACTATATGGAACTACTAAGGATTCATTAGGCAAGAAATAAGGGTGGCTCCAAAAACCCTCAAGGGACTTAAACACTTTATCTGACCAATAAAAGTCAACTTCTTTTAATTTTGTATACCATCGCATATACTCTTTGGTTAATCCTTCTTCTTCTGTCCTTCCAAAGTTTTTATCTATATATTCTCTAAAAGGAACAACTCCTTGTAGATCAAAAAGCTCATCATACACCTGTACCTGTTCTTCTCCAAATTCTTTCTTAAAATAGTCTGGCGTAAATTTACTCAAATCCCAGTCTTTCATTCCATCTGTAACGATTACTGGCTTATTAGACATTATATATTCTTCTATATATTCTTGTTTAGTAATGGCATGAATTCTTTCTATTTTCATCGTGTTGTAATTATTTTTGTCTTAGAATTGATTGTATAGAAATGTCGTATTGATTATAATTTGCCAATTAAAAGCTGACATATTATAGTTACTGAAGAAAAATCGTTTCTATATTTTTTGAAAAAAATGGTCTTATCAGATGTAGTAATTATTATTTCTAAAATACTACACTTGGATACTGAGCAAAGCTTCGCTTCTTTAACTCACACAACCATGGGATCGTTAATGATTAAATTTAGTATTAGAGAGCTTCCTAATATTGGAAAAGGAATATAAAACTAAATGAATGGGGATTCCGTACTTATGTGTTTCTAAACACGTACCAAATATAGATATTTTACCACGTCAATATGTACGCTTAAACCTCACAAAGTATACGGTTAAAAAAATCAAAAACAAGCCAAAAAACCAAAATACTGAAAACCAGCAACATAACTAATTAAAAAAGAAGGCGGTATTTATTTTTTTACTTTTTTTTAACATTGATATCCCTAAATCTAACCTTAACTAAAGGCTTTTTTTATGTTTATAAAACAAGAAAACAACCTGCTATGCTCTTTTTCTAACTTTTAGTAGCGGAGGACAGTTATAATTATTGATTTATGTAAAATAATTATACCCTCATGTTAAATGCAAGCAATATTATTCTACGATAAAGTAATTTGTACTATTTATATACACTCCGTCATTAGTATACCCGCTGAGTTTGATTTCATATTTCCCAGGCACATCAGAAGTATAAAAGTTTACCGTTTTACTTTCTGAATCTAGTATAAACTCGGGATCCCAAAATAACTGCACTCTATAATCCGGAATTCTGTCTAACTTTTTATCCGTATAATCAGGTGTATATATCTTTTTATAAGGAGTGATCCCTTGTAGTTCGACTTCTTTGATATACTCCCCGTTTAGTATAGGTTTGAAGTCTCCTTTTTTAGTACTTACAGCAATTATTCCACTATAAATCTTCGGACCATATCGATATGATTCATTTACAATCCGTATACTTTCTACTTTTTTAGGATCATAATCGACAAGCTCTTTAGCATTTTGAATTAAAACTCCATCTATTAAAATTAAAGGATCCATTTTACTAAACAGAGACCTATCTTTATCTGTTCCTGTTGTAATCATCACAAACTTTTCTCCTTCTTTCCGCTTTCGAATCCCGACATTTTCTATGATTTCTACAAAGACTTCTTTCATTGTAGGAAAATGATTATACTCTGATAGCACATAGTTTTTTCCTTGTAATTCAAAAAATGGTGTTGTTTCTTTTTTCTTTTCCGCGATCGTCTTTTTTGTGTCGTAATAGGCATTTTCTATTTGTAGTTGAATACTCCTTTTTTCTAACCAGTTTTTAATCGTTGCATCCAATATAACAGGAGTTTTCTTATCTTCTTTCTTTTGACGAAAGACAACCGTATTCACTTCTAATGAGTAATCGTCCCTATCTTCTTCATGCACTTGAAAAATACTATTTGCCTTGGTATAATCTTCAGGAACTACAAAAAAGAAATGTCCTTTACTATTTGTTTTTGCTAATTTGAATATGGTATTATCTCCGGAAATTGTCAAGGATATTACTTTATCTTTAATACTTTTATCAGGGCGAGATGTTTGTATATAACCTGAAATAATCTCTCCCCGGATTTCTGGAACAAAGAAATTAGTTTGTTCATTATTAAAAGGCTCATTTATCTCTTCTTCTGAGTATACGTTTATTGGAGCAACTTTTCGAACGGATAAAACGCTAGATTTATTGACCTTATTCATATTCTTAAAAATAAGCTTCACTTTTTCCCTGGGTTTATATACTTTTTTATCCGTTTCTAAACCAGCTACTTCATCATATTTCCTTTTTACAGATATCGTGTCCCGCTCAATACTTGTTTTTACTTCTGTTATTCCTTTTTCCTCCTTATCCATTATCAATGGAGTTTTTTTAAAAGGGTTTATCAAGTATATCGGACTCTTCGCATATGGGGCTTTAGTATTGTTTAGCGAAAAGTTAGTATATGCTATCAAATGGTATTTTCCTGTTTTTAATGTTCCCGGAATAAAATAAGCTCCTACAGATTTTCCGTCTTTCAATTTTAATCTATGTTGAAAAACGATGGAATCACTTTCATTTCTCAACGATACATATCCAATAGCACTTACTACTTTTTTCCTAACAGGATCAGACATACTAAATATTTTATATAGTAGTTTTTCTCCTGTTAATAATACTTTATCATTCGTAATTAATTTTGGAGATTCTCTTATCGTAAACTGATCCATATTGACTGTAGCTCTATCGATACTCACTTGAGCAGATACAAAACTACATGTCCAAATCAACCCTAAAAATATATATTTCGTACTCATAATTAATCTTTCCAAAAATCTGGTTTTGTTTCCGTTGATATATCCGTACAGACAGTACATAGCTCTTGCATGAATATTGGATCTCCTGTCATTGTAATCTCTATTACCTGAAACCCTGAATTCAGCAAAGAAATAATTTGCAATCGCTTTTCTGGTACCACTTTTACACAATCAGCTATAAAATCAGGTTCTTCTATATTGAGTTCTAAATGGTCAAAAAATATTCTTTTCATGGAAACAGGAGAAATTTCAAAATACCCTAACACTTTTTCATCTGGATTATTTTTAGAATTGATGTTTCCTGGTAAATACCCTGGCTGACTCTGAGTCAAAAGTCCTTCTACACTTCCTAATTCCTTCATTTTTTTATAAAATGTATATGCTTCAAGACTCTGAATATATTGTTTTACCAAAATACTATATCGTTCTTTGATCATGATACTATTTTTATCAATCTTCCTCACTGGAAACCGATATACCCGATTTTCATTTAATTCAGAAGTTGCTGTTTGATTAATTCCTTTAGAATACTTTGTTTTAGAATAGCAGACTTTATCCCAAACTCTTAATTTATAATCTATATCAAAAGTTAGAGCTATTGAATCATAATTTTTGATTGTTGTAATATAAGATGACGGATATGGAGGTTGAACTTTATAGGTTTCTTCATATTCATACCTAAAATACTTTGCCTTTCCTGTTTTATCATAGCTATCAACCAAAACCTGGACTTCTTCTTTCCCGTTTGTAGCAATTACCTCTGGATATACCCTTTCTATTGCCACTGTTTGTGGCGTTTCTACTGTTTCAGATTTGTATTGATTCCCATCTGAAGTACGTATTGTCAATGTATACATAGTACCAGGCATCGCCTTAAATGCTTTATCTGAGACATACGCTTTTGTACTATCCTGAGAGAATGTAAAAACTTCTCCGTTGCTAGCTTCTACTATCACATCAGCATTATTTTCATAGATAATATCTTTACCTTCTAAAGCAGAAGTTCTGGTTAGTTTCACCACTTGTTTTTTTACTTCATTAGTGATACTACTCTCTACGACTAAAACATCCGTAAAATCAAAAGTTTTTATCTCAAAAGGTTCTGTACAAGATATTTGTAAAAATGATAAAATGACACAAATCGGAATTATTTTTATAATTTTCTTCATTACTTTCTTAGAACTTAAAATTATAGGTAATTGTAGGAATTGGAACAGAAAAAATAGTTGTTTTATATGCCTTTATGTCTCCTCCTTTATTGACAAAGAATACAGAATAAGGGTTATTTCGTCCTAACACATTATATATAGAGATATTTACAAAGCTATGCGCCAATTTATTTCGCTTATGGTTCCCTTCTATATTAATTCCAATATCTAATCGGTAATAATCCGGAATTCTAAACTGATTCCTATCACTATATAATACTTGTTCCTGTCCTGCAAATGTAAATTTCCCTATGGGATAGGTAACCGGTCGTCCTGTCTGATATATAAAATTAGTAGAAATACTATAGCGTTTCGTTATTTTATAGTTTGCTACTAAAGAGAAATCATGAGGTTTATCAAAATTAGAAGGGAAAAACTCTCCATTGTTTACGCGTTCTTCGTCAAGCTCACTATCCAATTTAATCATTGATCTAGAATAACTATACCCTAAATGTCCATTAAGCCTTCCTTTTGTTTTTTTGGCTAAAAACTCAACTCCATATGCCTTTCCTTCGCCCTGTAATAAATCGGTTTCTAAATTATCATTTAAAATTAATTGGGCTCCAACTTTATAATCTAACAGGTCTTTCATCTTCTTATAATATCCTTCTAGACTAAATTCCAGGTCTTTATCCGGAATATTCTTAAATACTCCTAATGAAAATTGGTTTGCTGTCTGGGGAGCTATATTAAGATCAGATAATTTCCAGATATCCATAGGAGACATCGTTGTATTCGTAGATAATAAATGTAGATACTGCGCTGTACTGGTATAGCCAGCTTTTATTGAGAAATCATTTCCTAACAAATATCGACCTGAAATTCGAAATTCAGGGTTCCCATAAGTTTCTATTACTTCATTCGATTTATAATCTCTCACTTCGATAACCGTACCTTCATTTTTTGGCTCTCCTGGAGCGTATTTTTTTTGAGTGGAAGCTCCTAATGCTGCATAAATAGAATATCTAATTCCTATATCTAACAAGAGTTTTTCGTTTACCTTGTAGAGGTCTGAAATATACAAGGCTGACTCTAGTCCCTTTTCACTTGCTATCGTTTTAGGAACAATATCTGAACCTTCTCCAACTGGAAATATTCTTCCTGGATCTATATTGTATAATTTACTACTTACACCATAACTAATCTTATGTTTCTCGCTATGGTCATAATCAAAATTAAACTTTAGTTGTGTCTCATTTAATGTGTACCCGAAGTCAAAGTTCTGATTTCCTCCTCCTTCATGCAAAATGTTATATTTATACTCGCTATTGACTAAAATTGCATCAAATCGATTAGCATCATTAAAACTATGACTCCATTTCACAGACCCTAATCTATTGGAATATGTCAATAAAGAATCTTGTGTAATACTGAACCTATCCTTGCTGTAATACAATGTAGCTTGTACTGCATTATTATTGTTAATTGTATGTTTATATTTCAAAATACCGTCATAAAAAGAAGCTTCACTATGTTTCAATGCTTCTTCATCTAAATTTCGCAAGATATAATCTGAATAGGTAGCTCTTACTCCGGCAATAACTGAGGCTTTTTCTTTTACTACTGGTATTTCTAGCGCCAAATTCCCTGTTACGGGACCTATTGACCCTTCTCCCGCTATCTTTTTTGTATTTCCTCCTTTTGTTTTTATGTTAAATACTGAAGATAATCTTCCACCGTATTCTGCAGGTATGCTTGCTTTAAATATATCCAGACTAGAGGTTGTAAAAGGGTTTACCGCAGAAAACAACCCTAAAAAATGAGATGGATTGTACATAACTGCATCATCTAACAAAATTAAGTTTTGATCAGCTCTTCCTCCTCTTACATTAAACCCATTTGCCCCTTCTCCAACAGTTTTAATTCCCGGTAAAGTCGTTGCCACTTTTAATACATCTCTTTCTCCTAATACCAGAGGAATAGTTTTAATTTCTTTTACTTTAATTTGGTTTGCTCCTACAACTGCGTCTTTTACATTCGCATCTTTTTTAGATTCAATTACTACTTCATCCAGTGCTTCCGCATTTTGCAATATCTTCAGATTTAAAGTTCCTGTCCCATAGAGAATTACTTCCTGATACAACTTTTCATATCCGAGTATATTTGTTTCTAGCTTATTATATCCATATGGCAATTGAATCCTATACCTTCCGTTCTTATCTGTAATTGCATATTTTAGTTTATCAGTTGTATGAATGGAGACATTTGGTATTGGTTTATTGGTTTTAAAATCCTGAATAACCCCAGAAAGTTCAAATGCCTTTTTTGAGATATTCAGCTGTTGCTTCCCTATAGTTACTAGTTTATTTTTTCTACTGACAGAAGTAGTTACATACGCTTGCTGAAATATGGGGATATTATCCTTTTCTTCTGGCTTCTGATTTTGCTCCTTCTCTTCAAAAAAGCTTTCGGGAAGTTTTGCATAAATAATACTATTGTTCAATAGTATTATTCGATCATCCGTAAAATAAAAGTTAATATTTGTCTCTTCAAATATTCCTTTTAGCACATTTTTTATCGTTTCCTGATGATATTTTTTGGTTACTTTATGGCTTTTTAGCCAATTTTCTTCAAAAAAGAATTTTTGATGTATTTGACGTTCTAATTCCAAAAGCGCCTCTTGAAGAGGAGTATCTGCAAATTCTATAGAAATCTTCTTATTCTCTTGGCTGATTGCAATAAAAGTAGAAATACAAAAAGTAAATAAAATTGTTATTTTTTTCATGAATGTAAAGAAAATTAAGTGCTTCTATCCTAGTTTATATATCCTTCGAGATACTTTATCAAACTGACCATAAAAGCATCCAAATCTTTTTTATATACTTCTTTATAACTTTTATAAAAGCTACGAACTTGACGTTTTTCCAATTCAGGGAAAACAGAAATAACATCTTTCGGTGTATCTATACGATTATATGTGTTTTTATAATATACTATATATTTATTATCTCCTTTGAAGCTGTATTCTATTTTCTTTCCAATAATTTTTCTGCTTACTCTTTTAGCTTGTTTTATATAAAGCGTAAGCTCCTCTCCTACATATGCTTTCTCAAAGAAACCGTTATTCTCAAAGGGCATTGTAGTGTTCATCAAACGAACAAAATCTCTCCCCTCAATGGAAAAATTCGAAATATTATCAGGTAATAATTTGGTATTAAAAACACTCATATTATCCGCTGATCTAATGATAACATTATCCTCTAAAAGGTCATATTTCAATAACACTTCCGGATAAAATTGTTCTTCGTACACTATAGTTCCTAACACATAACCTTGATGTTTAAAAAATCGATTACTCCCATCCGTATACAGAAACAGGTCTCTAAATTCTGTTCCATTATATAAGCTTGTATTAGCTAGCCCCATAAGTTGATCATAAGCCGCATATACTTTTTCTTTGGACTGTTGCGAAAATGACAGAAAACCGATACACATAAAAGCAAGCAATAGTAACTGTACTTTTTTAGTTTTCATTTTTTGATTTTTTTTGTGAAATTTCTTCCGAATCTACATATTTAACTCAAATTTGTTATTGTTTTTGCACAAAAAGCAACAAACATTAACACACTTTAACAGGACTCATACAGCGCAGCCTTAACGAAAACCTTTTCGTTATTTTTTAAATTAATCCCTCTTTCATCAATTTATTTTTTATTTTAACATTCTAAACATCAAAACATAAGAATTAAAAAGTTCACCCATATACCATGAAAACTTCTTACAATATCTTTCCTACCTTATTTTTCTTTTTTTCTTTTTCATTATACATATCTGCACAAGTAGAGATGAAGATGGATTTTACTACCCCATATGGGAATAATCCTATAGCTGGAAAATATGTAACGGTAAACGGGGCTAAAATCTATTATGAAGAATATGGAACTGGAAAGCCTATGTTTTTAATTCATGGAAACGGTGGTAGTATAAAAGATATGGGAAATCAAATTGATTATTTCAAATCTAAATATCGAGTAATCATTGCTGATAATCGGGGACATGGAAAATCTGAACTAAAAACAGACTCTTTAACCTATACTCAAATTGCTCATGACTGGAGCGAGCTCGCAACCAAACTACGCATTGACTCTCTCCACATTATTGGATGGAGTGATGGAGGGATCGTTAGTTTATTAATGGGAATTTACCACCCAAGCAAAACAAAAAAAATCGCTGCAATGGGTGCCAATCTTCGACCAGACACAACAGCCGTGTATCCCTGGGCGGTTAATTGGGTAAAAGACACCCGAAAATTGGTTGCCCAAAAAATAAAAGACAAGGATTCTTCTCAAAACTGGGAACAACAACGACAACAACTCGGATTATTAGGGGATCAACCCATGATTAGTATTGCTTCTTTGCAGACTATTTCTGCCCCTGTACTTATCATTGCGGGGGATAAAGATATTATACGAGAAGAACATACTGTAGAAATGTATCAAAATATACCAAATGCACATTTATGCATTCTACCTGGAGAAACTCATTTTACACCTGCTACGGACCCTGATACATTTAATAAAACAGTAGAAACTTTTTTTAACAAGCCTTTTTCTCGACCAGATTCTGATTGGACCAAACAAAAAAAATAACCTGACATTTTATGCAGGTTATTTCCTTTAAAAAAAGAAATATGTTAGTACCACTGATCACTAACAGCCGTGATTTCTTTTTTGGCTTTTTCCAATATTTCAGAAAGACGATCTCCATATTGTTGTAAACCAAATGCGCTAATGTGCTTACTTGGTATACCAATAAATTCCAGATCCGTTTTTATCAATGGAGTAGCATAATTCATGCTATCTAATGGAGGCACCCCAAAGTCACTCCCCGTAGTCATAATCGTTAGGGCTTGTTTTCCCCTACATAACCCCACATACCCTTCTTCTCCCAGCATAAATGTCTTCCCTGTCTGGATAATAGCATCAACCCATGCTTTGACTGTAGCCGGTAATGAGAAATTATACATAGGGAATCCGATTACAATGTAATCCGCTTCCAAAACCTGTGATACCATCTTATTATTTTTTTCTAAAACCTGCTGCTCACTATCAGATAAAGACTCCTCTGTATAATTATCTTTAAAAATTAATCCAAGGTTTTTTTCCAATAACAAGTCCGGAACTTCTTTTGTCAGATCTAAAATCGAAAATTCCGTTTTTTCCTTATTGATAGATATAAAATGATCTATTAATTCTTTGGTATTGGAACCTTCTCTTGGCGTATACGTTACTACTAGTGTTTTTTTCATGTATGTATTTTTGTGCGCTTATTAATTAATACATAACACCCTCTTTTAAATTATCAGAAACGATTAAAAAGGTGCAATAGTTTTCTTTTCAATACAATATTAAAACTTCTAATCATATAATTAATATTATATTTGTTTACTCAAACCATAATATTTGTTATATGATTAATTTTGAATGGTACCGAACCTTTAAAACAATCTATGAATGTAATAGTATCTCAGAAGCTGCAAAATTGCTTCACATGACACAACCTGGAGTGAGTAAACATTTGGCCGCTTTAGAATCCAGAATAGGCAAAAAACTATTTATCAGAACAGCCAGAAAAATTCTTCCTACAGAATTTGGAAAATTTTTATACACTCAGATATATTCTTCGGTTTCTGGATTAGAAAAAGCAGAAGCTACCTTTAACAAAAAAGGAAACGAGCATTGTCCTTCTATTGTTATAGGATGTCAATATGAGTTTTTTAAAAGCAAATTACTCGATCTTATTTCTTCACTGGACATGTATATCACTGTAAAATTTGGCATCAATGAAAATTTAAAAAATGCACTCGAAATAGGACAAATCCATCTGCTTATAGGAACATACAGATACAATACATATCCTCATATTTTTTCTCCATTAACTACTGAAAAATTAGTGCTCATTGCTTCGAATGATCTCGAAGTTCCCGAGGTTATACAAAATAACCAAGCAGGACCAAAAGCATTAGAATCCTGGTTAAAAGAACAAAATTGGTTTGCGTTTGATAATGAACTTCCTTTTATCAGAATGTTTTGGGAGCATCATTTCAAAAAGCGTCCTCCTATCAAAGCCAAAATTGTTTTTTCTTGTTTTGATGGAATTATGCAAATTATGCAAAAGACAAAAGGTGTCTGTATTCTGCCATATCACTCTTTCGCTAATGAGCTCAAAGATCAGAAAGTAAAGTTAATTTCTCCCAGCCTGGAAACAACAAATAATAAGCTTTTTTGTGCCCATAAATCAACCAGTGAAAATTTATATGAAATACGATTATTTAAGGAGCGAATGGGGCTAGAACTCTGAAATTAAAATTTCCATTTCTGCTTTTCATTGTATCAGGGCTCTATAACCGGGTGACCCAAATGAGCAAAAAGGAATCTTTTTTAGGGGATTTATTTTTTAAAAATTTCATTAAAATAAGCAAGAAGAATTCGTTTATAATATCTTTATTAATTACTTTTGCGAAGTACTCTCTAAAGCCTCATAAAAACTCGTTATCCCCATTTTTAGCCTAGCTTATGAGAAGATCATTAATAGCGATTCTTATTAGTATACCCACTCTCATCAATGCACAAGTAATTGCCTTCGAAAAAATTGATGAATCCGATATAATCAATCGAAGCTCTGATGTTATAGAAGATTATGAAGGCGTCTATCAATTTGGTAATTCTGAGACCGCATCAGAAATTGTATTGTTATTTAATGGTCATTCTATAATTGCCCAAATCAAATCCGGATCTTGGAATACAGAAAAGAATCAATGGGTAGATACTTTCGAAAACTTAACGAATACTAGTATTAAGAATGGGGTCTTCTCTTCTGATCAATATCAAGGTCGTTTCATTACCTATATAAAAGAAGGAAAATACCATTATGGACTGAAAATAAAAAAACCCTGGACGCAGGGAATCCCTGAAGGACAGTATGAAATTGGTTTAAAAGAAACCGATGTTTTTTATTTTAATGGAGAATATACCGAAGCATCTATAAAAGATTTATCCGAAGACCACCTCAAAAACCTATCCAACAAGGAATTACAACTCATGAGAAATGAGATTTTTGCACGTTACGGGTATATTTTTAACTCAGAAGGAGAAATGGATATTTATTTCAAGTCAAAAAGCTGGTATAGACCACAACACGAAGATGTCACTAATTTTCTCACTAGCATTGAACGAAGAAATATCCAACGAATCCGTAATTTAGAACAGGAAGAATAACACTAAAATCTGATTTTATGGAGTCATCAAAAAAAACAACTCTTTATTTTTATGTTACTGACCAAGTGCATTTACTAGATTTAGGAGGAGTTTTACATGTATTCCAGGAAGCTATTGATCTTGGGTTTCCATATCAATTAGAGTTCATAAGTAGCTCCCAAAAAATCAAAAGCTCTGCCGGGTTATGGCTCTCAGGAATCAAACTTTTTACAGAAGTGAGCCTGACACAGAATGATTTTATTTTTATCCCCGGATTCAGCAGTCATGATACAGAATTCTCTTTCCCCACTACGGCTTTTAATGATTGGCTGATAGCAAAACACAACCTGGGATGTACAATTTGTAGTATCTGTTCAGGTGCTTTCATATTAGCAAACTCAGGAATTCTTAATCATTTACAATGTACAACACATTGGTCTTTAATCGATCGATTAAAAAAAGAATACCCTACTCTACACGTAAAAAAAGATGTTCTTTTTACTGAGGAAAATCGCATCTATACCAGTGCAGGCATTGTTACTGGTATTGACCTGGCTCTCTATCTTATAGAAAAAAGACACGGAAAGGAAGTTGCTATTAAAATTGCTAAAGAACTGGTTGTTTATAAGAGGCGTAAAGGAACTGAATCTCAAGAAAGTGTGTACCTCCAGCATCGCAATCATATAGACGAAAAAATTCACATGGTTCAGGATTGGATCATTCACAATCTAGAAAAAACCGCGACCATTAATGATTTGGCAGCATTGGTAAATATAAGCCCTAGAAATTTAACTCGTATTTTTAAAAAACAAACCGGAACTACCATTGCTGCATATCGTACAAAAATAAGAGTAGAAAAAGCAAAAAGCCTACTCATCCATTCAGACCATAAGATTGCCTACATTGCTACTTTATGCGGTTTCAAAACGACTAAACAACTACAGCATATCTTAAAGAATCACCTTTAAACCTGTCCCGAAACTCCCTCTTTTTGTCCTTTTAATCCTCTGTCAATACTCCTAATTTTGTTTCTATCAAAAGAACAAAGTTATGTTATCAAAAAATCAAAAAACACTCCCCGTTTTATTACTAATCGATATCCAAAAGGGATTCGATGATATTGCATATTGGGGCGGAGAACGAAACAATCCGACTGCAGAAGAAAACATAAAAAAAATTCTCGATCTATGGAGAGAAAAACAACTTCCTTTATTCCATATTCAACACTGTTCTGTTAACCCAATATCACCATTAGCTGCAAAAAACCCAGGTAATGAATTTAAAGATATTGTCACTCCATTACCTACAGAAGTTGTTATTAAAAAAAGCGTAAATAGTGCATTCATAGGAACAGATTTAAAAGAAAGACTGAATTCTTTACATGCAGACACAGTTATCATTGTGGGATTAACCACCGACCATTGCGTCTCCACTACAACACGAATGGCAGCTAATTTCGGATATAATACTTTCTTAATCCACGATGCTACTGCCACATTCAACAAAAAAGATCACAATGGACAGCTATATAGTGCTCAAGAAATTCACGATACTGCCATTGCGAGCCTTCATGAAGAATTCGCAACAATCCTGAATACAGATACACTTCTATTAAAAATAACCTCATCATAAGTGAATACTTTTTTTTAGAATTCAATTGTTTTTATAATTCCTAAAACAGCAGAAATAATGTACTCTACACCTATCGCTATAACAATAAAGCCAATAATTCTAGACAAGCCATTAATCCCGGAAGCACCGAGCATTTTTACGATCAGGTGAGAGCTTTTTAATATTCCATAAATCGTTATAGAAGTAAATATAATAGCTCCTGCAATGATCAGGATATCCTGCACCCTGATATATTCCTGATTATACGTGATCAATAGTGAAATTGTTCCTGGACCGGCTAACATCGGAATCGCCAGAGGAGTTAGAGATATTTCTGACCGGGAATTAATATCATCCTTTACTCCTTTTTTCTTCATCCCCTTATGTTCTGCAAATTTTCCTGTAAGCAAAGCAAAACCCGAAGAAGTAATAATCAGTCCTCCTGCGATTTTCAGAGAACTAAGGCTAATTCCAAAAAACGTAAGAATATATTTACCTGCAAAAAACGATAAAAATAAAATCACTAAAACATTTACAGCGGTCCAGAAAGCAATCACAGATCGTTCTTTTTTGGAAAGATCTTTAGATAACCCCACAAACACCGGAACTGTCCCTAAAGGATTCATTATTGAAAACAACGCTCCAAAAGCATACACAAATAACTCCATTTTTTTTTCGCGCAAATTTCGCTGCATTATCAATAGCTATAATTCAATAAAAAATCAAAATTTAATTAAATAAAGGTTAAGAGAAACCAATAGTGGTTATTTTAAAAAACTGTTCATTATCTTAGAGATAGATTAACGCTAACTAATATAATTCCACTAAATTAATTCATTCAAATGCTGCTCGTAGCGACATTGATTATCTATATTAGCCAACTCAAAAAACTTAACACCAGATGTACCTTAATTTAAACATTAGTAAATGAATATTATAGATCTATCAAAACCCATCCAATATAACAAGACCGACCCTTGGTTTATGAAAGTAAAAATCAAGCATAAACCACACAAAAAAGCAAAGTGGTTACTCCGATTTTTAGGATTACCTTTTAGACTATTCCCTAAGAATTTTACTGGATGGGCTGATGATACTATTCAGAAAATGGGTGTACACTCCACTACCCATATTGACGCTCCCTGGCATTATTCCCCTACCTGCAACGGAGCTCCTTCCAAGACAATCGATGAAATTCCTCTCGAGTGGTGCTATGGTGACGGAATTGTTATAGACATGGCACATAAAGCTGATTTTGATGAAATTACCGCTGAGGATCTCCAACAGTTTTTACAAACACACGAGCTTACACTTACTAAAGGAATGATTGTTTTAATAAAAACAGGAAGAGATAAATTCAATGGAACTAAAGACTTTCATAAAATAGGTACAGGAATGAGTGCAGAAGCCACAGAATGGCTAATTGATCAAGGAATAAAAGTCATGGGAATTGATGCCTGGGGGTGGGATCTCCCCTTGCCTTATTTAATACAAAAAGCTAAAGAAACAAATGATTCAGAACTTTTCTGGGAAGCACATTTAGTGGGGCAAAGAAAAGAATATTGCCATATGGAACAATTAGTCAATCTGGACAAACTCCCATATACAGGCTTTAAAGTTGCGGTATTTCCTCTAAAAATTGTAGGAGCCTCTGCAGCACCTGCCAGAGTTGTTGCCATGATTGAATAATCAATTTTATCACCGGTACACTTTATATGAGTACAAAGGCATTTATACTTGTATAGTTTTTTGTTATTATTATATTAAAACAATCGATTTTGTTTATACATATTAATACTGTAGTTTTGAAACTATAAAACAACTAGTTATGGATGCGAATAATAAAAAACTAACATCAGTATCGGGGAAACCGATTGCTGAAAACCAAAATGTACAAACAGCAGGAAAAAGAGGTCCTATGTTATTACAGGATGTATGGTTCCTGGAAAAACTGGCGCACTTTGACAGAGAGGTAATCCCTGAAAGACGAATGCACGCAAAAGGTTCTGGGGCATACGGAACCTTTACTGTCACTCATGATATCACCAAATACACAAAAGCCAAAATATTCTCGAAGGTCAATAAAAAAACAGATGTTTTCCTTCGGTTTTCGACAGTTGCCGGAGAAAGAGGAGCTGCAGATGCAGAAAGAGATATTAGAGGATTTGCCGTTAAATTTTATACAGAAGAAGGAAACTGGGACTTAGTAGGAAACAATACACCTGTATTTTTCTTACGTGATCCATATAAATTTCCAGACCTAAATAAAGCAGTAAAAAGAGATCCTAAAACAAACCTTCGAAGTGCTAATAACAACTGGGACTTCTGGACATTATTACCAGAATCTCTACATCAAATCACTATGACCATGAGTGAACGAGGGATCCCTAAAACTTATAGACATATGAATGGCTATGGTAGTCATACATTTAGTTTTATCAATCATGATAATGAACGGTTTTGGGTAAAATTCCATTTCAAAACAGCACAGGGAATTGAAAACCTAAGTGATCAGGAAGCTGCAGAAGTTGTCGGAAAAGATAGAGAAAGTCATCAAAGAGACTTGTTTGACAGTATCGAAAATAAAGATTTCCCAAAATGGAATCTAAAAGTGCAAATTATGCCGGAAGCAGAAGCCAAAGATTATCACATCAATCCTTTTGACTTAACTAAAGTATGGCCACATAGTGATTATCCGTTAATTGATGTTGGTGTCTTAGAATTGAACCGAAATCCCGAAAACTATTTTGCAGAAGTTGAACAAGTAGCTTTTAACCCGGCGAACGTTGTCAATGGAATTGGTTTCTCCCCTGATAAGATGTTACAAGGTAGATTATTCTCATATGGAGATGCACAACGATACAGATTAGGAGTTAATCACTACCAAATCCCTGTTAACGCACCTAAATGTCCTTTCCATAATTATCACAAAGACGGAGCAATGAGGGTAGATGGAAATGAAGGAGCTTCTGTTCATTATGAACCTAATAGCTATGGTCAGTGGAAAGAAGAAAAATCACATGCAGAACCCCCATTGGCTTTAGAGGGAGATGCATACCATTGGAATCACAGAGAAGATGAAGATTATTATTCGCAACCTGGAGCTTTATTTCGAATTATGACCAAAGAACAACAACAAACTCTTTTCGAAAACACCGCCAGACAAGTAGGAGGTGCTGAACGATTTATTCAGGAACGCCATATAAGCAATTGCTTTAAAGCAGATCCTGAATATGGGAAAGGAGTAGCAAAAGCACTCGGTATTAAAATTACCGAACTGGATCTCGTATAAGAGCTCTCAATCATCTAAATTCGATTAAAGGTATTCAATCAGTATTGAATACCTTTTTTTATACCATATAATATCCATCTATGACATTATAAGAAAAACGTATACATAATAGTTAGGAATCCTAACTATTATGTATACATTCGCATTATAACTTAATAACAATAACCCATGACAAGCAATTCTTTATCAAAACTACATGTTGTTTTATACATTGTTTCTATGTATTGCATATCAAGTTTTGCAAGACAACAAACAAATGAACATGAGTCCTTTTCTACCAGCGAGGACTTAAAGATCATTGCAACAGAAGTACAGTATGATCAAGCACTGGAACAGCTAATTTTTTCAATACAGGTTAAAGGGACTGCCGGACAAACAACCCCTATAACTTATGGAAAATTAGACGGAGCCCCTGTACTGGGATATGTATTCCCCACTACCCTCTCTCCTATTGATGTTGGATTCTCAGCTACTACCGGTATTGTTGCCCTAGCGATAACATCTCATCCGGATTTTGATGACACGCCATTATGGGATGAGAATTCCAATATGAATTATACCGATGATGGAATTATATGGCATCCGCACTGGGTTATTTTACAGGAAGATAAAAGAGTCCCCGGAGGATTTTCTGTGAAACAATTCTCTAAAGGCGATTCATCAATAAAACTTCCTCCTACAAATCCCGGAATGCCAATGTTTATGGATTCTCCTGGATATTCTGTACTCAAGAAAGAGAACTATATAAAAGTACTAGTTCCCAAATCCAGAATAAATAACAAGACACAATTCTCTTTTGATGCTGTCACTGCTTATATGCAAGTAAACACTTCTAAAAAGGACATTCCAATGCTTGGGGTTTATAGTGTATATAGCATAGCGTCAACCAACCTTTCACTTCCATATACTGTCACTATTAAATAATTATTATAAATCAATGTTATGAGTAAATCAATTTTTTATCACGCCGGATGTTCTGTATGTGTTAGCGCAGAGCAAGACCTATTATCATTAATTAATCCTTCTGAAGTTGAGATTGTAAACTTTGCAGAAGACACTTCCAGACTTCCAGATGCAGAAAAAGCTGGAGTACAATCAGTCCCTGCACTGGTTACCCCTAATGGAAATGTACTCCATATCAATTTTGGAGCATCTTTAGCCGATGTAAAAGGCTAATCAACAATAGGGTTGCCAAAAAATCTTTAGCTGATTCTTTGGCAACCAACTTTTTAAACAATTTTAAATAAAAGAAAAAATGAAAGTATCAGTATACGACACCTATGTACCTAAAAATAAATCTGTAATTATGCATTTTGATATTCTTGTTGAAGAAAATACGCCTGTAGAAAAAGTATATGAATATGGAAAAGCATATTTATCTTCAAAAGGGGTGTCTGACATTGGTTTAACGACCTCAGCTTGCAGGTTTTGCCACATAGAAACGGCCCCGGAAGAAATCGAAAATCACATTAAAAAAAATAATTTTTATATTATAGAAATGGAAAATTGTTAATCCATTTATAACAGATGATTACATTAGCACTATGACATTATCCGATTTGTATTTTGAAGAGGAAGGGACTGTTGACCTTAATGATATCACTTTCGATGCTGAAGGAAAGGAAAAAATAGATCAGTTTATCAAAGAATATTCCCATGCAGAAGCCTTAAAACAGTATAATTTACCTATTAACAATAAATTATTTTTTTTCGGACACACGGGTTGTGGAAAAACAATGACCGCAAAAGCGCTTGCTAAAGCACTTGGTAAAAAAATTATCGTCGTTAATCTTGGAGCAATTGTTTCTTCTCGTCTTGGAGAAACCGCTAAAAATATCACTACACTATTCAAAAAAGTGACCCGGCAAGGTTCAATTCTGTTTTTGGATGAATTTGATTCTTTAGGAAAAATCAGAGATTATGACGATACTGATTCCAGTGAGATGAAGCGGATTGTCAATACACTAATCCAGTTAATCGACTATCTCCCGGATAATGCAATCATTATTGCTGCTACCAATCAATCTCATGTCATTGACACAGCATTGCTGAGAAGATTTGAAATTAAAATTCATTTTCAACTCCCTCATCACCAATTATTAGACTCTTATTACAACCATATTCTGGATAAGTATCCAGCGAAATTCAGAAATATCAAACGAGAATATGACATCTCTTTTGCCGAAGCTAAAGTGCTTGCTATAAATGCTGTCAAAAAACAAGTCATTGAAGAGGAAGAGAAAAAGAAAGCTGCTCTGATCAATATAAACATCACGAACTAATATTTTTGTACTATGGATAGTATCTTTAATCCCAATGCTGATGACATTACGAAGAAGATCATCGTATCTCTGGAAAGAATTTCTCAATCTTTTCGGGTACTTTTATGGGAACAAGCCAAAGAATATCGATTAAGTCCTATCCAAATACAAATTTTGATTTTCTGTATGTTTCATCCGGCTGAAAAAAGAAAAATCGGGCATCTGGCATTAGAATTTTCTCTAACAAAACCAACGGTTAGTGATGCCGTAAAATCACTAGAAAAAAAAGGGTTGATTCTCAAAATTAAAGAAGAAGATGCCCGAAGCTATTCCATTCAATTGACAGAGAAAGGGAAAGAAATTACTGAAAAAACAAGCCATTTTGCTAATAGCATGGAAAAAGGGCTTTCTTCTCTTTCTGTAAATGAGAAAAATACTTTTTTTATGAGCCTGCTACAAATGATTCATTCACTTAACAAGCAAGATATCATTACGGTACAACGCATGTGTTTTACTTGTTTTCATTATCAAAAAGAGAAGGACAATCATTATTGTACGCTTATCAAAAAACCATTAAAAACCAAAGAACTCAGGGTCGACTGCCCTGAACATCAAGCCATTTCTACATGAAAAAACACATCATTAACAACCTACATACTATACAAAAACGCATTCAGACTGCCTGCCATAAATCTAATAGAAACCCTGAAGAAGTTCGTTTACTACTTGCTACAAAAACCGTTTCTCCTGATCGGATTCAAATTGCAATCGATGAAGGATTTTCTCTGATTGGAGAAAATAAAGTACAGGAATTAAAACAAAAGGCGAGTACCATTTCTGTCGCTAAACCGGAAATCCACTTTATAGGGCATTTGCAAACTAACAAAATTAAGGAGGTCCTGAAATGGGCACATTGCATAGAATCCGTAGACCGAATTTCTCTAGCTCAAAAGCTCCATAATCGGCTTGCTCTGGATAATAAAACACTAGATATTTTTGTACAAGTAAACACCTCCGGAGAAAAAAGTAAGTTTGGTGTCTCCCCAGAGAATGCGATCCCTTTACTCAAAGAAATATCCCAGTTCGAGACATTAAACATCAAAGGGCTTATGACTATTGGTCTATTAAGTACAAAATCCGAAGAAGTACGAAAATGTTTTAAAACACTTAAAACAATTCAGGAACAGGTAAATGCCTCAGCTATTCCCAATATAAAAATTGAAGAGCTTTCTATGGGGATGAGTGGAGATCTGGAGATAGCAATAGAAGAAGGCGCTACTATCATTCGGGTAGGGACTGCTATTTTTGGAGAAAGAGAATATCCAGACACTTATTACTGGAACGAACAGAAAACCATCATATAAAAATACAATATTTCTACAGTCAGGTATTAATATTTTTAATTCTTAAACAAAATATACACCTCTAGATAAGTTGATATATTCGGATATCAGCTTATCTTTCTTTATCCCTCTCCCTTCCTATTACTTATTAAGAACTCACAATCAAACAACTATTTTTTTTAATACAAAATTCACCCCTCAAAAGTCATAGATATAGGCAGGTTTATAATATATTTGCAATCACGATTATTAATTTTAATAAATCTAAATAAAAATATCACACTTTAACTTCTAAGTGATATTTTAAAATGTATTCTCATAAACCTAAACCTAAAAACCGTTTCATGAAATCAACAGCATATAGAAATGAAGCAGAAAAAATTTCCTTTACCGCCCTACTTAACTGTTATATTGTAGATATTCACAAAGGAGGAACTGTACTAAACTCTCTATCCAAAGAAAGTAGTTCTTTACAAAATCATTTTAAAGACACTTCGTATACAAACTGGATACATCTACCTTTAAATTTTGTCAACAAGGATATTTACTGTCCGGTTACTTTTAAATCCTTAAACAAGTGGAGATATTCTTTGCAGCTTCCAGTAATAGTGGTAGATCGGGTCTCAGATACGATTAATTTCCCAAACCTTTCTGATTTCTCAGAGATAGTATTAGAAGACCTAACGAAAGGGCAATCTACTACTAATGAAACTATGAAGGATTTCAAAAATAGCATCCTTAATAGTTGTGATAATACTGAAATGTTTCTAAAATACAGAGACCTCAATTTTAATGACATAGAAAGCATTCATGCTATAAAAACTAATTTTATAGATGCAGATCAAGCTATCATCCCCGGACCTCCGGCACATCCTGTTCCCAAAAGCAGATCTGCCATTTCTGATGATGATTTAATTAAATACTCTCCTGAAACAAAAGCTAAATTTAAAGTTCATTATTTTTTAGCACATCCGGAGTACATCCTAGAAAATAATGCAGAAGCTTCCCCTGTTTCTACCATATTGATGAAAGCGTTAAAAGATAAACATCACTTAACGCCATTAGCCAAACAAAAAATCACAGAAAATCCTACATGGAAACTTCTTCCATTACACCCTTGGGAAGCCACCTATCTGCAAGAAAATGATGATGTCTTTAAAGAACTATTAGAAAAAGAAGTATTGTTCTCTTTAGGAGAAATGGGACCTGACTTTACAGCTACCTCTTCTTTTAGAACTGTATATGCAGAAGACAGTGATTTTATGTTAAAATTCTCTTTGCATATCAAAATTACCAATTCAGTACGATGTAACTTATATCAAGAAATGGTTACCGGATATGAGATTAGTAAATTAATGAATTCGGAATTCGGAAGAAAGTTTAAAGAAGCGCACCCTAATTTTGTCGTAATAAAAGATCCAGGCTATATTACATTAAAAAGTGGAGATCATATCATCAAAGGATGTAACACCTGTCTTAGAGAAAATCCGTTTACCAAACTCGATCAAAACATTTTTATGCTTGGTCAATTATGTCAGCAAGGGGTATTAGGCTACTCAGATCGTCTGCATAATATCATATCTCATATCAGTAAGCAGGAACAACGTTCTCTTTCTGAAGTATCCCTTATCTGGTTTAAGAAATACATTCATATTTTCTTAGACACAATCATATCGGTATACAATGAATTTGGTCTTATATTCGAAGCCCATCATCAAAATACGATGTTGGAAATTGATGAAGCCGGATATCCTTATAAAATCTATTTTAGGGATAGTCAAGGGTTCTATTTTAGAGAATCTAAATCCGAAGAAGTTGCTGCCTATGTACCCGATATCGAGCTTCCTACAAAAGCATCGGGAGCAGATGATGAAGTAGGGGCCTGGTATGCCTATTACTTTTTTGCCCGAAATGTAATGGAAATCGTCACTAGTTTTGCGATACAAGATCTCATTGAAGAAAAAGTACTCTTAGAACACCTTCGTGAACGATTAGCATATTGGAAAACGAAGGATGAAACCCAATTAGCATCCTACTTATTGGATAGCGATACCTGGCAATTAAAAAGTAATTTACTAACTCGACTTAGTGGAAAAGATGAGGCTTTAAATCCTGTAGGAGCTGTAACTCATATTCACTTCCCGAACCCATTAGCAATCTAAACAAAATACGTCCTTACTTTTTTTTTAAAATCACGGAAAGCTTCTCTTTTATTTTTTATAGTAAGAGAAGCTTTTTCTTTCAGGTTATCCCATATCAACGGACCTCTCCCCTATCTGAATCCAATCATTTACTTTTCTTAAAAAACAAAAATAATGCGATTGATCTAAATCAATGCATATCTGTTGTAATCACTATTTCTTTGTTGTCATTAATTCAATATGGTTATGATACTTAGAAACAACACTATTTTAATTACCGGAGGAAGTTCTGGAATTGGCTTAGCACTTGCCAAAAAATTGATTCACCAGAACAATACAGTTATTATCTGTGGAAGATCTGAAAAAAAACTTGAACGGGTAAAAACTGCTTATCCTGATATAATTACTTATTCCTGCGACTTATCCAGGCAACAAGATTGTGAATCTCTCGCGCATAAAGTAGCAAGTATTTATCCCAGGTGTAATATTATTATTAATAATGCCGCACTAGTTCACAATACCAGTTTTATGGACGACCCGAATATGATCGATAAAGCAATTACAGAAATCAATACCAACCTTATCGCTCCTATTACACTCTCTAAACTTTTTTTACCCATATTAGCTCAAAATAACAAGGCTACGATCATCAATATCACCACAGGTTTAGTGTACGCTCCTAAAGCCAGTTACCCCATTTATAACGCGACAAAGGCCGGGTTACATTCTTTTACACAAACATTGAGACTACAGCTAAAAAACACTCCCATAAACGTAATAGAAGTATTATTCCCTCTGGTAGACACACCATGGCATAAAGGTGCTAAACTCCCTTCTTTTGCAATTCAGCCAAACCAGGCGGTCTCAGAAATGATACAAGCCATTGAAAAGGGTAAAACTGAAGTTAAAGTAGGAAAAGTAAAGCTTTTTTACCTTATATCACGTCTATTTCCCTCTTTCGCCATCAAAAAAATAAATGCTAACAACTGATACATTTCATCTTATGTCTATGCATAAATTTTTCATATCACCTTATCATAATTTTATGACTGGAATCATATAATGACAAGTAGCTTTTTTATAATTTTGATTCATTCTTAATTACAGAATTATATGTTCTGTACTATGTCTTAGTATTATTTAATGCAAAAAAACACCCTATGAAAATAGCTTCTCTCCATAAAGATGTAACATTCAATGAAAAAAAACCTTCTATTTCTGTATTGTTAGAAACTGAATACGCTAAAGAAATTCGAATTGCAATGAAAAATGGTCAACTCATGAAAGAACATCAAACACCATTTCCTATTGCGGTCGAAATATTTGAAGGAGCTATCTCCTTTACTGTTCGGCAGGAAACATATCTGCTTCAGAAAGGAGATATTATTTCATTAGAAGGAGGAGTTCCTCATAGTTTATTTGCAAAAGAAGATAGTATTATCAGGCTTTCTTTATCTAAGAATGATTCAGAAAAAAGAGTTAAGGACATCGTACAATAGCATGCTTGTCTTTGACAAAAACAACACACTATTCCAAGTAAATTATTTATATGAAAAAAGTAATATTTATTGCAGGTACCATCATCGCCCTTCTAGGATGTAATTCCAACCAGAAAGAAAAACCAGAAAGAATAACCATCCAATCAAAAAACAAAACCGAAGCATCATCGAATGATCTCGTCAGTAACACGATTATCTTATCTTCTAATGACCAGATGCAATTCGATAAAAAAATACTTCGAGTAAAAAAAGGCGAAAAAATTACATTAACCCTCCAGCACACAGGAACCATGAGTAAAAATGTTATGGGACATAACTTTGTGTTATTACAGCAAGGAACTGATATTATTCAATTTGCCAGAAAAGCAATGAAAGCAAAGGATACAGAATACATTCCGGAGGGTGACGACGTCATTGCCTATACGAAGTTAATAGGAGGAGGAGAAAAAGTAACAATTACCTTTGATGCTCCTGCTCCAGGAACCTATGATTACATATGTAGCTTCCCGGCACATTATACATTAATGAAAGGAAAATTGATTGTAGAATAAGTACAATGATTCTAATATTGTAATAAAAGAAGTCCTATTCTACACTGTCAGATTTTCTTTAAACTAAAAAAAACACCAATTTCTCACTGCGGTTAGTTTTCAAAACATATGTTAATTAATCGCAGTTTTTTTAAATCTTTTAGACACTTCCTTTTCCCTTTACCAAATCATTAACAGTTATTTCTATAAATCACGTATAAATCTGTGAATACTTCTATACGTGAACGGCTTCATCCGCGTCTTTTTTTCTCCCTTATACGTCATTTAGTTCTTTTGTTTGGATTTAGTTTTGTGTAAAAAATTATTTAGACCAAATAAAAATAATTATGCTACTTGAAACTGAAAAAACTCTTACTCCTCTCTCAATTGACACCAAACTTCTTTTTGATGCCGATTCCAAACACGAATATGAAGATGCGATTTTTAATGCAGTACAATACATCAAAGGTTTCCTAAACAATGAGAATTTTTATAGTGGAGAAAAGCCAAATAACCTGAGAGCTCTTAAGCACCTTATACAAGCAGATCCATCATCTCCTATTTCTATAGAAGAAAGTTTAAAAGAAATTAAGACTTTATTTTTAGATCATGCAATTTCTTTTCACAATCCACAATATGTAGCACATCTTAATTGTCCCATATTAATTCCGGCACTTGTAGGTGATCTCATCGCATCTTCTGTTAATACTGCAGTAGAAACCTGGGATCAAAGCACTTCTGCCACTTTGATAGAACAAGAAATGATCAGGTGGATCAGTAACGAATTTAAGTTCCCAAAAGAAGCCGATGGAGTATTCACCAGTGGAGGAACCCAGTCTAATTTTATGGCACTCCTGATGGCCAGAGATCATTATGCGTTTAAGCACTTCGGATTAAACCTTAAGGAAAATGGATGGGCTGATGTAGTGAGTAAATTCAGATTTTTTTGTTCGGACAAAGCACATTTTAGCATTAAGAAGAATGCGGCATTACTCGGTATGGGATATAATTCGGTGATCACAATTGAAACCGATGAAAGAATGAAGATGAAACCCGAAGCATTGGTTCAGGCTATCGAAAAAGAAAAACAACACGGGAATATCCCAATCGGTATCGTTGCCACTATGGGAACTACTGATTTCGGAAGTTTCGATCCTCTTACTACCATCTCTAAAATCGCTAAAGAATACGATATTTGGTTACATGCAGATGGCGCCTATGGGGGATGTTATGTTATAACCGATACACATAAGCACTTATTAGAAAGTGTGCAATACGCAGATTCTGTAACGGTAGATTTTCACAAGACAATGTTCCAACCTGTATGTTCGAGTGCATTTATTGCAAAAAACAGACAACATTTCCGCTATGTTTCTTATTATGCTGATTATTTAAACCCATTAGAAAGCAGAGATACTGAATGTCCTAATCTCATTGAAAAATCACTGCAAACCACCAGAAGATTTGATGCATTAAAATTGTGGTTCACCTTAAAAGTTACGGGACAAAAAACACTTGCTTCTTATCTGGAAGCAGTTCATTTACTAGCTCAGGAAATCTATCATGAAATTAAGAACGATCCTTTTTTCGAAGTGATTCATGAACCCGAATTAAGTACATTAGTCTTTCGTTTCAAAGCCAAAGGAATTGAAGACAACACCATTCATGACACCATCAATTTATTTATAAAAAACACTTTATTCAAGTCTGGTCAAACATCTGTTGCCAGTACGAAATATAACGGTAATACTTATTTAAAATTCACCCTCTTAAACCCTAAAAGTACTATAAGTAACCTTATAGACATTATAAATCAGATCAAGCAAAAAGGGCAGGAATATAAAATGAGTAATTAGGCTTTTTTGCCATAACATTTTAACGATTATTTAAATTCAAAAAAATCAAATCCCTATGAACCACACAAAAATTTTGGACTTTTTAGCTATTGGAGTGGGTCCATTTAACCTTGGTCTGGCATGTCTCACAGAATCTATTGATGAATTAGAAGGTGTTTTTCTAGATAAAAAAGAAAAGTTTGATTGGCATCCCGGGATGATGCTTCAGGACACCACGTTACAGATTCCTTTTATGGCGGATCTTGTAACGCTCGCTGATCCTACCAACCCATTCAGTTTCCTTAACTATATGAAAGAGCAAGGGCGTATGTATTCTTTTTACATAAGAGAAAACTTCCTTGTTTTGAGAAACGAATATAACAAATACTGTCAATGGGCTATCAAAAAACTCCCTAATGTTCACTTTAGTACAGAAGTAAAGCATATTCAATACAGCGAACAAGAAAAATGCTATATTATTACCGCTACCTGTACTCAAACAAGTGACCTGAAAATATACAAAGCAAAAAAATTAGTCTTTGGAACCGGAACGGTTCCTTATATCCCTAAGTGTTGTTCTTCTCTTAAATCACAGGCTGTTCATTCTTCTGGTTATCTATATCACAAAGAAGAATTACAGAAAAAAAAGTCAATTACCGTTTTAGGAAGTGGTCAGAGTGCAGCAGAAATATTCTATGATTTATTACAGGATATCGACACTATTGGTTATGAATTAAACTGGATAACCAGATCGCCAAGATATTTCCCATTAGAGTATTCAAAGTTAACACTGGAAATGACATCTCCTGAATATGTTGATTACTTCTATAACCTTCCTGAAACCAAAAGAGATCATTTAATTTCTAATCAAAAGCACCTCTACAAAGGAGTGAATCAAGATCTGATAGGGGCTATTTTTGATTTGTTATATACCAAAAAACTTATCAAGGATGATATTAAAATCCAGTTAAGAACAAATTCTGAATTAAAGAAGGCTTCTTTTGACACTGAACAAAACAAGTTTAATTTAGAAATACATCAGACAGAGCAGGATAAGCATTACAGACATCTGGTAGAAGGGCTCGTACTGGCGACAGGATATACCTATAAACAACCAACATTTATAGAAGATATCGAAAATAGAATCCAGTGGGATCAGAAAAACAGATATGCCGTTAACCGTAACTATAGTATTGATACAAAAGGAAACGAAATCTTCGTGCAAAATGCTGAACTACATACCCATGGGTTTGTTACTCCGGATTTAGGGATGGCTTGTTACAGAAACTCGTACATCATAAAAGAAATTACCGGAAAAGAATACTATCCGATAGAACAAAAAATAGCATTCCAGCAATTTGAAGTAACGGAAGATGAAGAAATCCAGGTAAGTAATGCTGTAAATCCGTCTTAACAATAATATTACGCCAACCATGCAGAAGTACAAAAGCTTGCAGTTATCAGATTTTTATTCAAACCATAGCTATAGAATAAAAAGTATTTTTTCTTCTTTTGACTGTCAAGCTTTTTACTTCTTTTTTACAAAACATCAAATTACACAATCATCCGTTTCTCCTAATAAACAATAAATCTTTCTTAACTCTTTTACACAAAATGAAAATCAAGTCGTTTTTGATATTTATGACTTTAGTAGCAGTTCTCTGCGACTATATGTTACATCCTTTTTATCCTCAGTTTTTTGAAGCTCGTTTTGGTGTTACCGACCCTAAATATGTGGGATATTATTTTGCTGCTATATGTGCAATGGTAATGATCTCATTCCCTTGCTGGGCATATCTTTCTAAACGAGTTGCAGAACTTAATATATTAGTATGTACTCAATTTATCGCTGGTATTCTGGCCTTATATTGCTATTGGACGACATCTTATCTCAATTTTTGGATTGTATCATTAATCATGATTCTTTTTAAAGGAAGTTATCTCTTGGTATATCCTTATATTCTAAAAACAATTACCCGAAAAGAGCATACAAATACGATCGGACTACTATCAGTTGTTGTTCATTTAGGAAGTATTTCAGGAGCTGTCATCGGAGGAATTGTTGTCGACTTTCTGGATGCAAATAATATTTATCTGATCAAGGCAATTGGAGATTTCTTATTAATGGCGACCAGTATATTTTTACTAACCAGCAATATTTCCAAAACAAAAAAAGAAGACGCTTCCAAAAACCTTCCCGAAAATCAGCGTTCTCCTAAAGGTTTTGTACTAAAACTGGGACTTATTTTATTGATTTTATATTTTAGTTCCGCATCTATTCGCCCATTCTTCTCTAAATACTGGGAATTTTTATCGGTATATGACAGTAAAATTATTTCTGGATCCATATATGCTATTCCTGGACTAATGGCATTAATTGCATTATGGTATAATAAAAGTAAATCATCAAAAAAGGGCAGTTATGAAGGAATCATGTCTTCTATTTTTCTGGGGATTATTGGGTTATTACTCCAGGGAATCCCTCATGAAGCTTTAGTTATTGCAGGACGTGTCATTTATGGATGGGCTATATTTCATATCGTTGTTAGAATGGAGGTATTACTCTTTACTTTCAGTACCAAAGAATCCTATACTACCGATTATAGTAAAATTCATTTTTTCAAAAACCTGGGAGTACTATTGTCCTCTTTTTCGATAGGGATCCTGGTAGATAATTACGGACTAAGAATTCCTTTTTTTACAGCATTAATCGGATTCGGAATCACAGTCAGCTTATATTATATATTTTTTAAAACAGAGCTAAAATCGAATCAAAAGAAATTAGCAAAAGTATCATAACCTCTTGTCTATTTTTAAAACCTAAACCGATGTTCTCCTATTTTCCTATCAAAATTACAACACCTCTTTTATCAAGGAACGGAGACTCTCTTTTAATGTATTACACAAGTACCCATACCCCGTCTTGTAATCATTATAATTTGTATACACTTATAAACCTATAATTATGAATCGTATTTCACCCAAACAAGCCAGTGTGCATTTAACCCCCAAGCATTGGTATAAAAGTAATCGACATCTGATAAAAAAGGCAATATGCGAATTTTATCATGAATTATTAATCAAACCCACCATTGTTTCTTCTTCAAAAAATGGATGGAACACCTATGAATTAGCCGTAAAGAACAGCACTATTAAATACACATTTGATGCTAAGCTCTTACACTTACGTCATCTTTGGATTAAAGATGATTCTTTAAGAAAAACAGACAATAATCGTCCTTCAGAACTGGATGTAGTTTCATTTTTCAAGGAGTTTAAAAGTGACTTAGGAATTGATGACGCCAGATTTCCTGTCTACCTGGAAGAAGTTATAAGCACACTCCACGGAAGTATTTATAAATTATCTTCGGACAACCTCACATCGGATGAGTTGGTACATGCTGATTTTCAAACTATCGAAAAATCAATGACCGAAGGACATCCGGGTTTTGTAGCTAATAATGGACGAATCGGTTTTGATAGCACGGATTATCAAGCCTATGCTCCTGAGACTGGAAAAACATTTTCGCTTATTTGGTTAGCTGGACACAAAGACCACACGCATTATTCTGCAAAAAAAGAATTGCCATATAAAATCCTTATCGAACAGGAATTAGGAAAGGATACAATAACTCGCTTTAATCAAATAATAACAGAAAAAGGGCAACATCCCGAATCATATTATTTTATCCCCGTACACCCCTGGCAATGGCACAATAAACTAGTCAATATATTCTCCCCTCAGATTGCAAAAGGAGATTTGATTTTTCTAGGTTCCAATCCTGATCAATACCAACCACAACAATCAATCAGAACCTTATTTAATATCAGCAACCCTCATAAATTCTATACAAAAACAGCCTTATCTATTCTGAATATGGGCTTTGTCAGAGGGTTAGCGATGTATTATCTGGAATCCGCTCCTAAAGTTGCTGCCTGGCTAGAAGAACTACTCTATAAGGATCCTTATATAATAGAAACAAATTTCAGAATGCTTAGTGAAATCGGAGCTGTTAGTTTTATCAATCCTTATTTTGAGGCGCTTGGTCCCGAGAGCGAATACAACAGACTATTGGCTTCATTATGGAGAGAAAGCCCTACGAATATGATTAAAAGAGAGCAAAAATTAATGACTATGGCTGCTTTTTTACATATTGACACCAACGGAGAAGCCTTCCTACCTAAACTCATAAACGCCTCTGGTCTATCAATCGATGACTGGCTCAGAAGTTATCTCAAAGCATATTTAAGCCCATTTATTCATTGTTTTTACAAATACGATCTTGTGTTCATGCCACATGGAGAAAACCTGATCATGGTTATGGATAACAATGTTCCAGTAGGAAGTTTTTTAAAAGACATTACAGATGAGGCTACAATCTTAAGCCCAGATATTGATGTTCCTGAAGAAATAAAGCGTATATACGAGGTCGTTCCGGATGATATTAAAATACTTTCTTTCTTCATCGATATTTTCGACGGTTTCTTCAGGTATATGGCACACATACTGGAAGAACATGCTGCTTATGATCAAAATAATTTCTGGAGAATAGTCGCTGAAAATATTCAACAATATCAAGAAAGACACCCTGAGCTAAACGATAAGTTTGACCATTATGACCTTTTTGCCGGAGAGTTCCAGTTATCGTGTTTAAACAGGCTTCAACTAAATCAAAATCGTCAAATGATTGATATGCATGATGCGGTATCTCAATTGCAATTTGTAGGAAAATTACAAAATCCCATAGCGATTTTTAAAAAGGAAAATACATTCACCAACTAATACAGAGGATTATGTCAGCTAAGAACGTCATCAATACTAATTATAAAAATAATACTCCCGCTGTTGTATACACCAAAACAATAGAGGGATTAGGAGATATTAGTCTTCGACCTATGCATGTCGCTTCTGATATCAAAACAATCCACGAATGGGTTACACAACCTTATGCTGCTTTCTGGGGGATGGAAAAAAACACATTGGAAGAAGCCACGACAATCTACAATGATTTACTTGCGCTTCCATACCACGATGCGTTTATCGGGATACTAGATGGTGCCCCTATCTTCTTAATGGAACGCTATGAGGCTTCTAAAGATATCATCGGATCATATTACAATGCATTAGCAAATGATATTGGAATGCACATATTAGTAGGTCCTCCTACAAAAAGAATCCCTTCTTTTACCTGGAATATTTTCACTACTGTTATGGAATTTCTTTTTTCTGATCCAGCTACAAACAGGGTTGTGGTAGAACCTGATAGCAATAATAAAAAAATCCATGTCCTGAATAAAAGAGCCGGGTTCAAATACCAAAAAGAAATCCAGTTACCACATAAAAAAGCACATCTGGCTTTTTGTGAAAGAATTGATTTTGAAAAAGCTATCAAAACCAATGCTGCTACTATTTAAAACCTAAACCAAACAACTAATGAACACTGTCAATACGATATATGAGCAAGAAATAACCCCACACCTTATACCCGAAATCTGGGAAAAAGTAAATCGCTTACATACCCGAAAAATTCTTAGTGAACTTGCTCATGAATTAATTATAACCCCCGAATTACAACAAACCAATAACCATTGGGGACATTACAAAGTGATCGCTGATACTCCTGAGATCACGTATACTTTTAAAGCCAAGAAATACGCATTAGATCACTGGCATATTGACCCCAAATCAATTACAAAATATCATCACAAAGAAAAGCAACCTCTGGATTCTCTTAAATTTATTATTGAATTCAGGCATACACTGGGGATCTCTGATGAAATGCTTCCTACTTATATGGAAGAAATCACCAGTACATTGTTTAGTGCTGCTTTTAAATACAAGAAAGAAACATTTGATGCTGCTTCTTTAGTACATCAAGATTTTCAGGGGATCGAACATGCAATGACAGAAGGACACCCTTGCTTTATTGCCAACAATGGAAGGATCGGGTTTAACACCAAAGAATTTTTAGCTTACTCTCCAGAAGCTGACCTCCCTTTTCATATTATCTGGATTGCGGGTCATAAAGAGAATGCTAGTTTTTATTGCACAAAAGAGCTCTCTTATCAAAAAGTGATGGCTCAGCAATTAGGAGAAGAAACGATTACTAGGTTTAATACTACATTAATTGATAAATCACTTTCTCCAGAAGCATATATATTCATTCCTGTTCACCCATGGCAATGGAATAATAAAATAACCACTGTTTTTTCACAGGATATAGCGAATCAATCCATTGTATATTTAGGAGAAGGTCCTTATCGACATTCTGCTCAGCAATCCATTCGATCACTGTACAACCTCGACCACCCAAAAAAGTTTTATACCAAAACTTCTTTATCCATTCTCAATATGGGATTTATGCGAGGGTTATCACCGTACTATATGGGGAGCACCCCCCCAATTACCGAATGGATTTCTGAGCTATTAGATACTGATTCCTACCTTAATAAAAAAGGGTTTACCATGCTTAGAGAAGTTGCTACAGTCGGGTATAGAAACCTGTACTTCGAACCTCTTGGAAAAACAAAAGCACATAATAAAATGCTCTCTGCTCTCTGGAGAGAAAGTCCTGATACCAAAATCCAGGAAGGGGAACAGCTAATGACCATGGCAGCACTCCTGCATCAAGATAATGAAGGCAATTCTTTTCTCAAGGAGATTATTAAAGCCTCCCCAATCAATACAGAAAGCTGGGTACAACAGTATTTATCTGCTTATTTAGCCCCGCTTATCCATTGCTTTTATAAATACGGTATCGTATTTATGCCTCATGGAGAAAACTTGATTCTAGTCATGAAGGATCACATTCCTGTCAGGGCTATCATGAAAGATATTACAGAAGAAGTAATTGTGTTCAATGATCAACTAACACTCCCTGAAAAAGTACAACGACTGTATACAGAAACCACTGATGAAATGCAGATTCTATCCATTTTTACAGATGTATTCGATTGTATTTTCAGGTTTATCACCCCTATTCTGGATGAGCATTGCAATTATCCTGAAACATTATTTTGGAAACAGGTAGCTATTTGCATTCATAAATACAAACAAGCTCACCCGGAATTAACCCCTAGATTCGAACGTTATGACATCTTTGTCAAGCAATTCAAAAGGTGCTGTCTTAATCGTTTACAATTAGATAACACCAAACAGATGTTAAACCTGGCTGCCCCAATCGAAAGCCTAAAACTGGAAGGCACTCTGGAGAATCCAATTGCACCATTTCGGAAATTATAAATTAACACATCATTTATGAGCACTACACTTTCTATACATCCGATCAGCCAACTCATACGAAAGCGAAGAACAACCTATGCGAGTAATTATATCTCAAAAGAGATTCCTAAAGAATTGATTGAGGAAATTATTACCAATGCATTATGGGCTCCAACACATAAAAAAACGCAACCCTGGAGATTTATTGGTTTATCCGGCAAACATCAGGAGGTATTTGGACAATATATGATGGAATATTATAAAGAGCGTTTATCAGAAGAGCAATATCCTCCATCCCGCTATCAATCGACGATAGAATACCCTAAAAATGCAACTATGATCGCTATTATATTTCAGCGAAGCCAGCGAGTAGAAATTGCAGAATGGGAAGAGATTGCTGCGATTTCGTGCGCTGTTCAGAATATGTGGCTTTCCTGTACTGCTTTGAATATAGGATGTTACTGGGATACCTGTGATGCTGCTATTGAATATGGTAATGCCCTTGATCTAAAAGAACACGAACGCTGCCTCGGGATTTTCTATATGGGATATATACAAGAAGAGTCTCAAGAAAAACGAAAACGGAGCACCTTGAAAAGAAAGTTGGTTTGGGATATCAAATAAGGGGGATTTTCCCAAACTAACCATAGAAAGCACATCAGTTTATTAATGATAACGCCAACATTATTAATTGATGTGTCTTTCATTATATCAAACAACTGATACTTCTAATTTTCTAAATTTCTTTGGTGTTAGTTTATTCATTTTTTTAAAAGCAGCGGTAAAATGCGTTGAGTTTTTATACCCTACCAGTTCCGAGATTTCATAAATAGGCTTTTTTGTATGAATCAACAGCTTCTTTGCCTTTTTCATTCTTTCGTGAATGGTATATTCAAAAATAGTCTTTCCAAACACCCGTTTAAATTCTTTTTTCAGGATAAAATCATTCATTCCTACCTGTCTGGCCAATTGATGAATCGAATATTGAACAGTTAAATCTGCCCCAATAATAGCTTGCACCTGGTATACTTTTTTTACCAGATTATCTTTATTAGACATGTCAATACTAATCGTTTTGATCAAATCTAATTTCATCGATAACAATTCTAATATTTTTGACTCGAGGAATAATCGTTTTAAAGCTCCTGCTTTTTGATCCGAAAAAATATCTGTAAGAACTCCTTGTGTTTTAGCGCAAATCGGTTCTATAAATTTAGTTCCCAAGTGATCCAAGTCATACTTTGCCTTGATAGAAAAATCTTCATGAAGCCCCCGATTCGTTATAAAATCTGAATTCATCCGTATTTTGATTTCCTTCAGGTATTTATTTTTATTGTATAAAACAGTACCAGACACTTTTGATAAATACACCAAATAGCTTTCCTGACTTTCATATATAATATCCTCTTCTCTACCTTTTACCTTTATAATCTGTTCCCCATTAATTAAATACGAAAGCTCTAAAAAATCCTTTATTCCATACTCATCTTCCTTAGCATCTTGCTTTAATAATACGTCGAATATATAGATACTAAATCCATCGAAACTATAATATTCTAAGTATCCATCTCCAAATTCTTCCAAAAATTTGAAGTATTTTACTTTCATCCCCCCCAGAAAATACTCATTAATCAACACATTCATAGCAGATATAGGAACCCTATCTTCCTCTCTTACACAGGTACTTTCAGACAGTTCTTTTTCCCGTCTTTTTTTTTCCATAATGCGTCATTTTAATCTTTTTACAGACACTACTTTTGCAATGAAATTTTATTTAGATCAAATATAAATAATAAATTAAGTTTTGTTTATAAAAATGTTGAAATTTGTAAAAAGAAATGCCCCTTCGTTTCTTTTCTTTCTGGTTTCTGTTGCTTTCTCGCAAAGTAAAATTACCGGAACAGTCACTGACGAGAATGCAACTCCAATCCCTGAAGCGACTATTCTTATTAAAGAAATTAATGGCAAAGGAACGGTCAGTAATTTTAATGGTCAGTTTTCCTTAGAACTACCAAAAGGATCTTACACACTGGTTACTAGTTATCTAGGATTCAAAAGTACTCATACCAAAATCGTCCTCTCTGAAGGGGATCAAAAGGAAATTACCATTGCTCTAAAAGAGGATATCAATCAGCTCAAAGATGTGCATCTTACTGCCAAAACAGGAGCTTCCAAAGTTAAGGAGCAGGCTTTTGAGGTAGAAGCGATACAGATAAAAGGATTAAAAAACATAAGTACAGATATCAATGCTGTACTACAAACAGTCCCTGGTGTTAATATCAGACAAAGCGGTGGTTTAGGTTCTGATTTTAATTTCTCTTTGAATGGGTTATCAGGAAAACAAGTAAAGTTTTTTATTAATAATATCCCACAAGAAAATCTGGGAAGCTCTTTAACTTTTAATAACTTCCCTGCTACACTAATCGAAAGAGTAGAGGTATTCAAAGGTGTCGTTCCTATCTATTTAGGCTCAGATGCGATGGGAGGTTCCATCAATATCATTACTAATAAGCATAAGAATAATTTCTTGGATGTTTCTTATGACGGTGGGTCTTTTAATACACATCGGGCAACTTTGAATACACAATACTATAGCAAAACCGGTTTTAAAATCAACCTTTCTTCCTATTATAATTATTCGGATAATGATTATACAATTGATGGAATTCTGGTAAGAGACGAACTCGGAAATGATACAGGAGAAAGACGTAATAATGTAAGACGGTTCCACGATGCTTATGAATCTCAAATGATCAATATACAAGCAGGAATTGTTGATAAGAAAATTGCTGATGAACTTGCGGTGAGATTTATCGCATCCTCCAACAATAATGAGATACAACACTCGATAGATCCGGAGCAACCATTTGGAGAAGTTTTTGAAGAAAATAATGTAAAACAAGCGGCTATCATCTATAGAAAATCAAAACTCTTTAAAGAAAGGTTAAAATTAAATCTATATGCTTCTATTGCTGAAAACAGAGATAGAACTGTAGATACAGCATCCAGAAGATATGACTGGTTCGGTAATTTTAAAGTAGATGAAAGTAATGGAAATGTAGCAGGAGAGTTTGGAAGAGACAAAACGCTCTTTGAGTTCAAAGACAATATTTACATGATTAATTTTTCTTCGAATTACAAGGTAAATGAAAACAGTTCTGTAAGTGTTAATTATACGAAAAACTACCTCAGAAGAAGAGGAAAAGACCCTGCAAAATTAGATGGCATCCCTTTTGAAACCCCTCATATTCTTGATAAAAATATACTAGGTCTTTCATACGATATCTCCTTACTTGACAATATGTTAAATACTTCTCTTTTTACCAAGGGGTATATATTACAATCCGAAGGTGTCAAAAACACAGAAAGACATCAAATTAGTTTAGAATATTTCGAAAACAGATATGAAAAATTAGGGTACGGAATGGCTTCCAGCTATAAAGTCACAAAAAACTTCCAACTTAAAGGATCCTTTGAAAAATCCTATAGAATCCCTGAAGGATACGAAATGTTTGGAGATGGATTACTACTAGAATCAAATCCATTTTTATTACCAGAAGAAAGTTACAACGGTAATTTAGGTTTTATCTGGGACCTAAAATGGAACGACATCCGAGTTAATATCGACAGCAATTTATTTATACGGGATGTTAAAAACTTAATGGTCTTAACATCTGAAGGGATTTACTCCAGATATAATAACTATGCCGAAACAAATAATATTGGTATTGAGAGTGAAATAACAACCTCTTATAATGATTTCTTTTTTTCGGTAAATACTACTTATCAAAATATAAAGGACAAAAGAATAGGTGAACGTGTCGCCAATATCCCATACTTTTTTGGGAATCTGAGAACAGGATATAACTTTGAGGATCTATTCTCTGACCATGATAATTTATCCCTCTCTTTTGATTCCTATTATGTACATGAATTTCCTTTTATGTCTTTTAGTAATGGAAATCCTTCCAATAGGAGACATATACCTGAGCAGTTATCACACAATGCTCAATTAGGATATTCTTTTAAAAAAGGACAATACAACATTTCTGTACAAGCGAGAAATTTTACAGATGCTGTTGTTAAGGACAATATGGATATACAAAAACCCGGAAGGGCATTCTATGTAAAACTCAGATACTTCATATCTAATAAAAACAATTGACAATCAGTAAATTAAAAACAAAAAGATGAACACTAAAAGAATTAATTGGAGTAAAAGCATACTTCTGCTTTTAACTATTTCGATAATCGCTTTCTCTTGTAAAAGCGATGATGATACAGTCGAACCTGATAAAGGACAATATGTTGTTAGTTTTCAAGCTAACCCAATTGGACAGAACAGACCTGTAGATTACTTACTAACACTTCCTTCAATAGAATCTCTTACTACCGGTGAAATTTCTGTAGAAGGCAAAGGAATTGAATTAAAAGGGTGGAATTATTTCCACGGTGCCAATAATACCATATTCACTACCCAATATACTGCTTCAGGAGTAACAACAGCATACCAATTAAACGAAGCTGGAAAATTAACTGAAGTAAATAATTTTTCTACTCCAAGTGCTCCTATGAATTTCATTAATACTGATGATAAGAAAATGATCGCTGTAGAATTGTTAGGTTCATTAGATGATCCTAGTAAAGGTATTCCTAACAGGGATTTCAACATCATTAATACTGACAATGGTATGCTCGAAAAAAAGGTCAACCATGCAATAGACAGTAATGACGGTAAAAATGAAGGTCCTGCATATATTCCATGGGTAACCGGAATGGTTCAAAACGGAGGAAAACTATTTGTTTCATACCATAAATTACCAGCAGCAGGAACATATAACCCTATACAAGTAGAAGAAAAGGCACATGTAGCAATCTTCAAATACCCATCTTTCGAATTTGAAAAGCTTATAGAAGATGATAGAACTAGTCCAATTGGTACTAATGGTCATGTAAACGGAATTGAAAAAACAGAAAATGGAGATATCTATTCGTATTCTTCTTCTGCTACAACTTGTGCATTAGCTGGAGCGACAAAACCTTCTGGTATTTTAAAAATTAAAAATGGAGCTACTACCTTTGATCCTGATTACTTTTTTGATGTAGAAAATGCTACTAACGGAGGTAAAATCTTTTGGATGGATTATGTAGGAAACAACAAAGCACTAGCAAGAATAATTTTGGATGACACTATTGGTCCTTGGGGAGTATACAATGAGCAAGGTCCTTTCTTTAAACTAGTTGTTATTGACCTAGTACAAAAAACAGTAACAGATGTTCAAGGATTATCTCCTCATGCCAACCGGTATACTGCCCCTTTATTTGTGGAAAATGGAATCGCATATCTAAGTAGTCGAGTAGGAGGAATGCCTATAGGTCCACCAGTTAACGGAGATATTAAAGATGGAACATCTCATATTTATATCGTAAACCCTGAAACTGCTACGGCAACTAAAGGAGCGAAAATAAACGGGCTTTCTATCAAAGGTATTTTTAAGATTTCTAACTAAATCTCTTTTTATAACTCCTGATACTTTGATGTATCAACCTATACCCCCCTTTGAATAGGTATATTCAAAGGGGGGTATTTTTATATTTCCTAAAAAAATCAAGAATGATCAAATAAAAAAACCACCTCTAAAAGAGGTGGTTCCATTAAAAGTTCAAAGTCTCTTGTTTGTGTGTTTAGTATAACGCTCTTAATGCTGTTATATCAGAACTTGTAAATTCTCCATCTTCTCCGGATCCAAAACATGCTAACATAATAGAGTCTGCTCTATCTGAAGTTGGAGTTCCTGGAATTAGAATAGCTCCAACACCTGCTTGCCCTTCATTACTGTTTTGACCACAGCTCTGACGAGATTGCCAGTCTTGGTGGCGGAACCCTATACAATGCCCTATTTCGTGACCAATTACATGCTCATTTACATTGTTTCCAAAGCTACTAGTTCCCTGATTTATCTGAATCCACTTATATGCTCTTCCTCCACTTGGGAATCCAGCAGATCCTCCGCCTCCAGATTGGTTGTTATTGTAAACAACCATATCTGCGGCTTGATAATTTGTACCAAAAGTCAGTCTAAAATTCAGAGAAGTACCTATTCTGTTATAGTTATTAACAGCCCATTGTAACCCTGTTCTCATAGTACTGGTAAGTGCATTTCCCGAACCTGTATACCCAAGGATATCAATCGTACGGTTTGCTCCTGATACCAGATTACTGGTTCTATACTGCTTTTGTCCATCAGCAAGTGCTTCCAATTCTTCTAGTTTTTCTAATCCTGCACGAGGAATTTGAATATCACCAGAAACTAGGTACGCTTGCTTAGTCCCATCCAGATGTGCTATTTCCTCAATAGTTACATCATCTATATTAACTCCCATATCAAACAGCTTAGTTAATTCTGCTTTTGTAGGAGTTAATGCAATCTCTTTCTCTTGTTCACTAGCTAGTTCTTCTTTCTGACAGGAAGTTGTAAAACCTGCAACAATAGCGCATAGCGCTAATAATTTGATTCTTTTCATTTTAATAAGTTGAGTTTGTGTAGTTATCTAAATATTATCCTCAAAAAATGAGGTTTTATTCAGCCACAATAAATTAATATTGCTTCGAACTTTTTAATGGTTTGCGTTTTCAATATATAACATTTTTTCCAAAAAATAAGTTAATTAATTAGCTTATACGCATTAAAAACAAGCAATATTTGAATTATACACAATAAAACGCTTAAAAAACAAGACACACTTTTTTTTATAATGCACATAAATTCGACAAAATACATGGCTCCCACAAACAAATGTTAGTTTAGTCCCTAGGATTACTAGACTATTAAAAAAAAAGGTTCTTTCTGACAGCAGAAAACAAAAAGTAGTATTTTTCTTTCAAATGTTAAATTTTTATGTTTTGCGCCTTTTTTTTATAAAAAACTGCAAACAAAACACGATTTCCCCATGAAAAAGAAAAGGCTTAGCAGTAATTACTGCTAAGCCTTTTTGTTATTTTTATTATGTTTTTTCCGTTATTATATAATCTCTGCGCTAAGTCCTTCTTCCAACAACTTAGAACACCTAGGTACTAAATCATCATAATTTCCTGTTTTTACTGTGCACTTTCCTGTATAATGAACTAATAAGGCGCATTGCTCTGCCTGCAACGGTGTATGTTCACATGTGTAGATAAGTGTTTCAATCACATGATCAAAAGTGTTTACATCATCATTATACAAGACAATCTCGTTATTAGGTTGCTCAGTTGTTTTCTCCAGAACTTCCTCTAATACTTTTTCCTGAGTACTCATAACATGTTTTTTATACAAATATAACATTTAGAAAATAATGTTGTTCTGATTTAAATTCATTTTAACACATAACTTGATGAAATCCAATTATTTCTATCCAATTTATTAACAAACGTTAAACCGTTTTTCTCACACTCTGCCGTAATCATCTCTAAATCTTCTTTATAGAAGCCACTCAGAAATAGACAACCTTCTTTATTCAGTGATTTTGTATAGGCATGTATATCTTTTAGTAAGATATTCCTATTAATATTAGCTATGATTACATCATAGGTTTTTCCTTCTAACAGGGAAACATCTCCCTCAAAGGCAGTAATGCGTTGGCATTTATTTCTTTCTATATTTTCACGAGTGTTTAAATAGCACCAGTTATCTATATCGATTGCATCGATATTGCCTGCTCCTCTCATTTCTGTCAGGATTGCTAAAACTCCTGTACCACATCCCATATCTAACACCTTTTTACCTTCAAAATTATGAGTCAAGATATGTTGTATCATCATATGTGTTGTCTCATGATGTCCTGTCCCAAAGGACATTTTGGGCTCTATTACAATATCATATTCCGCTACTGGCTTATCATGAAAAGGAGCTCGCACACTACAGATATTATCAACGATGATGGGTGTAAAGTTTTTCTCCCATTCTTTATTCCAGTTTATCTGTTCTATCTCCTTAAACGTATATGTTATTTCAAACTCATCCGATTGCAATACATATATATCGGCTAGTATTCCTTCATTCCATTCTTCTTTCTGGATAAAGGCTTCTACTCCTGTCGGAGTTTCTACAAAACTTTCAAAGCCAGCATACCCTAGTTCTGCTATCAAAATTTCTGTTGCTGGTTGTAGTGGAGATATCGTAAAATAATATCCCAGATATATAGTATTACCTGACATTGTTTTTTCTGTTTTAAAAAAAGCAAAAATACTCTTTTAGGCTATAAAAAAACAATCTACAAACCTTCCTATACGGAAAGATTTGTAGATTATCTATATTATGATAAACGAAGTTTTTTTAAAAGGCATTTGCTATAGCTGCAAAACTATCCACATCTAATGAAGCTCCTCCTATCAATCCTCCATCAACGTCTGGTTTTGCAAAAATCTCAGCAGCATTTGCCGGTTTTACACTTCCTCCGTACAAAATAGAAATCTCGTCAGACACTTCTGTTCCAAATTTTTCTTTGATTACATTTCTAATAAAAGCATGCATTTCCTGTGCTTGTTCAGGAGACGCGGTTTCTCCTGTTCCTATTGCCCATACTGGTTCATATGCCAGGATTATATTTTGCCATGAACCTTTATCAAGGTGGAAAAGGGCTGCTTTTAATTGCTCTTCCACTACCTGAAAATGATTGTTACTTTTTCGTTCTTCCAGTTCTTCTCCAAAACAAAAAATAACCTGCATCTTATGCTTTAAAGCGGTAGTTACTTTTTCTGCCAGCACCTCATCTTTTTCTCCAAAATATGCCCTGCGTTCACTATGTCCAAGAATAACAGTGCGTACTCCTACACTAGTTAGCATATTTGCTGATATTTCTCCTGTAAATGCGCCATTCTCTGCCTGATGCATATTTTGAGAGGCTACTTTAATTCCTGAGTCCTTTAATGCTTCTAAAGCATATGGCAAATTGATAAAAGTAGGTGCTACAATAATTTCTGTTCCTTGGCGCTCCTCTAATTTTGTTTTTAATCCAGATAGTAAAGCGCCGGTTTCTTCCAGATTGTTATTCATTTTCCAATTTCCGGCTACTACTCGTTTTCTCATTAATTACTAATTTAGGTGTGGTTAAAATTTAATTTCTAATTGGTTATATTTTTACTCTTGGATCAAGCCATTGATAAATCACATCCACAAAGATATTGATTAGAATAAACATAGTGGCAATGATTAATACAGCTCCCATTATTATAGGTAAGTCCAAGGTATTCAATGCATCTACAATTTCTTTTCCGATTCCGTTCCAGCCAAATATATATTCGACGAACACCGCTCCTGCCAACATGGAAGCAAACCAGCCCGAAATAGCGGTTACTACCGGGTTCAATGCGTTTTTTAAGGCGTGTTTTCTAATAATTTGATACAATGACAAGCCTTTGGATCTGGCAGTTCTTATATAATCTTCCTCCATTACCTCCAGCAAAGAGTTTCTCATCAATTGTGTAACTACTGCAAGGGGACGAATTCCTAATACTACTGCAGGTAATAATAAGTTTTTCCATTGCAGGTAAACCCCTTCTCCAAAATCATCAACCTCATATAAACTTCCTGTCATATTGAGATGGGTATATTCTTGCAGGATATACCCAAAAAGCCAGGCGAAAATTATAGCACTAAAAAAAGAAGGAACACTCATACCTATAGTACTAATCAGCTGAATTAACTTATCTCCCCACTGATCCTTGGTCAAAGCACTTATCACTCCCAGAAATACCCCTAGTATAATTGCTATCAAAATAGCACAAACAGCGAGTACAATTGTATTGGGCAAGGTCTCTCCTATAACTTCGCTTACTTTTTTCCCGTTTTTCTGAAATGATTCTCTTAAATATGGAAATTTAATCACTATACTTTTTCCTCCTAGCGTAAACAGTTTCTTTCCTGTATATTTTTTAGAGTCAAAAAAAGAAAAATCTTCTTTTTTTACATCGTGTACCGACAACGGCGATAAATCATTCAGATAGTATAAATACTGGGTAAATAACGGCTGATCAAATCCATATTTTTTTCTAACTGCCTTTAATTGTTCTTCATTTTCATTTTGTCCCAACATCATCTGAGCAGGATCTCCGGGAAGCACATTAAATAGCATAAAAATAACAGATATTACCCCCAAAAGGGTCAATATCGCATATCCCATTTTTTTTAAATACTTCAACACAGTCTACTGTTATTTATGAATCCAATTCCTTGCTATCGACATCCTTTTTTCTAAAAATTCAGATCCTCGACATCATTCCAATGAAGCTTATCAGTTATAGTTCCTTTGTTCAAGGTTATAATTCCCGGATTCGATCTTACAATCGTCTTTAATGCGGTTTCATCTGTACTGTAAAAATCAAAATCCAATTGGTGTTTTTCTTTCACTCTATTAATAGCTTCCGGTACAGAAGCGGTCAATCCTATTACCGTGTATCCTTCTGACAATGCTTTATCTGTTATTTTTTTTATTTGAGCAAAACCGGGAGCTTCACTTTTGGATAAGTTATAGGCTACTACAATTAACAAACGATCTTTTGCTAAAAACGTTGCTGTGTGGTCTACTCCTTCTTTTTCGATTGCAAAATCATGAATTGGAGGTTCATACCCTTCTTTTATTAGCTCTGTATCAACTTTGATAAATTTACCATCTACCTGAGGATAATCTCCTGACGTGATTACAACTTTTTCTTCTCCATTTACATCAAACTTCCATTGATATTCGAATTCTGCTTCTGGAGCTCCTTCCGGAATTTCCATTCCTTCCTGAATATTCGTCCCTATTTTATAAGCCCTAAAATCAAAAGCTGGCAAATGCATTAGTACATGATACGCAAACCACAAACACAATGAAAAGGCTACAAAAACAATCCACTTATGTATTGCTACCGGCTGAATTGGTGTGATATATTTCTTTCCTAAAAATAAAACAATAATAAAAATAAGCAGTATTACATCCTTAGTAAATGATTCCCAAGGAGTCAAGGGTAACGCATCTCCAAAACAACCACAATCAGTAACCTTATTAAAATAGGCTGAATAAAATGTCAAAAATGTGAAAAACAAAATCATCCCCATTAAAGACCATAAGGTTATTTTTGGCAGGTATCCCAGCAATAAAGTAATCCCTACAATGATTTCAAATATTACGATTAAAACAGAAAGCATTAGTGCATAAGGAATCAAAAATTCCATATTCAATACTCCTTCACTAAAGTATTCCTGAAGTTTATATGAAAACCCCAGCGGGTCATTAAGCTTAATAAATCCTGAAAAAAGGAACAATACTGATACAAAAACTCTGGAAAACCAAACTAAATACTTCATATTTGACGGTATTAAACTTTGTTAAAAACAAACAAGATACTATCTGTTTTTTCTTTTGATAAAGTAATTAACACTAATTTATTATTTTCTAACAATCTTTTGCTTTTCCTAAGTGAATCATTGCAAACACGGCATAATTAATCATATCCTGATAATTAGCATCAATCCCTTCACTAACGAGTGTCTTTCCTTTATTATCTTCTATTTGTTTTACTCTTAATAATTTTTGCAAGATCAAATCAGTTAAAGAGCTTACTCGCATATCCCTCCAGGCTTCTCCATAATCATGATTTTTATTCATCATCAGTTCTTTAGTGATCCCTACATGCTTATCATATAACTTTTCTGCTTCGCCTGGTGATAAATCTGGTTGGTCTGCTATTCCTTTTTCTACCTGCACCAATGCCATCACACTATAGTTGATAATTCCGATAAATTCAGAAATTTCTCCTTCATCTACTTTTCTTACAGCATTCTCCTGCAGACTTCTGATGCGCTGTGCCTTGATAAAAATCTGATCTGTCAATGAAGGTAATCGCAGGATTCTCCATGCACTTCCGTAATCTTTCATCTTTTTCACAAACAAATCTCGACATTGATGTATAATCTTGTCGTATTGTATAGATGTATCTTGCATAAAACTATTGAATTTTGTGTAAATTTCGCGCTATTATAGCAATTAAAAAAATCATCATACAAGTTTAATTAATTCTATCGGATTCAAACGCATAACAAGTAACCATGACTATCAACTGCAAAGGCACACTTATCGATCTTTCTTCTCCAAAAGTAATGGGAATCTTAAACCTCACTCCTGATTCTTTCTATGACGGAGGATTTTATAAAAATGAAACACTGATTCTTAAACAAGTAGAAAAATTATTAAACGAAGGAGCTAGTTTTATTGATCTTGGCGCATATTCTTCCAGACCAGATGCTACTCATATATCGATTGAAGAAGAGAAAAAAAGAATACTTCCTATTATCGCATTACTGCTCAAAAAATTTCCTGAAGTACTGTTGTCTATCGATACTTTTAGAAGTGAAATTGCTCGACTAAGTATTGAAGCCGGAGCAGCGATTATTAATGACATTTCAGCTGGAAACCTGGATAATCAAATGTTAAAAACAATAGGAAACCTTCAGGTTCCATATATTATGATGCATATGAAAGGAACTCCTCAAACTATGAAGTCTTTGAATCAATATAATGACATGATCAAGGAAATTCAGTTTTATTTTTCAGAACGTGTTGCTGCTGCCAGAAAAGAAGGTATTCATGATCTTATTATTGATCCCGGGTTTGGATTCGCTAAGAACCCACATCAAAACTTCTCTCTACTCAATCAATTAGAGTTATTACACACACAAGGATTACCTATTCTCGCAGGGGTTTCCAGAAAATCAATGATCTACAAAACACTGAACATATCTCCCAGCGAAGCATTAAACGGAACAACATGTTTGCATACGATCTCCTTATTAAAAGGAGCATCCATTCTGAGGGTACATGATGTAAAAGAAGCTATGGAATGTATTGCCCTGACAAATATGCTCCAGCAAAAAGATTAATACGGTACTAATCAACTGTACACGATTCTTTCATAAATCAATACTACTATATAGATACCTATCTTTATGGCAGGTCGTCTCATGTCCTGAAACAATATACGGTCTAAGAAAGTGTTTTACAATTTCCACAATTGAACGTATTTATGAAGCAACTCCCCTCATACAAGTACATGAGATATATTTCAGGAAATGAATATTAATTTCGAACTCTCTTTCTGAACATTTAAATCTTGACTCATTGAGCAAAAAAATCAAAGAAACCGGGTAATATTCTTCTTATTCCCACACTGTATTGTTAGAACGATAAGCCTCGAAAAAGCATAATCAACTATCATCGTATTAAAATGTATGTTTACACAATACCTATACTCCAATGAATGGATTGATCAGAACACTTATATCACTTCTTCTTTTATCTTTTATTTCAAGCTGCACAAAAACCAATAGTGATCTCACTGATATTAGTTTTTCATACTGCTCTTATTCAGATAATTCAAATCAATATACGATCAAAACTATAGAGAAAATTCCTTTTCATATATCGGAGAAGGTAAATATTCATTTTTTTAAAGGGACAATATGGATAGCCTTAAAAATAACAAATCATAGCCCAAGCAGAAAAACGCTTATTATACATAATAATGACAGAATAAATCGGAATTACAAATTCTATAAACTCGACTCGACGATAAACCAATTGCATTCTTTAAACACTATCAAAGACATCCAATATAACGACGATCGTTTTTTTAATTTTTCGAAACCTAATTTCAGGATTGTTCTGGAACCTCATGAGCAAGGAACTTACTATATACAAACCAGCAATAATGGAAAAGTAGTTCGGGCAACTCCTTACATAACATCCCTACAGGAATTTATCAGGATTATATATTGGGATACTATTGAAAATATTTTCTTCTATGGGATGATGTTCATTATCTTTTGTATTACTATTTTTTACTGGATTATATTGAAAAAAAAGCTCTATTTATTCTATACTTTATACATCCTATTCACCTGTTTTCTTTATATAGGTTTTGACGGTTATTTATACGGTCATGACCTTCCCATCATTATAGTTGAGCATTTAATTTTTGTTTTTTACAAGTGTAGTATTTTTTTTCTCATCATATTTAGTGCCCATTTTTTAGGAATCAAAAAAACATATCCGCAGTTTTATTTATATCTAAAATGCTATACTGTAATCGTGATAACAGGATTGTTAATCTATCAATTACTTTTTTGCTCTACTCAAATAGGAAAAATACATATCGTTGAATATGGATTCGGGGTGGGGTGGTTATTACTACTATTATCAATGATTATTAAAGCTGCACAGAAACAAAAGCAAGAAACAATACAATATGTATTAGCCATGTCATTTGCCTTATTTTTTGTTAGTATCGGAATCCTTAATATCTGCATCGTTTCCGATGTAACAGGCAATACTTTTTTTAAAATTGGAACCACCTTTGAGTTTATAATTTTCACCTATTCCACAGCACATATCTTGGGTAAGAAAAGCAACAAAATAAAGCAGTATATCCGACATCAAAGTATTTTGGAAAACTCCAATATCAAGCTACAATCAAAACTTTATCAGGTCAACAACACCAAAATTAAAAAAAACGATTTTTTGAATATTTTTAAGTTACTCGAGTCTAATCTCACAAATGAAGGAGAATGGGCAAGTTTTAAACAAAAGTTTCAGGAATTAAACCCTCATTTTTTGTCTAATTTATATGAGAAGCATCCAGAATTATCCAAAAATGAAATCAGATTACTCACACTCGTAAAAATAGGGTTTACTCAAAAAGAGATTTCGAATATGTTGTTTATCACAGAGGGAAGTGTAAAAAAAGCAAAGCAACGGGTAAGAAAAAAAATTGCTATTAGCACTAATGTTACCCTATCAAGCTATTTATCGATTTTTTAGCATTCTATCATCACTCCTCCTAAAAAAACCTCTTATTTTTAAAGTATTACCCCTATTGTCCCCTCTTTTGTCTCCCCTGTAAAAAGCATATTTACTCTGCTTTCTTTATAATTTTGATCCCACTGGAATTCTAGTAAAAATATTATCAAACAAAAAACTGATAATCTATTGAGGCAGCCGAAAATCATATAGAGTAGGCATCACCATTTTTTTATAATCAAACAATTCATGAAAAAATTAGATTCGTTTACATCAAAAAAACTCGCCTTAGATATGAATAATATCCAGGGAGGATTATCTTCTGCAGCTGCTGCAAGGCGAAGTAAAAGACATTGGATATCTAGAACGGATGTGGGACATGGACCATCAAATGACTGGGTCGGACACTGCAATAATTTCACCCACCTTAATTGGCTTTCCGGAACCCCTGCTAATCAAGCTCTTCCCGACAATGATCCCTTTGGAAACATATCGTTGGATACTAATTAAGAAAAAGCCTTCCCTGATTTCTTTGATCAGGGAAGGCCTCTAAAATATAGATAACCGATGAAAATAGGAATATTACTAAGTCAACAAGGAGATCCCTGCTGTCAAGAAATATATCAATGGATCATATCTTTTGGGCATACCCCTGTAGCTATCTATGAAAAAGAAATATTAGAAAATGAAGCGCTTTTCCTTCATATATCGACTACTTCATTTGAGTTTCAGATTACAGATCTCCATGGAAATACATTTGATTTTACTGAAATAGATTTCTTTTTTCAAAGGACCTGGTCCTCTGAAAGAATAAAAACAACCAACAATGTGATAATTTCTGAAGAAGACAGTTTTAAATCTATAGAAATAACAGCTATCAGAGATTTTATTTTGAGATGGCTAAAGCAGCAAAAAAAACTCATAGGTTATAGTAGTCATCTTTCCAAAAACAAGCTAAGTCAGTTGTTAGTTGCCAGAAATTCAGGGTTTAAAATACCTCAAACTATCATAACCAAAAAAAAGAAAGACCTTCTATCTATATTTAAGAAAAAACAAATTGTTACCAAATCTATCCAAACAGAGTATATCAGCAAAGAGTCAGATGGGTATCGCACCAATTATTCAACAATTGTAGATATTAACGATCTACCTGAGGAGTTTTTTTCTGCACTTTTTCAATCCAAAATAGAAAAAATATTAGAGTTAAGAATTTTTTATTTTTTGGGGGAATTTTATAGTGTAGCGATGAAACCAAATAGTAATGAGAAAGAAGTAGATATTCGTAAACTTTTGGCTAGCGACAGAACTATCAATTACCCTTATCAGCTACCCAAAAAAATCGAAGACTGCATAACTCTTTTAATGAAAACATTGGAGTTAGACATGGGATCATTAGATGTCATTCTTGATGTCGATCAAAATTACGTATTTCTAGAAGTTAATCCCCATGGACAAATAAGCATGGTTTCACAAGGTTATGGATACCCGCAAGTAGCAGAAAATATCGCAACGGCATTAACAAATAAAAACGGGCATTTCCAAAATGAAAAAATCAACAGTAATCATCGCACAAAACACGTCCGAACCCTTCAAAAAAATAAGAGTTTATGACAGAAGAATTTATCATAAGGGACTAAAAACATCTGCTTTTAGCTCTTCCAGATTTTATAAAAACATATCGCAATATGGTTAGTCAATGTACTCGATTTGCAATTACCGAAGGATTCAGCAGAGAAATACTTATTAATTACGAAAAGGAAATTCAAGCCACTCCAAAAGGTTTTAGTAAATACCTCATAAACAAAGAGAAAGGAAACAAAGAATATGATAAATTCATAAGTGACAATGCTTTATATTCAATTCACCCAAAAGCAAATGGATATGTATGGAATTCATTCAGTTTTATTACAAATCTTATCATTGATATTTCAGTTAATACCATAGATACTCCCATATCCCCAATACTAAACGAATTATTAGTTGAAGCAATTGAAATACGATATCTGATAAGAAGTCAAAAAAAACTGGAACAGTATCTAACTAAAATTTCTGGAGTCAGTTTAAGAACCATTCATATTGTCATTAAGGATATGGAAGTTGATGAAAAATACCTAAGTCGGCTATTCTCGCACCCACTGATTAAAAACATTGCATTACCAATAAGTTTTAAAAAATCTTTAACTTTAGACGTGATACATAAAGATATGAGCCAAGGCATCAGTTTTTATGATCCAGAAGAAAAAAGTCTGATTAATCTACATATCACTCCTAGCTACGAATTAGTATCAGAATCTAAAGAATACCATACTTATTTTAATCGCAAATTATACATCAGCAGTTCATGTCAGGTAAAAAATGCTCCAGAGAGTACCGAAGAATTTGCTGATATTCGATTGATTGACTGTAAAGAATTAAAAACTATAGTACAAAGCATTGCTTTTCAAAAATACTGGAGGGTTACCAAAGATAACTGTGATGTATGCAGTGACTGTGAGTTTAGGAATATTTGTGTAGATCGCAGAATTCCCAAACAAAGAGAAGAACGATGGTATCATGAGAAAGAATGCAACTACAATCCATATATCAATAAATGGAAAGGAGAAACTGGATATGTATCTTTGCAGACAACAGGAATTATCAGTTCTGCCAAAACATTTCGTATTGATTCAGATAATGTAGCATATTTAAATCGAATACTCTGGGAAGAAATATAACGGTTATCATACTATTATGGAAGCCCTCCTTACCTACCTCAACAAAAATAAAGAATACAGTTAAATCCCCCTAACCGACACTTTATACATTATTATTTTGAACATCGTCTTTTATTAGAAGTTTTTGAAATCTAAGTTCCCTAATTTTTCTATTTTTACAAAAAAAGGGGTGCTTTGGATTTAATAAACCTTAGATTTTTAGATGTTTTAGACATTGTACTAGTTGCATTTCTGCTCTACTACGTATACAAACTCGTAAAGGGAACTGCTGCGATCAATATTTTTATAGGAATTGTTATTATTTATCTGGTATGGAAATTAACGCAGTTCCTCGATATGGAAATGTTAAGTAGTGTACTAGGAGAGTTCATTGGTGTAGGAATGTTTGCTCTGATTGTTGTATTTCAGCAAGAGATCCGGAAATTCCTTTTGATGATCGGTTCTACAAATTTCGGTAGAAGGCGAAAGTTTTTAAAACAACTAAAGTTTGTACGGGACAGCTCTGAGGAAATCGATACCGATGTTGCTTCAATTATTAAAGCCTGTAATAATATGGGAGCTTCCTATACCGGGGCGTTAATTATCCTCAAAAGAAACACTTCTCTTGATTTTGTAAAAAGCTCTGGTGATGCAATGGATATACAGGTAAACACTCCGATTATAGAAAGTATATTTTATAAAAACAGCACTCTACACGATGGTGCTATGATCATTGAAGATAATAAAATAGTTGCCACACGAGTTATTTTGCCTGTTACAAATGAACGAGACATCCCTCTTCGTTTTGGTCTCAGACATCGGGCTGCCATTGGGGTGTCTGAAAAAACAGATGCACTGGCATTGGTAGTCAGTGAGGAAACCGGACGAATTTCTTATATTAAAAATGGAAATTTTGTAGCATTTAAAGACATGTCAGAATTATCAAAAAAAATAAAGCAGGATCTTTCATAAATCTCTATTATATAAGTCTCCTCAAACTCATTTCCGAACGAATTTGGTCAATAGTAGCCTGTTTTATTTTCTTTTAATCTTCAATAAACTGGGGTTTATTCTTTGATCCGTTTGAAAAATTCAGAGATATAGGTTTTTCCGATAGATATCGCATGATCTTTAATTAAGATTCTATTTCCTTCCACTTTTTCTATTTTGTTAAAATTCACAATATAAGATCGATGTACCCGGACAAAACCATCAGGCTTTAACTTTTCTTCCCAGTTATTCATACTATCCTGAATCAATATCTTTATTCCATCTCCCACAATAGATACATAATCTACTTCGGCCTTTATATAATCGATATCTGTTTTTCGTATTTTATGAAATGTTTTATCTGCATACACAAAAATCTCCGGGTTTTCCTGAGATCGTTCTTCTGGCGCAATTGCTTTTTGTATTCTGTGCACTGCTTTTAGAAAACGACTATACGAAAAAGGTTTTAGCAAATAATCTTCTACCGCTTCTTCAAAAGCATCTATGGCATAATCCCGATATGCTGTCGTAATAATCACTCTGGGTTTTTCGTCCAGACTTTTTAGAAAGTCAAGTCCATTGATTTCTGGCAACTGCATATCTAAAAATAAAAAATCAGCTTCCTTCATTACTGACAACGGAAGATCTGTTGCTGATTCGTACACCCCGATACATTCTACATACGAAGTCCTCTCTATAAAATTAGTAAGCAACTGCTGTGCTGGCAATTCATCTTCTATTATAATACATTTCATATGTTCACACTGTTATAGCAATACGTATCTCAAATACGTCAAAAAAACTGCTTTTTATACAATCTTAATCTTATTACTTATCCATTAAATCTACAGTTAGCGTTACCTTAAAAATATTATTCTCTGTTGCTATTATCAATTCATGAGCTTCAGGATATAATAAGGTTAATCGTTTTTTTGTATTAGTCAGCCCAATACCACTGCTTTTCCAGATCGTCTCCTGATTATCAGAATATTTTGAATCATATTGATTTTCTACATAGAGATGCAATTTCTTTTCTTTAAGTTTAATATCTATGATCAACGGAATTTTTTTACCTTTTGCTACACTTGAATATTTAAATGCATTCTCTATAAACGGAATGAGAAGTAATGGAGGGATCTTTTGTGAAAGATCATCCGTAGTACTCTTAAAATTAATTTCTATTTTATCTGCTAGTCTTGCTTTTTGCAAAGAGATATAGTCTTCTATAAAAGTAATCTCTTTACTTAATTCCACTCTGTTCTTACCTCCTTCATGCAACATATAATGTAGATTGTCTGACAACTTCAAGATTTTATCCGGCAACCCTTCATCTTTTAGTAAGGCGTTAGAATACAACATATTCAATGTATTGAAAAGAAAGTGAGGATTCACCTGTGCTTTTAAGCCATTAAGTTCCGCATTGATCCGATTTCTTTCGCTTTTCTCTAAAGCTCTTTGATTCATAATATTTTTCTTAAATCCCCAAAATGCTAAAAAGAATATATTTACAAACAGGTATTCTGCCAGTCTGCTAAAAAAGCAAATCCTAATACTACAATACATACATGAGATAACACTCCAATAACAACTAACATACACCATTAGCAACATTAAAATCACCCACACAAGAATAACAAAAGTCCTATTAGAAACTTTTTTAAATATAAAATAAGCCAGGTACACACTCGAACTAATAAATAAAAGCTCAATTCCTTCTTTTTCTACATCAAAATGATAGTGATCCTCCCAACCTTTCTCCATCACTGGATAGAAAAAATAAATCACCCAGAATGCTATATGAAATATAATCTCTAATTCCCTGATATTTTTGTACTTCATAAAATCCATGTCATAAATTTACATCTTTAATCCATTACCCCACTTTCATACTGCTTTTGTTTTTTATTTCTCTTTTTTATATCACCACTTCTGAAATTATAGGTACAAGAAAATGACACTATTCTGGATAAGGGTTTATAATTAGAATTTTCATAAAACCCCGAGCCAAAACTTCTGTTCCTATAACGACGTTGATTAAATACATCATCTAAGGTAACATTCAGATTCATTCGCCCATCTAACATCTTATACCTCACCCCTGCACTTACATAATTCACCTGTCTGGACGTCGAATAGAACCCTTTACTCTCTCCTTGATAATTCCACGTAGCATTTGCCCTAAGTTTTTTTGACAACTTTATCTGATTTCTAAATGTAATATTATAATTCTCTCTATAATCATTAAAGAATTCTTCTGCTACCGTTGCATCATTGCGGCTCTCTTCTCTATTATAATTAAAGCTCAAATCATTATCCAGCCATTTGGTTGGATTAAGTCTCATGCTTAGACTCCCTCCATACCCTTCAGTTTTTCCAATATTATCCACAGTTGTAACAGTCACTCCCTCTTCGTTTAGAAAACGAATGGTCTGTATGAAGTTTTTCTTTAGTCTAAAATACACTGATGGATAGACTTCTATAATCCCTTTTTTAAACTGATATGACAATTCCATATTATCAGAAAATTCAGGTTCCAAATCAGGGTTCCCTACAAAAACTGCATACTGATTCCCCTGGGTTGTAAGTGGGTTTAATTGTCTTAGACCCGGTCTGGATGTTCTCTTGTTATACCCAAAAGCAATCGTGTGGTAATCATTATATGTATAACTCAGATGAAGAGAAGGAAATACATTAAAAAAATTGTTTTTTATTCGGGTGTTTTGCAATACAAAATCTCCAGTATTCTTATAATCTTCTGCCCGCAAACCTCCCTGAATATCAACATTATACAATTTCGTTGTTAAAATTACATAAGCTGCATGTGTTTCCTGATCGTTTATTAATTGATTTACATTTTCTAATACTCCTAATTCATTCTCTTCATCACTTTTACTATCCAGTCGCTGAAACTCCCACAAGTATCCTGCCTCCAACTTTAATTCATCGTTAATCGGTACATTATAATCTCCGGAAACATTCGATATGAACACATTATTTATTATCTGATTATCTGCAATTATTCCTTCTGGGACAATCGTATTCCTCAAGTCATTTTTATTATCAGAAAGTTTTGCATCAATTTCGAAAAAATGTTCTTGATTATTAAAGAAATGTCTATAATTGAATCCGTAATTCAATGTTTTATGAATATGAGGATTCAGAGTTCGTTGAGACGTAACTTCTTCTCCTCTTTCTTCTATAAAATTAGTATTGATATCATGAGAATTATCTGTAAAATCTACCCCTAAAGAAAACTCATTATTTTTATTCGGAAACCAATCAAGTCCTGTATTAAACCGGAAAACATCTCCATTAAAATCAAAATGATTTTTTTGTTCAAAAGGATTTTCTCCTATTCTCTCCCGCAGTCCATCACCTTCAAAAAGCAATTTTCTGTATGAACCTCCTACTTTATAATTCACTTTTTCCTTTCCATACCCTAATGACACTCCCGCATTATAACCGCCTAGTGTATTTCCTCCGATATCAGCATTGAAATTTACTCCTTTTTGAACTTTCTTATTCGTAATGATATTGATAATTCCTGTTAGCCCATTTGCTCTATATTTAGCCGATGGAGAAGTAATCACCTCTACTTTATTTATTTCATTAGCAGGTATCTGCCGTAACAATTCATTAACACTCAACGGAGAAGGTTTCCCATTAACTAGCACATTTACATTCTGACTCCCTCTTAATGAAATATTACCATTCTGATCTGTACTGATATCCGATAATTGTTCCAAAACCTGAGAGGCACTACCTCCTGCTGCCAATATATCTTTCCCTACATTGATAACTTTTTTATCTATCAGTTGCGTCACTGTTGTTTTTTCTCCTACTACCACCACTTCATCTAAGGACGATACTTCTGCTAACAGGGTAATATCTTTCTTTAATGCTCCTTTTACCTCTACATTCAAAGAAAATTTTTGATAGCCCATAAATTCTATTTCGAGCATATATCTTCCCGCTTTAATTTCTAAAAAATAATTTCCATCGTCATCAGTAATTCCTCCTTTTAAGAACGCTCCTGTTTCTTTTTTTAACACAACAGTAGCATAAGGAATTGGAGCCTGTGTTTCACTATCCTTAACAACACCAGAAATACTTTGAGAACAAACAAATTGACTCCACAAAATCGACATAATCAACAATAATAACCGTATCATAACTTATAATCCTTTACGTTTTTGACACGAAAATATGCCATACATACAGCTATGATTAATTATATCTGTGAAAGTAACAATATTGTCTGTGAACGCTTTTTTACACTTATTACACTAAAGTTCTGATGTCGCAAATTGAACTTCGTATAGGTTTCGGTAGTATCCCTTCTCCAAACGCAGTAACTCTGAATGATTTCCTTGTTCTACGATTTCACCCTGATCCATAACGATGATTGTATCTGCATTTTTTATTGTAGCTAGTCGATGTGCAATTACAATAGAAGTTCTTCCTTTAGTTATTTTATCTGTTGCTTCTTGTATTAACTGCTCACTATAGGAGTCCACAGAAGAGGTCGCCTCATCTAATATGAGAATAGATGGATTCGCTACATAAGCTCTCAAAAATGAAATTAATTGTCGTTGTCCGGAAGAAAGCATTGCTCCTCTTTCTTTGACATTATAATCATATCCTCCGGGAAGGCTTTCTATAAACGCATGAATACCTATTTCTTTAGCTGCCTTATAGACTTGTTCTTTTGTTATATCTGGATTATCTAGTGTTATATTATTCATCACCGTATCTGCAAACAGAAACACATCCTGAAGTACAACACCTATGTATTTTCTTATTTTCTTTAGTTCCAGTGTTTTTATATCAACCTGATCGATAGAAATAACCCCGCTATCTATTTCATAGAATCTATTCAACAAATTGATAATGGTTGATTTACCGGCACCTGTTGCTCCTACAATCGCTACAGTTTCACCTGCCTTAACATCAAATGAAATTCCTTTTAGTACTTCTTCATTCGCTACATAGCTAAACCGAACATTAGAAAATTCAATATCGCCTTTTACCGTTTTCAATACTCCTGTTCCTGAATCCTCTATCACTGCATTTGTATCTAATACCCCGAACACTCTTTCCGCTGCCACCATTCCCATCTGTAAGGTATTAAACTTATCAGCTATTTGCCTTAATGGTCTGAAAAGCATTTGAGAGAGTTCTATAAATGCCACGACTACTCCAAGCGTCAATTCTTCTCCATAGGCTGCTTTTAACCCTCCGAACCATACAATTAATCCTATAGTAATTGAACTTGCCATTTCTGCAATAGGAAAAAAGATAGAGTTATACCAAACGGTTTTAATCCATGCTTTTTTATGTTTATCATTAATCTCTTTAAATCTTCTATACTCCGTCTTTTCTCTCACAAAAAGTTGTACGATCTTCATTCCTGAAATTCGCTCCTGCACAAAAGAATTGAGATTAGAAACCTGTGTTCTTACTTCTTCGAAAGCAGCCTTCATCTTTTTCTGAAAAACCCGAGTAGCATACAAGACCAATGGCAATACTACAAAAACCAATAAAGTAAGCTTCCAACTTTTGGAAAGCATAAAACCAATAATCACCAACATCTTCAGAAGGTCACTAATAATTACAAAAAGTCCTTCACTAAAGATACTGGCAATTGTTTCTATATCACTAACTGCTCTTGTAACCAGCCTACCTACTGAAGAGGTATCATAATATTGTTTCTTAAAACGCAACATATGATCGAACAGTCGTACCCGGATATCTCTCACTACCACTTGTCCTAACCAGTTAGCAAAATAGATAAATAACAACTGAAATAACACCTCTAGCAGTAAAACTCCCAAGATGATCGTTATATAATAAACAAGTAACTCCCTATCCTTAGGGATGATCGCCATATCAATTGCCTTTTGCAGAAAATTAGGTCTCAAAACCGCAAATACAGAAAGTAATATCGCTGCTACCCCTACAAAATAAAATGTAATTTTATATGGGTCTGTGTAACCAATCAGCCTTCTAAACAATTTAATATCAAACGCTTTACCCGTTTTTTTCGCCATTCAAATAAATATTTTGAGGATACTTAACTTCAGTAAGAAACAATCCCTGAGCCGGTACAGAATAACCCGCATTACTTCTGTTTTCACTTTCAATTATAACTTCCAAATCACATAGTTCCAGTTTCCCTTCACCTATTTCAATCAGTGTTCCCACAATTGCTCTAACCATATTCCTCAGAAACCGATTCGCACTAATCATAAAAACCATACGATCTCCTTTCGTCTTCCATTCTGCATTTGTTATAGTACAATTATACGTTTTTACATCTGTTTTAGACTTACTAAAACATTTAAAGTTGGTATAGTTTAACAACATTTTGGCAGCCCTGTTCATCTTATCTAAATCCAGTTCCTTTTTCACATAATAACTTGTACCTGTTCCAAAAGGGTCTTTCCTTACATTTACAAAATACTCATAAGACCTGCTCAGAGCATCAAATCTCGCATGCGCATCATCAGTAACTCTATCCACACTATGTATCGCAATATCAACAGGCAACAACGAATTCAACTTATAGGTAAGTAACTCTTCATCTATTGAAGTTATTACATCAAAGTGTGCCATTATTTTTCGGGCATGAACTCCTGCATCCGTTCTACCTGCTCCTACAATCTCTATATGAGTTCTGAGTAAAGTAGAAAGTGCTGTCTCTAAAACTTCCTGTACCGATATGGCATTGGGCTGACGTTGCCATCCATGATAATTTGTCCCTTTATAAGATAACTCTATAAAATATCTCAAAGCATTATAGTATTTTTGCGATAAAACAAGCACAAATATACTTTTTCTAATTGAGTCAAAGATTTTTTTCAATCAGCTTCTCAAACAGAAATAACATATATTCATATCAAACCGCTGTGAAAAAAATATTACTCTTAAGTGACACACATAGTTATATAGACGATCGAATTCTCCATTATGCAAAAGAGGCTGATGAAGTATGGCATGCCGGAGACATTGGCGACCTCAAGGTTACTGACGCAATAGAAGCTATTACTCCCCTCAGAGCTGTATATGGAAATATAGATGACGATACAATCAGACGAACATTTCCTTTAGATCAGCATTTCAACTGTGAAGGCGTATCTGTATGGATTACTCATATTGGAGGATATCCTCCTAAATACAACAAGATGACACGGGATAAAATTCGCCAAAACCCTCCTCACTTATTTATATGTGGTCATTCCCACATATTAAAAGTAATTCCTGACAATAAAATAGGAACCTTACACATGAATCCAGGAGCAGCCGGTAAACACGGATTTCATAAAATGAGAACAATGCTACGCTTCACATTAGATAAAGGCAAAATTGAAAACCTAGAAGTTATTGAACTTGGAAAAAAATAATATAAAAAAAACTCGAAGTTGGCATACTTCGAGTTTTTTAACGCACTAATACTACTAAGATTTTAGGTTCATCGTAATCGATCTACAGATTTTACAAGATGCTCATCCTTTTTGATAGCTTTATTCGCTATCACTAATAAAACGATAGAAATGATAGGAATAAGCATCCCAATACCTTTCTCAGAAACTACAGTTTCTCCAGATACATTTAGAGACCAATAAACGAATAGTCCTAGTAAAATAAAGTTTAATAAGATATTGATACGCCCCAAAACAAATTGAAGCTTTCTATTTTTAAACATAAAGATAGCAATTACCGCTATCAACGCTATTACACTATAAATTCCGAGAAGGAAAGGGCTTTGAATCACATGTAACTCTTGTCCTTCTACTCCAAATCCATATGATAAAAAATTACTCACCCCTGCTGACAAAATCGCAACAAACAGTAAATAAACACTTTGAACTCTTTGAATCATTAATATAATGTAATTACGTAAAATGCAAAAATAAGAGTTTCTTTTTATAAATATGTTTAAATTATTAAAAATAAAGTCGTATAATTGCACCACAAATCGTAACACCTTAGAACAAGGTCATTTATCTTCTAAATAAAATTTTCCCGTAAATTCTTCTTTAGAAAGTTTAAAATTCATTACCAAAAAAAAAGCGTAACTATTTTTATAAGTTTATAATGTTAGAAATTTCTGAATTAAAAGCAAAAAAGCTTCCTGATTTGCAGGAAATTGCAAAAAACCTCAATGTCCCCAAATTTCGCACATTGAAAAAACTAGACTTAGTTTATCAAATACTTGACCATCAAGCAGCAAACCCAGAAAAAATAAAATCTGCTACCCTTCCTAAAAAAGAAGAATCCTCTTCTAAAGCAGAAGCTAAGCCTACTGAAAAACCTGCTAGACCAAGAAGAACACGAACAAAAAAGACCGAGGACACAGCTGTCAATAAAACCAACAAACCTGTTTCTCAAAAAAACACAGAAACAGCCCCTGTTCAAAACAAAGAAGAAAAAGCTCCTGTTAAAAAGGACAATAAAAAACCTACTTCTTCCAAGGAAACCAAAAGAACTCCAACAAATAAAGAGGAGAAAAAAAATACACCCTCTCACAATAAAGAGGAGAAAAAAGACAACAATCGCCCAAAAAATAATAACAATAATGGCGATAAGCAGCAAAATAAGAACAGGAATAACAACCACAACAACAAGAAAGAAAACGGAAATCACGATAACAGGAACAGATACAAAGAACCTGATTTCGAATTTGATGCAATCATAACCAGTGAAGGTGTTTTAGACATCATGCAAGATGGATATGGTTTTTTAAGATCAAGTGATTACAATTACCTTTCTTCTCCTGATGACATCTACGTATCACAATCTCAGATTCGACTTTTCGGTCTAAAAACAGGAGACACTGTATTAGGACAAGTACGCCCTCCCAAAGAAGGTGAAAAATACTTTCCTTTAATTAAAGTAAACAAAATAAACGGACTAGATCCTCAGGTAGTAAGAGACCGTGTTTCTTTCGAGCATCTAACTCCTCTTTTTCCTCAGGAAAAATTTAATATTGCAGAAAAACAAAGCACAATTTCCACCAGAATCATGGATCTTTTTGCTCCTATTGGAAAAGGTCAAAGAGGAATGATTGTATCTCAACCAAAAACTGGTAAAACAATGCTTCTTAAAGACGTAGCCAATGCAATTGCTGCAAATCACCCAGAAGTATACCAAATGATTCTTCTGATAGATGAAAGACCAGAAGAGGTTACAGATATGCAGCGAAATGTAAAAGGAGAAGTGATTGCCTCTACATTTGACAAAGAAGCTATTGAACACGTAAAAGTAGCAAACATTGTATTAGAAAAAGCAAAACGATTAGTAGAGTGTGGTCATGATGTGGTTATCCTATTAGACTCTATCACACGATTAGCCAGAGCATACAACACCGTACAACCACCAAGTGGTAAAATATTAAGTGGTGGGGTTGACGCCAATGCTCTACACAAACCAAAAAGGTTCTTTGGTGCCGCTCGTAATATAGAAGGAGGAGGATCTCTTTCGATTATTGCCACAGCACTAACAGAAACAGGATCTAAAATGGACGAAGTTATCTTTGAAGAATTCAAAGGTACCGGTAACATGGAACTTCAATTAGATAGACGTATTGCTAACAGAAGAATATTCCCTGCTATTGATCTTATCTCTAGTAGCACAAGAAGAGATGATATTCTACTTGACGACACCACTATTCAAAGAATGTGGATCATGAGAAAGTACTTAGCAGACATGAACCCTGTAGAAGCTATGGAGTTCATTAACGATCGTTTCAAACAAACCAGAAATAATGACGAATTCCTCATATCAATGAATGGTTAAAAAGTCTAAATAACAATATTTTAAAGCGATCATCTTTTCGGTGATCGCTTTTTTTATTTCTTTAAAAGAAAGTTTTCAGCAACAAACAAGACTAAGATTAACAAACTCTAAAAAAACATATCATGAAATTTCAGTTATACCTTATATATGTATATACTATATTAATAGTAAGCTGCAAAGGAAACAGCCAAGACAAAACTCCTCCAGCTCCCCAAAAAGAAATTCAACCAAAAGAAGTTATCAGTAAAGACGGCTTTAAAAGAGCCTATTTCGCAAGTGGTTGTTTCTGGTGTGTAGAAGCAATCTATGAAAACACTAAAGGCGTTAAAGAAGCCATTTCGGGCTACTCTGGAGGGCACACAAAAAACCCTACTTACGAATCAAGCAACACAGGACGTACGGGGCACGCCGAAGCTGTCGAAGTCATATACAACCCTAAAATCATTTCTTTTGAAAAATTAATTGATATTTATTTTGCCACACAAAACCCAACACAAGTAAACGGACAAGGTCCCGATCACGGCTCTCAATACAGATCAATTATTTTTTACCAAAACAAAGAACAAAAAGATATTATAGACCAAAAGAAAACAGCATTATCAAAAAAAATAAATCGTAAAATAGCTGCAGAAATCCTTCCTTTTCAAAAATTTTGGATCGCTGAAGACTATCACCAAGATTACGAAAAAAAACATCCTTACAATAGATATATACTGAATGTTTCTGTCCCAAGATTAAAGAAATTACAAAATAAATTTCCTGATTTAGTAAAGAAAAGACATTAAAAAAAAAGCTGAAATTTTACGTTTTGCAAAAAGTTCAAAAACATGAAACAGAACCGACAACCTTGCAATATTTTCTGTTAAAAATCCGATGTAATACAACAAAACATCGTCAAAAAACACAAAAATAGGCTTACAAAAAATAAGTTTTAACTAAAATAAAGTGCAACTTCTTTGGCTTTTTAATATTTATTTGATACATTTGTTAGTGTGTTAATAGATTTCTTTTCAGAACTTTGACTTAAAAAGTTAAAGTTTTACTTGAATTATTTATCACAAACACCTTATAATCAACAAGTTATATTTTGACGGTTATAAGTGTTAAAAATTAAAATTTAGAACTAAAATTAAGAATAGATAGAAAATAAATACTCAGAAAAGCCCAATCTACTAAGTATTTTATTGAATTTTTGAAACCCGTAAATACAGAAGTTATGAAATCATTTTTTACATTTATCTTACTCGCGGTGATAACTTTTCCTACCGTAACTAATGCACAGATGTCTGAACGATATCTAATGTCTGCAGCAAAATTACAAGTTCATAGTGGACCTGGTCGTAACTATAACATAATTGCAGAAGTTCCTCAAGGAACACAAGTATATGTAATCAGCTCTGAATATGGAGACTGGAGTACTGTACAACACAAAAATATTAACGGATTTGTCTTAACGAAATTACTTACAGAAGACAGCCGTATTGCAGAAGCAGAAAGAGCTGCCAAGGAAGCTGAAGCTAAAAAGAGAGCTGCTCAAGCTGCTGTAGCAAAAGCAATTGCAGATGCAGAAGCTGCAAAAAAGGCTGCTGAAGAAGCTGCCAGAAGAGCTATTGCAGATGCTGAGCGCTTAAAAAGAGCTGCAGAAGCAAATGCTGCCTTAGCTATCGCTGATGCTGAAGCTGCAAAAAGAAATAAAATGACTGCTGCCGAAAGAGCCAGAGCAGAAGCTGAAGAAACAAGAAGAGCTGTTGAAAAAGCAAATCAAAGAGCACTTAATAGCGATGTAGCTTCTACTCCTATTGAGTCTACTACTCCTTCTTACGGATCTAACAGAAACAGAGCTACATCTGCCCCTATAGCAGTAAGCAAAGAAAATAAGTTTGTAGGATGGAAGAAGAAAACATATAAATCTGGAGCAACTCCTAAATCATTTGAGAAATTCAAACCTTCTTTTAACTACAAATTAGATAACTATCTAAAAATAAATGTAGGTAAAAACACAGATGTAGTTATCAAGTTATACAAAATGGGTAAAACTGAAAAAGATGACAAATGTATCCGTGTTACATATATCAAAAACAGTTCTACTCAGTACATAAGAAACATCCCTGAAGGAGAGTACTATGTAAAAATTGCTTATGGTAAAGAGTGGATGGAAACGGTTAAAGGAGGAAAGCCATATGGACAATTTACTCAAAATGCTCTTTATGAAAAAGGTGAAGACATCTTAAACTTTAACCCTATTAAAACTGACAAAGGGATCAATGTTCCTTCTTACACACTATCTTTAGATCTATTATCTAATGGAACTCTAGGATATGGAGATGGTAAAGGAGATGACAACATTACTCCTGATAGTTTTAACGACTTTTAAGAGTCTCCTCTCAATAAAAAACATAGATTTCATAACATAATAAAAAGAGCACTGCTTTGCAGTGCTCTTTTTATTTAACACAATTTTCTTCCCCCTTCCTCTATTCACGAACAACCTTTCCTATAAAACATTCTCTTCTTTCACCTAATAATACCAAACCCAAACAATGTTTAGCTTTTCTACAAAACAATAAAGTTTTCAGAAAGTTCCTCTTATCAAAGAGAGATATTTTTTATTCAAAATACTCTTATACACACAAAATCAGCACTACTCTATACACTCTAAACAAATATTTCGTATTAAAAAACCTCTGATATAATATTCATATCAGAGGTTTTAATATCGTTAACTATCCTGTAAAGAACTATCTACTTTATAGACTACAATTTATTTCTTTTTACCATTTGCCTCATGTCTCTCCCTAGCCAATAATGTATTTTTTAACAGCATCGCAATAGTCATTGGTCCTACTCCTCCTGGTACAGGTGTAATATGAGATACTTTCTTACTCACATTTTCATAATCAACATCTCCCACAATTCTATATCCTTTTTCTGTAGATTCATCAGGCACTCTTGTAATTCCAACATCAATTACTACTGCATCATCTTTCACCATTTCCGCTTTTAAGAAATTAGGCACTCCTAAGGCCGAAATAACAATATCTGCCTGAGATATAATCTGAGTAATGTTTTTGGTATGACTATGCGTTAAAGTCACTGTGGAGTTTCCTGGCCACCCTCTTCTCCCCATCAAAATACTCATAGGACGCCCTACAATATGACTTCTCCCTATCACTACAGTATGTTTTCCTTTTGTATCAACTTCATAACGCTCTAAAAGCTCTAATATCCCAAAAGGAGTTGCTGGAATAAAACTAGACATATCCAATGCCATTTTACCAAAATTCGTTGGGTGAAAACCATCCACATCTTTATCAGGATCTATAGCTAAAAGTACTTTTTGAGTATTAATCTGCGGTGGTAATGGCAATTGAACAATAAATCCATCAATATTATCATCTTCATTCAATTCGGCAATCTTAGACAGCAATTCTATTTCACTAGTTGTACTAGGCATTTTCACCAAAGTAGATTCAAACCCCACACGCTCACATGCCCGCACTTTACTCCCGACATATGTAAGACTTGCCCCGTCATTACCAACTATAACAGCTGCTAAATGAGGTACTTTTTCTCCTCTTTTTTTTATTTTCTTTACTTCAGCTGCAATTTCGTCTTTGATGTCATTACTGACTTTTTTTCCATCCAGGATTTCCATAAACCTACTTTATTCTAAAAAAATTATGTGTTGAATCTTATTATTTCATTTTATTCATCATCTGCATCATACGTTTGCCTCCGCCTCCTTGCATCATTTTCATCATCTTACTCATCTGGTCAAATTGTTTCAACAATTGATTTACCTGCTGTATTGATGTTCCAGAACCTTTTCCTATTCTTTTCTTTCTACTTGCATTTATTATTTGAGGTTTTGCTCGCTCTCCCGGTGTCATAGAATGAATAATTGCTTCAATATGCTTAAAAGCATCATCATCAATATCCACATTCTTCATCATTTTTCCTGCTCCAGGGATCATTCCAATCAGATCCTTCATATTCCCCATCTTTTTTACCTGTTGGATTTGTTTAAGAAAGTCATCAAACCCGAATTGATTTTTAGCAATCTTTTTCTGAAGTTTTCTAGCTTCCTCTTCATCAAATTGCTCCTGTGCTCTTTCTACAAGAGACACAACATCTCCCATTCCTAGAATACGATCTGCCATACGAGAAGGATAGAACACATCAATAGCTTCCATCTTTTCTCCTGTACCTATAAATTTAATAGGCTTGTTAACGACCGATTTAATAGAAATAGCCGCTCCTCCCCGGGTATCCCCATCTAGTTTTGTAAGGATTACTCCATCAAAATTAAGAACATCGTTGAAAGCTTTTGCTGTATTCACTGCATCTTGTCCTGTCATAGAATCCACTACAAACAAAGTCTCATGTGGTGTGATTGCTTTATGGATATTAGCGATCTCTGTCATCATTTCTTCATCAATCGCTAATCGCCCTGCCGTATCAATAATCACTACATTAAATCCATTCTCTTCAGCGTGAGCTACCCCTGCTTTTGCAATAGCAACAGCATCCGTATTCCCTCTATCACTAAATACCTCTACATCTATCTGTTCTCCTACTACATGTAACTGATCAATTGCCGCTGGTCGGTAAATATCACATGCTACTAATAAAACCTTCTTTGTTTTCTTCGTTTTAAGATAATTAGCAAGTTTTCCTGAAAAAGTCGTTTTTCCTGATCCTTGCAATCCGGACATCAAAATTACAGATGGCTTCCCTGATAAATTAACTCCTGCAGCGTCACCTCCCATCAAAGCTGTCAGCTCATCTTTGACTAGTTTCACCATTAATTGCCCGGGCTTCAGGCTTTTTAATACATCTTGCCCCAAGGCTTTTTCTTTTACTTTAGAAGTAAAATCTTTTGCTATTTTATAGTTAACATCCGCATCAACTAATGCTCTACGAACTTCTTTTAATGTTTCTGCTACGTTAATTTCTGTAATCTGACCGTGGCCTTTAAGAATATGTAACGCCTTATCTAACTTATCACTTAAATTATCAAACATATGCTTTCTTAATGTTTTGGATCTCTACTATTAGCAGCAGAGTAGAAAAATGCAAATTTAAGGATTTGAAGTGTATTTATAAAGAGGGTTTCATTATTATCTTGTTTTTTAAACTTCTATAAAAAACCAGGTATTTTATTTCTGTTTTCTAGAATTTATCAAGCTATTTTTCTCAAAAACAAAAAAGCCACCTGTATAAAACACAAGTGACTTTTTTTTTATTAGCATTACGATGCTGAGTCTTACATCCTGGAAGGAACATTAATTCCCAGCAAAGCAAAAGAAGACTTAATCGTTTCTCCTACTAAATTTGAGAGTTTTACTCTAAATTTTTTCTCTTCTTCAGTGGTCGCCCCAAAAATGGACACATTCTGAAAAAATGAGTTATAACTTTTTACCAAATCATATGCATAATTCGCCACCAATGCCGGACTCATTTCCTTAGCAGCATTCTGAATTACTTCTGGAAATTGCTCCAATTGCTTGATAACCTCTCTCTCTTTTGAATGAAGAATCACTGCTGTTTCTGATCCTTTCCAATCAAAATCTGCTTTCCTAAGAATTGCTTGTATTCTGGCATATGTATATTGTATAAAAGGTCCTGTATTCCCCTGGAAGTCTACAGACTCTTCGGGATTAAAAAGAATTCGCTTTCTCGGATCTACTTTTAAGATATAATACTTTAATGCGCCAAGACCTATAGTATTGTACACTTCTCTTTTCTCTTCTTCACTATAACCATCTAATTTCCCTAGCTCTTTTGATATTTCTCCGGCAGTGGTTGCCATTTCTTTTATCAAATCATCGGCATCTACCACAGTCCCTTCTCTACTTTTCATCTTCCCACTAGGCAGATCAACCATTCCATAGCTTAGGTGATGTAAGTTTGAAGCCCAATCATACCCTAGCTTTCTAAGAATTAAAAACAACACTTTGAAATGATAATCTTGCTCATTCCCTACCGTGTAAATCATTCCTCCAACATCGGTATTATCTTTTACCCTTTGGATCGCCGTTCCTATATCCTGCGTCATATACACAGCTGTTCCATCGCTTCTTAGCACCAATTTTTCATCCAAGCCTTCATCTGTCAAATCACACCATACAGACCCATCTTCTTTCTTAAAAAACACGCCTTTAGAGAGCCCTTCTTCTATATTATCTTTTCCTAACAAATAGGTATTACTCTCATAATAATAGCTATCAAAATCAACCCCTAACGCCGTGTATGTTGTTTCAAATCCATCATAAACCCATTGATTCATTGTTTTCCACAAAGCAACTACTTCTTCATCTCCTGCCTCCCACTTTCTAAGCATTTCCTGCGCTTCCAGGAAAATAGGAGCCTCTTTTTTAGCCTCTTCTTCTGTTTTTCCTGATTCGACCAATTCAGCTATTTGTTTTTTATACTCCTGATCAAATTTCACATAGTAGTTTCCTACCAATTTATCCCCTTTTAATCCCGAAGTTTCTGGGGTTTCCCCATTAGCAAATTGCTTCCAGGCGATCATCGATTTGCAAATATGGATTCCTCTATCATTAATGATTTGAGTTTTATACACTTTTTTACCACTCGCCTTAATAATCTCAGCAACACTATACCCTAATAAGTTATTTCGTATATGCCCTAAGTGCAATGGCTTATTTGTATTCGGGGAGGAATATTCCACCATAACCGCCTTATCTCCAGGAGTCGGTTCTACATATCCATAATTGGTTTCTTTTTCTATATCAGCAATAAGGCTGAGATAATATGCATCTGACACTACCAGGTTCAAAAATCCTTTTACAACATTAAAAGCACTGATTTCTTCCACCGTGCGAACAAGATACTCTCCTATAGCTTCTCCTATCTGAACAGGATTACCTTTTACAACCCTTAACATTGGAAATACTACTACTGTAATATCTCCTTCAAATTCTTTTCGGGTTGCTTGAAATTCAACAGTCTCTAAAGTAGCTTTATAGAGCTCTAGCACTGCTGCTTGTACATGTTTTGAAATCGTTTGTTGTAAAGTCATTTTATAAGCCTTTCTGACATTAAAGATTTTATCTTTTGGCAACCGATTTATGGCATCTTTTCTTTCTAAACTCATACAAAAGTTCCCTTTTCATCCGCATAGAATACTGCGATTTCCACAAAATCAATCTTGCCTTATAATGAAGCTGCAAAGATAATAGATTTCCGACGTACTTTTAACCTTTGCTCATCATTTCCATACTTCATAACAGAACTCCATAAAAAAAGCGATATGTTGATTTACATATCGCTTTTTGCTTAGTTATATTATTACATTATTCCTGATCTACAAAATCAGAAAGAACTTTATTTTCTAACACCCGAAGAGTATTATCTCTAACTTCGATCATAAGTCCATGAACTGTACAGGCATCTTCATCCGGACAATCATCGCATTTTTCATAAAAATTAAGACTTACACAGGGCAACATCGCTATGGGACCTTCCAACACTCTAATAATGGAAGCCATTGTGATATCTTCTGCTTTTTTTAGCAAATAATATCCTCCACCCTTACCTTTTTTAGAACCTAAAATTCCATTTTTACGCAGTGTCAACAGGATACTCTCTAAAAATTTTTGAGATATATTTTCATTTTTGGCTATCTCAGAGATCAAGACTGGTTTATCAGACTTCTTTCTGGCTATATAGGTCAATGCCTTTAAGCCATATTTTGTTTTTTTAGAAAGCATACAATCAATTCAATTACTTCTTTGGCAGAAAAACTTCTGCCATCATGCACCTTGCACTTCCCCCTCCTAATGTTTCTATAGTAGTTAGGTCACTATGTAAAATTAAGCAATGCTTTTCTATTTTAAAAATCTGTTCTTTTGTCAGACTATTATATGCAGAAGAGGACATCACCAAATACCTTTTATCCTCTTCTCCAACCACTTGAAGCATATTTCCTGCAAATTGATGTACCTGCGCTTCCGTAATTGCGATAACTTCTTTTCCGTCTTCTTTCAAATGTTTCAAAACATTCTTTCGTTCTTTTTTATCATCGATACTGTCCAAACAGACAATTGCCAATGTTTCTCCAACTCCCATCATCACATTCGTATGATAAATAGGCAGCCTTTCTCCTGCTACAGTCTGATATGCTGTAAAAATAACTGGAGTATATTCAAAATCTTCACAGAATTCAATAAACAATTCTTCATCTGCTCTAGGAGATAATGCACAATACGCCTTTCTGTGTTTTCTGTCTAAAATCAGACTTCCGGTTCCTTCTAAAAAGATATTTTCTTCTTCTGCCAACGTATAATCAATCACATTCTTGATTTCAAAACCAGCATCTTCGACGGCTTCCAACACCTCTTGACGTCTTTCTTTTCGTCTATTCTCAGCAAACATCGGGTATAAGCCAATATCTCCATTCTCATGAAATGAGACCCAGTTATTAGGGAATACAGCATCTGGTGTATCATGAGCGGGATCATCATTCACAACAATCACATGAACTCCAACTTTCTTTAATGCTTCAACAAAAGCATCAAATTCTTGCTGTGCTTTGCTATTAGCAGTTGCTGCCAATATGCCACCGTCTTCCTGATAATAATTATTAACCGCCGTTTGCTCATTCATCCTGAATTGAACAGGGCGGATCATCACAATAGTATTAGTTACTTGCTTTTCCAACGTCTTTATCTTAACTCAACATTTTTTCGGTAATGGTTGCTGTTGCAGCTTTCAACACATCAAAGGCTGCTTCTGCCATTCTGTTTCCTTTATTATCCAGCGTAGGATTCACTTCTACTACTTCAAAACAAACTACTTTCTTCGTTTCTATAAATTGCTGAATAATATAAATAGCTTCTTCTATATCAAACCCCTTGGAAACCGGTGTTCCAGTTCCTTTGGATATCAAATCACAATCCATACTATCCACATCAAAAGACACATAAACGACATCACAGGCATCTAATCGCTCAATTGCTTCCTTCACGCATTGTTCAAACCCCCGGTATCGCATTTCTGCAACAGAATAGTTTTTAATTTCATTTTTTGCAATTAATCCCTCTTCCGGTTCTTCTGTATCTCTTACGCCAAAATACACAACATGCTCATGTTTTACCTTCTGCCCTTCGATTCCAATATTTTTCATTTTATCCCACAAGCCAACGGTTTCTTCTGACACATCATTAATCTTGAAATCCAGGTTATCATCTGCAAGTGCAGCTGCTAATGGCATTCCATGAATGTTTCCCGAAGGAGAGGTGTAAGGAGAATGAACGTCTGCATGCGCATCTACCCATACAACTCCGATTGTTTTTTCGGGATGAGCTGCTTTTATACCACTAATGGTACCTAAAGCAGATGAATGATCTCCTGATAATACTACAGGGTATGTATTATTTTTTAGACTATTTTCCACACTATTACTCAATCGCGTACATACATTAACAACACTTCCTATTCGCTTTGCGAATGAGTTATTCACCTTATTATAAATTGTTTCATTTTCTGTTTCTACATTTTCGTATGCATACAGATTAAAATAATCATCGTTTTTATTAATTGCGGCAATCTCAATTGCATCAATCCCTAAATCAGACCCTCTTGTACCTGCTCCTATATCTGATCTATTTTTAATTAACTTGATTTCTTTCATTATTTTCTACCAATTATTAATAGTTTTCAAAAATACTCAAGATTTAAAACAATCTTTATACGAATTTCACAAATTTCAAAAACATATAAAAAAAAGAAAAGCCTTACTTCTATATTACATAGGTAAGGCTTTTCTCTATATGATTTTTAAAAATCTTATCTTTTTTCCAGATCGACAAACTCTCTATAGTTCTCTCCTACATATATTTGTCTCGGTCTTCCGATTGGCTCTTTGCGTAATCGCATTTCTCTCCATTGTGCTATCCATCCTGGTAATCTACCCAATGCAAACATCACAGTAAACATTTCTGTAGGAATTCCTAATGCTCTGTATATAATTCCTGAGTAGAAATCTACATTAGGGTACAGTTTTCTTTTCACGAAGTATTCATCTTCCAGCGCTACTGAAGCCAAGCCTTTAGCTATATCTAATACCGGATCTTCAATTCCTAAATCTCCTAAAACTTCTTCTGCAGATTTTTTAATAATTTTTGCTCTTGGATCAAAGTTTTTATACACTCTGTGTCCGAATCCCATCAATCGGAATGGATCTTCTTTATCTTTTGCTTTAGCGATATACTTTGCCGTATCTCCACCATCTGCTTTGATTGCCTCCAACATTTCGATTACCGCCTGATTAGCCCCTCCATGCAAAGGACCCCATAAAGCTGAGATTCCTGCTGATAAAGAAGCAAACAAACCTGCATGCGATGATCCTACAATTCGTACAGTGGAAGTAGAACAGTTTTGTTCATGATCAGCATGTAAAATAAGTAATTTGTCCAGTGCATCATTTACTATGCTATTTGCTTCGTATGCTTTATTAGGTCTAGAGAACATCATTTTGCATAAATTCTCTACATACCCTAATGAATTATCTCCATAATCTAACGGAAGACTTTTTCTCTTCCTCATAGTCCATGCTGCCAAAACAGGGAATTTCCCCATGATCTTAACAATAGCGTTATACATTGCTTCTTCTGAATCTACATCTACAGATCCCGGATTGAAGGCTATCAGCGCACTTGTCAAAGAAGAAAGCACTCCCATTGGGTGCGCACTTTTAGGGAAACCATCCAGTATCTTCTTCATATCTTCATCTACATGAGACTCTTCTTTGATATCTTTATCGAATTTCTCTAGTTGTTCTTTGGTTGGCAACTCTCCAAATATAAGAAGATACGCTACCTCTAAGAAGTCTGCTTTTTCTGCTAATTCTTCTATAGAATACCCTCTATATCTCAAAATACCTTTCTCTCCATCTAAGAAAGTAATCGCGCTTTCACAACTTCCAGTATTTTTATATCCTGGATCAATAGTGGTAACTCCTCCGGTAGCTCCCCGAAGTACTTTTATATCGATTCCTAATTCGTTCTCAGTTCCTTCTATAATAGGGAATTCATACCTATTACCATCTATTTCTAACGTTGCTTTTTTTGACATATGATTATTCAGAATTTTCTATTAAAAAGTGTTGCTAATTTACAAAATATAGTCTTAATTTTTACTTAATACGATCATGATTTTTGCGCAAAAAACTCTTTTTTTTAAGTACAAATCAATTTTATTATTTTTTTATTATTTCCTGGATTCTTCTTCTTACAAAAACAAAAAAAGAGGATGCCTACACATCCTCTTTTCTATTTCATTATTACAAAGCAAATTACGAAAGAACTTCTTCTCTTTTTTGCTTTACTTTAAAAGCTTTATCTTGTGGATAGTATGCTACAGTTCCTAATTCTTCTTCTATACGTAATAACTGATTGTACTTTGCCATTCGGTCACTTCTAGAAGCTGAACCTGTCTTAATCTGTCCTGTATTTAATGCTACTGCCAGATCTGCAATTGTATTATCTTCTGTTTCTCCAGAACGATGAGACATTACAGAAGTATACCCTGCATTATGCGCCATATTTACAGCTGCTATTGTTTCTGTCAATGTACCAATCTGATTTACTTTAATCAAAATAGAGTTTGCAATCCCATTCTCTATTCCTTTAGAAAGTCTTTCTACATTAGTCACGAACAAATCATCTCCTACCAACTGTACACTATCTCCAACTTTTTCTGTAAGATATTTCCATCCTTGCCAGTCATTTTCATCCATTCCATCTTCTATAGAAATGATCGGATATTTTGACGCCAATTCTGCTAAATAATCAGCTTGCTCTTCACTTGTTCTAATCTTTCCTTTATCACCTTCAAACTTGGTGTAATCATATTTACCATCAACATAAAACTCGGCAGAAGCACAATCCAAAGCAATCATCACTTCATCTCCTAATTTATATCCTGCCTTATCTACAGCTAATGCAATAGATTCTAACGCATCTTCCGTACCATCTAATGTAGGAGCAAACCCTCCTTCATCTCCAACAGCAGTACTCAATCCTCTATCGTGTAATACTTTCTTTAGGTTGTGAAAAATTTCAGTTCCTATCTGCATGGCATGTGTAAAATTTTTAGCCTTTACCGGCATGACCATAAATTCCTGGAATGCTATCGGAGCGTCGCTATGAGATCCCCCATTAATGATATTCATCATAGGAACTGGTAAGGTATTTGCACTAACCCCTCCTATATATCTGTATAATGGCAAATTCAATTCGTTAGCCGCTGCTTTTGCTACCGCCAAAGAAACTCCTAAAATTGCATTTGCTCCTAATTTTGATTTATTAGGAGTACCATCCAATTCGATCATCGCCTGATCAATCAGGTTTTGATCAAAAATAGAATAGCCTAGCAATTCTTCTGCAATTATTGTATTTACATTTTCCACCGCTTTAAGAACTCCTTTTCCCATATAGGTTGTTCCTCCATCTCTAAGCTCAACAGCTTCATGTTCTCCTGTAGATGCTCCTGATGGTACAGCTGCTCTACCTAAAACGCCATTCTCTGTAATAACATCAACCTCTACCGTAGGGTTACCACGGGAATCTAAGATTTGTCTAGCGTGAATATTAACAATTACACTCATGTTTTCGTTTTATTTTTTGACAGTTATAATTATTTGCAATATACAAAACCGGTATATTCTGACCGTATTTAACAGTCATCTAATTTACTGCATTAATCCCTTTAAACACTGTAAAGTTATCAACTACAACGTTATCGGTAACACATTATCATTTTAGGCTTTACAAATTGAAAATAAAGGAAAAATACCCCTATTATTTTATCTTTTTTATATTTTCTATGAATTGATCAAATAAATAAACAGAATCATTTGGTCCTGGACTTGCTTCCGGGTGATACTGTACTGAGAAACAGTTTTTATTTTTCATTCTGATTCCAGCTACTGTATCATCATTTAAATGCAAATGCGTCACCTCTATTTCTTCATTTTTCTCTGCTTCTTCTCTATTAATAGCAAACCCGTGATTCTGAGATGTGATTTCTCCTTTACCCGTAAGCAAATTCTTCACCGGGTGATTGATTCCTCTATGCCCGTTATGCATTTTATATGTACTAATCCCATTAGCTAATGCAATAACCTGGTGTCCAAGACATATTCCAAACAAAGGCAAATCTCTTTTAATAATTTCTTTGGCTGTATTAATTGCTTCTTCTAATGGTTCAGGGTCTCCAGGACCATTAGATAAGAAATATCCATCAGGCTTCCATTCACTTAATTCTTCGAAAGTACTATTATATGGAAACACTTTGATATACGCTCCTCTTTTTGCAAGATTTCTAAGTATATTCTTCTTAATTCCTAGATCTAACGCTGATACTTTATAAGGTGCTTCAGGATCTCCAAAGAAATAAGGCTCTTTTGTTGATACTTTAGACGCCAGTTCCAAACCGTTCATATCCGGAACTGCTGCTAATTTTTCTTTTAATGCATCTACATCGTCTACTTCTGTAGAAATAACGGCATTCATTGTTCCATTATCTCTGATATAACTAACCAATGCTCTTGTATCCACATCAGAAATAGCCAATAAATTATTTGCTTCAAGAAATTCCTGTAAAGACGAATCCGCTGATACTCTAGAATACTCATAGCTAAAGTTCTTAACGATTAATCCTGCTATTTTTACAGAGTCTGACTCAACTTCTTCTTCATTGGTTCCATAATTACCAATATGCGCATTAGTTGTCACCATCAATTGCCCATAGTAAGATGGGTCGGTAAAAATCTCCTGATATCCTGTCATACCAGTATTAAAACATACTTCACCAAAAGCGCTTCCTTCTTTTCCTACTGCTTTTCCGTAGAAAATTGTTCCGTCTGCTAATAAAAGAATTGCCTTTTTACGAGATTGATATTTCATCCTAAATTTACTTTTTTCAAAAAATCCCCACTACTGCGGAAATGAACCTATTTATTATTTATTTACTCAAAAAAAAAGGATAAACGTTAAACGCCTATCCTTTATAATTATGTGTGTTTCACACTTTTCATTTATTCTTCTTCAGAGCTATTAGTTTCAGCTACTGGTGCTGCTGGTGCAGTACTAGCTTTTCTTCTACCTCTTCTAGTAGATTTTTTCTTCGCTGGCTTATTAGCATTGTACAACTCATTATAATCAACAAGTTCTATCATTGCCATATCAGCGTTATCTCCTAAACGATTTCCCAGTTTAATAATTCTGGTGTATCCTCCAGGTCGATCTCCTACTTTAGCAGCTACCTCACGGAACAATTCTGTTACCGCATACTTGTTACGCAATCTAGAGAAAACAATACGTCTGTTATGTGTAGTATCTTCTTTAGATTTTGTTACTAAAGGCTCTACAAATTGTTTTAATGCTTTTGCCTTTGCTACTGTAGTGTTGATTCTTTTATGTTCAATTAGGGAACATGCCATATTCGCAAGCATAGACTTACGGTGTGCAGTTTTTCTTCCTAAGTGATTGAATTTTTTTCCGTGTCTCATGACATTTAATTTTAATCATCATCTTGCTACAACCCTCTTTGGGGAGCAAAATATGACTGATTAGTCTTTATCTAATTTATATTTTGAAAGATCCATACCAAAGTTAAGCCCTTTAACATTTACTAGTTCTTCTAGTTCTGTCAAAGATTTCTTACCGAAGTTACGGAACTTCATTAAATCGTTTTTATTATACGATACTAAGTCACCCAAAGTATCAACTTCTGCTGCTTTCAAACAGTTAAGAGCTCGCACAGAAAGATCCATATCTATTAACTTAGTTTTTAATAGCTGTCTCATATGCAATGATTCCTCATCATATGTTTCTGTTTGTGCAATCTCATCAGCTTCTAAGGTAATACGCTCATCAGAGAACAACATAAAGTGATGGATCAATATTTTTGCTGCTTCTGTCAACGCTTCTTTTGGATGTATTGATCCGTCTGTTACGATTTCAAAAACAAGTTTTTCGTAATCCGTTTTTTGTTCTACACGATAGTTTTCTATACTATATTTTACATTCTTTATAGGCGTATAAATTGAATCTGTAAAAATAGTCCCTATTGGTGCATTTGCCTTCTTATTCTCTTCAGCAGGAACATACCCTCTTCCTTTCTCAATAGAAATTTCGAGATTAAGTGCTACTTTTTTATCCATATTACAGATTACCAAATCTGGGTTTAACACCTGAAATCCGGATATAAATTTTTGAAAATCTCCAGCAGTTAATTGCTCTTGCCCTGATACAGAGATTGTCACTGATTCATTATCCACATCTTCGATTTGACGTTTAAAACGTACTTGTTTAAGATTAAGGATAATTTCAGTAACATCTTCTACTACTCCTGATATAGTAGAAAACTCATGATCTACTCCTTCAATTTTTAAAGAAGTAATAGCGAATCCCTCTAAAGAAGATAACAAAACTCTACGTAAAGCGTTACCAACTGTTAATCCGTACCCTGGTTCTAATGGTCTGAATTCAAACTTACCATCGAACTCAGTAGAGTCTATCATGATAACTTTATCGGGCTTCTGAAAATTTAATATTGCCATGTTATTGTTTCTTCTATGAGTTATTACTTAGAATATAATTCGACTATAAACTGTTCGTTTATGTTTTCTGGAATCTGAATTCTAGACGGAACAGCTACAAATGTACCTGTTTTTGTATCATTATTGAATGTAATCCACTCATATACGCTACTGTTTGCTGCTAATGAATTCTGGATTACTTCTAGTGATTTTGATTTTTCTCTAACTCCTACTACATCTCCTGCTTTTAGTCTGTATGAAGGAATATTTACTAATTCTCCATTAACAGTGATGTGTCTGTGCGATACTAATTGCCTCGCTCCTCTTCTTGAGTTAGACAATCCCATTCTGTACACTACATTATCTAATCTGGATTCACAAAGCTGAAGTAAAACCTCCCCTGTAATTCCTTGAGAACGGGTTGCTTTTTCGAACATGTTACGGAACTGGCGTTCTAAAATTCCGTATGTATATTTAGCTTTTTGCTTTTCCATTAACTGGATTGCATATTCACTTTTCTTTCCTCTTCGTCTGTTATTTCCGTGCTGACCTGGAGGATAATTTCTTTTTTCGAAAGATTTGTCATCTCCGAATATCGCTTGACCAAATTTTCGAGCGATTTTAGTTTTTGGACCAGTATATCTTGCCATTACTATTGATTTAATTAATGAGGTGATTATGAATTAAGGTCTCTTTCCTTCGATAACCAGCTTTCCTCTTTTTTGATTTACGTTATCTTAATTGTTATTGTCCTAGTCAAAAGAATTATACTCTTCTTCTTTTTGGAGGACGACATCCATTATGCGGCATTGGTGTTACATCGATTATTTCTGTAACTTCAATTCCTGCATTATGTAAAGAACGGATAGCAGATTCTCTACCATTTCCAGGTCCTTTTACATATACTTTAACTTTTTTCAATCCAGCTTCGATTGCTACTTTAGAAGCATCTTCAGCTGCTAATTGTGCTGCATATGGAGTGTTCTTTTTAGAACCTCTAAATCCCATTTTACCAGCTGAAGACCATGAAATCACGTCTCCTTTTTTGTTTGTTAAAGATATAATAATATTGTTAAAAGAAGCAGTAACGTGTGCTTCTCCAACAGCTTCAACAATTACTTTACGTTTTTTTGAAGTTGACTTTGCCATACTACTTATTATTTAGTTGCTTTTTTCTTGTTAGCAACTGTTTTTCTTCTTCCTTTACGTGTTCTAGAGTTATTCTTAGTACGTTGTCCTCTTAAAGGTAACCCAGCTCTGTGACGGATTCCTCTATAACAACCGATATCCATCAAACGCTTGATGTTAAGCTGTACTTCTGAACGTAATTCTCCTTCAATGGTATAGGCTCCTACAGCTTCACGAATACGACCTATTTGGTCATCATTCCAGTCAGAAACTTTTATACTCTCATCTACTTTGGCAGTTTCTAAAATTTCTTTAGCTCTACTTCTACCAATTCCGAAGATATAGGTTAATGCTATAACTCCTCGCTTTTGTTTAGGTATATCTACCCCTGCAATTCTTGCCATAATTACCCTTGTCTTTGTTTAAATCTAGGATTCTTTTTATTAATTACGTAAAGTCGGCCTTTTCTACGCACAATCTTGCACTCGGCACTTCTCTTTTTTAATGATGCTCTAACTTTCATCTCTTTGGTTTTAATTCCCAAAATGTAACCGGGTTACATTTTGGGATATATCATTAACAAGATTTTTTCAGTTTGCAAAAGTATAGAAAAAATCTTAATTAACTAATATTAAAATTATATTAGTATCTATATGTGATACGAGCCTTTGATAAATCGTATGGACTCATCTCTAATTTCACCTTATCTCCAGGTAATAATTTTATATAATGCATACGCATCTTACCTGATATATGAGCTGTCACTACGTGACCATTTTCTAATTCCACTCGAAACATCGCATTTGATAACGCTTCGATAATACTACCATCTTGCTCTATTGCTGGTTGCTTTGCCATATTATGCTACTGCTTTACGGTTTTTTCCAGTTTTCATTAATCCATCATAATGTCTATTCAACAAATATGAGTTTACTTGCTGTACTGTGTCTATTGCTACTCCTACCATAATTAACAGAGAAGTACCTCCAAAGAACAATGCCCATCCTTGCTGCACATCTAATAATTTCACTGCTATTGCAGGAAAAATTGCTATCAATGCTAAAAATATAGAACCTGGCAATGTGATCTGAGACATAATTCTATCTAGATATTCTGATGTTTCACTTCCTGGTCTGATTCCTGGTATAAATCCTCCACTACGTTTTAGATCATCTGCCATTTTATTGGTCGGAACGGTAATCGCCGTATAGAAGTAGGTAAACACTATAATTAATAATGCGAATACCAGATTATACCAAAATCCAAAGATATCTGTAAAGGCAGCTGCAACTCCTTGAGCAGCTTCTGAATCAGAAACTTTTCCTGCTACCAGAGCAGGTAAGAACATAATTGCCTGTGCAAATATAATTGGCATTACTCCAGATGCATTTAGCTTTAAAGGAATATACTGTCTAGAACCAAATACGTTCTTCTCATATCCTCCACTTGCCGTTCTTCTTGCATACTGTACCGGTATCTGACGCACTGCCATTACCAGTAAGATAGAAGCTAAAATAATCACAAACCAGATAACCAATTCTATCAATACCATAATCATTCCTCCTCCGTCTCCAGAAACTCTAGAAAAGAAGTTTTGTACAAATGATTGTGGTAAGGTAGCAATAATACCTACCATAATCAGTAATGAGATTCCATTACCGATTCCTTTATCAGTAATTCTCTCCCCTAACCACATTGCAAAAATACATCCGGTAGTTAAGATGATCACAGATGATACAACAAAAATCGTTTGGTTTGGTAATACAAAAGCGGACCCCGGTAATGTCGCAAAAAGGTTATAAATATAACCAGGACCTTGCACCAAAGTAATAGCAATTGTCAACCAACGTGTGATTTGATTGATCTTCTTTCTTCCACTTTCCCCTTCTTTTTGTAATTTCTGAAGATATGGTATTGCGATACCCATCAACTGAACTACAATAGAAGCGGAGATATACGGCATGATCCCCAGAGCAAATACAGATGCATTCGAAAATGCTCCTCCAGTAAATGCATTTAGGAGACCTAATAATCCCTTATCTGTTTGTGTAGCTAAATTTGCTAATTGAGATGCATCTATACCAGGCAGTACAACTTGCGCACCAAAACGATACACTAAAAGCAATCCTAATGTAATTAAGATTCTATTTTTTAGCTCTTCGATTTTCCATATGTTTTTTATTGTATCAATAAATTTCATGAGTTCTCTTTTATAAGGTTACTGCTTCACCTCCAGCTGCTTCGATAGCAGCTTTAGCTGTCGCTGTGAATTTATGCGCCGATACTTTTAGTTTCGCTTTTAGCTCACCTCTACCTAGTATTTTTACCAAGTCTGTTTTTCTAGCAAGTCTAGTAGCTAACAATACGTCAAGATCAACTGTATCAGTAATTTTACCAGCGTCCACTAACTTCTGTAAAGTATCTAAGTTTACACCTTGATACTCTTTTCTATTAATATTTTTGAAACCAAACTTAGGTACACGTCTTTGAAGAGGCATCTGTCCACCTTCAAATCCTATTTTTCTAGAATAACCAGAACGAGACTTCGCTCCTTTATGACCACGAGCAGAAGTTCCTCCTTTTCCAGATCCTTGACCACGTCCTAATCGTTTAGAGTTATTCTTTACCGAACCTGCAGCAGGTTTTAAATTACTTAAATCCATGTGCTTTTATTATTTTGTTTCTACTGAAACTAAATGTTTAACTTTATTTACCATCCCAAGGATATTAGGAGTATCTTCATGCTCCACAACCTGACCAATCTTTTTAAGACCTAAAGCCTCCAGCGTTCTTTTTTGTCTCTGGGTGCGATTAATCTCACTTCTTACTTTAGTTATTTTAATCTTTGCCATCGTTCCTAATTTTATCCTTTAAACACTTTTTCTAGTGAAACACCACGTTGAGCAGCTACTTGTTGCGGACTACGCAATTGTAACAATGCATCAAAAGTTGCTTTCACCACGTTATGTGGGTTAGACGATCCTTGGTTTTTAGAAAGTACATCATGCACTCCAACAGATTCTAATACAGCACGGATTGCTCCACCTGCAATAACTCCTGTACCCGTAGCAGCCGGCATAAGTAGTACTCTCGCACCACCGTATTTACCTTTTTGCTCATGAGGCAAGGTTCCTTTTTGTAATGGAATACGTACTAGGTTTTTCTTAGCATCTTCTACTGCTTTTGCAATAGCTTCTGCTACTTCTTTAGATTTCCCCAGACCGTGTCCTACTACACCGTTTTCATCTCCTACAACTACAATAGCAGAGAAACCAAATGCTCTACCTCCTTTTGTTACTTTAGTAACACGTTGTACACCAACTAAACGATCTTTTAATTCAAGTCCACTTGGTTTTACTAATTCTGCGTTTTTATATTTCTGATACATAATTTCTTAGAATTTTAATCCTGCTTCTCTAGCTCCTTCTGCTAATGACTTAACTCTACCATGATACAAGTAACCACCTCTATCAAATGATACTGTTTCTACACCAGCACTTTTTGCTTTTTCTGCAAGGGTTTTTCCAACCAAGTTCGCTTTTTCAATTTTATTTCCAGATGCCGAAGCAATGTCTTTATCTCTAGAAGAAGCTGTTGCAAGAGTTACTCCTGTAACATCATTTATGATCTGTGCATAAATCTCTTTATTACTTCTGTATACAGATAATCTAGGACGTTGTTCTGTTCCGTTTACTTTACCACGGATTCGCTTTCTTATCTTTAATCTTCTTAAATCTTTTGAGAATGCCATACCTTAGTTATTATGCAGATTTACCTGCTTTTCTTCTTAATTGCTCTCCTACAAACTTAATTCCTTTTCCTTTGTATGGTTCTGGCTTACGGAAGCTTCTTATTTTTGCTGCCACCTGACCTACAAGTTGTTTGTCATGAGATGTTAATTTTACAATAGGGTTTTTACCTTTTTCAGATATTGTCTCCACTTTTACTTCTGGAGCCAAATTTAAAACGATGTTATGAGAGAATCCCAAAGCCAAATCTAATTTCTGACCTTGATTAGATGCTCTATACCCTACTCCAACTAATTCTAGTTCTTTGGTAAACCCTTTAGAAACACCTTCTACCATATTGTTAATCAAAGCTCTGTACAATCCGTGCTTTGCTTTATGGCTTTTAGCATCACTAGGTCTTTCTACCACAACTTGACCTTCTTCAACTTTTACATTGATATTATCCTCAATAGTCTGAGAAAGCTCTCCTAATTTTCCTTTAACAGTAACAACATTACCTGTCACATCTACAGTGACACCAGACGGAATAGTTACTGGATTTTTTCCTATTCTTGACATTTCTTTTTGTCTTTTATACTGTTAATATACGTAACAAAGTACCTCTCCTCCAACATTCTCTTGTTTTGCCTGTTTTCCAGTCATCACACCACGAGAAGTTGAAACAATAGCAATACCTAATCCATTAAGAATTCTTGGAATATCATTAGATCCTGCATATTTACGTAAACCAGGCTTACTGATTCTTTGTAATTCTTTAATCACAGGATCTTTTGTATACTTATCGTATTTTAATGCAATCTTGATAGTACCTTGTGTTGTATTATCTTCAAATTTATAACTTAAAATATATCCTTGATCGAATAATATTTTAGTGATCTCTTTTTTAACCTTAGATGCAGGGATCTCAACTACTCTGTGCTGAGCTCTGTTTGCATTTCGAATTCTGGTTAAATAATCTGCAATAGGATCTGTATTCATTATATATAGTTTATGGTATCGGTTTTCGATCCTAGGATCGAACCTGATACCAATTTATTCACTTTGTTTTTACCAACTAGCTTTTGTTACTCCAGGAATTAATCCTTTGTTAGCCATTTCTCTAAAAGTTACACGAGAAATACCAAACTGACGCATGTACCCTTTTGGTCTTCCAGTTAGTTTACAACGATTGTGCATTCTAATTGGAGAAGCATTTTTTGGTAACTTCTGTAACGCTTCGTAATCTCCAGCTTCTTTTAAAGCTTTACGTTTCTCAGCATACTTAGCTACTGTCTTTGCTCTTTTTACCTCACGGGCTTTCATTGATTCTTTAGCCATAATTAATTCTTTTTAAAAGGTAATCCTAGTTGGGTTAACAATGATTTTGCTTCTTTATCTGTCTTTGCAGATGTTTCAAAAGTAATGTTCAATCCTGAGATTTTATTCACTTTATCAATATCTATTTCTGGAAAGATAATTTGCTCAGTAATTCCTAACGAATAGTTTCCTCTTCCGTCAAATCCTGTAGCTTTTATTCCGTTAAAATCTCTAACTCGTGGCAATGCACTTGTTATAAAACGATCTAAAAACTCATACATGTTTTCTCCTCTTAACGTAACTTTTGCACCAATTGGCATTCCTTTACGCAATTTAAAAGAAGCAACATCTTTTTTAGAAATAGTAGCTACTGCTTTTTGACCAGTGATCATCGTTAATTCATCAACTGCGTGATCAATTAATTTTTTATCTGCTACAGCTGCTCCAATTCCCCTACTTAAAACTATTTTTTTAAGCTTAGGAATTTCCATTACGTTACCATAGCTGTACTCTTCTTTAAGAGCAGACATTACTCTGTCTTTATACTCTTGTTTTAATCTTGGTATATAAGCCATAACTATATTACTTCATTAGATTTTTTAGAAAATCTCACTTTCTTATCTCCTTCTACTCTATACCCAACTCTCGTTGCTTCTCCTTTAGAAGTTAACAATGATAAGTTAGAAATATGAATAGGAGCTTCTTGTTTCACTATTCCTCCTTGTGGATTAGCTGCGCTTGGTTTCTTGTGTTTAGACACAAGATTTACACCTTCCACAATCGCTTTGTTCTTATCTTTTAATACTTTTTGTACTTTCCCTTCCTGACCTTTATTGTCTCCGGCAATTACACGTACAGTATCTCCTGATTTTATTTTTAGCTTTGTCATTTTGCTACAATAATTAAAGCACTTCTGGCGCTAATGAAACAATCTTCATGAATTGCTTATCACGAAGCTCTCTTGCCACAGGACCAAAAACACGTGTTCCTCTCATTTCTCCTGCAGGGTTTAATAACACACATGCATTATCATCGAAACGGATATAAGAACCATCTGGTCTGCGAACCTCTTTTTTAGTACGAACTACAACTGCAGTAGAAACCGCTCCTTTTTTAATGTTTCCATTTGGAGTTGCTTCTTTAACACTGACAACTATCTTGTCCCCTACAGAGGCGTATCTTCTTTTTGTACCACCTAAAACACGGATAACCAAAACTTCTTTTGCTCCTGTGTTATCGGCTACTTTTAATCTAGACTCTTGTTGTACCATAATTACTTCGCTCTTTCAATTACTTCTACTAATCTCCAACATTTAGTTTTACTTAAAGGACGTGTTTCCATGATCCTTACCGTATCACCAATATTACAGTCGTTTTTCTCGTCGTGTGCTACGTATTTTTTCGTTTTTAACACGAACTTTCCGTACATCGGGTGTTTTACTTTTTTAACTTCAGAAACCACGATAGATTTCTCCATTTTATTACTTGTAACGACTCCGATACGTTCTTTTCTTAAATTTCTTTTTTCCATCTTTCAGCAGAATTAACCGTTTAATTCTCTTTTTGTTAGCTCTGTAGCAATTCTAGCTATAGATCTTCTTACTTTACGAATCTGTAAAGGGTTCTCTAAAGGCGACATTGCATGAGCCATTCTTAAATCTGAATACTCTCTTTGAGATTTACTAAGTTGCTCTTGTAATTCAGCTGTAGACAATTCTTTAACTTCTGATTGTTTCATAGTTTCTCAAATATTAAGCTTTATAATCTCTAGCTACGATAAACTTAGTTTTAACAGGTAATTTTTGAGCTGCTAAACGCAAAGCTTCTTTTGCCACGTCATATGGCACTCCGCTTATCTCAAATAATATTCTTCCTGGCTTTACTACTGCTGCCCAGTATTCTACTGCTCCTTTTCCTTTACCCATACGTACCTCTAATGGTTTTTTAGTAATAGGCTTGTCTGGAAAAATTTTAATCCAAAGGGATCCTTCCCTTTTCATATAACGTGTAGCAGAAATACGAGCTGCTTCTATTTGTCTCGCAGTAACGAAATTTGAATCTAGTGATTTAATTCCGAAGGTTCCGTTAGAAAGTTGGTGTCCACGATTAGACAGTCCTTTCATACGACCTTTTTGTTGTTTACGGAATTTTGTTCTTTTAGGCTGTAACATTGTTAATTTACTTTAAAAAATTACTTTCTACGGCGTGATTTCTTATCACCTCCTCTTGAGGATCTGTCACCTTTTCCTTGTTTTTTGGATAAACCAACTAAAGGAGAAAGTTCTCTTTTACCATATACTTCGCCTTTCATGATCCATACTTTAATCCCAAGTCTACCGTAAGTAGTATGAGCTTCTACTAAAGCATAATCGATGTCAGCTCTAAATGTAGATAAAGGAATTCGACCTTCTTTATACGCTTCTGAACGTGCCATTTCCGCACCATTCAAACGTCCTGAAATCTGAATTTTGATCCCTTCTGCATTCATTCTTATCGCAGCCGCAATAGCCATTTTTATCGCACGACGGTAAGAAATACGTCCTTCTATCTGTCTAGCAATACTTGACCCTACTAAGAATGCATCAAGTTCTGGTCTTTTGATTTCAAAAATATTGATCTGAACTTCTTTTTCTGTAATCTTCTTAAGCTCCTCTTTCAACTTGTCTACCTCTTGTCCACCTTTTCCGATAATAATACCAGGTCTGGCAGTAGTGATAGTAACGGTTACAAGTTTAAGCGTACGCTCAATAATCACTCTTGATACACTAGCTTTTGATAAACGTGCGTGTACATACTTTCTAATCTTATCGTCTTCGGCTAACTTATCACCGTAGTCATTACCTCCATACCAGTTGGACTCCCATCCTCTGATGATACCAAGGCGATTTCCGATTGGATTTGTCTTCTGTCCCATACTATTTATTAATTGCTTTGTGTATTATTGTTTGCTGCAACCACGATTGTCACGTGGTTAGAGCGTTTTCTTATTCTGTGTGCACGACCTTGTGGTGCAGGACGCAATCTTTTCAGCATGCTTCCTCCATCTACACGGATCTCTTTTACAATAAGCTCAGCATCTTCAATGCTAGCGTCTTCATTTTTCGCCTGCCAGTTAGCTATTGCAGAAAGCAATAACTTTTCTAAACGACGTGATGCTTCTTTAGGATTAAATCTAAGAATATGAAGCGCTCTTTCAACTTTTTCACCACGAACTAAATCTGCAACTAATCGCATCTTTCTAGGTGACGTAGGGCAGTTATTAAGTTTAGCGAAAGCAATTTGCTTTCTCTCTTCCTTAAATCTTTCTGCCATTTCTCTTTTACGAACTCCCATAGCTTAAATTATTTTTTACCTTTATTTTTAGCACCAGCATGTCCTCTAAATGAACGTGTTGGCGAAAATTCTCCTAGTTTATGACCTACCATATTCTCTGTAACATATACAGGTACGAACTGGCGTCCGTTGTGTACTGCAATTGTCTGCCCTACAAAATCAGGAGTAATCATAGAAGCTCTAGACCATGTTTTGATCACCGTCTTTTTATTTGCTTCTACATTTGCAGCTACCTTTTTCTCTAATTTATAGTGAACGTAAGGTCCTTTTTTTAATGAACGTGCCATATCTTATTATTTCTTTCTACGTTCTACAATATACTTATTACTCGCTTTTGTTTTAGAACGGGTTCTATATCCTTTAGAAGGTAACCCTTTTCTAGAACGTGGATGACCTCCAGATGAACGTCCTTCTCCACCACCCATTGGATGATCTACCGGGTTCATCGCTACTGGTCTTGTTCTTGGACGACGTCCTAACCATCTGCTTCTACCAGCTTTACCACCAACTATTAACTGATGATCACTGTTAGAAACCGCTCCAATAGTAGCCATACAACGTACTAAAATCATACGTACTTCTCCAGAAGGTAATTTTACCGTAGCAAACTTACCATCTCTAGCCATAAGCTGAGCAAATGAACCTGCACTACGTGCCATTACAGCACCTTGTCCAGGATGTAATTCGATACAAGAAATGATTGTCCCTAATGGAATATCACTCAACGGCATTGCATTTCCAATTTCAGGAGCAACATTGCTTCCAGAAACGATGTTTTGTCCAACTTGCAATCCATTCTGAGCAATAACATAACGCTTTTCACCATCTTGGTAGTTTAAAAGCGCAATAAATGCAGTTCTGTTTGGATCGTATTCGATTGTAGCAACAGTAGCAGGAACTCCCTGCTTATCACGCTTAAAATCGATAATACGATACCTTTTTTTATGACCTCCACCTTTGTAGCGGATTGTCATTTTTCCTTGACTGTTTCTACCTCCAGATCTTTTTTTCGGAGCTAACAAGCTTTTTTCCGGCTTATCAGTAGTAATGGCGTCAAATCCATTAACTACTCTAAAACGCTGACCTGGGGTAATTGGTTTTAATTTTCTTACTGACATCTTCTAGTCTTAAAGATTACTATATAAATCAATTACTTCACCTTCCGCCACCTGTACAATTGCTTTTTTAATAGCGCTTGTTTTACCAGTGATCATACCCGTTTTTGTATAACGAGTCTTACGATCCGGGCGAACATTAATAGTACGAACTTTAGTAACAGAAACTCCATAAGCAGCTTCTACTGCCTTTCTAATCTCTACCTTATTCGCATTTCTATCTACTACAAATCCATAACGATTATACAATTCGCTATCTGCAGTAGCCTTTTCCGTAATAATAGGTTTTATTAAAATACTCATGGCTTCTATTTACTTAAATTCGTTTCAATTCCTTTCAAAGAACTTTCTAGAAGCACAACACTATTCGCATTAAGTATTTTATAAGTACTTAATTCAGAGTTAGTTACAACTTCAGAACGTTTTAAATTACGTGACGACAAATATACATTATTATTTGACTCACCCAACACAAACAATGACTTTTTACCTTCTAGTCCTAAAGACTTTAGCACTGCTGTAAAATTCTTTGTTTTAACAGTATCAAAAGTAAAATCCTCAATTACCGTAATCGCTTTCTCATTTGCTTTAATAGATAAAGCAGATCTCCTAGCTAATCTTTTTAAATTTTTATTTAACTTAAAAGAATAATTACGTGGTCTAGGACCAAAGATTCTACCTCCTCCTCTAAAAACAGGAGATTTAATACTACCAGCACGAGCTGTACCCGTACCTTTTTGTTTCTTAATTTTTCTTGTACTTCCTGCGATCTCAGCACGCTCTTTAGACTTATGCGTACCTTGACGTTGATTCGCCAAGTATTGCTTAACATCTAAGTACACAGCATGATCATTAGGCTCTATACCAAAAACAGCATCAGAAAGGTTCACCTTTCTCCCTGTTTCTTTTCCATTAATATCAACAACTGCTACTTCCATTACTTTTGAATTGTTACATAAGCGTTTTTGTGTCCAGGCACACATCCCTTAACCACAAGTAGATTCTTCTCCGGAACTACTTTTAACACTCGTAAGTTTTGAACTTTTACTTTATCTCCACCCATTCTTCCTGCCATACGCATTCCTTTGAATACTCTTGCAGGATAAGATGCAGCTCCAATAGACCCAGGAGCTCTCAGACGGTTATGTTGTCCGTGAGTTGCTTGTCCAACTCCACCAAAACCATGTCTTTTAACAACTCCCTGAAATCCTTTACCTTTAGAAGTACCTGAAACATCTACAAACTCTCCTTCTGCGAAGTGTTCTACTGTTATCGTATCTCCTAATTTAACACCTTCCTCAAAACCTTTGAATTCAACAACTTTTCGCTTAGCAACTGTTCCTGCTTTCTTAAAATGACCTAAAGCCGCTTTAGAAGCATTCTTGTCTGCTTTGTCATCGAAACCTAACTGAACAGCCTCATAACCATCCACATCATTGGTTCTGACTTGGGTAACAACGCATGGTCCAGCTTCGATTACTGTACATGGAATATTCTTTCCATTTTCATCGAAAATGCTGGTCATACCGATCTTTTTTCCTATTAACCCAGACATATTTATTAATTATTAATTATTAATTGTTTCCTTTTTCTGCAAAAAAACACAGGGTCAAAATACTTCAACCCTGCTTGAATGTATTTTTTTACCGTTTTTCCCTCGCTCGAAGCTCAGGACATGTAATTCAAAAGTCTTATTTTGAAATTTCGTGCAAAATTAACGAATTCTTTTAAATAACTTAAACTTTATCAAATTATTTTACTGAATTCAATTTTTATCACACTTTAATTTCTACTTCAACTCCACTTGGCAATTCCAACTTCATCAACGCGTCAATAGTCTTTGAAGATGAACTATAAATATCCAAAAGTCTCTTATAAGAACTTAATTGAAATTGCTCTCTAGATTTTTTATTAACGTGCGGAGAACGCAACACTGTAAAAATCTTCTTATGTGTTGGTAATGGTATCGGTCCAGTTACTACTGCACCAGTACTTTTTACAGTCTTTACGATTTTTTCAGCAGACTTATCTACCAAGTTATGATCGTAAGATTTTAGTTTTATTCTAATTTTTTGACTCATTTCTGTAATAATTAAGCATTAACTCCTTTTGAAGCTGCTATCACTTCTTCTGAAATATTTGAAGGAGTCTCCGCATAGTGAGAAAATTCCATAGTAGAAGTAGCTCTACCCGATGACAAGGTTCTTAATGATGTAACATATCCGAACATTTCTGAAAGAGGCACATTCGCTCTAACAACTTTAGATCCCGCTCTGTCACTCATATCATTAACCTGACCACGACGACGGTTAAGATCTCCAACAATATCACCCATGTTTTCTTCTGGAGTAAGCACCTCTAACTTCATTATCGGCTCCATAATCACAGCTCCAGCAGCTTTAGCAGCAGCTTTAAACCCTAATTTTGCAGCTAATTCGAACGACAACTGATCAGAATCCACATCGTGATACGATCCATCCTTTAAAGTCACCTTTAAAGCATCTATTTCATACCCCGCTAATGGTCCATTCACCATTGCCATCTTAAATCCTTTCTCTACAGAAGGAATAAATTCTTTTGGTACATTACCTCCTTTAATCTCAGAAACAAATTCAAGTCCAGTTTTACCTTCTTCAGCTGGCTCAATAGTAAACACGATATCCGCAAATTTACCACGTCCACCAGACTGCTTTTTATACACCTCTCTGTGGTCAGCTGCTCTTGTAATTGCTTCTTTGTATTCCACCTGAGGTTGACCTTCATTAACTTCAACTTTAAACTCACGCTTCAAACGATCCACAATAATATCCAAATGCAACTCTCCCATACCAGAAATAATTGTCTGACCTGAAGCTTCATCTGTTCTCACCGTAAACGTAGGATCTTCTTCTGCTAATTTCGCCAAAGCCATTCCTAACTTATCTACATCTGCCTTTGTTTTTGGCTCAACTGCAATACCAATTACCGGATCAGGGAAGTCCATAGACTCTAGTACAATTCTGTTTTTCTCATCAGATAATGTATCTCCTGTTTTTATATCCTTAAATCCTACTGCTGCACCAATATCTCCAGCTTCTATATATTCAATTGCGTTTTGCTTATTAGAATGCATCTGATAAATACGAGAAATACGTTCTTTTTTACCAGAACGGTTATTCATCACATAAGAACCAGCATCCAATCTTCCTGAATACGCACGGAAGAATGCCAAACGTCCTACGAAAGGATCTGTAGCAATCTTAAATGCCAATGCAGAAAACGGCTCTTTCACATCTGGCTTACGACTAATTTCTTCTCCTGAATCTGGATCCGTCCCTACAATCGCATCTTTATCGACTGGAGAAGGCAAATAACGACAAACTGCATCCAGCAAGAACTGAACCCCTTTGTTTTTAAATGCAGACCCACACACCATAGGAATAATAGACATATCCATTACAGCAGCACGAAGTGCAGCATGCACCTCTTCTTCTGTAATAGAATCCTCATCTTCCATATATTTTTCAAGAAGATTCTCATCATAAGCAGCAACTTCTTCTATAAGCTTACCTCGAAGTTCTCTTGCTTCTTCTTTTAAATCCTCAGGAATATCAATCACATCAAAGGTAGCCCCTTGAGTCTCATCATGCCATACAATTGCACGATTCTTTACTAAATCAACAATTCCTTTAAAATCAGCTTCTTCTCCGATATTTAATACAATTGGCACCGCATTAGAACCTAACATCTCCTTAACCTGATTACAAACTGCTAAGAAGTTCGATCCCTGACGATCCATTTTGTTTACAAACCCCATTCTAGGAACTTTGTAATTATCAGCCAATCTCCAGTTAGTCTCCGACTGAGGCTCCACCCCATCCACAGCACTAAACAAGAAAACTAACCCATCTAAAACACGTAATGACCTATTTACCTCTACAGTAAAATCAACGTGTCCCGGAGTATCAATAATATTAAAATGATACCCTTTAGCATCTGCTGTAGGCTTACCATTTTCCGTTGGAAACTGCCATGTACAAGTAGTAGCCGCAGAGGTAATTGTAATTCCTCGCTCCTGCTCTTGCTCCATCCAGTCCATTGTAGCTGCACCATCATGCACCTCACCAATCTTGTGACTTACTCCAGTATAATAAAGTATACGCTCAGTAGTCGTAGTCTTTCCTGCATCAATATGTGCAGCAATTCCTATATTTCTAGTATATTTTAAATCTCTAGCCATTTCTGTTCGTGATTAAAATCTAAAGTGTGAGAATGCTTTATTTGCTTCAGCCATCTTATGAGTATCAACTCTTTTCTTAACTGCAGCTCCTTCTTCTTTTTCTGCCGCAAGAATTTCAGCAGCTAACTTACGAGCCATTGATTTCTCATTTCTCTTACGCGCATATAAGATTAACCATTTCATCGCAGTTGATATCTTGCGATCTGGTCTAATTGGGTTAGGAATTTGAAAAGTTGCCCCTCCAACTCTACGACTACGCACTTCAACGTGCGGCATAACATTAGACAATGCATCTTTCCAGATTTCTAAAGCTGTTTTTTCGTCATTTTGTTTCTTCTCGTCTACAATATCAATTGCATCGTAGAATAACTTAAATGCCACAGATTTCTTACCATCCCACATCATCATATTAACAAATCGAGTTACTAACTGATCATTAAAACGTGGATCTGGTAAAATTGGCCTTTTTTTAGCCTTTCTTTTTCTCATGTCTTCTTCTTAAAAGTTTTTTTTCTAAAATTACTTCTTAGGGCGTTTTGCACCATACTTAGATCTACGTTGCGTTCTTCCTTCAACACCAGCGGTGTCCAAAGCTCCACGAACAATATGATATCTAACTCCTGGTAAATCTTTTACCCTTCCACCTCTAACTAATACTATCGAGTGCTCCTGGAGGTTGTGACCTTCACCACCGATGTATGCATTGACCTCTTTTCCATTTGTTAACCTAACACGCGCTACCTTACGCATAGCAGAGTTTGGTTTTTTTGGTGTAGTGGTATACACACGAGTACATACACCGCGACGTTGCGGGCACGAATCCAAAGCAGCCGATTTACTCTTCTTAGTTATTTTGGCTCTACCTTTTCGTACTAATTGTGAAATTGTTGGCATAATTTGCTTTACACTATTATTAAAATTTTTTATTCCCTTTAATAAAAGGGCTGCAAATGTATAAATATTTTAGACCAAATCAAATCCTAATTCATTAATTTTCAATCATATTAAATTAAACCCCTCCTTATCACACTCATAAACCTTTATTTCTACCACAAATTACGCTAGTTACCCATTATTTATCAAAACGTTACACACTCCTCAATTCTTCTCTAAACTCTTTTTCCTACCCTTACTCACCCCTTAGTTATTTATTAACAAAAAAAAGCAAATCTCATCTCCTTGTTTCTCTCTACAAATAAGCTATAAAAAAATAATCACACAAAACACTGCAAATCAAACAATTAAAGACCAGCACAAAAACAAAAAACAAACACCTCAACCCTTACTTTTTAACATAAAAAAATACAAAAAAAGTACTGTTAAACATTAAAATATTAACAAATAAACATCAAATTAACTTGTTTAATTAGAATCTTTTATTGATTTTTAGCCCGGCTAATTCAAATAAAAACAATAATGAAACAAACAAGTAAGCAAATTTTAATGCTGTTTGCAGTATTAATTGTGCAATTATCTTTCGCACAAGAGAAAACGGTTACAGGTATCGTAACCGATCAAAGCGGAGTACCTCTCCCTGGAGTTAACATCCTTATCCAAGGCACAAATACAGGGACACAATCAGATTTTGACGGAAACTACTCTATAAAAGCTAACAAAGGGGCTGTATTATCTTTTCGTTATATTGGTTTTTCTACTGAAACCAAATTAATAGGAGATGAATCTGTTATTAATATCAAACTAAAAGAAGATGCTGCTGAACTTGAAGAAGTAATTGTTACAGCCCAAGGTCTTAAAAGAGGAAAAAAGGCTGTCGGTTATGCCCTGCAACAAGTAAACAATGAAGACATTGTTGAATCTGGTGCTACAAGTGCAGTAGACGCTCTTGTAGGAAAGGCTGCAGGAATCCAAATAACAAGATCTTCTGGTTCTGCCGGAGGGGGGTCTAGAATCTTAGTAAGAGGTGTGACATCTTTAATAGGAAACAACCAACCTTTAATTGTTATTGATGGAGTCAGAACAAATAACGAGACTCTAACAACAGAAGGGAACACCGCTGGTACTGCACAATCAAACCGATTAATGGACTTAAACACGGATGATATCAAATCATTAACAGTTTTAAAAGGAGCCGCAGCAACTGCTTTATACGGTACTGCAGGTTCCACTGGAGTAATTGTTATTGAAACAAAAAAAGGTAGCAAAAACCAGCGATTCAGCGTTGACTTCTCTTCTCAGACTACCGTAGAACAAGTAAGCTCTTTGTTCGACCTTCAGAATGTTTTCGCACAAGGATCAGGAGGCGTGTACGCAGATCCTTCTACAGGAGCTTCGGGTTCATGGGGGCCCAGAATATCTAATTTAGAGTTTTCTAATGACCCATCACATCCAAATGCACCTGGAGCAGGGGCATTCGATTCAGATGGAAATTACCTATATGACCCTAACGGTTTCTTAGTCCCTAAAGGCACCGGAAATGGACAAGCCGCTAATACCTATGACAATCTTGAAGATGTTTTCTCTACTGCCATAAGCACTCTGCATTCTTTAAGTGTTCAAGGAGGTGCAGAAAATGCTTCTTATAGATTTTCAACTTCACTACTAGATGCCGAAGGAGTTGTACCTAATGAAACATATGATCGATTTACTGCTTCTTTAGCAGGAGACTTACAAGCTACCGAAAAACTTAGATTTAGCACTACTCTCAACTTTGCTAACTCAACTTTCCAAAGAATCCAACAAGGGTCCAATACATCCGGATTATTATTAGGTTTACTTAGAACTCCTATATCATTCGATAACTCAGCAGGATTTGGAAGAGAAGCTGTAGACCAGCCCTCATCCTATATATTTCCTAACGGAAACCAACGTAATTATAGAGGAGGAGGAGGATATGACAATCCTTTTTGGATTGTTAACAACGCTTTAAGAAACGAAGAAGTAAATCGTGTGTACGGTAGCTTCAAAGCTGATTACTCAATCAATCAGTGGTTAAACATTGGACTTAATGTAGGTAATGATTTCACTAACGACAGCAGAAAACAAAATTTTGAAATTAACTCCAGAACTCAATCTGTTGGTAGCGTAATCAAAGAAGAGTTTAGCACTTCCCAAACTGATTCTTACTTAAACTTAACAGGATCTGGTGAAATTGCCAAAAACTTACAAATAAGTTATCTTGCAGGAGCAAACCTTTTTTCCTTTAAGAGAAAAAGATTAAACGTAACGGGTACTAATTTAATATTCCAAAACTTCTTAGACTTAAGTAATGCTACAAACATTACATCATTTGAAGACCTTACAAGATATAGAACCCTTGGATTATTCGGACAAATAGAATTAGGATGGAATGATGCTATATTCCTGACTGCAACAGGAAGAAATGACTGGGACACAAGATTAGCAGGAACAGGAGATAAATTTAACTTAAATGGCTTAAGCTTCTTTTATCCATCGATTTCTTCCTCTATAGTATTTTCTGAATTCCTCCCTGAAAATGATATATTAACTCTAGGAAAACTAAGAGCTTCTTGGGCACAGGTAGGAGCTCCACCACCATTTGCATATCTTACCACTTCTTCTTTTCAGGTAAACTCAATCGGAGACGGGTGGGGTAATAACATTAACTTCCCTATTGGAGGACAAACAGGTTTTCAGCTAGATAACATCTTAGGAAATTCCGGTTTAACTCCAGAAGTATCAGAAACAATTGAACTTGGAACGGATTTACGATTTCTAAATGATCGTTTTGGAATAGATTTCACATATTACAACCGAAAAACAACAGATGCCGTACTTAACGCTTCTCTACCTAGCTCAACAGGACACTCCAATGTCTGGATGAATGCCGGTAAACTTACAACTACCGGAGTCGAAATTGTTGTAGACGGAACCCCTGTAAACACGGACAATTTCTCATGGAATACTCAGTTTAACTTTACCAAATCCGAAAGTATTGTTGATGAATTAGCCCCAGGGCTTGAACGTTTATTCCTTGCAGGTTTTACTAGTGCTGGTACATATTTAGTAGCCGGAAACCCTTATGGAGCTATCTTTGGAGGAGCATACTTAAGAGAAGAATCAGGAGGAGCTAATGACGACGGACTAAACATTCCTGGAGGACAAGTAGTTATAAACAATGATTCTTCTTCTTCAGAATACGGATACCAAGCTGTTGACCCAACCCAAAGAGCTATAGGTGATCCTAATCCTGATTTTATCCTAGGATGGAAAAACAGCTTTAGATGGAAAAGACTTAATTTTTCCTTCTTATTAGACTGGAGACAAGGAGGAGACCTGTGGAATGGTACTGCTTGGGCTTTATCTTTCTTCGGAAGATCAGAACTTACTGCCCAAACCAGACAAGAAGCCCCTACTCCAATTCAAGGAGTATTACCTGATGGCTCTGCTAACACTACTCCTGTTGTAAGGGACCAATCATATTGGCAATCATCAGTTGGAGGATTTGGAGCTGTAGGAGAACAATTTGTTCAAGATGGCGGATGGGTACGTCTTAGAGAAGTTGGACTTTCTTATAGTTTCCCTGAAAAAATGTTTGGAGGTAAATTTATAAAAGGAGGCTCTGTCGGCGTTACAGGAAGAAACCTTTGGTTTACTACTGAATATGAAGGAATTGATCCTGAAACAAGTTTAACAGGAACAGGTAATGGTCAAGGTTTTGATTATTTCAACATGCCGAGTACAAAATCTGTTATCTTTAAATTATCTCTTAAATTTTAATTCACAGAACGTCATGAAACTAAATATAAACAAAATACAACTGATCATTCTATTGTGTTTATCCACAATATCTTGCGAAACCTTTTTAGACAGTGAGCTGAATATAGACCCTAACAAACCAGTTTCCGTGCCTGTATTTGCTCAACTCCCCTCTATTTGCATCAATATTGCAGATGTTACTGGAGGAGATTTTTCCAGATTTAACAGCCTTATAACTCAGCAGGTAGAAGGTGTCGAAAGACAATGGACATCCTTTAACAATTATACAGGATTGACTCCCAACAGATTTGACACAGCTTGGAACAACATATACACAAGTATCCTCATTGAACTAGACATCTATATTAAAAACAGTACAGAAATAGGAGCCAATCACTATTTAGGTATTGGACAGATCCTCAAAGCATACTCTTTGATGTTAGCAACAGACGTTTGGGGAAATATTCCTTTTACCGAATCTGGATTAGGTCTTGACAACACCGCTCCAAAATACGACGATCAAACCACCGTAATTTATCCTGCAATTTTTTCTTTGTTACAAAGCGGAATTGAAAACCTAGGAAAAAACGATGGAGGATTTGCTGTAAAAACAAAAGGAGGAGACGTTTTCCACGATGGTGATATAGATCTATGGACAAAAGCAGCCAGAGCTATCAGAGCAAGAGCATACCTTCACCAAGGAAATTATTCTGAAGCACTAACTGATGCTCAAGCATCTTTTACTTCGAGAAATGACAACCTAAGATTCACCTACGAAACAACTAATCCTGGTCAATGGTTTCGTTTTAACGATGGAAGAACAGGAGATATTGAATTTCATCCTTTTATGAAAGGATTAATGGAAGGACTTAACGATACCGATAGACTAGCTATTCTATCAGAAACATTCGTCAAGGAACACCCATATTTAATTAATGCTTTTGGCCAAGACTTAATTTCTTACAGAGAAGTTAAATTTATTGAAGCAGAATGTCTAGCCAGAACAGGAGGAAGTGACAGTTCAATTTCCGAAGCATATCTAGCTGGAATTGAAGCTTCTTTTGAAGAAGTAGGTCTTACAAACACAGAATATTCTAGTTATATCGCAAACACAGATGTTAATCCCGGTATAGGTAGTATAGAATTAAACCCTCATATACTTACCCAAAAATATATTGGTTTATTTGTACAGCCAGAGGTATTTAACGATTACAGAAGAACCGGTTTCCCTGATATCTCACCAACATCAGGCTCAACTGTTCCTGTACGATGGAATTATAGTGGTAATGAAATTTTATTTAACCCCAACACTCCCGGACCAGAAGAAGCTGACTTATTCAAACCTAAAGTAGGATGGGATAACTAATATTTAAGAAAATACTTAAAGTAGGAAAACAGCCTAAAACATTAATGTTTTAGGCTGTTTATTTTCCAACCACCTCCCCTAAGAACTTCCTCTTAATTTCTTTTGTTAACAAAATTTTATGAAATTAACTTGCTTAATTAGAAACTTTTACTGATTTTTAATGTGGCTAATTCAAACAAAAACAATAATGAAACAAGTAAGTAAGCAAGTTTTAATGCTGTTTACAGCATTAATTGTGCAACTAACTTTTGCACAAGAAAAAACAGTTACCGGTACCATTACTGATAACAACAGTATGCCTTTACCAGGTGTAAACATTTTAGTAAAAGGCACAAACACAGGTACACAATCCGATTTTGACGGTAACTACTCCATTACAGCAAACAAAGGAGCTGTCTTGGTATACAAGTACCTTGGGTTTTCATCCAAAGAAATAGTTATAGGCGATCAACCTACTATAGACGTCAAACTTCAGGAAAGTACAAATGTCTTAGAAGAAGTTGTCGTTACCGGAGTTGCTCAAGGAACATCCATAAAAAAATTAGGTTTCGACCTAACAAAAGTTAATGTTACTGGTACCCAAACAATCCCAACCCCAGATGCAGCTTCTGCCCTTATTGGTAAAGTATCCGGTGCCCAAATTGTAAGAGGTAGCGGAAACCCACTAAGAAACTCCGCAATCATCCTGAGAGGTTCCAGTACAATTGAAGGTAACGTCCAACCCTTAATCATTGTTGATGGAATTATTACCGAAGGAGGGCTTCGAGATATTAACTCTGATGACATCCAATCCATAGAAGTTATTAAGGGAGCAGCAGCTTCTTCCCTTTATGGTTCATTAGCGGGTAATGGAGTTATTCAAATAATAACCAAAAAAGGAACAAGTCCGGAAGCTCAATTTACTTTTAAGTCAGAATACGGAGCTTCTTCTCTTGTAAACGAATACCCTTCTGCAACAACTCATCCTTTTGAAGTAGATAGCAATGGTAATTTTGCTTTAGACGGGAATGGAAATCGAATCCCAGCTTCAGATGGGCTTTTCGATAATAATTTCCCACAATTTTTCGATAACGTAAACAACCTTATTGGATCTCAACCTTACCAATCTAATGCTATTTCCGTGTCTCAAAGACTAGACAAAGGAAATTACTACGCTTCTTTCCAAGATGCTAGAGTCGAGGGACCAATAGAAGGGTTACAACCATTCATTCGACAAAGTGCTCGTTTCAATGCCGACTTCAATGCTACAGAAAAATTTAAGTTAAGTATCAATTCTTCTTATGTAAAAACAAAAGGTCAGGAAACAGCTCAAGCAGGACAAGGAGACAATCTATTCTACTCTATTCTTGTCGCAGAACCATTTATAGACATTACAGAACGAGGAGCTGACGGACAACCTTCTCCAAGACCTACTGGATATGAAATTCAAGGATCTAACTGGCAAAACCCACTTTATGTTGCAAATAACCAAAAGCAAGATAGAAGAGAGCAACGATTTATCGGAGGAGTTACAGGTAAATACGAAATTTTAGAAGGACTCTCTTTTACAGGAGCACTCTCCTTAGATAGAAATTCGTTCAAATACAACAATTTTTTCCCTAAAGGATACGAAACACCTACCCCTAATGCGGACACAAACAATGGTTTTATTCTCATACGGAATGCTTTTACAGAGAGAACAAATACTAGCGCTCAATTAGACTACAGCAAATCTTTTAATGATTTTAACCTAAGAGCTTCTGCTAAGTATTTATTCGAAAATGTAAAATTCGAAAGAGAAGATGGTAGTGGTTCAAATTTCCAAACAGCGGGTGTTGGTTCGCTAGACCAAGCAACCGAAAATGTTAATATTACATCGTTTAGTTCTTTACAAAAAACACAAAATTATTTTCTCAGTGTTGATGTTGACTGGAGAGACAAACTTATCATTGGAGGACTTATTCGAACAGACAGATCCTCTTTATTCGGAAGAAACAACAGAGACCAGGTATTTTACCGTGGATCTATTGCTTATCGTTTAGGAGAAGATATACAAGCAGAATGGATGGATGAGCTAAAACTAAGAGCTTCATATGGAACAGCTGGTTTAAGACCTTCTTTTGGAGATATTTTCGAAACATTCGACGTATCAGAATCAAGCATATCTCTCGATCAAGTAGGAAACCCTGACTTAAAATCTCCAGAAATAAGAGAAATCGAACTAGGGCTAAACTTAGATTTTCTATCCAAATATAATTTTGGTTTTACATATGCCTCTTCTCAAACAGAAGGAGCCCTAATTACCGTCCCTTTATCCGGGGCTGTACCAGGAGAAAATATCAAAAAAAACCTTGGAGAAACAGAGTATCAATCTTTAGAGTTTAATCTTTCCGGAACTCCTATAAGCACTAGCGATTTTACTTGGAATTTTGGAATTACCGGATCAAAAACAACTACGGAATTCACTAGCTTAGGAGGAACCCCTCCATTCACAAGAGTCCTAGAAGCAACTCTTTATGACGCTGCTCCTGCACGGGATGTCTTTAGAGTTCAAGCAGGTTTATCCCAAGGAGCTATGTTTGGTAATAAAATCGCTACATCTATAAATGATTTAACTGTAGAAAATGGTTTAGTTGTAAATGACGGACTAAACCTACCTATAGATGATTTCTCTGTTAATGAATTTGGACACGTTGTTGTCACTTCTAACATAGGAACTGAAAATGAACAAGTTGTAAGAGTTTACGATTCAGAAACAGGACAAGCAAAAGTAGATGTAATTGGAGACACCAATCCTGACTTTATTATTGGACTATCAAACACACTTACATATAAAGGTCTTTCTTTATACTTTGTCCTAGACTGGCAACAAGGTGGAGATGTTTACAATTTCACAAAACAACTACTCTATTTTAACGACAGACACGCTGATGCTGAAAATTTTGCTGCTGCAGGCAAACATTTTAATTATTTCAACGCTGCTTCGAACATATATAACAGAGGTCAACCGATTGATTATTTTGTAGAAGATGCTTCTTTTGTAAAAGTGAGAGAAATTTCACTATCCTACCTACTTGATCAGAATATTTTAGGTAAAGTTGGTGAATACATTGATGGAATGAAGTTTACTTTATCCGGAAGAAACTTATTTGTTTTCACAGATTATTCAGGCTGGGATCCTGAAGTTTCGATAGGAACTAGTCCACTGTTCAAATTCGATGAATTTTCGTATCCAAACTTTAGAACCTTCGTAGGATCTGTTCAGATTAACTTCTAAAAACAAAAAAAAATGAAAAGAATTAAATATTTACTTTTTAGTATTCTAGCCACAATGATTCTCTCTTGTAGCCAAGATGAATTTGATATCGAAAATCCTAATGCTGCTGATGCAAAAGACGTATTAGCCATCCCTAGTGATTTTCAGAATTTTAACATCACAAACCACACTAGTCTATTCTCCTCTATAGTTGGATTTAATGGAGTATATTTTAGAGGACTTGCTGATCAATTCACGTCCACTAACGCTTTTAGAAGTTTTTGGGATTATTGCGAGCAACCTAGACTTGCCGTCAACAATCAATCAACCAATGGCGATCTTCAATTTCAAGCAGGTGGTCCATGGGCTGAGTTCAATGCTGTGGTTAATAATGCTAATATTGTTATCAACAATATAGAAAATGAAAATGGAACTGTTATTATTGATGAAGACAATTTCACCAATCAAGAACTTGCTTCTGCATATTTTGACAAGGGAGTTGCCCAAGGTTACTTAGCTATGATTTATGATAAAGCATATATTGTTGACCCTACAACTTCATTAAACGACCTCCAATTCTCTACATACCAAGAAGTACTTACAGCTGCAGTGAGTAATATAGAAAAAGCTATTCAATTAGCTTCTTCATCCAGCTCTTTTTCGTATGAAATATACAGAGGAGGAGATGCATTGGACGGAAGTTTATTCGAAAAAGTAGCAAATTCATTTTTAGCTCGATTATCTATAGGAAATCCAAGAACTGACAGCGAAGCAGCTTCTTTAGACTATAATAAGATCCTACAATATGCCAACAATGGAATAGACAGTGATTTTTTCCCAACTTCAAAAGAAGATGTGTTATATAGTAATCTTCAAGACTGGTCATTATTTCAACTTGCTGATGGCTCTGGTTATATGCCTACAGATTTAAAAATACTTAAGCTATTTGATACGAGTTACGAAACAGACTATCCATTAGATTCTAATATAATTTTAGGTCCTGCAAATTCTACGGATCCCAGATTAACATCTTATTATGAATATGTAGACGCTTTTGGGTTTCTTAACGCAACAAGAAATAGAGCTTTATTTTCTAATTATCGCCATACAAGGTATTTTAATGATAATGATGAAAATCAAAATGGTCTTCCCGTTCAAATATTTCCAAAAGCTGAAATAGACTACATTAAAGCAGAATGTCACTTAAGATTAAATGATTTCGCTAGTGCTGTAGCTGCATTAGATGCCTCTCCAAGAATGACTACTGGAAACCAATCTACCACACCTACAGCCGAAACTGTTAGAAATGCTATTTTCTACGAATATTCAATTGAATTAGACCTTGCCTCAGGAATGGCAGTAAACTGGGCTTTTATGAGGAGACACGATCTATTACAACCAGGAACACCAACTATGTACCCCGTTCCTGCCACCGAATTAGAAATTACAGCTGACACCAATTACACTTTTGGAGGAGCAAGTAATGCCGGATCAGAAGGAGCTGCAAGTGGTTCTAAAGACTGGAGAACTCTTACCTTAACGTATTAAAAACAACAACAAAATACAAAAGCCACCATAAATTATGGTGGCTTTTATTTTTTGATTAAAACATAAGTTCCTTATGCCTAAAAACCGAATATTTTTATTTATAACATCTAGTCTTATCTTACTATACTCATGCAATAACACACAAAAAACACACACAGGAAACTGCTTATCAATAGAATACAATACCCTTGGTAATTTTAAAGATGCCAAAATCATTATTGACAACACTGTCTTTTTTCATACAAAATATCAAGACAGTATTCTCATGGAACAATACCTTCCAGAAAAAGAGGTAATTTTATTTACCACTAATGAAAAAATCGCCTCTAAAAAAATGAATAAAATTGATATTGCTATTGTGCTTGTCAAAAAAATATCCAAATCCAAAGAATATGTTTTATTAAACCCACAACAAACCTTAACTCAAGGAATCGTAAAATTCAGAAGAAAAGACAAGAAAAAAATAATTCTAAAAACGAATAACAATTACCCTGCTAAAGTAAAAATAACAGACTGTACAAAGTAACCCACATCTATACTCATTTTTATTAAAAAAAATCTTAAAAAAATCTAAATAAAACACTAACAAACAAGAGATAATCTCTTTTTTAGCTATTCCCCTTACAAAAAAAAGAGAACCCCTACTTTTAGTATTATTTTTTTAAAAAATCTCCCTTTTATTTAACATATTATCGATACAAATCCACTGTTCATCTATAAATTTTATGAACTAAAAATTGTTTTATAACATTTTTCTTTCCAAATTTGGCGCTGGCTAATTAAAACAATTCGTAAAATGAGAACAAAATTCAGTGGAATTTTAACGCTACTGTTAGCGTTTGTTGTGCAATTAACTTTTGCGCAAGAGAAGACTGTCACAGGAACAGTGACAGACAATAGTGGGCTCCCACTTCCTGGAGTAAACATCCTTATCAAAGGAACCAATAACGGAACTCAAACTGATTTTGATGGAAATTATTCCATTAAAGCTAATAGAGGAGCCGTAATTACATTCAGCTATATAGGCTTCACAACCAAAGAAATGGCAATTGGAGACAATTCTGTTATTTCGATTCAATTAGAAGAAGACTCTGCAGAACTAGAAGAAGTTGTAGTAATGGGATATTCTTCAAAAAGAAAAAGTGAAGTAACTGGTTCTGTAGTACAGATTAAAGCTGCGGAAATAGAACAAGTACCTGTAGCTTCTGTAGATCAAGTATTACAAGGAAAGGTTTCTGGTCTTACTATATCCGGAAACTCTGGAACACCAGGTTCTGTTCAACAAATTCGTATAAGAGGTATCAGCTCAATTACAGCCGGAAATGAGCCTCTTTACGTTATTGATGGAGTTCCTATGGATAACATAGATTTAGCTGACACAAGAGGTGATGGAGGAAATACTGCTCCTGCTTCATCTACTCTTTCTTCCCTTTCTAGTATCAACTCTTCTGATATTGCTAGTATCACGGTATTAAAAGATGCGTCTGCAATCGCTGCCTATGGAGCAAGAGGTGCTAATGGAGTAATTGTTATTACCACTAAAAGCGGAAAAACAGGAAAAACTACTTACACTCTTAATTCATCTGTCGGTTTTTCTAACGATGCTGTTAGTGGACCAACAGTCCTTACTGCAGCCGAAAGAGAACAATTATTTTATGAGTCTTTATATAATACTTTTGGAGCAAGTGAAGGTTTTTCTAGAGATCAAGCACAAGCATATTACGAAGCTAATACAAATGTATTTGGCAGAGATTATCTTGATTGGAATGCTGCTGGAAGACCTGAAGGAAACTGGGCAGATGTCATCAAAAATAAAGATGCTGTTCAATCAGAGTACAACTTTTCCGTTACTGGAGGTGACGAAAAATCAAACTTCTACGCCTCTTTAGGTCTTTTTAATTCAGAAGCTACCGTAATTGGAGCAGACTTTAAACGAATTTCAGGAAGTTTACGATACTCTAGAGATCTTTCTAACAAATTAAAGTTCAACACTAAAACTACCGTTGCTAACACAGAGCAAGACGGATTACTTGAAGGAAGTGCTTATTTTGGGTCACCTAGAACTGCTAAATATTTTATGTCTCCCCTAAGAACTCCTTATAATTCAGACGGAACGATTAACATTGATAACGTAGGAAGTGTAAGAAACCCTTTATGGATAGCTGAAAACGATATTAGTTTAAACAAGTTCACAAGAATTATAAACAACAACTCTATTACATGGGATACACCTATAGAGAACTTATCATTCACATCAAGAGCTAATATTGATTATACTGTTTTTGATCGAAAAAGATATCAGAATAGAACTCATGGAGACGCTGAAGATCTTGGTGGTTCAGCTTCAAGAACTACTAGAATCATAACTAATTATGTATTCCAAAACTCTTTAAACTATAACTTTATTGTAAATGATCTACATAAGTTCGACCTAAAACTTTTACAAGAATACCAAGAAAATAAAAGAAACTACTTAAATGCAGAAGGAGAAAACTTTGCTGCTGACGGATTAACCAACTTAAACTCTGCAGGTAAACCAACAACAGCTGACTCTCGATTCTTTGACTGGAGTGTAGCTTCTTACTTGGGAACTATGAGCTATGGTTATGACAACAAGTACCTTTTAAATGCTACTTATAGAAAAGAAGCTAGTTCTAGATTCCACGAAAGCAACAGATGGGGAACTTTCTGGTCTCTTGGTGCAGCATGGAATGTCCAAAACGAAAGCTTTATGACTGGTACTGAAGATATTATAAACAACCTAAAACTTCGTGCTTCATATGGTATTTCTGGTAATGCCAATATAGACTTAAACACATACCAAACATTATTAGGCTATGATGCGGATTACCAAGGTTCATCTGCTGTATACCCATCTACATTTGGTAACAACAGCCTTACATGGGAAAAATCAAAATCATTTGACACAGGTGTTGATTTTGGTTTATTCCAAAATAGAGTTTCTGGTTCTTTCTCTTACTATAGAAGAGAGTCTACTGACTTACTTCAAGAAGTTCCATTATCAAGAACTACAGGTTTTGGAATACAAAACCAGAATATTGGAAGAATGGAAAACAAAGGTTTTGAAGTTGAATTAAATGTTGAAATCGTAAGATCTGATGATTTCAATCTTTCTATAGGAGGAAACTTATCAACCAATAAAAACGAAGTATTAGAGCTTGCAACAGATGGTAATGGAGAAGAAATCTCAATATCTACAGGAACAAGAAGAGTTCAATCTGGTCACACCGTATGGGAATGGTACATGAGAAAATTCGCTGGTGTTGACACTAACACAGGAGAGAACCTTTATTACCTTAACGGAACAGACGGAGAAACTACAACCAACTATAATGAAGCAGAAAGAGCTTTTCAAGGAACAGGAGCATTACCAACTCTAACTGCAGGAGCTAACATTCACATTGACTATAAAGGCTTCTTCCTAGATGCTAATGCTTACTATGCCGGAGGACATCAGGTTTATGAAGATTGGGCTCGTTACACAAACGGAAACGATAGATTCTCTTTGCAATTTTATAATGGAATAAACACTGTATTAGACAGATGGCAAGAACCAGGAGACGTTACTGAAGTATCAAAAGTTACTTATACTGCAGAACCATGGAGAACCCATACAAGATTCCTTCATGACGGAGATTTCATAAGACTGAAAAACATAACTTTGGGATACAATTTCCAAAACAAACATTTAGACCTAGTAGGTTTAGCATCTGCAAGAATATTTGTTAGAGGAACCAACGTATTTACATGGGTTAAAGACAGCGGATTAAAATACGATCCTGAAGTACAAGCTAACGGTTTCACCAGCTTAACTACGCCTCCGACAAAAACTTACTCTTTAGGTGTTAATCTTAAATTCTAAGAAACAATGAAAAATAAATTAATATACATATGCCTATCAGCTGTTGTTTCATTTACATCATGTACAACAAGCGATCTTGACCCAACCCTTGCCCAAGAAAAACAACTCGAAGGAAGCATTAGCTCTACAGAAGATTTAGCTGGTGTCTTAAGAGGTGCGTACAGTAGAATGACTGTACGTCAATACTATGGTAGAGACTTTATAATCCACAATGAGGTCAGAACAGATAATGTCTTTGCAAACGGTAACTCTGGGCGTTTCCAAACCCCTGCTACCTTTAATTATACTGCAGACGGAAACCCTGGAATATGGACTCATGCATACAGAGTAATTGCTAGTGCCAATATTATCTTAGGAACTGATGTTTCTTCCTTTGACGAAACTACTTCAGATATATCCGAAGCTAAACACATTCAAGGGCAAGCTTATGCCATTAGAGCATTAGCTCATTTTGACCTTCTTAGAAACTATGGTCAACAACATGTTGGTGGAACTTTAGGAATACCTTACGTTACTGAGTTTAGAGGAGACAACTTAACCCCTTCTAGAAACACTATTGAAGAAGTAAAGAAGTTTATTTTCGAGGACTTGAACATGGCATTCAACACAATGAGCGATGCTCATTATGACAGCTCAAAAGAAACTATGTCTAAATATACTGCTAAAGCTATAGAATCAAAAGTAGCACTATATTTTGGCATGTATAATGAAGCTAAAGCAGCAGCTGAACTAGTAATTAACTCTGGTTTATATTCAATTGTACCAAAAGATAACTATGTTAACTCTTTTGCCATTGATGCTGCTCAAAACTCTATTTTTGAGTTGGCATATAGCGACATAGACAACTTAGACTCTAATAGTTTAGGGTTTATCTATAAAGGAGATGTTTACGGTGACATTGAGGTTCTTGAGAACGTAAGCAACCTTTATGAGGCAGGAGATGTTAGAGCTGATATTCTTGGAATGGAAGATGAAAGATTAAGAAATTTAGGAAAATACCCCGCTCTAAATGGATACGACAATGTTCCTATTATCAGATTTGAGGAAGTTATCTTAAACTATGCTGAAGCATTATTTGAAACAGGAGGAGATGCATTAACTCAGATAAACCTTTTAACTGCAGAAAGAGGAGCTTCTGCCTATACAGCTCCCCTTACTAAAGATGACATCCTTAACGAAAGAAGAAAAGAGCTTATTTTTGAAGGTTTTAGATATGATGACTTGTTAAGAACACAAAAGAATATCGAAAAAATAGATCCTAAACAAAATATATCTCAATCAATTCCATATGGAGATCATAGAATGGCTATGCCAATCCCACAAGTTGAATTAGACGCTAATTCAAACATGGATCAAAACAAAGGATACTAAGAAAACAAATATTTCTTAAGAATAATAAGACCGATAAACGATGTTTATCGGTCTTTTCTTTTTAGCCCCCTACCTTTTCCACTTCTTCTAAAGCTAAAAACTAAAGTTTTCTCCAAAAAATTTTAAAATTTCATCTTTTTAGTGCTTCACTTTATAATTTTAACATTTTAGCTATATTCAAAAAACAAGACTCCTTTTTCCAAAAAAGCCGGATTATTAACCCAACTTTAACATTCAATGTAATCTATTCATTTAAAATACCTTACTCACCAAAAACCACCAAACCCCTTATATTTATTAACATTTCAAAAAAAACACATCTTTTTAAGTATAACTTAAACCCCTCTATGCATTAATTAAAAAATTATCAACAAAAAGTTGCTTTATATGCATATTATTCACATTTTTGACGCGGTTAATTCAAATAAATCGTAAAATGAGAACAAAGTTTAGTGTAATTTTAACGCTATTCCTAGCGTTTGTTGTGCAATTAACTTTTGCACAAGAAAAAACTGTCTCAGGTGTTATTTCCGATAATAACGGAATGCCTTTACCTGGGGTAAACATACTTGTCAAAGGGACAAGTAGCGGAACTCAATCTGACTTTGATGGTAATTATTCTATCGAAGTTAATAAAGGAGCAGTACTTTCTTTTAGCTACATTGGTTTTTCTACAAAAGAACTGGTTGTTGGAGAAGAATCAACAATTAATGTAACTCTTCAAGAAGACGCTTCGGAACTTGAAGAAGTAGTTGTGACCGCATTAGGTATAAAAAGGTCTAAAAAATCTGTAGGATATTCTGTACAATCTGTAGAAGGAGAAGAAATAGGTAAAAACCTAATTTCTGATGTATCTACAGCAATGGCCGGTAAAGTTTCAGGTGTTCAATTTATTGGAGGTCCTGCTGCTGGTTTTGACTCAGGAGAGATTCGCCTAAGAGGAAATACAGATGTTCTTTATATCATAGATGGTATAAAAATGGAAAATTCAGACAATGTTAACACTGAAGACATTGAGAACATGTCAGTATTAAAAGGTTCTGCCGCAACAGCTCTATATGGACCTCTAGGTAGAAATGGTGTAATCATTATAAACACCAAAAGAGCTAAATCTGGAGACACTAAAGTTATTTTAAATCACGGAACCTCCTTTGAAACCGTTGACCTTCTTCCTGAATATCAAAATGAATATGGTGGTGGGTATAGTACTGAGTTTGACACATTCGAATTCAATCCTAGCATTCACCCTGCATCTTGGGCTCAATTTGATGGACAAAAAACACCCACTTACAAAGCTGACGAATCTTGGGGACCAAAACTTGATGGAACACCTGTAAGACATTGGGATTCTTGGATACAAGGTGATTCTGAATTTGGAAAATTAAGACCTTGGTCTGCTCAACCTGATAATATAAAAGACTTTTATCGAAGAGGACATACAAGCAGAACCAGTCTAACTTTTCTAAAAGGTAGTGAAGACTATAGTGTAAAAGGACAGATCATGAGAACAGACAGAAACAGTATTGTTAGAAACTCTGATAGAAACACAACTCAAGTAGCTTTTAATGTCAAATATAAAATAACAAAAAAGCTAGAGTTTTATGGAAATGCAAACTACCAACATAGAAAAACTAACAATCAACTAGACAGAAACTATGGTAATGTTTTCTCTAACTTAAACCAATGGTGGCAACGTCAATTAGACATGGATCGCGTTAGAAACTATAGAAGAGGGGGAAGAATCACTTCATGGAATATCAATTCTCCAACCGATACGCAACCTAAATACTGGGACTCACCTTTTTTCGAGCTTTATGAAAATTTAAACACTAACTTTAGAAATTCAACTTACGGTAACCTTGGTCTGAATTATAAAATAAATGATGAATTTTCTGCCAACATTGAAATCAGAAAAAGAAATACTAGTATAAAAGACAAAGACATTAGAGATGCTTGGGGTAGTATTAGCGGAATTCCAAAATATGATGAATTTGAAACAAACGATGCTCAAGATGAGTATTTTGCTATATTAAATTACAACAAACAAATAAACAAATTTGATTTATTATTGAACTTGGGAGGAGAATCTATCAACAACCAATTTCGATCCTTTGAAGCTAATACAGTTGGAGGTTTAACAACACCAGACTTTTATAGTATTGCCACTTCAAAAGATAGACCTACAATAAGAACTAACTACGAAAATTGGAAAAACAAAGCGATATTCCTAAAAGGTTCTTTAGGATACAATAATCTACTTTTCCTTGATGCTAGTTATAGGTTTGATTGGAACTCTACTGCTAACCCTGAAAATAATAGAGTTGAGACACTTGGAACTTCTCTAAGCTTTTTATTCTCTAAATTAATTCCTAAAAACGACATCCTTACTTTTGGTAAAGCCAGAATTGGGTATGCAGAAGCCCCTAGTTTTCCCGATGTATACAGACTCGCCAAGACATATGAAACGGAAGCTAGTTATGGTCCTAAAGGTTCTATAAGTATTCCGAACACCCTTCCTGACTCTCAATTAATCGGAGGTGTACGTAACGAGATTGAAATAGGAACAGAAATGAGATTTGTTAAAAACAGGATTGGTTTTGATCTTACTTATTTTAAAAAGGAAGATTCTGACCTTCCGGTTCAATTGTCAATAGACTCTTCTACTGGATATAACTCTATAGACGCCAACTCTGGAAAACAACGATACAGTGGTTTCGAAATTGGAATAAATGGAACTCCTATTAAAACCGACTCTTTTTCTTGGAATACATCCATTAATATAGGTACCTTAAAAAGAGAAGTTATAGAATTAGCAAAAGGCGTTGAAAACAATATTATATCTGCCTATAGTAGACGTCCTAATTACTGGGGTAACGAATCCATGATTAACATTCAGGAAAGAGTTGGACAAGAATGGGGAGCTGTATATGGACGACGGATAAAAAGAAATGAAAATGGAATTCCTTATATAAACACCTCAGATGACTCTTTCTCTTTTGTTAAAGAGGAACAACAGTACTTAGGGAATTTCTTACCAGATTTCACAGGTGGTTTTTCAAATAGTTTTAAATACAAAAACTTAGATTTATCTATTGGTATTGATTTCCAAAAAGGAGGTAAATTCTTTTCTATGACTCAAATGTTTTCACAATATAGTGGTATATCCAAATCAACAATTGGAAATAATGATAAAGGAAATCCTATAAGAAATCAAGTAGCCGATTCCAATGGAACCTCTAGAACAATAACTCCTGTCAGCGACTCAAGCAGCAATACCGGAGGTATCTTAATAGAAGGGATTGATTCTGAAACAAACCAAAAAGCTTCTTATTATGTAAGTCCTCAAACCTATTTCAAAAGCAAATTTGGAATTGGTGATGAATTCATTTACGACGCTTCATACATACGCCTTAGAACAATATCCTTATCCTATAACCTCCCTAAAAGATTATCTGAAAAAATTGGAGCAGATAATATAAAGCTAGGGGCATACGGTAATAATTTATTTTTATTGTACTCAGCAGTTCCTAGCATAGATCCTTCTCAAATAGAAAGAGGAAGAAATGACGCCGCTATGAACGGTCAAGTATTCATTGAAGGAGGACAAGCTCCTAGTGCTAAATCTTACGGTTTAAATGTGCAATTTACATTCTAAAACATTAAACATGAAAAACACAAAATCAATACTAGTCGCTAGTTTTGTTTTTATCATTTGCTTTTTTAGCTCATGTGAAACAACTGACTTTGGAGACACCAACACGAACCCTAATCAGCCATCAAACGCTGTTACATCAGGGCTTCTAACAGAAGCTCAAAAATATCTCGGAAATAATTATAGCACAGCAACCGTACCTAATTTATATGTACAATATCTTTCAAATGGAGACTATCCTGATGAATCTAGATACCTTGGCTTTAATTTTAGTTATGACACAGAGTATCAAGACGTACTCGTTAACCTTAATGAAATAATTAAAGTATGTACTGATGAGACCACGAAAGAAAATGCATCGGTTTATGGAGGTCTCAACAACCAAATAGCAGTTTCTAAAATCTTAAGATCTTATATTTTTGTTACAATAGCTGATCGATGGGGCTACGCACCATATACAGAAGCTCTAAAAGGAACTGAAAACTTATTTCCTAAATACGAAAGTGTAGAAACCATCTACAAAGGCTCCTTTGAGGAAATTGACGAGGCACTTTCTTTAATTAATTCTGAAGCTGGTCCTGTAGGGGATATCCTTTTCAATGGAAATATGGACAACTGGAAAAAACTAGCTAACTCTCTGAAGGTTATAATGAGTATAAGGATTTCTAAACAAGTTCCTGGAACAACCGAATATGCCGCGTTACAGTATAAAAAATCTATTGAAAATGCAATTTCAGGTAATAACGAAAATATTATTTACACTTTTTTAGAAGAGGATTCTAACGATAACCCTTGGCAAGATAGATTTGAGAGCAGAAAAGATTATTGTATGGCAGAGACTTTCGTTAATGCTATGATTGGCAATGGTAATCCTGAAACCCCACAAGACCCTAGACTGGACAAATATTCTGACAAACCTGTAAATACGCCAACTAAACATGCTGGCGGTGTATATGGAGAACAAAATGACACCTCTGACTTTTCTTCTATAACATCCAATATCATCAAAAACAGTAAAGCTCCATCTTTCTTATTTACCTATTCTCAAATGTTATTTGCAAAAGCTGAAGCAGTAGAATTAGGTTGGGACGCAGGTAGCTCGGAACAATTAACAAAAGACGCTATTAAAGCTAGCATGGAACAATGGGAAGTTAATAATACTGATATAACAACCTATATCAATACTATTACTTATGACGGGCTAAAAACTATTGCATATGAAAAATGGGTTGCATTGTTTTTACAAGGACATGAATCTTGGGCTGAATGGAGACGTTATGAAAGCTTAGGAGTTGCTCCTACATTAAAAATAATTACTAATGCTATTAATGGAAATGGCATTCCTAGAAGACATGCTTACCCAGGCACTGCACCTTCTTTAAACAAAGAAAATTACGATAATGCAGTTAAAGCTCAAGGCAAAGACGATTTAGACACTAATCTATGGTGGGCTTTATAGTCTATTCTAAGTGACAAGAGCATTATTTATAATAAACACCCCGAGAAAAATCTCGGGGTGTTTTCATTTTTATTAAGATATATTATTTTTTACGAATTACTTAAACCGTTTGATACAATAAAAAACTTTCAATATTTGATCCAGTAACACACATTAGATCCACCCTAAACAATATCTCTCCTTTATATTCCTTATCCTTCTTAACTAATTAAGGAGTTATCTGTAATCAGCTATCCTCTTTTTTTCGAATAACTGTTATTACTCTTCACATTTGTATTTTTTAATAAACAAAATACCTTAGTCATTATCTTCTATACACACCTTAGCATAAAAACACTATTACCCACTTATTAATACAATCTAAATATACATCTTTAAAAACTCCTTAAGAGCACTTTTAAAATTCAAAAACTTGCAAAAAAACCATCTTATAATTACTCAAACAACATATTTTTTGCTTTTTTAACAAAAAAAAGAGCTTAAATCTAAAAAAAATAAAAAAATACTACCAAAAAAGTTGTTCCCTATAGTTATTATTTACATTTTTGACAAGGCTAATTTAAATAACTAATAAAAATGAACATCAAATTTAGTAGAATTTTAGCGCTATTCATAGCACTATTTCTTGTGCAAATAACCTTTGGACAAGAAGAAAAAAAAGTATCCGGTACGGTTACAGATAATCAAGGACTCCCCCTTCCTGGTGTAAATATTATCATAAAAAACACAGCAACTGGAACGCAAACCGATTTTGACGGTAATTATAGTATCAATGTAAACAAAGGAGCCGTACTTTCATATAGTTATGTTGGTTTCCAACAAGTAGAAAAAGTAATAGGAGACAATAATACAATAAATGTAGTATTAGCTCCAGCTGCCTCTATACTAGAAGAAGTTGTAGTTACAGGGCAAGGATCCGGTATAGCGAAAAGAAAATTATCTACTACAGTAGATTTTCTTACAGCAGAAGAAGTTGAAAAACTCCCTTCAAACCAAATTGATCAACTATTACAATCAACCACTCCTAGTGCACAAATCAGACTAAGTTCAGGGCAACCTGGTACTGCTGCCATTATTAGAACCAGAGGAGCTATATCAGCTAATACTTCGGCTACACCTGTGGTAATTGTCGATGGTGTTCGTGTTGATAACCTAAACTCTAATCCTCAATTAGCAATTGCTACAGGTGGAGCTGACATTTCTGCCTTAGCAGATATTCCAGTAGAATCTATTGAAAAGATTGAGTATATAAAAGGAGGGGCTGCAACGACATTATATGGAGCAGATGCTGCTAATGGTGTTATTCAAATTATTACCAAAAAAGGTACTTCTGGTAAATCAAGGTTCACCTTTGAATCCCGACTTGGAGTTATCAAAGCAACTGAAGACTATTTAAAGTATAAAAGAACAGCGGAAGCTTTATTTAAACCAGGGTTCTCTATTGAATATAAAGTAGGTGTCAACGGAGGAAATGAAAAAGTAACCTATAACTTTTCAGGAAGCCTATATTCAGATGACTCTTTTAACAAACTTAATGAACAAGTTAGAAGAAACTTGTCTTTTGGATTAGGAGCTAGGATTACTGATAAGTTGAGATACCAAGGTTCTTTCTCTTATGTTGGTTTCCAATCTAATCTTGATTACAACGCTAATACCAGTGATTCAAGGTTTTCTGCTTTTGAAGGTGCTGGTAGAGGGAACCTCGATGAATTAACAGAGGAAGAATGGCAAGTTGAGCTCGATCGCTCCAACGCCATTGGACCACTTGTAGATATTATGAACAACGTTAATCGTTTTACCAATTCCAATAAATTTACATACGATTTTTCAGACAACATTCAAGGTAACGCTACCATAGGTATTGACTCAAGAACTTCTTTACAACAAGAGAATTCTACGAATGCATTTGGAATTGCCTCTGGAAATTTAAATCCTGGAACAACTGATCAAGCTGCAGTTAATCGACTAATAAGAAATGCCTTCACTGTTACAGGAGACCTCAACCTTACCCATAGAGGAAGTATTCAAAACTTTGATTTTGTTACTGTTTTAGGAGGTCAATTTTTTAGATCGACTGACAGACAATATCGAACAACAGGATCTGGTGGGGTTGATGGAACAACCGATTTAGGCTTTTTTCCAACGAGAACTGCTGATGACTTTATTTTAGAAAATGCCAACTACGGTATTTATTTTCTTGAAAACATTGGAATATACAATGTAGCCTTTCTTGAATTTGGTGGTCGTCTAGACCAAAACACTCAGGCAGGTAAAAATACAGACCCTTTATTCTTACCAAAAATAGGAATCACTTACAACATTTCTGATCATGATTTTTATTATGACAGTGGTATCAGTACTGTTTTATCTTCTATAAAACTAAGAGCTAATTATGGAGAGGCTACTAACTTTGCTAGAGCTTTTTCTCAAGATAAGACATTTAATCTTAACCCATTTTTAGGCACCCCTACTTTTATATTTAACCAGCCTGGAAATGACGATTTAATTTCTGAAACAGTAGTTACTACAGAATACGGAATTGAGCTAGGCTTATTTGAAGATCGAATTAATTTAAGTGGAACAAAATATACTGCCACAACAAAAGATGCTTTATTTACTCCTGGACAACCTCCATCTAACGGTCAGTTTAATCAAGTACAAAACATTGGAGAAATTAAAAACGAAGGTTGGGAATTTGCTTTAAATGCCAATATTATAAACAAAGGAAAGCATAACTTAAGTATAAATGCCTCTTACAACATCAACGATAATTATGTATCTAGTACGGGAGGAGCTCCTGCTTTTAATGTTGGTGGTTTTACAGTGATCGGTTCTTGGGTTGAAGAAGGACAATCTCTTGGTTACTTAAGAGGAACAAGAGCTGACCCTAATGGTGATGGAACATATACACTAACTCCTAATTCTTCTTTAGGTGATACGTTTGCTCCTAATTTTGGTTCTTTTGGTCTAAATTACACCTGGGACAGATTAAATATCTTTATGACAGGGGATTATCAATTTGGAGGAAAGATTGTTGATCTAAGTTTCTTGTTAAGACATTTAAGACAATCCGACAATACAGGTATTCCAGAAGATCTAGTAGGAACAACAAGCCCTTTTAACTATGTAAACTATTTTGTTTTCGATAGTGACTTCTTAAAAATAAGAAACATTGGAGCTAGTTATTCTTTTGGAGATAAGCTAGGACTTTTTGATGATGTAATTTTTGGCTTTACTGTTACGAACCCATTCAACTGGACTGCAGGTCAATTTGACCCAGAAACCACAGGATCTGGAGTTGGAAATCAAAATGCTTTTGGTAGTGGAGGATTTGCGTATGGAACAGAATCCGCTCCTAGAATCTACATGACATCTCTTAAGTTCCATTTCTAAGAAAATCAAAAATGAAAAAAATGAAAAAATTATCTATTTATATAATTGCAATTGGTTTTCTGTTTGGATGTACAGACGACCTTAAAGACGCAACTGATTTCACTGCTGTAGAAAATCAAAATCTACCGGAAAGTGCTATTGTTGGCTTAACAAATTCTTCTTCCATTTGGAAAGATGGTATTGATAGAGACTTATCAATTACATTAAATGAAATCTTAATTCTAGCTGAGTTAGGATCCGATAATTATGTTAATACACAAACATTTTTTAGCCAATTTTTAGACGGTTTAACTATCAGAGTTGACGATCCTGACATAAGAGACACTCAATTCAGAATAGCCCGACTTAGAGAAGCTGCAAAATTTGGTTTAGAAACTGTAGGACCAAATGATTCTGCATATACAACTGACACAGAAGCAGAATACAATTTTTTTGAAGGAATGTCCTATTTATTTGCAGGGATGTATTTTTCACATCTTGCTCAAGAAGAACTTGGAACTACCTTTAGTTCTACAGAAAATTTAACCAAAGCAATTGCTTCTTTTGACATCGCTATCGGGTTAAATCCAAAGGCAGAGTATTACTTAGCAAAAGCAAGAGCAAATTATTATCTAGGAAACAAAGCTGATGCCGTCGAAGCCGCCAATAATGCTTTAGGAATACAAAGTGACTTTTTAAGACCTGCTAAATATGATCAGGAGAATGGTCCAGTAAACATAATGGACAATGCATTATTTCAAAGAGCAAGTTTTGACGACTTACAACCGCTACCAACATTAGACTTTTTAGATCCTAAATACTCTTTCCTAGAAGAAAATGTGGATCAGTCTGTAAATTATTTAAAAGCAGAAGAGGCTTACTTTATTCTAGCCGAAGCAGCTCTTTCTGACGGAAACCTAAGTGGAGCACAAGATCATTTAAGAGATCTGTTATCATTAGTAAACAATAGGGAAGTAAGAACCTTTTCAGATCAAATAGAAGGAAGAACACAAAGAGATCCTGGTTCGAGACCTGATAAGGCTACGGTTGTTGTTAACGGTAGAAGCGGATTAGTTCTTGACAGGCAAAGTGGTGAAATAAGCGTACCTTCTATATCAGGAACCTCTTTAACTTTAGACGAAATCAATGGACTTACAGCTGCAGATGACGATGCCTTAGAATTATTATACAGAACAAGGCAAGAAGTTTTTATCGGAGAAGGGTTACGTTTTGCTGACATGGGTGTTAAACTTGTAATCCATGAAAATGAAATATTACAAAACCCCAATATTTCTGATGGAGACCCTGGCACCACACCCGTTATCCCATCCTTTATTAGCGCTATTATTGCTGACCTAGACGGTTTTACATATGATGCTGATGCTGGCACTGCTACAACTACAATAAACTTAAATGAAGTATTAGTATCTAATAAGACTGATGATGCTGTATTACCATTTCATTAATAACACTTGATAAAAATCTTATCATTTTTCATCCCTCTGAATATTTTCAGAGGGATGTTTTTTTTATACCTATATTTGCCCTCATGAAAAATGATTCTCAGATTTTTGGTATCAGGGCAGTAATAGAAGCTATTTCAGCTGGAAAAACAATCGATAAACTCTTTATACAGAAAGGTCTTCAAGGAGAGCTTTCCAAAGAACTCATGCATCTCGCCAAAAAAAATGGTATCGGTTTTTCATTGGTTCCAATAGAAAAATTAAACAGAATCACCAAAAAAAATCATCAGGGTGTTGTAGCACAAATAGCTCCTATTGATTTTTACACCCTGGAAGATTTGGTTATCCAAACAATAGAATCTGGTGACACCCCTTTGTTTCTAGTACTTGATCAATTATCCGATGTTCGTAATTTTGGAGCTATTATTCGTACAGCAGAATGTACAGGAGTTCATGGAATTATTATACAAAAAAAAGGAGGGGCTCCGGTAAGTGCCGATACTGTAAAAACTTCTGCAGGCGCTATTTTTAAAATCCCTATTTGCAAAGTAGATCACATAAAAGATGCGATTTTCTACCTTCAATCCTCGGGAATACAAATCGTTGCGGCAACTGAAAAAGCTACAGATTCTATTTATGAAACAAATCTGACACTTCCCACAGCAATTATCATGGGAAATGAAGGAAAAGGAATTTCTCCTTCCGTCTTAAAATTAGTAGACACTAAAGCTAAACTCCCCCTATCGGGCGAAATCGCCTCATTGAATGTTTCTGTTGCATGTGGTGCTTTTTTGTTTGAAACCGTTAGACAACGAACATAATCACTCCTCTTCATCCTTATTTTTATCCGAAGTAAGTTCTTTATAATTATACACAATAATGATTTCTTCTTCGGGCATTTCAGGAGTATGTTCTATAAAATTTCCATCCTCATCAAAGTGTTTTAAAAAATCATCCTCCTCCGGATTATAATCTGGAGCTTCCCATGCGTATCGTTCAGGAGTAGCGATTCCCTTTTTTATCAAAAAAGCCATTACAGTTCCTACTAATAAACCTGAGGAATGTCCTTCCCATGAGATTTTAGGATCTACCGGAAATGTATACCATATCATACTTCCGTACACGAAAACAACTACTAACGATAACGCAATCAACCTAAAATGTTTTGCCAATACTCCTTTAAAAAACAAAAAACCAAACAACATATAGATAACCCCACTTGCACCAATATGATAAGAAGGACGCCCTATAATCCAGGTAAACACTCCAGTCAAAAATGCTCCCCACAAAAGGACTTTCCACGCATTTTTTGCATAAAAGAAAAACAATGCAGCTGACAAAATCAACAAGGGTAATGTATTATGCCACAGATGTTCTATTCCTGAATGAATGAATGGCGAAAAAAAGATTCCTCTCATCCCTTTTAGAGTTCTGGGCACGACACCAAAATGATTAAAATCGAATCCAAAACGTATTTCAAACCAAAATACAACCCATATAACAAGCACAAAGAGTATAGGGTACCCTATAACTCCTGTTTTAAAATAAAAATGATTTTCAGTATTCATTGTACTCGCTTATAATATAGATACAACTTCAAAAAGTTCTCCAAATTCAAAAAGTCGGATAAATTGTCATAAAATAACGTCTGTCTTTTGCTTTTCGATATAAAAAATCGAAAAAGAATGTATTTTTACCATTATGAATAAACCACTTGCTGAAAGAATTCGTCCTAAAACATTAGAAGCGTATCTTAGTCAGGAGCACCTGATAGGAGACAATGGTTCGCTTACCCAACAAATAAAAAGAGGTATGATCCCTTCTCTTATTTTATGGGGACCTCCAGGTGTCGGAAAAACAACACTAGCTAATATTATCTCTTCTGAGTCCGGGCGCCCTTTTTATACCTTGAGTGCTATTAACAGTGGCGTTAAAGATGTACGGGAGGTCATCGAAAAAGCAAAACAAAGTGGCGGATTATTTACTGCCAAAAACCCCATCTTATTCATTGATGAGATTCACCGTTTTAGCAAATCGCAACAAGATTCACTGTTAGGCGCTGTCGAAAAAGGTTGGATTACATTAGTAGGAGCGACTACTGAGAACCCTAGTTTTGAAGTAATCCCTGCACTACTTTCCAGATGTCAGGTATACATCTTGAATGCATTTGGAAAAGAAGAACTAGAAGCGCTATTGCACAGAGCTATGAAGGAAGACGAGTTTATGGCTTCTAAAAATATAACATTATCAGAGACCGATGCACTCTTGCGACTAAGTGGTGGAGATGCCAGAAAACTACTTAATATTTTTGAATTAATCGTTTCCAGCCAGGAATCAGACAGCATACAAATAACCAATGATCTCGTTCTGAAACTTGTACAACAAAACACCGTACGCTACGATAAAACCGGAGAGCAACACTATGATATTATCTCTGCTTTTATAAAATCAATTCGAGGAAGTGATCCTAATGCCGCCGTATATTGGTTAGCTAGGATGATTGAAGGAGGAGAAGATGTAAAGTTCATCGCTCGTCGACTAATCATTCTCGCTTCTGAGGATATTGGTAATGCAAACCCTACAGCACTGATTATGGCTAATAATACATTTCAGGCTGTAACGACAATCGGGTTTCCAGAAGCGCGAATTATCCTGAGTCAATGTGCTATATATTTAGCTACTTCTGCAAAAAGCAATGCTTCCTATATGGCTATTAATCACGCTCAACAATTAGTAAAACAAACCGGGGATCTATCCGTACCATTGCACATTCGAAACGCTCCAACTAAACTCATGAAAGAATTGGGATATGGAGAAAATTACCAATACGCACATAATCATAAAGATAATTTTGTTTCACAGGAGTTTCTTCCAGAAGAAATCAGCAATACAAAATTATACGAACCCGGAGATAATCAACGAGAAAATGCTTTCAGATCCTTTCTCAAAAACCGCTGGAAAGACAAATACAATTACTAAAAACGAATACTACTGACGTGCAAATGTATCTACAATAACCTTATTGGTAGCTGGATTCACTCGCTCTAACACCAAATTACCATAACCGTCGAAATAACCAATTCCATTTAGTTCTTGTCCTTGAACAATAAAGCTATTTTCTCTGGATGTTTTATATGCTTTACCAAGTACACTACTATCAGAATGAGTGATTAGAAAACCATATGCTTCTTTTTTAAAGTTCACACTTTTTCCATTAAAAAGAAATGAATTACTTTTTGAAGGAATTGCTGATACCGGAGCCGAAACTATATTTTTTTCTACAGGAACTTCCTTTTCTTTTTCTACAGCAACATGAGTCATCTCTGCTTCTGCTTTCTCATTATAGGCATAACGTAAAGCTTCTACACCTTTAAACGCATCCCTTAAGGCTCCATGATAGGCTTTTTTAAACTCTTTTTCCCTACTGGTTCCCTCTTTAGAAGTAAATACTACGGTTCCTTTACAATCTTTTAACTCTACAACTAACTTAGTCGTTAAAAAACCTGGTTTTTTCTGTACATCAGCCGTTAGTGCCTTACAGCCATTTTCATACAAATCTTTTGGCAATTCCTCTCCTCTAAGAAAAGCAGTAAAACCATATTTATTAAAAAGAAATTTACTCAATGAATTGAGTTGATAAGCATCTTCTTTTTTTGTAAAGTCATATCCTTTTGGCACTATCACATATTTAAAATCATTTACACTTGCAGTCTGTGCTGACATTTGAATGGCAAAAAACATACTTACCAGAACAAATAAACCTTTTCTCATTTATTTATTTTTTTACTATTTGAATGAATTCGACAAGTAGCATCTTTACTTTACAACAATTTAATTTCGTGCTATTAGTGTTTATAAAAAGCTACATTATCAAATTAAATCCAAAATTAACCGAAGCTCCTCTCGCTTTGGCTAAATTAGAATATTCAAACAGATTATTCCCCGAAATATAGAAATTAAATTTGTTAATTCGAGTGGACAGCAAAAGACCTACATTTGTCAGAGAATGATCATCTACTGTATAATTAACCTTGGCACTTAAAAAACTCCACAATCGTTTGTAATAAAAAACAGAAGCCGCTACTTGTGGTCTTTTAGGTCTAAACACAGAAAACAACTGTAGTCCTAAGGCATCAGATCGCATCGGTCCCTCTCCTTTTTCATAACAATTACAATTTTCATCGTATCGATTAAAGGAATATTTTATAGAACTATTTATTTTTAGGGGGCGCATTGCCACATAACTTTTATGAATCGTATCTAGCCCTACTGCAGCTTTAAAATCTTCTACAAAATCTTCGATATTATTATCTGACATATGAACAGGGGTTTCGAAACCTTCAAATACGTAGTTCCCCTCTGCCTTATATGTCTCTACATCTTTTGTATAAAATATAACTCCAAGATCTGTCAAACTCCCAGTAAGTGTCCAATAATCCTTGAACCGATAAGAAAATCCTATATCAGCTCCTACTCCCAGGTTTCCACCAAGTAATGCCCTACCAATAAATTTATTTTTCACTTGTTTAGCTCCATCATCAGTATCTTCTGATTCTATCGCTCTCAGAGAAGCATATCCTGCTGTTTTAACCGCTACATCAGCATTACTAATAACATGCTGATAAATATTATTCCCATTTGGAGTTTCAATAGTTGTAAAAGCTCCGAAATTTCGAGTACTCCTCATATTAAAAATACTGGAATACACTTTTGCTCTGGCTCCAAAAGTCCATTGCTTATCAATCTTTTTATTAATCCCAAAATGATAAACTGTCAGAAAATCTACTACTGCACTAATATCTGAGAAACGAAAAGGTCTATTGAGGTGATCTCTGTTCCCCTCATAAGCCAGAATCGCAAAATCCTTTGGAAAATATGCTATCAGATCAAGTTCTTCATACAAACCTGCAGAAAAGTACATATTTTTATCTCTTTTACTCCTCCATCCTACACTGAGAATCTCTGCTTGCTGTGTCAGGGTTACATAGTCATTACTTGTAAGCTTGTGTAATGTCTCCTCTATTTTCACATTAATATCGCGTCCATCATCTGCGAACACATCATGAACAGAAGCTCCTCTTAGCCCTGCGTTCACGTGATAATGGGAAAGAAAAGGAATTCCAGCATGATAATTAAAATTCACTTCTGCTCCCGGGTTTAACAATAACGATTGTGGTATTTCTACCACATCATATAGGCTCACTTTATTTTGACAATACACTATTCCTGCCCAGAACAAGGTAATTGTCAGGTATAGATATATTCTCATAATTGATAGTTGATATAATATGTTGCTTTTGATTTTAATTCGAGTACACCGATCAAGTTACTACTCACATTCTCTACCCGTATAGAAGACGTTAATTGGGAAGCATCTCTTAATGTTCTTATGGTTTCATTATCCATAACAATTTCAGCGGTTGTTCGCACCGGAGCAGTATCAGGTCCTAAACCAGGATCTATAAGAATTGTATAGGATGGTCCTACCTGCTGATTTCCATCATTCAAAAAGGCAAACATCAACTCGAATTCTCTTTGAATCGTATTATCAATGGTAAATTGAATCTCTACTCTTTCGATATGATCCACTGCAAAATCATTTCCAACCAGATCGTACTGTAAGGTATCACTCACTACTAGTTCCGGAATAACAATAGAAGGATCAGTACCTGAAGGGATTAACTCTTCTGTATCAACTCTGGAGTACATAAAATCCAGTTCGTAAACAGGGTTTAATACTACGTCTTCCAATTGACTCCCGTCGACATCTTTTACACAAGAAATCATTGTTATTATCATCCCTAACATTGATAACAACAAGCTTACTTTTTTTATTTTCATACTAAGGGGCTTTCATAAAATCCTTTTAATATACAATTTTTCCGTTTAAAGATACTCCTTAATACTCTTTAAATCAGAAACCTGAAGGATATCCTCCGGTAATTTCTCTTGATGATAGTTATAGCAAATAGCCTGAATCCCTACTTTTTCCGCACCTAATATATCTGCTTCATAATTATCTCCAATCATGATACTACTATCAATATTCGCGCCGGAAATTTGCAATGCTTTTTCAAAAATAATAGGGTTTGGCTTTTTTACCCCCACCTCTTCACTATTGGTTACCGTATCAAAAAAATGAAGGATTTTAGCATTTTCCAATTTTTTGTATTGCACCTCTTTAAACCCATTGGTAATAATATGCAATACATATTTGGGTTTTAAGTATTCTAATACTTCTCTGGCTCCTTCTATCAAATAATTATGCTTAGGTAGAAATCTGATATAATCATCTGCCAGGCGATCAATCAAATCTTCAGGCACTTCCTGATGCAAAGACGTAAAAGTATCTGATAAACGACCTTGCCTCAATTGTTGTTTTGTAATTTTCTCTTCTCTATACAGTTTCCAATAATTCATATTTATCGGACGGTACGTTTTCAAAAAATCATTCACATCAATAGCCAATTGATGCTTTTCAAATAGCATTGCATACGCCAAAGCTGAATTTCTATCAAAATCCCAGAGGGTATGATCCAAATCAAAAAAAATATGTTTAATCGTATTTTTCACCTAGCATTATCATTTTAATTCCCGGGATTCATCTATATTCCACAAGTGCTCAAAGATGGTCTTCCAATATTTTTGTTCATTTAGTTCCCCCAACATTTCATTCAAAAAAACAGGGACGCATATTCCTTGCACTTTTTTTATTTTATCTAAATAGTATATTATATTTTTTAAAACCGACTCTTTATCTCTCCCTTCTTTCAACAAACTCAGACTTGTAAACGAAGTTGGATACACCATTAAAGGAGTTTGCACCTCATAATCAAGATCATAAAACAAGAAAGGCGTACATGTCCCAGCTCTAAAGCCACTGTATTCTGCATATCCCATCGAGAAATCTCTTTTTATTTCGAGCTCTACAAAGTTCCTATACGCTTCTGGTAACTTTATTTTAAAAAAAGTACACAAACTATATTGTGATTGCCGGTTCACAATTTGTTCTATTCGCTGTTTTTCTTTTTTTAATTTTAAAAAATCACACACTCCTTCATAAGAAACTCTAAGACCTACCTCTATATAATCTGCTACATGTTTTATCATTCGCCGATACAATTCATTATTATGATTTATGTTTATCTCATAACTTGAATAATCTCCTACACCAAAAAAAACAATGAGCTTTCTTTTTTTACTTTTCTGTAGTCGTATAAAAAAGTCAAAAGTATCAAAAGGATCTTTTTTTAATCCTACCAAAACGTTAAATCGGTATTTGATCTGGTGAAATCTCAGATAAATTAGATCTTTTAAAATTCCTATTGAAGACTGCAGAAGTCCTATTTTATTATAAGCCAAAGCACTTGATACATACACTACTGGTTGTATCGAAAACTGTTTCTTTTGAAAGCCAATTTCAGGAAACCGTTCTTGTATTTTATTCTTAAATTTTAATGCCCAAATATCTACTACAGGATCCTTTAGGAAGTCATGTATATAAGCTATACTTTCTGTAGCACTATACCTCCCTAATCCGTCTTTTACATGTGGCAGGTATTCCTCATATCTGCTTAACAAATAAAAAGAGGCTGCAAAAATATCAAATGGCAATGCTGATTTCTCATGAGTAACCCCAAAAAAACACTTTGTATCTTCCCAATCTACCACCTTAACCGCTACATCATTAATTCCTTGTTCGAAAAGCAGTGCTGTACTCTGAAAAAAAAGTTCTTTTCCTAATGGTTTTTTTCCATATGAAAACTTAGGACCGTCATGGGCTATAAAAGATTCTATCTTAGAGGTAAAATCAACCTCCATCCCCAGCATCCTCTTACAAATATGCCTACATATATAAGAGACCCTGGGGGTATTTTTTTGAATATAGATCAATATCATAGCATAAACTTATCGGCAAAGCTAAAATACTCTTTATCTGTTATAATCAAATGATCTAATAAATTAATATCCAAAACCTCTCCAGCTTCTTTGATTTTTTTGGTTAAAATTTTATCTGATACACTAGGAGTTAATTTACCACTTGGATGATTATGTGCAAGAATAATTGCCGTGGCGTCAAAGTTAAGTGCATTTTTAAAAACAACCTTAGGATCCACAAATGTTCCTGTCCTCCCCCCTACACTAATCTGTTTCTTTTGTAATACTCTATTTGCATTGTTCAGGTATACTACCCAAAACTCTTCATGATCTAAATTTCCTATTATAGGGCTTAACAAGTTAAATCCATCCATACTACAACTTATCGTAGGGTTTTGTGGAACGGCTTCATCCCGGCGGCGGCGTCCTAATTCCAGTCCTGCCAGAATGGAAATAGCTTTTGCTTCTCCTATTCCATGAAAGTTCATCAACTGTTTTACCGAGAGTTTCCCTAATGCATTAATCTGATGATTCACACTGGCCAACATCCTTTTACTTAATGCTACTGCACTTTCATTCCTATTTCCTGATCCTATAAGTATTGCTATCAGCTCTGCATCCGTCAACGAATTCCTCCCTTTAACCAATAATTTTTCTCTTGGACGATCATTTTCACTCCATTTCTTAATGGAAAAAGAAGCGTTATAAGTGTTCATAAGCCGTAATTTTGATGGTTTCGTGATAATTTTTTAACATAAAAATAGGTAGTATTTATTTTATTTACAATAAATATTGTTTTAGTAACCTTCAAAAAACAAGGTAGTTAGCAAAAAAAAATCAGATTAACTTTTAAGGATATTTGTTTGAAAATGAAAGTTTTACTATATTTGATCACCCTTAATTCTAAAAAAGCATAATTTTACAACTTCAAATTATCCTACTTATGAAGAATATTTTTACTATACTCCTGTTTTTGACGACACTGAGTTTTTATGGACAAGACAGCAATCGCATTGGTTTTTTAAACTTAGTAGGAAACCACATACAAGTTCCTAGAGGATGTGAAGCGCAGTCTGAATATGAATTACAAGCATGTGATGGTACGTCAATTAAATGGGAATATTATAGTGATGACATGCTATCTGCTGTTTTTGATCAGATAATAAGTGCATTCGAAGAAAGTAATGGCGCTAAAACAGAAGTCACATTTACCTCTTTCGGCTCTCCTCTAAAAGGATATAAGTTCAAAATGGGAAACTCATACCAATATTTTTTAATGGGTAAAATTAAAGATCAACCTCTGATGATTAATTTAGGAACTCCTAAAGATATCGCAGGAAAGGATGATCTGAGTGGAATATTAGGACTTGTATTTGACGAAGTAAGCTAAGGAGATAAAACTTGTTAAAATTAAGATTAAAGATCAATTATATAATTGGTCTTTTTTTATTTTACAACTATATTTATCCTGAATGAAAACAACCACCACATGTACCCACCTTCTCATCATCAGGAAAGCAACTTCGGGATTATAAAAGATCTTATACATTCTTTTCCTTTAGCTACTGTTATTTCGATAGAGAACAATACTTCCCATATCACCCATATCCCTCTTATATTAGAAAATGACATTTTGGTGGGACATCTGGATAAAAACAATCCTCATTGTGATTTCCTAAAGGATAAAATTGAGGTAACAGTTATTTTTCAAGGACCGCAAACATATATTTCACCTTCGGTATACAATTCCAAACAATTACCAACATGGAACTATATTATTGCACACCTAAAAGGAGAAGTTACACAAATACACATCCCTGAAGACATTATGAAATCAATGGTTCGCATGACAGCAACACTAGAGGCACCATCTCACAGATTCGAACTAGCTCACGAAGACAAAAGAATGCATCGCATTGTACAATATGTTCATGGTTTTCAGATACAGATTAAAAGTTGGGAAGGAAAATTTAAGCTCAGTCAGGACAAGAGTGCTCCCGACATAGAAAATGCCAAGCAAGAACTATTAAAAAATAGTTCTGAAAATTCGCATTCATTTATCAACAACCTCTATAAAAAGCATTTTAATCAGTGAACCCACTCTTTTACTTTTTCAAAATCAAGTCCCCCGTAATTCCCACTACTCATCAACAATAGAGAGGTATTTGAATACGCTTTGGCACTAATCGCCTCTTCAAACCTTTTAGGCTCTGTGTATACAATAAGATCATCTCTTCCAAAAGCCTCCATAATCTGATCTTCAGACACTTCTTCTAATCGCTTAATCTTCACTGCATCCGGAGAATAAAACACAATTGCCTCATCTGCGGCATCCAATGCACCTTTATACTCTTTTAAGAAGGTTGCATTTAAACTACTATAGGTATGCAACTCTAAACAGGCAATTAATTTTCTATCGCGATACTGCTCCTTTACAGCTTCTGTGGTAGCTTTTACCTTAGAAGGGCTATGTGCAAAATCTTTATAAGCAACAGCCGTTTTGGTCTCTGTTATCTTTTCGAGTCTTTTAGATGCTCCACTAAACGTAGCTATTGCTTCATAAAACTCATCTTCATCTATTCCCATTTGCTGACAAATCCATTTAGCACCTGCTAGATTACTCAGGTTATGAGCTCCAAAAACAGCAATGGGCATTTCCCCATCCGGCGTATCTAATAACGTCTCTCCGTCACTAACTGTATAAGCAGGTATCTGATATGGAAATTTTCTTATGGGGTTTTCTGCTGCTTCTGCTAATTGTCTCACTTCTTCATCTTCTTCATTATATACCAAAGCACCTCCGTTAATGATAGAATTAATAAAAATGCGAAATTGATCTACATATGTATCGAATGTAGGGAAGACATTTATATGATCCCAGGCAATCCCGCTAATCAAAGCTATATTAGGCTGATACAAATGAAATTTCGGTCTTCTGTCAATAGGAGAAGACAAATATTCATCACCTTCCAAAATCATAAAATCATTTTCTTCAGTAAGGTGAACCATCGTCTCAAACCCTTCTAATTGGGCTCCCACCATATAATCTACTTCTTTTTCGTGATACTGCAATACATGCAAGATCATCGAAGTAATTGTCGTCTTTCCATGTGACCCTCCGATCACCACTCGTGTTTTATTCTTAGCATGTTCGTACAAAAACTCAGGGTATGAGTAAATCGTCAAATTTAACTCCTGCGCTTTGAGCAATTCGGGATTATCTTCTTTTGCGTGCATTCCCAAAATAACTACATCAATATCCGTTGATATTTTTTCTGGAAACCAACCAAAAGCATCTGGCAATAATCCATGAGTCTCCAACCTAGACTTGGAAGGTTCAAAAATTACATCATCACTACCACTTACCTCATCTCCTTTTTGAGACAATGCAATAGCAAGATTGTGCATAGCACTCCCTCCTATGGCTATAAAATGTACACGCATATTGATCTTTTTATTCTAAGGAGTAAAGATACAATCTACAATTCATTTGCTACCTACCCTTTTCCTTAAAATTTTAACAGAGGCTCCTCTCCCATGCTCGCAAAAGAAGAAAACTCCCTTCAAAAAACTTAAACTTTCCTAAACCAAATACGTGTTTCCCTAATTTTTCGTTTCAAATACGTAGCTTTATGGTGTAATTTGTAGCAATTACTACCTATTTATGGTATAAGAATTGTAAATAACACTAAAGAATTGCAGCATCAGAACGTACAATAAGAATTCATCCTTGCCGATATACATGTGTGATTTCTTATTATATGTCAGGGGCATAAAATTATAGATAATATGAAAAAAATCATCTCGCTCTTATTTCTCCTTTGTATCACTAACATCAGCTTTATCATGGCACAAAACGACTATACTAAACAGTGGAAAGAAGTTGAATCCCATGAACAAAAAGGACTTCCTAAATCCAGTCTAGAGGTAGTTAAATCAATCTACGAAGCAGCTAAAAAGGAAAACAACACAAATCAAATCATCAAAGCATTTCTTCACAAAGCCAAATACGCACTTACTCTTGAGGAAAATGCACAGCTTACTATCATCAAAGAATTAAAATCAGAAATTGCTACCAGCAGTTTTCCTACTAAAAATATTCTCAATGGTGTTCTAGCGAATCTGTACTGGCAATACTTTAAACAAAATCGATGGAAATTTTACAATAGAACTCATACAAGTGCTAAAGTTGACAAAGAAGATTTCAGAACCTGGGATCTGGAAACTCTTTTTGCTGAGATTCACATTCATTTTCAACAAGCACTGGAAAATGGTGTTTTAGCACAACAAACGGAATTGAGCAAGTTTAACACAATTCTTATCACTGAAGAAAACTCTAAAAAATACCGCCCCACCCTTTTTGATTTCCTATCACATATGGCATTAGAGTTTTATAAAACTTCTGAAACGAATATCACCAGACCTTCTTATGCTTTTGAGATAAACTCAAAGGAATACTTAAATGAACCTTCTTCTTTTTCCAGACAGAAGATAACAACTAAAGATAGTTTATCACTTCAATTTAATGCACTAAAAATATACCAGCAACTTATCGCTTTTCACTCGAGAAACAAAAATTATAACGCATTGGCAAATGTCGATATAGAACGTCTTTTATTTGTTTTTAAAAATGCTACGTTCGCTGATAAAGAAGAACTGATAATCAACACACTCACAAAAGCAAAAGAGAATAATAAAGATCATGAATCCAATGCCCTCTACGCATACGAACTAGCAGCTCAGTATCAATCTCGTGGTTCTAAATACATCCCTAAAAAAGACGAAGTTTTTCGATGGGATACAAAAAAAGCTCTGGAGCTTTGCTCTGCAATAGAAAGCGCATTTCCCAATAGCGATGGAGCAAAAAAAAGCAATGCATTAAAAGCTATCATATTACAAGCTGAAGTATCACTTAAAAGTGAAAAAAATCTTCCTATTCAAAAAGCAGGACGTCTTTTTATATCCTATAAAAACACAGATCTCCTTACCCTAAAAACTGTAAAAATTAATGCTACCCAGCTAAAATCGTTACAACAACTATATAAAAACAAAGACATTATCAAGTTTATCAACGGTTTACCTGAGGTCAATACATGGAAAGCCCCTTTAAAAAACGAAAAAGACTATCAAAGACATACCACAGAAATTTTATTACCGGCGTTACCACAAGGTCAATATCTGGTCATAGCTTCTGCCGGCGAAGAGATTTCTGTAAAAAATCAAATCTCTTATGCAGACATTCAAGTGAGTAATCTTGCCTTACTTACAAACCGAACAAATAACACGACAATCTTCCAGGTGGTTAACAGAAATGATGGGGCTCCGATTAGTAATGCCTCGATTCATCTTCAGTCGGGACATGGAAGAGGTTACGGAAATAAAATTGACAAGACACTCACTACAGATAAACAAGGACAAGCTTCTTTTCTAGTAGATAATCAATACTATGACCTTGTTGTCACAGTAAAACATGAGAAAGATCTTGTTGTTTTTAGCCCATATCATTTATATAAAAACCATCAGCCGCAACAAAACATAAACAGAAAACAAGAAACTGTATTTTTGTTTACTGACAGAAGTATTTACCGTCCTGGTCAGACCGTTTATTTCAAAGGGATTCTAATGACTGCAAATGGAAATAAAAACCATTCCGTAGTCCCAAATACTACTGTACCTGTTACTCTAAAAGATGTCAATTATCAAGAAGTAAGCAGTCTCAAGCTGCAAACTAATGAATATGGATCTTTTCAGGGAAGCTTTATACTACCTTCCTCTGGTGTGACTGGTTTATTCCACCTACAAACACGAAATGGAAACCAAACTTCCTTCTCCGTAGAAGAATATAAACGCCCCAAATTCGAAGCAACCTTTTCTCCTGTCACTAAAACATATAAGCTTAACGAAATAGTTTCACTTCAAGGAAATGCTACAGGGTATGCCGGCAATAAAATTACCGATGCCAAGGTTGTATACCGAGTGCACAGAAAAGTGCAATTACCTCGATGGTGTTATTGGTACTACCCAGGTCACAGAGAACAAGCTCAGGAGATCACCTATGGAGAAACTACTACTGATGAGAAAGGAGCTTTTGAAATCAACTTCGAAGCCATTCCGGACAAAAGTGTTCCTAAAGAAAATCTACCGGTATTCCATTATGAGATCACCGCAGATATTACAGACATCAATGGAGAGACAAGAAGTACCAGTACTCAGGTTAATGTAGGATACCATGCACTTCTTGCAAACATGCAGCTCCCTGATAAGATTGATAAGAATGCAGACAACAGCTTAACAGTTCTTTCTAAAAACCTAAACTATGAATCTGTTGCCTCTTCTGGAACTATCAAAATCTATAAATTAAAATCTCCTCAATACCCACTTCGCAGACGTCCATGGAATGCTCCAGACTATAAGATACTTAGCAAAGAAGAGTTTACTAAACTATTTCCGCACGATGCGTACGACGATGAAGATGATTATAAGACATGGGATAAAGGTGCACTAGTCCAAACAATATCCTACAATACTGCAGAACAAGGATCCCAGACAACCGGAATGCAACATATCCCATTAAAAAATACAAAAAAATGGGAATCTGGAAAATATGTGATAGAACTCAACTCAAAAGATCGATTTGGACAAGAGGTAAAAGATATTATATACTACACCCTGTTCGACAAAAAAGATAAAAAAATCAGTGATCAACAGCTTTTTGAAGTGAGTGTTAATAAAGAATCATACTCACCTGGAGAAGAAGTCATCATTAAGTTTGGCTCTGCTTCCGAAAACATTACCATTACGGTAGATGTCGAAAAAAACAATAAAATTACCCGTACAGAGCAATTCACCCTTTCTAATAATAGTACTACAATAAAAATTCCGGTAACTAAAGAAGATATTGGAGGGTTTGCGGTACACTACAGTTTTGTGAATTATAACGCTCATGAAGGAGGAACTATTCCTATAACGGTACCATACGAACCTACAGAATTATCAATAGAGACAACTACATTCAGGGATAAACTACTCCCTGGACAGAATGAAACCTGGAGTTTCACTATTAAAGGTCCTAAAGGAGACAAGGTCGCTGCTGAATTATTAGCGAGTATGTATGATGTTTCTCTAGATCAGTTTAAATCGCATCAATGGAATTTCAACCCTATAATGAAACCAACATACTATCCTAACTATTTTAGAGAGGCACGCCTTAGTTTCGGAGTACAAAGTTTCACAAACAGACATTACGACAGTCCGCCAATCCCTAGTTTTTCTCAAGGGTATGACCGCCTCGACTGGTATGGTCTTTATTTTGGTTCTTCATACGGAAGAATGCGAATGGCAAAATCCAGAATGGCTGCTCCAGTAAGTATGATGGATGACCAAATGGAAATGGCGAATGCTCCTGAACTGGAAAAAGCGCCACTTGCAGGTACTGCTGAGTCAAAAAGAATGACCGCAGATACTACCAATGCGAACGAAAAAGAGGAAGAAAACGATTTAATTACCCCCAAAGAAAAACCGCTATCAGGTGTCTCTGTTCGCAAAAACCTACAGGAAACAGCCTTTTTCTTTCCTCAATTGCAAACCAATAAAGAAGGAGAAGTAAGCTTTAGTTTTACTGCTCCTGAAGCATTGACAAAGTGGAAAGTGCAGTTATTAGCACACACCAAAACACTACAGGCAGCTACCACAACACTAGAAACAGTTACTCAAAAAGAGTTAATGGTAATCCCAAGCCCTCCTAGATTCCTCAGAGAAGGAGATAAAATTATTATTAGCACTAAGGTTTCTAATCTTTCCTCATCTGATCTTAACGGAGATATTGAACTACAATTAACAAACGCTTTAACCAATACCTCCATTAATCAGAAACTACAGAACAACCAGATTCGACAAGCTTTTTCTGTAGCAGCCTCAGGAAACACCAATGTATCATGGGAACTACAAATACCAGATGATATTCAGGCAGTACAGTATAAAATCATTGCTAAAGCAGGTACTTTCTCAGATGGAGAACAAAATGTACTTCCTGTATTATCTAATAGGATGTTAGTTACAGAAACACTGCCTATGTGGGTTCGATCTGGTCAGACAAAAAGTTTTACGCTGCAGAAATTAAAGAATACAACCTCTACTTCTTTAAAACATCATAGACTAACTCTGGAAATGACCTCTAATCCAGCCTGGTATGCTGTTCAGGCATTACCATACCTTATGGAGTACCCATATGACTGCGCTGAACAGACATTTTCTCGTTATTATGCTAATGCATTAGCAACGCACATTGCCAATTCCAATCCTCGCATACAGCAAGTATTTAACCAATGGAAAACCAGTGATGCATTACTGAGTAATCTGGAAAAAAACCAAGAGTTAAAATCTCTGATTCTCCAAGAAACTCCCTGGGTACGTGAAGCACAAAGTGAAACAGAACAAAAGAAAAGAATTGCATTGCTTTTTGACCTTAATAAAATGAATTCAGAATTTCAGAGTGCTTTGCAGTCTTTACAAAAAATGCAATATGACTCTGGAGCATTTCCGTGGTTCAAAGGAGGTCGAGAGAGCAGGTTTATTACCCAGTATATTGCTGCAGGTTTCGGTCATCTACAAAAATTAGGAGTTACAACCTCTGCTAACCCTATAAGTAAACAAATAGTACAAAAGGCTATACAATACCTGGATCAGGAATTTGTAAAGCAATATGAAGAATTAAAAAAGCACTGCAAAAAACACAAAATTGATATCAACAAAAACCACCTACACTACGCTCAGCTACATTATCTATATATGCGTAGCTTCTTTGCTGATATCCCTGCCCATTCCAACACGAAAGAAGCTAAAAAATACTATCTGGGACAAGCCAAAAAGTATTGGTTAAAAAACAGTTTGTATACACAGGGACTGTTAGCTTTGATTACGCATAGAAATGGAGATACAGCTACTGCTACTGCCATTCTCAATTCATTAGAAGAAAAGAGTATTGTCAGTGAAGAATTAGGAATGTATTGGAAATCCAATACTGCCAGCTGGTATTGGCATCAGGCTCCAATAGAAACACAAGCATTATTGATTGAAGCTTTTTCAGAGATTGCTCCGGAACCTAAAAAAACTGAAGTTGTCGATAACCTAAAAATATGGTTACTAAAACACAAGCAAACCAACAGGTGGAAAACAACCAAACAAACAGCCGAAGCTGTTTATGCTTTATTACTACAGGGAAGTGAGTGGTTATCTATTACTGACATGGTAGACATCACACTGGCAGGAGAAAAGGTTACCCCTGACGAAAACACGAAAGTAGAGGCAGGTACCGGATACTTTAAAACTTCTTGGAGCGGTTCTGAAATCACAAACTCCAAAAGCACTGTTATGATCAGCAAAAAAGGAAAAGGAATTGCCTGGGGAGGATTATACTGGCAGTATTTTGAAGACCTGGATAAAATCACCGCAGCTAAAACCCCTCTATCACTTAGCAAAAAGCTATTCCTTAAAAAGAATGCAGACAGAGGAGAAAAAATGACTGCTATCACCGAAAACACTTCTTTGACATTAGGAGATCTTGTCCGGGTACGCATTGAATTAAAAGTAGATAGAGACATGGAATTTATTCATATGAAAGATATGAGAGCAGCAGGCTTCGAACCTGTTAATGTTCTCTCTCAGTACAAATGGCAAGATGGCTTAGGGTATTATGAAAGTACCAAAGATGCCGCTACCAATTTTTTCTTCGATTATCTACCCAAAGGGGTGTATGTATTCGAATACGACCTAAGAGTAAACAACAAAGGAAACTTTTCTAACGGAGTTACAACAATTCAAAGCATGTATGCTCCGGAATTCTCTAGTCATTCGGAAGGAATACGAGTAAAAATTGAGCACTAAAAACAATCGTATCGTATAAAGAATCCCCTGTAGTTTCGAAAATCTACAGGGGATTTTTTTTATACGTCCCTTCCCGGAATGCATCTCAGAAAGAAATCTAGTATACTAACTATTTTATGATTAGAAAAATCTCGGAGTTAAGAATCGACTGTATTTCTTGAAAAGTTCAAATCGAAGAAATACTTCATAACTCCCATCATTAAACTGTGCTTTACCTAATTCAGTAGTCTCTCTATCATATGCTAAGCCTATCATCATCCCATCTGATATCTGAAAACCTGCCATTGCACTAAACGCAGCATCCCATCGATATCCCAACCCCAGTGTCAACCGTTCATACAATAAGAAATTCGCAGATACATCCACCTGAAGCGGAGCTCCAAAAACAACTTTGGTTAACAATGCCGGCTTAAACTTCACTTCTGTACTCAAGTCAAAAACATGTCCGACAATTGCATAATAATTAATCCGCTCTCTGGCAATATAAGTAGATGAATCATTATTCCCCACCGTAGCACTCTCATCAAAATGCTCGGTTTCCAGAAGATTGGGAGCACTTAGTCCTGCATAAAACTTATCAGTATGATAATAAAATCCTACTCCAACATTCGGACTAAACTTATTATCTATATTATTCTGAAAAGTCGGATCTTCAATATCAAATTCCCTGAGCTTTGTAAAATCCACATCTAAAAAGTGTCCTCCTACCTTCAGCCCAAAACTTAATTTTCCTATATCCGAAGTAGGAATCGTATAAGAAAAATCGATATCCAGATACATCTCCTGCGTGGGACCTATTTTATCATTTATAAAAGACACTCCCAATCCTACTTTATTACTTTCTCCAATAGGTGTATTCAATGATATGGTTTCTGTTTGCGGAGCTCCATCCAACCCAACCCACTGACTTCTGTGCAGCCCGGTAATACTCATCACTCCTCTACTCCCTGCATAAGCAGGATTCACACTAATAGTATTGTACATATACTGAGTATACTGAGCATCTTGTTGTGCCAACGCAGATATACAGGGGATACTTACTATCATTATAAGTATATACTTTCTCATTTCTTTTAATTTATTATTTTGGTATCTATACAAAAAAATACAGGAGGTAGTACATAAAGAAGTTATCACGAGAAATATCCTTCGAATGATTACAAAGACGATTGTTATATACAATCCTCATAAAAATATTACCATCTCAAAAACGATACGTTTTGGGAAAGGAAAAAGAAGTCACTTCTTACTATCGATAATCTTACCGGTATTTTTTTCGGTAGCTATCTGCTACTTAATTTTAAAATTTATCGTGTTTTTCCTCTAAATATTAAAACACATATAAATTTTGAAGTTCTTCTACCTGGGGATCAGTTTTTTGTTGATGCTGAAAACCAGCAACGAATCTTAGTTCTTTTAACGTAGTCATTTTGGGGCAATTTAAATTACTTTGTCAAGTTATTTTCTATGTCAAATATAGAGTAAAAACACATACTCCTCCACGAAGTCTCCCTCTTCCTCTTCCTCAAAAAAAGGGTACTCCCTTATCTACCTCCCTTCAAAAAACACTCAACACATTGTTCTACAGAAATTTGAAATACAAAAACAGATATTTCAACATTAACCTCACAATGATTCCATTAAAAATACTTGTATAAATTTATGATAATTTTAACTTTTTTAATACTGCAATTTCTAATCTCGTCTTTGACAAATATTTACCCCTTTACAGTGAGGCACTAGGGGTATTACGATCTAAATATCTCTTCTGCTAAAAAAGGTATTATCCTATTTTTTTAACACTATTTAATTTATTTAAAACAGCTCTAAACAAAAAACAAAATGTAATTTTACACCTCTGAATGCATAGTGATTCACAAACTATATCAAGCAAATGAAAACTCTTATTATTACCGGAATCAGTAGAGGAATTGGACTTGCCACCGCTTCATTATTTCTAGAAAAAGGATACCATGTTATTGGTACTTCTACCGCTGGAAAAACGACCTTAACCTCGGATAGGCTTTCTGTTTTTTCATTACAATTGGATGATGCTTCCTCTTTTATTTCGTTAAAAGATCACCTGCTACAAAACAGTATTAAGATCGATGGTATCATCAATAATGCTGCGGTATTGTTAGAAGCCTGGGATGATCCTTCTATTGACATACAACAACTGAGAAAAACATTTGACATCAATGTATTCGGAACCATCGAATTTACCGAAAACCTACTCCCTTTTATTAAAAAAAACGGACATATTATTAATATAGGTTCTTCCTGGGGAACTTTTAATACGGATCAGGATGCGTACACGCCATTGTACAAAATGTCAAAAACCACCATCCATATGTATACCTCTTTACTAGGAGAACGTCTTAAAACATCTGATATAGCGGTATCTGCTGTCGATCCAGGATGGGTTAAAACAGATATGGGCAGTATGGATGCAGAACGAGAACCACAGGAAGCTGCGATGGATATCTTCTCTTTATTTGAATCTCCGAAAGAAACGGGCTACTTATGGAGAGAAGGCGAAAAAAGTAATTGGTAACCACTATCATAAACAAACCACCTCAACAGGTTTACCTTTCTGAATATCTGATCGTACAATGACCAGGGCTACTCTTTTAGAACACTAGGCAGGTATTGAAATTTTTTCTTAAATGCCGCTGTAAAATGTTGAGGATTTTTATATCCGACTTCATAGGAAGCCTCAGAAACCGTATATCCTTCTTCCAGAATCATTTTTTTGGCATGTTCCATACGCAACTCGGTCAGGTAAGCAAATACAGGTTTCCCAAACACTTTCTTAAAATCTTTCTTGAGCTTAAAACTGTTTAGCCCTACCTGGAGCACTAATTCTGAAATGGTTGGAGGTGTCTTAATATTTTTTCGAAGGATTTTTTCGGCATCGATAATCTTTGCATAATCAATCGCACTCAATGATATGGCATCTTCCGCATTCCCCTGTTTCTCAATAATATCGAAAAGAATTGAAAAAATTTCAGCTACTTTGGATTCTAAATAAACCTTTCGGATGGAATTCGTATACCTACACCCTAAAATATCATCGATAATCAATTGCAATTTCGGAGAAATAGGCTTGCTTTTTTTCCACATTACAAAAGGCTCCTTGTTTTCCATAGCTTCTCCAAAATGAGAAATCGCTTTTTTATAGCTGGCATCAAAAATCCGTTTCAGGTAGCGTTCCGTAAATTTAATTTCAAGTGTTTTCCGTCTTTGGGTATCAAAAGTCAATTTCCCTTTCACCTTAGGCAGGTAAAATAAATTATAGTGCCCACTTGGTATATTTATAGGTACACTTTTTTTATTATATGGTGTATACACATTACTTCCTTCAATTTCGAAATGCAACTTTAAAAAAGGGAAATCGTGTTCCACTTCTGCTTCATAAGGAGAGTCTACATCTATTTCTACATCTTTAGTCTGCAGAAAAACTCCGTTTAACTGGATATCTGCCGTAGTCCCTTTGATTCCCTTAAAATTTACTTCCTGCCGATCTTCCAATAACGTATCTGTTTCAAAGTCATCAGAATACGTCTTCTCAATAACCCCTCCTAAAATATCACTTTTAATTCTACTTTTCATTTATTCCCTTTTGCGGCAGTCAAAATACCTAATGCGTTATTCATCATTTCACCCTCCCAATACCTTTGCAAAGTTACTATTTAAATTAAATCCAAATTAATAAAAAAATGAAGAATTTATCAATGCGTATTGGTAACGCTATTCTGGTAATCACCTTTTTACTACTTGGTAGTGCCGGGTATTCACAGGCAACCAACAGTATTACAGGAAAAGTCTTTACATCAGACGGACAACCTGCTGCTTACATCAATGTATTAATAAACAACACTGCAAGAGGAGCTCTTACAGATCAAAATGGAACATACACTTTTCACAATGTAGATGCCGGCGATTACGAATTCGTATTTTCACTTATCGGACTCAAATCCCAGACAATAAATGTACAGGTAGCCGAAGAAGGAATCACTTCCGTAAAGGACATTACTCTCGAAGTTGATGAACAAAAACTACAAGAGGTGATCGTCATTGCAGAACGTCTAAATCAGTTTGCCAGAAAAGAAACAGAGCAGGTAGCACGTTTACCTCTAAAAAACATCAACAACCCTCAATCATATACGGTAGTAAGTAGTGAGTTACTAAAAGAGCAAATCAATACTGATCTACCTTCTGCCCTAAAAAGTATCACAGGAGGAGGATATGTAGAAGGTAATCAGGGATTCGCATCTGTATATGCCAGAGGTTTCAGAGCGGATTCTAATATCAAAAACGGACTAAGAGTATATACTAAATACCCTATCGATCCACAAAACATTGATCGTATCGAAGTAATCAAAGGACCTTCTTCTGTATTATTCGGTGCCGGATATTACGGAGGATTGGTTAACCTTGTTACTAAGAAACCTTTTGAAGGAAAAAAATTAGATGTTTCTTACACATTAGGCAGCTGGGATCTGAATCGTTTTACGGTAGATTTCAACACAGCTCTTGACAAAGAAAACAAAACATTATTGCGAGTAAACGGTGCTTATCATTCTGAAAACAGTTTCCAAAACCAGGGATTCCACCGTTCTTTTATGGTAGCTCCTAGCATTACTCATAAGGTTAGCGACAAACTTGATCTGGAGTTCAATGCTGAAATCAATCATAGCAAAAAAACCAAGAATTTTGCTAGAGGAATTGCCAGAGGAGGCATCGAAGGAGCAAATAGCTGGGATGATATCAACTGGGATTATAACGAAAGTTATACTTCTAATGAGGCAGCAGGAGACGTAAAATCACAATTATATCAATTATTTGCAAACTATAAAATCAAAGATAACTGGATTTCCAAAACGTCTATTTCATCTAATAATTACCACCTAACTGATAATTATGTATATCTGGAAGCAATTGCCAAAGATACGATTAACAGAGGGATCATTCAGTTCAGCCATGGAAATGGAGGAACATTAGACTTACGCCAGGATTTTCAGGGGATCCATACAAGTGATGCTATCGAAAACAAAATAGTTATCGGAGTTAATTATGTGAATACTTTCTGGGACTTCACTATTAAAAACGGTCCTGTTGTAAACGGAAGATCACATTGGAATTTCCCATATGATCAAATTGTATTAAATGGAGAAAACACTATAGTACCTCCTATTACACGCAGGGGGCTTGATGAAGCTGATGGTAGCATTGCTGCTCGTGAAACAGGAAACAAAAACTTAGCAGCATACATTTCGGACGCGATCACTATTCAGAAAAAACTAACCTTGCTAGGAGGAATCCGTTTTGATCGTTTTATGAATGACCCAAGTATAAGTAATGGAATCTCTCGGGGAGGATACAATCAAAATAACATTTCTTATAATGCCGGAATCGTTTACAATCCATTTGGGGATAAGCTAGGAATATTTGGTAATTATATGAATGGTTTTAAAAATGTAGCCCCTGGAATCATGGACGCTGAAGGAGAAATTGTAGATTTCGATCCAGAAGAAGTAAACCAATGGGAAACCGGAGTAAAACTAAATCTACTAGATGGTAAAATTAAAAGTACTGTTAGCTATTACAACATTACAATTGATAATGCCATTCGTCGTTTCAATGGATTCTCTACTCAGGACGGAGAAATTGTAAGCTCGGGAATTGAAGCAGATTTAATCGCAAATCCTCTCCCTGGATTAAATATGGTATTAGGATACACATACAATCACTCAGAACACAAAAAACATGCAAATCCTCAATTCGACGGAAGACAGCTAACATTAACTCCGGAAACAGTTGCTAATTTCTGGATTAGTTATAGAGTACTTAAAGGGCAACTTAGTGGTTTAGGTGCCGGATTCGGAGGAAATCATATGAGTAAAATCTATCAGGTAAGTAGTTTAGACAATAGCTTCTGGGCCAATGATTATACCACATTTGACGGAACTATTTTCTACGACCAGCCGAACTATCGTATCGGTTTCAAAATAAACAACATGTTTGACAAGGAATACTATAACGCTTATGGTATGCCACAAAAACCTCTTAATGTTAATGTAGGTTTTACCTATAAGTTATAATTGACTTTTCGCTTTTTTTAATTAAGGTGGATTTTCACTACAAAGAAAATCCACCTTAATTTTTTTAAACATTTCCCAAGAACCATATTTCCATAAATAAAAGTCTTATTTTGTAAAAAAAAAGATTCATAATGGACATCTGGAAAACGATCAATGAAGAAATCATAGCAGCAGAAAAAAAAGAGCCGTTTATAACTCAGCTAACCAACGCTCTCCCTACAGAAGAAGGATTCTGGGGTGTCCTTACATATATTCTTAGTGATAAACTAGCGACTTCCGTATTTAGTCAGCAAACTTTAGCTACAATCATTACTCCTATTCTAAAGGATAATGATATGATCAGGCTTTTTATTACCACTGATCTGAAAGAGTATTTCAAAAGAGATTTTGCCTGTCATACATACCTGGAAATCCTTTTATTCTCCAGAGGTTTTCTCGCTACTTGCATGTATCGTATTTCTCGTTTTTTGTTTACTCAGAATCAGCCACAAACTGCTAAGTTCTTCCATAGTAGAATCATTGAACTATACACCATTGACATTCATCCAAATGCCCAAATCGGCAAAGGAACTATCATAGATCACGGAATCGGCATTGTCATTGGAGAAACGGCTCAGGTAGGAGATTACTGTGTTATTTTTCATCAGGTAACTTTGGGAAGTACAGGGCATGAAAATGGCGATCGTCATCCTAAAATCAAGGATCATGTAGTTATCGGTACCGGAGCAGTAATTCTAGGAAATATACATATAGCAGATCACGTTAACATTGCTGCGGGTAGTGTAGTTCTTAAAAACGTTCCTCCTCATACAACCGTCGCCGGTATTCCTGCTAAACCAGTAGGAAGATCCAAAAAATTACTTTAAAAAAACGCAAACGAATGACAATACACAGAATTCTTATCGTTACTTTTTGGGGTTTACAATTGATTTCCTGCAATCAATCTTCTCAAAAAACTACTTCAGAAATCCCTTCTCTGATAACTACAAATACCAAACAACAACAAACATCAGAAGTATCCACTTCATCTATCGATTCTCCTTCTATTGTTATTCTCGGCACCATCCAGGATGCAGGCTCCCCTCATATAGGCTGTAAAAAAAGCTGTTGTACTTCATTATTTGACACACCTGATGCAAATCGAAAAGTGGTTTCTCTCGGAGTAATCGATCCTATATCAAATAAGACATTTTTATTCGAAGCAACCCCGGACATCACCACTCAATTAAAAACCTTAAAGAAGCTTATCCCTAACCGACAGGAAGAAATTCCTGATGGTATTTTTTTGACACATGCACATATTGGTCATTATACTGGTTTAATGTATCTGGGAAAAGAAGCTACTAATGCCCAAAAAGCACCTGTATACGCAATGCCTAAAATGAAAGATTTTCTGGAAAAGAATGGTCCATGGAGTCAACTTGTAACCAATGAAAACATTCAGATCCTTCCCCTTGAAAACAAAAAAGAAATAACATTAACGCCTGCCATCCAAGTTACACCTTTTACAGTCCCTCATCGTGATGAATATTCCGAAACTGTCGGATATTACATCACCGGTCCTAATAAAAAAGCATTGTTTATTCCTGATATCGACAAATGGGAAAAGTGGGACACCAATATAATTGATGCTATTGCCAGTGTAGACTATGCCTTTATAGATGCTACTTTTTTTGACGGAGAAGAAATAAACAACCGAGACATTTCCGAGATCCCGCATCCTTTTATTATAGAAAGCATGCGTACATTCAAAGGATTATCAACAGCAGAAAAAAGCAAGGTATACTTCATTCATTTCAACCACACCAATCCTGTTATTAATGCACAAAGTAAGCAAGCACAGCGTGTTTTGACACAAGGGTTCAACATTGCACAAATTCATGATATTATCGCACTATAAGACGATAAAAAATCAAGCATTGAGCATTTGCCAAAGTTTATCTTTTAGCCCCTGTAACCCTTGTTGTGCAACAGAAGAAATAAACACGTAGGGAATCGTAAATGCTGCATCTAACTGTTCTTTTAATTCTGCTTCCAGCTCTTCATCCAGCATATCACACTTAGAAATTGCTACCAATCGTTCCTTATCCAATAGTTCCGGGTTATAACGTCTCAGCTCATCAAGCAGGATTTCATACTGTTTCTTAATATCGGGAGCATCTGCAGGAATTAAAAATAATAAAGTGGAGTTTCGCTCGATATGCCGTAAAAACCGATGCCCTATCCCCTTACCTTCTGCTGCTCCTTCAATAATCCCAGGAATATCTGCCATGACAAATGTCTGAAAATTCCTGTATTCTACAATCCCTAAATTAGGCTTTAGGGTCGTAAACTCATAATCTGCTATCTTAGGTTTGGCAGCTGTTATAACAGATAATAATGTAGACTTTCCCGCGTTAGGAAATCCTACCAAACCGACATCTGCCAGCACCTTTAATTCTAAGGTTATGTTAATCTCTTCTCCGGGAATTCCTGGTTGTGCATACCGAGGTGTCTGATTAACCGAGCTTTTGAAATGCCAGTTTCCTCGACCTCCCATTCCTCCTTCTGCTATGATTATTTCCTGACCTTCTTCTACTATTTCATGAAGGATTTTCTGCGTTTCTGTTTCGCGTATAACAGTTCCCAGAGGTACATCAACAAATATATCTTCTCCATCAGCTCCAGTACTTCTGTTTTTACTTCCATGTTCTCCATGACCTGCTCTGAAGTGCCTTTTGAACTTTAGGTGATACAATGTCCACATATTAGGATTTGCTCTGAGAATGATATGCCCTCCTCGACCTCCATCTCCTCCATCTGGACCTCCTTTGGTTATATATTTCTCTCTATGTAAGTGTACTGAACCTTTCCCTCCATTTCCGGAAGTAACATGTAACTTTACATAATCAACAAAATTCCCCTCTGTCATAACGCTCCTTATATTTCTTTATCATAAAAAAGTATCCATATTAACCGTTTCACGAAAATATCGCCTTTCTAATATGAATACTTTTATAATTATAATTTGGTCAAATATATGCTGACCTTTCTATTTTTTATACTTAGATCCTATTTATAAGGTATCTATAACCTCACTCAATCTATTGGTAATCTCCTCAACAGCTCCTACTCCATCAACTCCATAATACTTATCAAGTTTTTCGTAATATCCTTTTAGAATTGCAGTTTCATCATAATACACTTTAATTCTATTTCGGATGACAGACTCATCAGCATCATCTGCTCTTCCAGAAGTTTTTCCTCTTTCTAAAAGACGCTGTACCAACACCTCATCATCTACTTCTAAAGCCACCATTGCATTCACTCCTGTTCCTTTGCTCTCTAATAAAGTAGTCAATGCATCAGCTTGTGCCTCTGTTCTAGGAAATCCATCAAAAATAAACCCTTTGGCATCTGCATTTTTTTCTACTTCTGCACTTAGCATATTAATTGTTACCTCATCAGGAACCAACTGTCCTTTATCGATATATGATTTTGCCAATGTTCCTAATTCGGTTGCGTTTTTGATATTATATCTAAACACATCACCTGTAGAAATGTGTACCAGGCTATATTTCTCTTTTAATACTTCTGCTTGTGTTCCTTTACCTGCTCCCGGAGGACCAAATAACACTAGATTTGTCATATGTTTTGTTTTTAATTGGTATATCGCAGTAAGATTACGGCCCAATCCGTCATAATCGAGACCATACCCTACAATAAATTTATTAGGAATATCTAATGCTTTATAATCGATATGAATCGATCTGGTATATGCTTCCGGTTTAAAAAACAAGGTAGCAATTCTAAAATCTTTACACCCCTGATCTTTCATCATATCTGATAATATTGCAATCGTATTTCCCGTATCTACAATATCTTCCAGAACAACCACAGTCCGATCTGACACCTTTTCTGTCAAACCGATCAGTTCATGAATCTGTTCTGTAGATTCGGTTCCTTCATACGATGAAAGTTTCACGAAACTTATTTCACAATCATGATCAAACCTCTTTAATACTTCTGAAGCAAACATAAAAGCACCATTCAGCACTGCTAGAAACAATGGTTTTTTTCCTGCCAGGTCTTTGTTAAGTTCTTCAGCAAGTCCATCTATTGCTTTACTAATTGCTTCTTCTGGCAATAATGGCTCAAATTCTAAATCATGTAATTTAATCATGTTTACCCCTAAATTTTATAAGGTTTGACGTTATCAGGTGGCAAAGATAATGATTACAAATCATACTTATAACAGTTTACTCCTTGCATTTAGATCGTAATATTGTGGTTTTTACTTTTTAAAAAATTATTTTTGCCCCATATACCAAACATTTTATTTTTTTATGATCAATTATTTTTCATCCGATTTTAAACTAGGTATCTTAGGAGGAGGACAATTAGGAAAGATGATGCTTTATGAAACTCGTAAATATGATATTCAGACATATGTCCTGGATCCCAGTGATGATGCCCCAAGCAAGATTGCTTGTAATTATTTTGAAAAAGGTGATTTAATGGATTATGACACCGTCTATAATTTTGGAAAAAAAGTAGACGTATTAACATTCGAGATAGAAACCGTTAACATCAATGCCTTAAAGCAATTAGAAAAAGAAGGAAAAAAAGTATACCCAAGTGCTGATACCCTCGAAAAAATTCAAAACAAAGGACGACAAAAGTTTTTTTATAAAGACCAGCAAATTCCAACAGCCGCTTTCCAGAAATTCTCAACACTTCAGGAATTAAAAAAACAGGTAGACAATGGTGAAATAACATTCCCTTTTGTATGGAAAAGTACGCAGGGAGGGTATGATGGTAATGGAGTAGCCGTGATCCGAAAACCCGAAGACCTTACAACTCTTCCTGACACAGAATGCATCGCTGAAGACATGATTCATTTCAAAAATGAACTGGCTGTTATTGTTGTCAGAAGCGCCTCTGGAGAGATAAAATCATATCCTGTGGTAGAAATGGAATTTCACCCGGAAGCGAATCAGGTAGAATATGTTATTTGTCCGGCCAGAGTGAGTGATCGTGTTGCCCAAAAAGCAAGAGCTGTTGCCAAACAAGTATCCGAAGCATTCCAACATGTTGGTATATTGGCTGTAGAAATGTTCCAGACACAAACGGATGATATCCTTGTTAATGAAGTTGCTCCAAGACCTCATAATAGTGGGCACTACAGTATAGAAGCCAGTTACACGAATCAATTCGAACAACATATCAGAGCTATTCTGGACCTTCCTCTGGGAGCTACTGATAGTAAAGTAGGCGGAATTATGGTCAACCTTGTAGGAGCAGAAGGGCACACAGGAAATGTTATTTATGAAGACATTGACACCATTATGCAAATGAATGGAGTAACTCCACACATATACGGTAAGAAAGAAACACGCCCTTTTAGAAAAATGGGACATGTAACGATCGTACATGAAAATATATCCGAAGCAAGAAAAATTGCAGAAAAAGTAAAAAACACAATAAAGGTAATAAGTAAGCCATGAGTAAAGTAGGAATAATTATGGGTAGTACAAGTGATATGCCCATTATGGAAAAAGCCATCGAAGTACTAAAGGGATTCGATATTGAGGTAGAAGTAGATATCGTATCTGCTCACAGAACTCCTGATAAACTTTTTGACTATGGAAAAAATGCCCATATCAGAGGAATCAATGTCATTATAGCAGGAGCTGGAGGCGCAGCACATCTTCCTGGAATGGTTGCTTCCTTATCTCCATTGCCAGTTATCGGGGTTCCTGTAAAATCGAGAAATTCGATCGATGGATGGGATTCTGTATTATCTATATTGCAAATGCCTGGAGGAGTTCCTGTAGCAACAGTAGCTCTTGACGGAGCGCTTAATGCAGGGATATTAGCTGCTCAGATTATTGGAGCAACTGATAAATGTGTTTTGGACAAAGTTCAGATATATAAAGAAGGGCTAAAACAAAAGGTTATAAAAGGAGCCAAAGAAATCCAACAGTAAATTATTTAGGTACGGTTCCAAAAACATATAAATCCAGAGGATTGAGTACCAGAAAATAATGCCTCAAAAAACCTCAAAAAGCAAAAAGAGTCACTTTCTGTGACTCTTTTTTTATTAGGTCATACAACAATTATAACAATATTTATTAACCAACTTAAATATATTACACAAAAAAAATGTTGTATAACCCTACTCTTAAAACCTATAACAAAGGTAAAACCTTACTTTTATTACGCAATAAAAGTATTCATAAAAAATATAACTTTTCGATGAAAATACATAAAAAACCGATAAAATACACAAATTAAGCCTTACTAAACAAATAAAAGAAAGAAAAAACTTCACAGTATTGATGTAAAACCGTAAAATTATGTCTCAATAAAGCCAAAAAAGAAAGAAAACAGAAGGTATAATTTTGTTTTTTCGACAAGGAATCAAACCTCCTTCATACTCATAAAGTTACTTTTTTTTTCTTAAAATATAGCAATCCAGATAAAGAAAGTCTTTTTTTATAAATTGAGTAAAATAAAAAAAGAGCCACAGGTTTGTGGCTCTTTCAATATATTTGGTCTTACTAAAGAAATAATTATTGTTATTCATACCCCTAATAGCAATAATGTTTATTTTTCTATAGCTTAACCATTACTAATAAACCTATGGCAAATCTACTGGTATTAATATTAGGTAGAGCAATAAAAACCATAATAAAAAGGCAATTTTCGATTAAAAGCACACTTTTTCGACAAAAAACATAGTATTTAACAAAAAACTAAACAGTATTTATAAAATGAATAATCCATTATTAGAATTATTTGACCATTCCCCCTTCTCCAAGATACAACCTGCACATTTTCTTCCTGCCATTCAGGAAGCAATTGACAAGGCTAAAAAAGAAATAGACTCCATAGTTAATACTACCGAGACACCTTCTTTTTCGAATACAATTGAAGCATTGGATTATAGTGGCGCATTACTGGATCGAATTACCAGTATTTTCTTTAATCTAAATAGTGCAGAAACCACAGATGAGATCCAGCAAGCTGCTCAGAAAATATCTCCTCTACTATCTGAATTCAGGAATGATATCGCATTAAACATTGAACTCTTTAATCGAATTGAAAGTGTATACAATCAAAAAGACGAGCTTACACTTTCTGAAGAACAAATTACCTTACTGGATAAAAGATATAAGTCTTTTTCCCGAAACGGAGCTAAATTGCCTAATGACAAAAAGGAGCAACTTCGAAATATCGATAAAGAATTAGCTCAATTGAGCTTGTCTTTTGGAGAAAATGTGCTAGCAGAAACTAATAAATTCGAATTACACCTCACCCAGGAATCTGATCTGGATGGACTACCAGAAGGGGCTAAAGAAGCCGCACAAGCCATTGCCAAAAGTAAAAATAAAGAAGGATGGATTATCACTTTGGATTATCCTAGCTACATCCCTTTTATGACATATGCTTCTAACAGAGCGCTTCGAAAAAAACTATCCATGGTTTTTGGTTCTAAGGGATTCCATGGGGATCAACATGACAATCAAGAAATTGTTTTAAGAATTGTTACCCTAAGACATCAACGTGCTCAACTTTTAGGGTACAATTCGCATGCGCATTATGTTCTGGAAGAACGCATGGCAGAAACACCAGAGAATGTCACTTCCTTTCTAAATGAAATCCTTCAAAAAGCCAAGCCTGCTGCTAGTAGAGAGTATGAAGAATTAGAGCAATTTGCCAAAGACTTAGATGGTATAGATCAGCTTCAAAAATGGGATGGGGCTTATTATTCCGAAAAACTAAAACAAAAACGTTTTAATCTGGATGATGAAAAACTAAAACCTTATTTCAAACTGGAGAATGTTATCAATGGAGTCTTCCAGGTCTCATCTAAATTGTTCGGTCTGGAATTTGAAGAGGTTTTTGATATCGATACCTATCATGAAGAAGTTAAAACATATAATGTAAAAGACAAAGAAGGAAATTTTATTTCTTTACTCTATGCGGATTTTCACCCAAGAGCTGGTAAAAGAAATGGAGCCTGGATGACTTCTTATAAACCTCAGATGAAAAAAGAAGGCAAAAATATCAGACCTCATGTCTCTATTGTTTGCAACTTCACAAAACCCACTCCTAGCAAACCGTCTTTATTAACTTTTAATGAGGTTACAACATTGTTCCATGAATTTGGTCACGCACTGCATGGTATGCTTGCAAACACAACCTATCCCAGTCTTTCTGGAACCAATGTATACTGGGATTTTGTAGAGCTCCCCAGCCAAATATTAGAAAACTGGTGCTATGAAAAAGAGGCACTAGAATTATTCGCTAAACATTATGAAACTGGAGCATTGCTTCCTATGGAATTAGTAGAAAAAATAAAAGCATCTGCTACTTTTCAGGAAGGAATGGCGACCTTACGTCAATTGAGCTTCGGGCTATTAGACATGTCATGGCATGCCAAAGATCCTTCTGCAATTACCAATGTAAAAGAACATGAAAAAACTATTTTCCAGGAAACTTCCTTATACCCTGAAGTAGCAGAAAACTGTATGAGTGTAGCTTTTTCTCATATTTTTCAAGGAGGATACTCTTCTGGATACTATTCCTACAAATGGGCAGAAGTACTGGATGCTGATGCATTTGAATACTTTAAAGAGAACGGCATATTTAATGAAAAAACCGCTCATAAATTCAGAGATAATGTACTCTCTAAAGGAGGAACAGAAAACCCAATGGTATTATACAAACGTTTTAGAGGACAGGAACCCAAACCAGAAGCCTTACTCAAACGTGCCGGTTTAATCGCTTAAAGAAAAAAGCCATTACCTTAGAAAAAAGGTAATGGCTTTTACAATTAGTATGGTTATTGACCGTTATTCTCTCAACAATTGCTGAGTGTATTTTTTAGCACTTCCTTCCAGTGAAATAAAGTAAGTTCCCGAGGCAAGATCAGAAATCAGTAACTTGGTTATTTTATCTGTTAAAGCTATTTTTCTGATAATTTTTCCATTCATATCAGAAATCAGGAGTTTTTTCACTTTCCACAATTCATTTCCAATTGAAATTGTCAGATATTCTTCTTTAACAGGATTAGGAGAAAACTGAATCACTGCTGCATCTTCAACCAACATTTCTCCTTTTTTCAAAGTACTCTTCCCTGAAGTACCACAGTTCCCTAAAAACCTCCAGCTACTACTTGTTTTCTCGTACAAACGTCCAAAATAAGTCACCTTATCTCCAACCTGGTAATTCTGAGATGAATCATATGCAGGAACTCCATCACAGATATCCCCACTATTACCTGTAGTTGTCACACGTATCGCATCACTAAAAGCAGATTCATTCCCCGCAGCATCTTTAGCCTTAATCTTAAACTCATAGGTTGTACTGGCAGCTAATCCAGAAACATTTTTAGATATTCCGGACACAGTTCCTAAATTAGTAGATCCTCTATACAGTATATAGCCTGTCACACCTACATTATCAGTAGAAGCATTCCATGAAAGGGTACATGAATTCTGCGTCACATTAGAAGACGTCAGCCCACCAGGCACCGAAGGAGCCTGTGTGTCACCTCCTGTAGTTCCTCCAATCACTACTGTATAATCTTCTACTTCGCCGTAATCGAATGTTTCACAAGCTGTCGGGATCCCGTTATACTTCATAGACACCCGCATTCGTGTTCTCCCATTCTTTGCAGAAGAAGGTACTGTAAAACTTCCATTAACCGGACTGGTTTTGGAAGCAGCCTTACTCCAGACCAATTCTCCAGCATCTTTAAAATCTTTATCCTGATTATAATCAATCCATACAGCATACCCTTCATCATATGCAGTCCCTGACCATTTAGGAGTAATCGTTATTGTATGTGAATTTCCTTTTGATAAATTTGTAGAAATTCCTGTGTGATCCCCATAACCATTAGATCCATCGGTTGTATTATCAATACTTCCTAATTTTACATTTCCAATGTACTCATCAGTTACTTTTTTCCCTTTAGAAGCACAGTAAACCGGGTCTCCTCCGCCACTAACTCCATTTCCTACTTCTATTAAAAACTCTAACGCCAATTTCGTAAACTTGGCTGCATGAGTCGCATTTGGGGTTGGTGACCTGTCGAAAGTATCCCTTGTCGTATGAATATTAGGATTACTCTCCCTGAAAGTAGCTTCTATCGGGAAAGAAACCTGATATCCCTGTTGCGCCCAGCTATAATGATCAGAACATCCATAATTACATCTAGAGGTTCCGTACGTAAACTTATGTGTCCCCGAAACATTGTAATGATCCATTAACTGTCGCAAAAAACTATTTAATGTCTGGCTATTATAACTATCATCAGTAATATAGATATCTCTGGAAGACCCTTTATAATTAGTCATATCAAACTGCACATAACCAACAACATTTACATTTCTTCGCTTATAGTCTTCTGCAATTTCTTTAGACCCTCTCAACCCAACTTCTTCAGCTGCATATGCCATAAACTCTATGGTTCGTTTCGGCTTAAAATTCATTTGAAATAACACCCTTGCCGCTTCGGTTATAGTGGCAATACCAGATGCATTATCATCTGCTCCAGGAGCATTCGTTGTTCTTTCTGGACTTACAGAGTCAATATGCCCTCCTATAATGACATAATCATCAGGTTTTTCTGTTCCTCTGATCGTCATGACTAATGATGGCATTGAGGTACTGTTATGATTAACTAACCGGACAGAAACATCACTCCTGTTTCCAGCTAGTTGCTCCCATTTTCTTTTTAAATCTGTAACTGATTGCTTGGCCTTACTAGTTGTATGATATCTGGTCCCATATCGCTCCAACTCCTTTATCTGGTTGGCGATATTTACATTATTAACCAAATCCAAACTTTCTTTAACCAATCGATCCTGAGTAATCGTATAAGAAACTCTTCGCTGTGTCGATTTCCTATTTTGTTCATTTTCGATAGTTCGAAGTGCATCTTTTTCTGAATGTTCATAAACAAAACCTGGTCCATGAACCAATACCTTGTGATGTAATTCTTCTGCGGCATTATGGCTTAGCATCACAGCACTAAAACCATTTTTAGAAGCAATTACTTTCACATCTTCGGGATGTCCTTTTTTTAGAGCTATAGCATCTTTTGTTTCCATTGTCGCGTAGAACATTTCTTTTTTCTCTTGCTGTGCATATCCATTGGAAACATATAGACATACCAAGAGCACTGAAATAAATAAATTTATTTTTTTCATTTTTAAAGTGAGTTTGTGTTATGTTCCTAACATACATATTTTTACGACAACATAACAACGGTATCTCCTCAAAATAAAAACTGTTTTCACTTCTCTTTAAACAGCAACAATCGTTTTCTTTAGAACAACTATACAATACATCTGTCGCCTAAGTGCTTTTATTATCGTACTATTTAAAACACGCTGGAAACCAAAAAAAGAAAGCATACACATAGAAAATTTTATGCTAGAACAAAAAAAGCTTTTTGAAAATATCTATTCATAGTGAGATAATACAGTACTTACCATCACTTACTAAAAACCACTCCTTTTTTCCGGCAATGATGTAAGGCACAATAAAATCCATCTTGACTTTTTGATATTATCCAAAAAAACAAGGGTATTTTTACTATATCTCAGGAAATAGAAAAAGTCTTCTAAATATAATTGTAGAAGACTTTTTTATTCACAGTTAGGATTATTCTTTTACAAATCTTTTAACATACACACCATTAGCTGTTTTTATTTGAAGCATATAATTTCCTGACTTTAGACCTGACACATCTACAGCACCGTTTAAATATTCTTTTTCCATAACGCGCTTTCCCGAAAAATCTAAGATCGTATAAGACATGATTTTTGAAATCCCAAATTCTATATTTAGCATATTATTTACTGGATTAGGGAACAATTTTACACTTTCCAGGTTAGGCAGCTGTTTTTGTATTGTTTTTTGTATTGAAAGTTCAGCTATTTTTCCTCTTGGGCAAGGAATATTATTGGTTGTAATTCCATATTTTCTGGCTTCTTTCCAAGGTGCACACTCATTTAAATACACCCCATGTTTTACATAATAATAACGTCTTGGCTGTAATTGATAATTAAATACTATAGGATTTGTATGGTATAGATAAGGCGCTGGTTGTTGCCACCAATAAATACTTTCTCTTACTATTTCGGTACTTGTCCCCGGAAAGTATTCTATAAGATGCCAATCGGAGTTCGGATTCGCTCCTGCCACTTGATTTACTCCTGCTACTTTTAATGTAGTCATACATACTTCATATGTAAATGCTGGATCTAATACAGGAGGAGTATTAGCCCCCCATGCTATATTAAATGCATTAGTATGACCTATAAGTGGTAATGAAAGAGTTGTATTGATGTCCGGATCAAAATCATTCGTGTTAGAAAATAAACCTCCGGTAGCATACACCTGATTACAATTCCCTGTTACGATACTTCCTACATCTCCTGATCCTCCTTTATGAATCCAGTGTATATTTCCATTAGCGGTCGCATGCCTACTTATAAACAAGCCTCCAGAAGAAGTAGTCCCCCCTGTGAGTACTCCATTTTGATTATCTACAGTAATCGTTTCTACTCGATCATATGCTGCCGTATTTCCTCCCTCTACACGCTGAAACCATCGAAACTCTCCTGAAGCCTTTAATGATACAATATATATATCTTTTAGGCCTTGATTTGAGGCAATAAAATTAGTAGCGTTTGGATCAAAATCAACAGTCGCCTTAAAAGTACCTGCGATATAGACATTTCTATTCTCATCTATAGTTATTACATTACCTTCAATTCTTTCTCCAGGTTGCACATTAGGTTGTTTATTAAATCCTTTAGCCCATACTACATTTCCATTAGAATTAACTTTCAAAACAAATGCATTTCGATTTGTTGATCCCGTTGACAATAGATTTGCAACTGTATTTCCTGAAGAGAAATCACGATAGTCTAATTTTTTAAAATAAGTCCCTGTCATATAGATATTTCCTAAGTCATCCCCTGTGATACCGTTTCCTTCTTCATGGTGAACACTACCATAAGTCCTAAACCAAATATCATTTCCTGTGGTAGGGCTTATTTTATACAAGAAAGTATCATCTGTTACTGATGACGGGGTCTGAATAGTGGAATACGTTCCTGAAAAATAGAGCTCATCTGTATCTTTATTATAAAAGATCTCACCGCCTTCATCATATCCAGAAAGCCCAAAGTTCCTAGCCCATATAGCATTTCCATTAGAGTCTAGTTTTAGTACATATACATCAGTATGACCATTAGAAGAAATACTTACATTATTTCCAAAAAAAAGTGTTCCTGAAAAAGTCCCGACAATATATATATTACTATCAGCATCTGTAGTCAGAGATTCCCCAAATGCAGTCGCGCTTTCATCACCATAATACCTATGCCACAGATAATTACCTTCATTATCTAATTTTTGGATATAAACATTTGCTGAATTATCTCCATTAGTTATTGCCTGCCCCGTAGGGCTTGGATCAAAATCAAAACTCCCATATGAAAACCCTGTAGTAAGAATATTGCCCTGACTATCTATTGTGATTCCTTCTCCATAACTAACTCCCCCTATACCTCCATATGGTGGTTGTTCATTAATAGTATGCCCCCATCGGTAACTAGGTTGCGCCAGCAAACCTGAATAACATATAGCTACAAGCATCAGTAATAATGATTGTTTTTTGCAAAAATATTTTTTTTTCATCTAGTTGAATTTAAGGATTACTCCCCAAGTATACCCTTTCCTGAATGGAAAAAGTAAATGACTTAATGAATAACAAAATAAGTTTATAAAGTATCCTAATTTTAGAGTCTTAAACATGACGACGACTAGCCTCCTTAACCATCGTTACAAATTCATTTCATTAAATCAGCTTATCATGACTTTTTCTGTTTTCTAAAAAATAACGGCAATCCTTCTCTTTAGAACCTCTAAAAAACACCTCTGCCCCTTAAGTCCTTTTATTATCGTATATTTAAGCACCTTGAAAGGCAAAAAAGAAAACATATAATAGAAAATTCTACGCTAGAATTAAATGCTTGTTATTTATTCTAGTTTTTCAGAAGCCCTTGCTTTATTTATTATAGATAGATTGTATGTTTTAGAAAATAAAAACACTCGAAAGGGGGAAATCGAAAAATCGTTTTTATTATGAAATACTTAATACTCGTTTGGGGCTGTATACTACTGATCCCTTTTTGCGGGATTGGTCAAACTGGACCTGGAGGTGTCGGAACCACTGACGGCAGTTCTTCTCTTCGTGTTTGGTTAAAATCTGACGATCTTGATGCTGATGGCGATAACACTGATAATCCTACCAATGGAACTGCTGTTTCTCAATGGTCTGATTTTAGTGGAAGTGCGAATCATTTTACACAAACAGGAGCAAATCGCCCTACCTATACAACAGGAACATTCAATGCTGTCAACTTTGATTCTAATGCAGCAACCCCTCAATTAATGAATAACAGTACAACCGGATTTTATACCAACGGTAGTACTTTTTTTGTAACCAATACGGTCAATACTGGTCCTTCTCATACTTTATTTGACAATGGCACTTTTTCCCTTAGAGCAGAACAATGGTTCAATACTAGTAGAGTTGGTTTTACCCACTACGGAGTTGCAGATTACAGCACTACTATTGCTTCTCCATTTGGAACAAACGCAATCATCTCCTATCATAAAACAGGAACTTCTTCCAATCTAGATGTAAGAGTAAATACTGCAACGCAAGCTTTAAATATTGGAGCAACCAACAAAGGAATTCCTTTTGACAGAATTGGTAAAGCAACAGCCTCTGCAGATGAAGCAAGTGGAGATTTTTTCGAAATATTACTATACAACAACAGACTTAATGCTGCCCAAATAATTATCGTAGACAATTACTTAAGTGCCAAATACGCAAATATCCCTATCCCTATTGATGTATATAATGAAGATGATATTGCGGCAGGAAATTACGATCATGATGTTGCCGGTATTGGTCGAGTTAATGCTACGAATCTGCATAATGATTCTCAGGGAACCGGAATTGTACGAATATCAAATCCTACAAACTTAAATAATGATGAATTTTTTATGTGGGGACATGACAATGGAACCTTACTTATAAACAACACTACAGATATCCCAACCGGAATAACAGCCAGGTTCGACAGAGTTTGGCGGGTTAGTGAGGTTAGCACTACTGGTACGCCCGTAAATGTAGGTGACATTGATATGCAATTCGACCTGAGCGGGATTACAGGAATTACCACTTCCAGTTTACGACTCCTGATTGACTCAGACAATGATGGAAATTTTAATGATGAAACTCCTATCTCCTCAGCAATCGATCTTGGCGGAAACACATATGGGTTTAATGGAGTAACTGCATTAGCTAATAACCTTCGCTTTACTATAGCACTAGGCAAACGAACTATTATCACAAATCGAAGAATTACATACAGAATACGAAAAAATTAATCGTATTAGAATATATTTTTACTATAAAAAAAACAAATAGCATTATAAGACAAAACAACTGATAATTAAAATATTCCTTCATTTTAAAAAGTTAGTATTGAGAATTCTTTTTTAACTTTAATAAGATTGTAAAAAAGAATCAATAAATATTATTTCAACTTTTTATTCTATTTTTGATAAACACAATAAGAAAATATGTCCACAAATACTATTGACCCCAACATATGGGTGGATAAGTACGGTGATTACTTATTCAATTACACCATTGTAAGAGTAGACGATAAAGAAATTGCTCAGGATTTAGTTCAGGAGACCTTCTTTGCCGGACTTAAATCTATGAAAAATTTTAAAGGAGAAGCTAGTGAACGTACCTGGCTGGTTTCTATTTTGAAAAGAAAAATTATAGACCACTACCGAAAGATCAATAGTAACAAAGGAAAGGCAGAAGTACGGATAAATTACAATGACAGTTCCGAATCAGAAGGAGACTGGTTAGAGGAAAAAGTAGCAGATCCTTTTGACCTTAATGCAGAAAATGAAATTGAGAATAAAGAACTAGGATTAGCAATACATAATTGCATTGAAAAACTTCCCGAAAAGCAGGCTCTTATTTTCAAAATGAAAACCATTCAAGGGTTTGATACAGAAGCCATCTGTAATGAATTTAATATTACTGCGTCTAATCTATGGGTAACAATCCATAGAGCAAGAACAGCGATGGCTGAGTGCTTAGAAAAAAATTGGTTTTAGAATTATGAGCAAGGCTAGTAAGTTTTTTATTAATTGTGAAGAAGCGAATCTCTTTTGCGACAAAGATCAATACGAGGAAGCTTCTTTCTGGGAAAAAATACGTTTGAAAATTCATGTGTTATATTGCCGTGTATGTCAAAAATATGTAATAAGAAACCGAAAACTTACTAATACTATGAAAGAGGCCAAAGTCATAACAATTAACCAGGAGGTTAAAGAAATTATGAAAAAAAGATTACAACAGGAAATGAAAAAAAGTAGCAACCAATCCATTCAATCGTAAACAATTTAAAAATCCCTAGAGACCCCCAGAATAATTAAGACATTGCTATGAAACGAAGTAACAGACTATTCATTTCTCATGAGGAAGCAAAAATGATTTGTGATAAAAATCAATATGGAGAAGCTTCTTTGCTAGAGATTATAAAATTAAACATCCGACTTATTTTCTGTGCGCTTACCAGAGCATACAGCAAAAAGAACGGAAAATTATCTGACTGCATAAAAAAGGGAAAACCTCAAACATTATGCAAAGAACAGAAAGAGGTTATGAAGAAAAATATCCTGGAGAAGATGAACGAATAATTACCTAAGCACCAGAAGGATTCCCAGCCACATAATCGGAACGCTTTCTACCCAAAAAGAGCAAAAATATTCGGATTGCTCTTTTTTAGTACCCCATAAAAACAGTAAACTTATTGCTGTAATGGAAATTGTACTTAGAATTTCGGCTGACATCAATTCTTCTTTAGCTCCCGTCAATAACAAAAAGAATACTAACAATACCCCACCAAACACCTTAGCCCTAGTAACACCTATCATCTGTGGAATTGTACCCAGATCTTCATCATCATATTGCAAATCCCTTACCTCAAAAGGCATCATCATCACAACTACAAAAAGAAACCGTTGAATTGTCTCTACTAACACATCCATATCAATGGCGATCCGCACATGAATAATTGGCATTAGTACAGAAACTCCTGCCCAAACAATCCCTATAATAAATATCTTCACCCCAGCATAACTCCTCAAATTTTTCTTATTCGGAAAAACAGGAAAAGCATACAAAACAGTTAACAAAACAAAGGGAACTAAAATCACCACAGTTCTAAGTGGCATCAGAAATGTATAATACAAAAACAACACAGCGCACGCTATGGTCAGAAAACGAATCCCTCTCATAGACCCTGTCAGTCGTTTGTGATACAACTTGGAAACATTTGCATATTTCACCAGGTTATACGCCACAATAACTCCTAAAAAACTAAAGATTAAAAACTGATAATCAATAGGTAACTCATATTTCATAAAAGTTACAACAACCAAACAGCAAACAGCAATCGCTACATGTATACTTCCATTCACATAGAAGTCAAATATTCGTTTTAAGGTTTTCACATTGCAAAGTTAAGTGAATCTGTTAATAACACCTGAAATTAGTTAAAAACTTTATTCACCCATGTTAAAATAACTATAACGTTTTAGTGATTAAATACGTATTTTTGGCGTCTAATTTTCAACTGTTTTTAGCTATGAAAACTGATTCGTTTAAACTACGCCATATCGGTCCTTCTGAGAAAGAACTGGATAGCATGTTAGATACTATAAAAGTAGACTCCGTAGATCAATTAATCTACGAGACTGTCCCTGATGATATTTTATTAGATAACCCCTTGAATCTTCCACCTGCTTTAAGCGAACAGGAATATTCTGCAAGCATGCTGAAATTAGCTGCGAAAAATAAAATCTTTAAAACCTTTATTGGATTAGGATATCACGAAGCTTGTTTACCTGCAGTAATCCAACGAAACATTCTGGAAAATCCAGGATGGTATACTGCTTATACTCCGTATCAGGCAGAAATTGCACAAGGACGATTAGAAGCGTTATTAAACTTCCAGACGATGATCTGTGATCTTACAGGAATGGAACTGGCAAATGCTTCTCTTCTGGATGAAAGTACAGCAGCAGCAGAAGCAATGACGATGTTATTTGCTGTCAGATCCAGAGATCAAAAGAAAAACAACGTTTCTAAGTTTTTTGTGTCAGAAGAAATTCTACCACAAACCCTATCACTTTTACAAACAAGAGCTACCCCATTAGACATAGAACTAGTTGTTGGTAATCATGAGGAATTTGATTTCTCTGATTCTTTCTACGGAGCAATCCTTCAATACCCTGGAAAATCAGGACAGGTATACGACTACGCTGATTTTACTAAAAAGGCTCATGAAGCAGGAATCAAAGTTGCTGTAGCAGCAGATATTCTGAGCTTGGTAACCTTAAAGTCTCCAGGAAGTTTTAATGCAGATGTTGTTGTAGGAACTACTCAGCGCTTTGGTATTCCATTAGGATACGGAGGACCACACGCTGCTTATTTTGCAACAAGAGAAGAGTTCAAGCGAAATATCCCTGGAAGAATTATTGGTATTACCCAAGATACAAATGGTAATAGAGCCCTGAGAATGGCACTGCAAACCAGAGAACAGCACATAAAAAGAGATAAAGCAACCTCTAATATTTGTACTGCACAGGTATTATTAGCCGTTATGGCAGGAATGTATGCCGTATATCACGGTCCTAAAGGACTTACCTATATTGCTAATAAGGTACATTCATACACCCATACACTAAGTCAGGAATTAAAAAAATTAGAGCTACAACAAGTAAACGCTACTTATTTCGATACAATTACATTAAAAGCTGATGCTGCCAAGACAAAAGAAATAGCAGAATCAAAAGAAGTAAATTTCTACTACCCAGATAATGAAACTGTTTCTATTTCTCTAAATGAAGCTACTACAATAGATGACATCAATACTATCCTCTCTATTTTTGCTCAATTAAAAGGAAAAACAGCAACTAAAGTGAATAACATAGATGTTCAGACAACAACCCTTCCTGATCATTTACAAAGAACTACTGAATTCCTTACGAATGAAGTATTCAATGCATATCATTCAGAAACTGAATTAATGCGTTATATCAAAAAATTAGAGCGCAAAGATCTATCACTGAATCATTCTATGATTCCATTAGGCTCATGTACAATGAAGCTTAATGCCGCATCAGAGATGCTCCCATTAAGTAATCCGCAATGGGGAAATATTCACCCTTTCGCCCCGGTAGCACAAGCACAAGGGTATCAGGAAGTATTAAAACAATTAGAAGACCAATTAACAGAGATCACTGGATTCGCAGGAACTTCATTACAACCAAACTCAGGAGCGCAAGGAGAGTTTGCTGGACTAATGGTTATCAGAGCATATCATGAATCCAGAGGAGATCACAACAGAAATATCTGTCTTATCCCATCTTCAGCACATGGTACCAACCCTGCTTCTGCTGTAATGGCTGGAATGAAAGTAGTAGTTACAAAAGCTACTGAAGAAGGAAATATAGATGTAGAAGATCTACGAGAGAAAGCAATCAAACATAAAGACAATCTGGCAGCTTTAATGGTTACTTACCCTTCTACTCATGGAGTGTACGAATCAGCCATTAAAGAAATCACCAAAATCATCCATGATAACGGAGGACAAGTATACATGGATGGAGCCAACATGAATGCACAGGTAGGTCTGACTAACCCAGGTGCCATTGGTGCAGATGTCTGTCATTTGAACCTTCATAAAACATTCGCTATACCACATGGCGGTGGCGGTCCTGGCGTAGGACCTATTTGTGTAGCAGAACAGCTAGTTCCATTTTTACCTGGTAACCCTGTTATTCCTTCGGGAGGAGAAAAAGGAATTACCGCTATATCTTCTGCCCCATGGGGATCAGCATTAGCCTGCCTTATCTCATATGGATACATCACTATGTTAGGAGCAGATGGACTAAAAAGTGCTACTATCCACGCAATCTTAAATGCGAATTATATCAAAGAAAGACTAGAAGGTCATTATCAAACCCTTTATTCCGGAGAAAGAGGACGTGCTGCACACGAAATGATTCTGGATTGCAGGCCTTTTAAAGCACACGGTATCGAAGTTACGGATATCGCTAAGCGATTAATGGATTACGGATTCCATGCTCCGACAGTTTCATTCCCTGTTGCCGGTACTATTATGATAGAACCCACAGAAAGTGAAAACAAAGCTGAGTTGGATCGTTTTTGTGATGCTTTAATAGCAATTAGACAAGAGATAGCAGAAGCTACCGCAGAAAACCCGAATAATGTATTAAAAAATGCCCCTCATACACAGGCTATGCTTACGGCTGACACTTGGGATCTACCATATACCAGAGCGCAAGCTGCCTATCCTCTTCCGTATATTGCAGACAATAAGTTCTGGCCATCTGTTCGTCGTGTAGACGATGCCTATGGAGACAGAAATCTGATCTGTACATGTGCTCCAATAGAGGCTTATTTAGAAGCATAATACCAGTTATATAATCTCCACAAAAAAGGCTAAGTGTACACTTAGCCTTTTTTATTATTTTTCACTGATAAACCAAAAACAATTTCCCTTTCCCCTATTCCTCTTCGTCCATTCCCTCTTGAACTATAGAAATAATCTTACTTCTCACATCTTCATCATCGAGATAATGTAACAATGCTTCTTTCAGAAAATCTCTTTGTCCGTATAAAACGTCCGGCTCTTCTGCCAACTTTGCTCCCGGTTTCAGCATCTTTCCTTTACCCGTAACTAGCCATACCGGATTTAACTCTGTATATAAATTGATTATCTTTTCTATAAAATCACCTCCAATATTACTATTAACAGATTGTAACCTATGCAAATAACCTGCACTAGCACCGATCGAAAGACTAAAACTCCTCAAGCTTACCCTTCTAAATTCTGCAAATGCAATTACTCTATCTAAAATTTTATTCGGTTTATCCAAAATAACTATATTTTATTTGTTTATATATACTATTTTATATAGTTTTGTATACAGAACTATAACATTTCGTTCACAAATATAGTCATTATCAATATAATATTAGCCAATAACCCATGATAAAACCGGAAGAACGCGACTCTATTATTAAAATAATCGGGAGCAAACACGTAAAAAAGATTCAAGATCACTTATCCAAAAACAACATTACAGCACCAAATAACAAACCTTATTCCAAAACGATCATATCGTACATTTTATCTGGAAAGAGAGAGAATGAAGTCATAGAGAATGCTATCATTGCATTTGCCCACAGTAAAATGCTTGAAAAAGAAAAAAATCAAGAAATCAAGGACTTACTAACGAAAAAACATTTAAGAAAAACATAAACTTTTCTTTAAAAACACACAAAAAAGAAACCGAACCTTATGATTTATCAGTACAATTCACACAGCTTTTTATTTCAACTTTTGGATACAGAAAAACAGCATAAACAAAACTTGCCCTTTTATTTTTGGACACACATTTGTTTTAAAAAAGTAGCACATACATTCAATAACATCATAAATAAAATATTACACACAGATAATTTTAGATAAAAAAAACAAAAAAACTCCACTATAAAGAAAAAATTATATAAAGAAGATTGTCCTGTATCCCCTTCATAACTCCGTAACCCTAGTTAGAATACCGGGCAATCTTTTCAAAAAACTATCAGATCTTTCTACAAAAAATGAAATATCTCCATTTTAAACTCTATATTTCGGCTATCATATAAGAACTATATCATGTACGAAGGGAGTTTTCCTCACAAACGCTACAAAAAAACATTAGAATTTCTACGCAAGCATGTTCCTGCTCCTGTTTCTGTTCTTGATCTCGGAGTAGAAAATCCTTTTGTGGAGTTCATGAAAAAAGAAGGGTATACCGTGACCAATACAAAAGGCGAAGATCTCGATATTGACACCTCTTCTCTTTCTCAAAAAACAGAGGTTGTTACTGCTTTTGAAATTTTCGAGCATCTTTTATCTCCTTTTACCGTTTTGCAAAACATCAAGGCGGATAAATTAGTAGCTTCGATCCCAATGCGACTATGGTTTTCTCCTGCTTATCGAAGTAAAACTGATCCTTGGGACCGTCATTACCATGAATTTGAAGCCTGGCAATTCGATTGGCTCTTAGAAAAATCCGGCTGGGAGATCAAAGCAACAGAACAATGGACACATCCTGTAAAAAAAATAGGTTTCAGACCTTTACTTCGTTTTTTTACTCCTCGGTATTACATTGTATACGCGGAGCGAAAAAAGCAATAGTTCTGCTAAAAAAAGTTTACATTGAGAGTATACATTATCATACCCGCATATAACGAAGAAAAATACCTCAGCGCTACACTGGACTCTTTAATAAACCAGACAGCTCCTGCCAGTAACATTGTTATTGCCGATGATAACTCTACAGATAACACTGCAACTATATGCAAGTCTTATGTAGAAAAACACCCAAACATCAGCTATATCAAAACTTCTGAAACCGGAGACCACCTTCCCGGAAGCAAAGTTATTAATGCTTTCTATCAGGCATATAATTCTATTGATCAGGAATACGATATTATCTGTAAATTTGATGCTGATTTGATCTTCCCTTCTGATTACCTAAAAACGATATGCACTGCTTTTACAGAAGATCCTGCCGTAGGAATGGCAGGAGGTTTTTGTTATATCCAGAAAAACGATACCTGGGTACTAGAAAATTTAACCAACAAAGATCATATCCGAGGAGCATTAAAAGCATATAGAAAATCCTGTTTCGAAGCAATCGGAGGCTTAAAGACTGCTATGGGATGGGATACCGTTGATGAGTTACTGGCACAATACCATCAGTGGTCCATAAAAACAATCGAAACACTACATGTCAAACATCTAAAACCTACGGGACATACCTATACCGCCAAAGCCAGGTATAAACAAGGGGAAGCTTTCTACAAAATGAGATATGGTTTTATAATTACCGTGATCGCTTCTATCAAACTGGCACTATTAAAAAAGAAACCTTTACTGTTTTTTGATTATATCATCGGCTTTTTTAAAGCTAAACAACATAAATGTTCATATTTGGTATCTAAAAAAGAAGGGGCATACATCCGCTCCCTGAGATGGAAAAAAATTAAAGAAAAAATATTGAGATAAACAGCTTCAATACAGAAGCACAAAACTATTTATTGCAAAATAATTATCAATCGTATCATCTTTTGTTATTTCAAATAAAAAAGAGCTCAACAGTTTGTTGCGCTCTTTTTCCTTCTATAGTATATTGTTATCTATTCTAATATAAAAGAAAGTACCTCTCCCGTTGCTCCGTTAGGAAATGATATCCCTAATAAAGCAGCAATAGTCGGTGCTATATCTGTAATTTTGGTTTCCATTGTTGTACTCCCCTTTCGCACTCCATTTCCGTAGAAAAACAACGGAGCATGTGTATCATATGTCAATCCACTACCATGAGTAGACCCTGTATGAGAATACACAATGGTAGCCGGATCAAAGACAAAAACGATATCTCCACTTCGTTTTTGATTATACCCTTTCTGGATTCTATGTGCAATCCCTTCTGAGTAACTTGTTCCTTCTAACTGACTTCTCGTGTATACTTTTTCTATTTCTTTTTGCTGTAAAACAAAATGAGCCAATGCACGCTCTAAATCTGCAATGGAAATTGCATTTTCCTGTAATACTTTATAATCAAAAAAGAGCTGATTATTCGATATGTTTTTAATAAGTCCATCAACCTTATACATTTCCTTCACAAACGTTTTTACTGCTGTCTGAAACGACTTCATATCAAAGTAACCAGCAGGAATTTTTACAGACTGCAAATAAGCAGGTACATGCACTGCTCCGTGATCCGCAGTAAGGAATAAAGTATATGCTCCTTTGCCTACTTTTGCATCCAGCGCTTCGAATAGACGTTTTAGATCCCTATCCAATCTTAAGTACGTATCTTCTATTTCTTTGGAATTTACACCAAAGTTATGCCCTACATAGTCCGTACTAGAGAAACTAACCGTTAGAAAATCAGTAATTGCATCACGCCCTAAATCCTCTCCATCAATTGCCGCAATCGCAAAATCTGCTGTCAGACTATTCCCAAAAGGAGTTGACTTCAGAATATCATATCCTCCATTTGTCTTTCCCAGTTTCTTTAAATCATAAGGAAAGGTTGCTGTTTCTTTTCCTTTAAATCCTCGTTCATATGCATTCTGATCTGAACCACTTTCTGTATAAGTACTTATATCAAACAACGTATTCCAGGGTTTCATATAGGCATCAACTTTCTTAGCATCATTAAACTTTTGTACCCAGGCTGGTAATTGATCTACATAATAGGAACTCGTTATCCAGTTTCCTTCCTTACTCCCCTTAAACCAATAGGCTGCATTTGCCGTATGACCAGCCGGCAGAATTGCTCCTCTATCTTTTAGGGAAACTCCGATGGTTTTTCCTTTCATTTGTGTATGCAATCGATTCTGATCTGCAATACTGGTGGTTTTCATTCGATGCGGAGACATCTTACCTGCTACACTCTCAGTTCCTACAGGTGCTACCGAATCATCTCCCGCACAATACACCATCTTCTCTTCGAATTTATTATACCAGTTATTGGATATGATTCCGTGATTCTGAGGAGTTGTTCCTGTATATACAGAAGCGTGTCCCGGTCCTGTATAAGTCGGCACATAATTAAAGTGATTGTTTTTACAATTAAAACCTTGTGTTACTAATCGTTTAAACCCTCCTTCTCCAAACCTCGCATAAAAGCGTGTGATATAATCATATCGCATCTGATCCACCACTACTCCTACCACTAACTTAGGAGTACTGTGTAAGTTGACCGGTGTATTCGAATCAGTTATTTTCTTCTGAGACATCCCAGAAAACACGCCTATTATAACTAAAACGGCGAAGAGTAATTTGTTTTTCATTATTTCTCTGAATTTAAAGCTCAAAAATACCATATAAATAAATGCAAAACTTTATTAGTTCGTTAAAAGCGCTCGATATTTTTTTTCTATTTTAGCCTTTCTAATTAAGAACACATGTTTTATTTGGATGACATAGGTCGCTATGTTTTAATGTTGAAAGGGGTTTTTAGTCGAATGACCAAAGGCGCTGTACTAAGAAACCTTATTCTCAAAGAAATTGATGATCTTATAATGGGATCGCTGGGAATTACAATATTTCTAGCTTTTTTTATCGGTGCTGTTGTCGCTATACAAACAGCCTTAAACCTAACCAACCCTTTAATCCCTAAACAACTTATTGCCTTTGCCTCCAGACAATCTGTAATTCTGGAATTTGCGCCTACTTTTATTTCTGTTATTATGGCTGGAAAAGTAGGTTCATTCATTACTTCCAGTATAGGAACTATGCGTGTAACAGAACAAATTGATGCTTTGGAAGTGATGGGAATAAACTCCCTGAACTACCTCGTGTTTCCTAAAATTATCGCTATGCTAATGTACCCTTTTGTGATTGCCATTGCTATGTTTGTAGGTATTTTTGGAGGATATATTGCAGGGGTTTACGGTGGGTTTGTATCTAGTAGTGAATTCATTTCCGGGTTACAAGAAGACTTTATTCCATTTCATTTGGTCTATGCTTTTATAAAAACTTTTATATATGCCTTTTTCCTGGCAACCATCCCTTCTTTTCACGGATATTATATGAAGGGAGGAGCCCTAGAAGTAGGTAAAGCGAGCACCTCCTCTTTTGTCTGGACAACAGTTGTTATCGTCATCGCTAATTATATACTCACGCAATTGCTATTAAGCTAATGATAGAAGTAAAAAATTTACATAAAGGTTTTAACGGAGAGAAAATCCTCAAAGGGATCACCACTTCTTTCGAACGTGGTAAGACAAATCTGATTATAGGAACTAGTGGTAGTGGTAAGACAGTATTTCTTAAATGTCTTCTGGGACTTTTTACTCCAGAAGAAGGGAGTATCTGCTACGATGGAAAAACCTATTCTGATCTGGGCTCAAAAGAACAAAGAGACCTCCGGGAACAAATGGGAATGGTATTTCAGGGAAGTGCCTTATTTGATTCCATGACTGTCGAAGAGAATGTTATGTTTCCTCTAATGATGTTTTCTAAACAGAGTAAATCCGAAATGTTGGATCGTGTTCATCAGGTTATAGACAGGGTGCACCTGGAAAATGCTAATAAAAAACTCCCTTCCGAAATTAGTGGAGGAATGCAGAAAAGAGTTGCTATTGCACGAGCGATTGTCACCCGACCTAAATACTTATTCTGTGATGAACCAAACTCTGGACTTGACCCCAGAACAGCTATTGTCATTGATAATCTCATCAAAGAGATTACTGAAGAGAATGATATTACTACTGTCATCAATACGCACGATATGAATTCCGTAATGGAAATCGGAGAGAAAATTATCTTTCTACAAAAAGGTCACTTAGAGTGGGAAGGAAATAAAGATCAAATATTCCTAACAGATAACAAAGCCGTTACTGATTTTGTGTATTCTTCTAACCTGTTCAAAAAAGTAAGAGATGCTCAGATAAAAGGGCTATAACAATATTCAACCTATCAATTAAAAAAAGGACTAGTGTTAACTAGTCCTTTTTTTATTCTATGCATTGACAATACCTGACAATTATTTAATCAATAGGGTATCGACTTTCATTTCTTTAGTAATCCACTCTCTTAATTTGTCTTTTCTTAATTGATTCAAACTATCAGAGACCTGAAATTTCCATATAGGAAAAAGAACCTTTACTGTATCTACTTTAATAAAATTAGACTGCAACACCTCTCCATATCCTAACTCCTTTAGATCCGGGAATCTAATTTTAGCATCTTTTGCAATCGTACTATACGGCAATCCTACTACAGGAGTTACTTTGGCTTCTTCTAGCTGAGTCTCGAGGTCTTTGATCCTATTTTGTAATTCTTCAATTTCAGCATTTAACCCTTCTACAATATTCCTGCTCTTACTCAATTCTTCTCGTGTATCTTTATACGCATTAGAAAGCAATTCATAACTCTTGGTATCACTTCCTTTTATCTTTAGTTTTACATCTTTCAAACTTGGATACAACGGATTACTGGAAATCTCATTCAACAAATCACTTTTTGTCGCTTCTGTAATTTCATTATAAAAATTAAGGAATAATGTCTGTGTTTTAAAATTCGCATCCCAATCAATCAGCATCAATGATTTATTAGACTTCACTTCATTAGTCACAAAGTTTTTAGTCTGGCTATCAAACTTGCTTTCTCTATAGACATCAATAAATGTCAAGATCGCAGGAATCATTACTAAAATTGCTACAAAAGAAGCGATTCTGGCTATTAATTTTCTACGAGCTGAGTTGGCATACCTAAGCATCGGGAATCTCAGTAATTTCAATACCAGGAAGGTAGCAAGCCCAATAAATATGGTATTGATTATAAACAGGTAGATTGCCCCCAGAGCATATCCATATTTTCCTACTGCCAGACCAAACCCTACTGTACATAAGGGAGGCATCAGGGCAGTAGCAATTGCTACTCCAAAAATTACACTGGCAATGGTTCCTTTTTTTGTTCTGGCAATAATTAATGCCAATCCCCCAAAAAATGCTATCAGTACATCTCTGATATCAGGTCGGGTTCGCGCCAATAACTCTGATGATTCTTCTCTTAGCGGGAAGAAAGTAAAAAACAAAAAGGCTGTAAATACACTCAGCACCACCATCACCCCAAAATTAATAAGTGATTTTCTCAAGGTATCAATATCATTTACCGCAATAGACAGCCCCATTCCCAGAATAGGTCCCATTAACGGAGATATTAACATGGCTCCGATGACTACGGGAATCGAATTCGCGTTCAATCCTACCGATGCGATAAAAATCGAACAGATCAGAATCCAGGCGGTTGCCCCTTTGATCGAAATATCTTTCTTTATTGCTTCTACAGTACTCTCCCGATCTGTATCATCTCTAAAGTCTAATAACTCTCTTAAAAAACTAAGGATACTAACAAAAAGTCCTTTGGCATCTTTTTTTACTGCTTCTTTTTGTTCTTCTACTCGTTGTTCTTTTTCCTGATCGTTTAAATCCTGTGTATTTTCTTCCATAATTATCCGAATTGGTTGCCGTATTTCTCTACTACTTTTTTAAGAACTCCTTTGATATCCTGCTCTTTCTTTTTAGGATAGATCAATAGTACTTCTTCCTTGTCTACAATAATGTAATCTTCTAATCCATCCACTACGACTACCTTATCTGTAGCGGTTCGGATCATATTCCCGGAAGCATCTTCTGATACCACACGAGCATTTACCACTGCATTTTCTGCCGCATTCTTATCCAGTTTATCATATAAAGAACCCCAGGTCCCCAGGTCACTCCAGTCAAAAGTAGCTGGTAATACGTATACATTATCTGCTTTCTCTAAAATAGCATAATCAATAGATATATTTTCTGCCAACGGATAATTTTCCTGAATAAAATCGTTCTCCTGCTCAGTATTATAGACCATTGACCCTTTGCGAAACAATGCAACCATATCTTTTTGAAATTTTTCAAAAGCATGGATGATACTTCTGGCACTCCAGATAAAGATTCCTGCATTCCACAGATAATTCCCCTCTGAGAGAAACTGTTTAGCCGTTTCGTAATCTGGTTTTTCAGTAAACTGGGTTACTTTTTTTATAGCTGTTTCTTCTTTCTCATACTGAATATACCCATAACCTGTATTAGGAAAAGCAGGTTGAATACCCATCGTCATCAGAATATCTTTTTTAGCACATGCATCAAAACTTTTTTGAAGTCCCGCTATAAAAGCATCTTCATTTTCTATCCAATGATCACTTGGCGCTACTGCCAATAAGGCATCTGGATTTTCTTTTTGTATTTTCAAAGCTGCATACAGAATACACGGAGCTGTATTCCTCATAGCCGGTTCTGTAACCACTTGTCTTTCTTCTACTTCTGACAATTGCTCTAATACTAGTGAGGCATATCGTTCATTGGTAAGAATAAAAATATTCTGAGCAGGAATAATTTTAGTCAATCTGGCAAATGTCTTTTGTATCAGTGTCTCTCCTGTTCCCAACATATCGTGAAATTGTTTGGGAAACGTCGTCGTACTGACTGGCCAAAATCTAGATCCAACTCCGCCTGCCATTAAAACGGCATAATAGTTTTTATTCATACTTAGTCTAATAGTTCTACTTCTGCATTTGGATTAAAAAGATACATTCTTCCGGTACTAACCTCCATACATTCGTATCTTTTTACGCGTTTATTACCTTTTTGAAAGATCTTCCCATTATAAATCCTAAACTGGCTTCCCAAAGGTAATTCAAAGATATAATTTTTATCATTTTCCGGATCGAATTGCTTTAATGCTATCGACATCTTCTCGTCGGTATCACTGCTCGCTCTTGGGTTCTTAAAATGATTTGCTATCACCGGCAATAACTTAGACGGAAAAACCTCTGGATTAATATACGGCAACATCAAGTGCTGAAAAGTCCGTTTCCATTCCATTCCATGGGGTTTTATATGCCTGCCATATTTCTCAAACGATACCAGATGTGCTATTTCATGAATAAGTGTAATCAAAAAACGATATTTATTCAATGACGCATTTACTGTAATCTGATGTCTTCCATCCGGCATTCTTCTATAATCACCATGTCTGGTCATTCGCTCATTGACTATTTTTAAATGCACATTGCATTTTACAATCAATGAAAATGCTGGTTCTACTGCCCGTTCCGGAATATATCTAGTAAGAATTTCTTTCACGGTTGCAAAATACAAAATAAAGCGCACCTTAGCGATACGCTTAGTCCATAATTTCACTACCGAATCCACTTCAAATATACAATTACCAACCCTGCCATAACCACTCCTGGCCATATATAAAACAATAATAACAGTACTTGCCTTATTCCCTGCCAGCCAAAATGGATCCCTTCTCGTGCATCTTCCCAAAAAGTATCTTGTTTCTTTCCAGAAAGAACACCTTCTTTAATTTCTTCATATACTTCCAGTTCCAGCGTACTATATTCTGTCTTATCATTCCAATACAACATATTTCCTTTTATCACTTCTATTTCTTCTTGTAATCTTCCTATTTTCCCTTCCGCCATTAAAACATCTTCTACTGTTTTTGCTTTTCCCCTGAGAATTTCTTCATACCTAATCCTGACTGCTTCTTTGGTTTTTAATCTGGAAGCCGCATCAATATATTCCATCGTTACATCGGTAGCTTTACTGTTTCTATAGTCAATTTCCAATACCAAATCATTTATACGGCTCATGACAACTTCCAGTGATGCTTCGGGGACACGAATTACACCTTTGCTTTCTTTAGCGTAGCTATTATCCTCAAAATGTTCTTCTGCAAAATAGCCTCCTGCTCCTCTAACGATTTTTTTTATAGTCGCCATCCTTAAATACAGGCTGTCCACTTTTGCCCGAAAACGAACATTTTTAATAATCTTCTGGGTATCCCGAAGGGAGACCGTATGTTCTTTTACTGTTTGCTTCTGATCACTTTCTCTAATCATAGCTGTTTCTGTTGTCTCAGTTCCCAGAGAAATCATTTCTGCTGAACTCATTTTCCGGCTTTTGTTTTCTGAACACCCTCCGAGTATAAAAAACAAAGAAATTCCCAGAATATACATTCCATATTTTTTCATCTTATCCATATTTATATTATTTTAGAAATCAGCGATTATATATTGATTTCCTCCATAAAGTTTTACTATCTTGTTATCGTATATGACAAACCTAGTATCCTGCAGTTGAACTTTCTTGTAAAACTCTTGAAAAGCAATTGCAAAAGGTTTTACAACAACACAAACACCTATAATTTAAAAGCTTACTAATATTACTGCTGTAGAAAAAATAGCCTTCGAGTCCCTGAAAAAAGCACTTTCTAAAACTTTTTTGGAACGTCATACCACTGCGAACCATGATATTTCTACCTGGAAAGGCACGGAAATCTCTCTCTTTAGAGAAGATTTATTATTTAAAACAAAGGGAAGTATTAGCGAGAAATCGTTTTATAGCTATTTTAAAAAAGATAGCAACAAGCTTCCCCGAATTGACGTCCTACATTTGTTTGCTCAATATTGCGGATATCAAAACTGGAATGACTTTCTGAGCAATAACAGACCTGCTCCTCAGCAAAAGCAATTGAATTACAAAAAGTGGCTTTTCCTTCTGGGAAGTACCGGGGCAATACTAGGAACACTTTGGGTATTTTTTTTCACGCCTACTCCTTCAAACACCTTCTCCTTTTGTTTTATTGATCAGGACAGAGAAGAACGAATTATCAATCCACCGATTAGCATTAAGGTATTGAATAGCAAAGAATCTCCTTTTGACATAAAAAGTGATAGCACAGGATGTTTCTCCTGGACAACCAAAGATGACTTTGTCCGGTTCAGTATTACCTCTCCTTATTACAAAGATGACACTATATATCGCTCTTACACTAAACACCAACAAGAACAAATTCAGGTAAAAACAGATGATTACGCCCTGATGCTCCATTATTATGTAAATGGAAAAATTGAGGATTGGAAAAAACGGCGAAAAGAACTACATAAAATCCTTGCTGATGAGGCTACTATTTTTAAAATTTTACCTCATGGTGTTGGCGTAGAAATGTTCTCCAAAGATGATTTCATCAATACATTAACTACTCCAACTCAGGAATTAAAAAATATCCGGATTATCGATTCGAAAAGAGTTAATGGTAAGATTGTAATGTTAAAATTTAAAAGTTCATTATGAGACAGCTTCTTTATATCGTTTTATTTCTGCTCAGTATTGGCTGCTCTAACAATCGTGCTGAGAAATTCACTTCAAAAGAACAGTCCTCTACTGCTGTAGAATCTGAAGCGATCATAAAAGAAGTTATCACACCGAAACAAGCCTATACGGAGGTGATTTTTCAGAAATTAAAAGACATTATCGAAACCAGACAGCTTCATATAAAACACCCGGAATTTCCTAAAAATGACACGCTTCCTACATGGATTCATATCACTCCGCATACGCTATTAAAAAACATCGAAATCATCGATTCTGTCGCAATGACTGATTCTATTACAACAGTGAAAACCAAACTCAATTTTGAGCGTCAGAAAACAGACACCATTATATCTATCATCAAACGATCAACTGTTTTTATCGATACAATAGCAACAACATCAATCCAGATTGATTTTGAAAAAACAGAAAAGAAACAACCGTCCGTTACCTACCAAAAAGAAGTCCACACTCCCTTGCAAAAAGAAAAGTTTTCTTTAAAAGATCTGAATTTTTCATGGGAAGACATTGATAATTGCGATTGTCTTTTTTCTGTAAACGTTGAAGACACTCCTTCTCAGAAAATATTCTTCGGGCGACTTAATGATGATACTCACGGCATCCTTCAAGTTGGGATTCATGCTGCCTCAGAAAAAATTCAGGTTACCACTCCCAGAAATACAAAAAGAGCATTTGGTTCTTCCTGGAAAGAAACCTATAAGAACTCTCATTATAATATACGGATAACAGCTACTCCCGAAACTTCTAAATTCAAGGATAAATACGCTTACTCTATCAATTTCTTTTTACGAAAAAAGACCGACAACACCCTCGTCCGAAAAAATATCCTTGTTCATTGCAAATCATAATAATTTTTCCTTCTTATTTCGCACTTTTCAATAAAAAGCACTTTTCTTACGAAGAATGCGCAAAATTAAGCAGCTAAAAAATTCAGTTTTAGTAAATTGCTTTCTTTCATTTATAAAATTCTCTTTATAAAACAACCTCTATGAATACATCAAAATCGTACAGAAGTGCTTTTTTCACCATTACCTCTTTATTCTTTTTATGGGGGTTTATTACCGTTTTAGTTGATTCTCTGATTCCCCGGTTACGGGATGTTTTTGAATTATCATATTTTCAGGCCGGTCTGGTTCAATTTGCATTTTTCGGAGCTTTCTTTCTACTCTCGATTCCCGCAGGTTTTATTCTATCAAAAATCGGATACAAAAAAGGCATCATTCTGGGATTAAGTTTAATGGCAATTGGCTGTCTGCTTTTTTATCCGGCTGCTTCATACAGGGCTTTTTCCGCATTCCTTCTCGGATATTTCACACTGGCCAGTGGTATTACTATTCTACAGGTAGCTGCTAATCCTTATGTAGCTCTTTTGGGAACTGAAGAAGGCGCTGCCAGCCGACTAAACCTATCTCAGGCGTTCAATTCCCTGGGAACCGCTATTGCACCAGTTGTCGGAGCCATCTTTTTATTAAGTGACACTGTAAAATCATCTGAAGAAATAGAGATGTTAAGCGCTGCTGATAAAGAGGCTTATTATATATCTGAAGCCTCTGCTGTACAAATGCCTTTTCTCTTTATCGTAGTATTTATCGCTTTGCTGGTCATAGCTTTTGCCTTTATAAAACTTCCTAAATTAATTGAAGATTCTCCACAAGGAGGATACCTGACACTGATTGCTCAAAAACCTAAAATACTACTTGGTGCTCTAGGAATATTCGTATACGTTGGTGCCGAAGTGGCTATCGGAAGTTATTTGGTCAATTATTTTATGCATATGGAATTAGTAGATACTATCAAGGAAACTCCATTTATGCGATTCTTATCAGAAACACTACTCGGGGCTAGTCTGGAAAAAAAAGACGGAAAGGCAATTGTAGGTGCCTTTGTGGTATTTTATTGGTCTGGAGCGATGATCGGAAGATTTGTAGGAGCCTACCTGACTAAAATTATTCCTCCTGGAAAAGTATTGGGTATTTTTGCTACTATAGCCATTCTGATGATTACCCTGTCGATTAGCACATCCGGATTGGTATCTATGTGGTCAATCCTCGCCGTAGGATTATTCAATTCTATTATGTTTCCTACTATATTCACATTGGCTTTAGACGGACTGGAAGACCTCAAAGCACAAGCTTCCGGTATTTTGTGTACAGCCATTGTAGGAGGAGCTATCATCCCTCCTATATATGGGTTACTCACAGATCATATCGGCTTTAAAACCGCTTTATTACTCATCGCTTTATGCTATGGATTCATTTTATATTACGGATGGTCTAAACGACATAAAGAAACAAATTAACTTACAAAAGCTTGCAAGACGTCTTGCAAGCTTTTTCTAAAACATTTCTGACTCTGTCAATAAATAAAAGATTGATGGATAACAACTACAAAAACTCTCTTATAACAGAGATAATCTCAAAAAACAGGATATCGCAAAAAAGTATCAGCAAGTAACATACGTAAAAGAGATACCTCTTTAGGTATCTCTTTTACGTATATCATAGAGTATTTTACAGAAGTCCACATCTCCTCAAAAGAAGCTCCTTGTTTTCTACTTACAGCTGTGAAAGTGATTATTACTTCCTCAACTGACAGGCATTCTTAATTTATGGAGTGCTGCTTGATACCTGTAACACCTTCCCATTATAAAATGTATGTCCCGTCAAAGAAAAATCCTTAATATACGTAGCCATTTGCACAGCAGTTAAGGGCGCTTGATAGCCTGGAAACGCTTCTTCCAACATTTCTGTCTGAACAGCTCCTAATGCCAGTACATTAAACGAAACCCCGCTTTCTTTGTACTCTTCTGCCAGTAACTCATTCAGGGTTATCACTGCACCTTTACTAGAGCTATATGCTGCTAATCCAGGAAATTTCATGCTCCCCTGGATTCCCCCCATACTACTAATGGTTACGACATGGCTTTTTGCCTTCATAAAAGGGAGTAATTGCCTGGTTAGCTCAGCTACCCCAAATACATTGACCCTATAGACGGCTTCAAATTCTTCTGTAGTAATCGCTGCAAAAGGTTTATTAAGTAGTTTTCCTGCATTATTGATCAATACATCTACCTCTGCTCCCCAAAGCTCTTCTACATGTGTTTTTACCCGTGCTATAGCCGACGCCTCTGAAATATCAAAAGAAAAAGCGGTTACATTCGAATAACCTAATGACGTAACAGGTTTTTCATTTCTGGATAATGCCAATACCTGATGCCCTTCTTCTGCAAAAAGCTTAACCATTTCCAATCCGATTCCCCTACTTGTTCCTGTGATGATAATTTTTTTCATATGACTGATCTTCTATTTTTTTTTAAACAGTATACTAGTTATTATATACAATTTCTTTTGTTTTTGCATTTATAATTTTTGACAATACTGGCGCACATTCATTAATCAGTCTTGCCATAAAAGCAAAATCCATTTCAGCAGCCTCATCATCCACGTGGTGGTAGTACTTATAATTTGTAAAATCAAAAGTAGAAATTGTTTGTGCCGGAACATTAAACACCTGGTGAAATGGGTAGTTATCACTTCTTTTGAACAAACTAAATTCTTTGGCTTTTTCCAAAAATCCCACCAAATCTTTTCCTGCATATTCATTCATTTTCTGAGCCATATTTGATTTGTGAAAACCTGTAATATAAGCTGTATAATTCTTGTTATTCATCGGCACACCTATCATTTCAAAATTAACCATCGTATACAAGTCCAGGTTCTTCTCTTTTAATACTCCCGCTAAATTCTTAGACCCTAACAGCCCTCTTTCTTCCGCACCAAACAGCACAAACAAGATACTTCTCTTATTATCTTTTTTTTCTGCAAAATACCTGGCTAAAGAAATCACTGCTGCACTTCCTGCTGCATTATCATTAGCTCCATTAGCTACCTTATCTTTTGCTTCATTTTCTTTGGCATGACCAATATGGTCCAGATGTGCTCCCAGAATCACAAATTCATTTGCTAATTTCTCATCTGTTCCTTTGAGATATCCTACGACATTACAAGTTTTTTGCCCCTGAACTTCGAAATTATCCCTATAAGACTCAAAATAAGGAGCAACCCCAAATTTCTTAAACGTATTCTCGACATATACCACTGCTTTTTCATATCCTTCTGTTCCTGTATCTCTCCCACCCAACTCATCACTCGCCAAATAAGTAACAATATCAGCAACTTCTTTCTCCTCAGTAGTAGTAGTAGTAGTAGTAGTAGTAGTAGTAGTAGCTGTTTCTTCTTTATTTTTCTGTGCAGTAACCGCTTCTTTGCATTGCACTAAAGACATCGCTAACGCAAGTATCCATATTCGTTTCATTTGTTTTCGTTTTTTGATGTTAATGAAATTGTTATAAACTCCAGATGACTCATTCACCTCTATCATAAGGTCTAAAAATCCACATACTGGTGTTATAAAGATAAAAAATCCCGTTTCATATGAAACGGGATTTTTCTTATATACTGTATCTGTAATTGGATTAAGCAAGCATCGTTACCGGATTTTCCAAATACTGTTTTAATGTTTGTAAAAACTGAGCTCCCGTAGCACCATCTACTGTTCTATGATCACATGCCAAGGTTACTTTCATTGTATTTCCTACTACAATCTGTCCTTCTTTTACAACTGGTTTTTCTACAATCGCTCCTACAGAAAGAATTGCCGAGTTCGGTTGATTTATAATCGAAGTAAACTCCTGGATTCCAAACATCCCTAGGTTTGAAACTGTAAAAGTACTTCCTTCCATTTCCTGCGGAGTTAATTTTTTATTCCTTGCTTTTCCTGCCAGGTCTTTTACATTTGCCCCTATTTGGGTCAACGACATTTGATCTGTAAAAGGAAGTACAGGAACAACCAACCCATCAGCCACAGCTACTGCCACACCTATACTAATATGTTTCGCATATTTCGTTGTAGTATTTGTCCATTGAGTATTCACCTGTGGGTGTTTCCTCAACGCCATCGCACAAGCCTTAACTACCATATCGTTAAATGATACTTTTGTATCCGGCAATTGATTGATGTTCTTACGGGAAGCAATTGCATGTTCCATATCTACTTCTATTGTCAAGTAGTAATGAGGTGCTGTAAACTTAGATTCAGAAAGACGTTTTGCAATTGTCTTACGCATCTGAGAATTTTTCACTTCTTCAAAATGTTCTTCACCTGCTGGTGTATATGCCTGAATACCGCTTACAGCAGTGTTATTTTCTGCTTCTTTTGGAGCTGTTGTTTTCTCCACTGTCTGTGAAGGAGTATAAGACTCCACGTCTCTTTTAACAACGCGTCCGTTTTCTCCTGTTCCTTTTATTTTAGACAGATCAATTCCTTTATCTGCTGCTATTTTCTTAGCAAGCGGAGAGGCAAATATTCTACCTCCCGATCCGGATGTATCTGCTACTGCTGTTTCTGTTGCTGTAACAACTTCTTTCTTTTCTTCTGTACTTGTTGCTTCCGGAGTTGCTTGCGAAGGTACTCCACCTTCTTTAATTGCAGAGACATCTGTTCCCGCAGGTCCGATAATTGCCAATAGTGAATCAACCGGAGCGGTTTTTCCTTCTTCTATTCCAATATGAAGCAATGTCCCTTCATAAAAAGACTCAAACTCCATAGTAGCTTTATCTGTTTCAATCTCCGCCAGAATATCTCCTTCAGACACCGCATCTCCAACTTTCTTCAACCAGGTAGCCACTGTACCTTCTTCCATCGTATCACTAAGTCTAGGCATTGTAATAATCTCTACCCCTTCTGGCACACTTGCACCTGTAGGAGCCGGAGTTGCTACTTCTGCTGCTTTTTCTTCTACCGGAGTGGTTTCTGCTGCTGGAGCTCCTCCTTTTAACAGAGAAGATATATCTTCTCCTTCATCCCCTATAATAGCTAATAACTGATCAACCGGAGCGGTTTCGCCTTCTTCAACACCGATATGCAATAGAGTTCCTTCATAAAACGATTCGAACTCCATGGTTGCTTTATCTGTCTCAATCTCAGCAAGCATATCACCTTCTGCTACCTTATCTCCTACTTTTACGAGCCATTTTGCCACTACTCCTTCTTCCATAGTGTCGCTCAATCTCGGCATATTTATTACTGTTGCCATACGCTATTATAGTTTATGTGGTAAAAATGGATAATTTTCCTGTTCGTACACTACGTCGTACATTACATTTTTATCCGGAAATGGAGATTCTTCTGCAAATTTTTCGCACTCTCGTACTTTATCTTTAACTCGCTTATCTATCTCTTTTATTTCTTCTTCTGTAGCATAGTTATGTTCCTTGATTATATCCAATACCTGTGTAATTGGATCAATCTTTTGATATTCTGCTACTTCTTCTTTGGTTCTGTATTTCTGAGCATCACTCATTGAGTGCCCTCTATATCGATACGTCTTTAATTCTAAGAAAGTAGGTCCTCCTCCTGTTCTGGCTCTGGTAATTGCTTCATCCATTGCTTCTGCAACTTTTACAGGATTCATCGCATCTACAGGACCACAAGGCATTTCATACCCTAAACCTAATTTCCAGATATCAGTATGGTTTGCTGTTCTTTCTACAGAAGTCCCCATAGCATATCCATTGTTTTCTACACAAAAAACAACAGGTAAATTCCACAACATGGCCAGATTAAACGTCTCATGAAGAGATCCCTGACGAGTTGCTCCGTCTCCCATAAATGTCAACGTAACTGCATCTCTGTTATGATATTTATCGGCAAATGCCAATCCTGCACCTAATGGTATTTGTCCTCCTACAATTCCGTGTCCTCCATAAAAACGATGTTCTTTAGAGAATATATGCATGGATCCTCCTAATCCCTGAGAGGTTCCAGTTCCTTTACCATACAATTCTGCCATTACTCTTTTAGGGTCTTCTCCCATCCCGATAGGCTGTACATGATTACGATAAGCAGTAATCATTTTATCTTTTGTCAGATCCATCGCGTGCAGTGCTCCTGCCAAAATAGCTTCCTGACCATTATATAAATGTAAAAAACCTCTTACTTTTTGCTGGATATATACCTGTGCTAGCTTATCTTCAAATTTTCTCCAGAAAAGCATGTCTTCATACCATTTAAGGTATACTTCTTTGGTTATTTTTTTCATTTAGAATTATATGATGTTCACTAATAAGTCAGTTATTTCACTGACACCTGATCTATTACATCCTGATGGAAATGATATCCCAACAAAACGAAAAGCAAAAATAATATATTCGGCTTTAAGGTAAAAACAGTTTAGTCATAAAAATCTACGAAAACGTTTTAATTAACGTGTAGTGAAATATTATTTAAACTCATTTTAACAAAAAAGGGTTACTGAAAGCCATATCAGTAACCCTTTTCCGTACATTATTATTAATGATCATTTATTATCTCTCATGGAAGTCCTCTCCAAAATTAAAGGATAATCCAAATCTCAGTGTTCCTTCTAATGGACTTTTTACTGCAGAAGTAGAGAACAGATATGAAATATCAATATTCACAATTGTGTATTTAAACCCAGCTCCCAGAGATACAAATTTACGGGCTCCTTTATCTTCATGCTCATTAAAGTATCCTGTTCTGAAAGAGAATACATCTCTATAAACATATTCTGCTCCAAGTCCCCAGGTAATTTCTTTTAGCTCTTCACTAAATCCTCCTGGTGCATCTCCCCAAGAAGAAAAGATCGCTCCAAATTCGCTAATATCTTCGTATTCTTTATTATCTTCTGAATCGATATCTCCATCTCCGTCAAAATCTTTTGGAGTTGGCACCAATAACTTATTAAATTCTATAGAAGGAGTAATTCTGTTATCTTCATTAAATATGAAATCGAATCCGGCTCCAATTTTAAAATTAGTAGGAATAAAGTTTTCTTTTCCTGCGTCGTCATATTTAATTTTCGGTCCGATATTAGAGATATTAGCTCCTGCTCTCCAACGACCGTTAAAGGATCTGTATCCTATTTCTTCACTCTGATAGAAAGCCGCTACATCCACTCCAAAACTACCTGCCGCACTAGCGTCATCTCCCAGTCCTTGTAATCTTAAATCCGAACGAAGATATCTTCCTCCTACTGCCATAGAGAAACGATCACTCAATCTCAATGCATAAGATAAATCAAAGGTAAATTCATTTGGTTTTTGTACGTTAGGGGTATCGGTTGGTCCTTGTCTAAATTCTATATCTCCCAGACTAAAGTATCGAAGACTTGCTGCCATCGCACTTCGGTCATTTATTCTATTATAGTAATTAACACTTCCCAGAAAAATATCATTAACCAGACTACTTAGGTAAGGTGTATAGTTCACCCCTACTCCCTGCTTTTTTTCTATAAAAGCATACTTTGCGGGGTTCCACTGCTGCGAGAATGCATCTGCAGAAGTAGCAACTCCCTGATCGGCTAAACCTGAAGCTCTGGCATCAGCTGCGATTACTAAAAAAGGGGTAGCTGTAGTTATCGCCCGATCTTCCTGAGCTTGTAATGATAGGTTGCTAAGTGTCATAGCTACCAAGCCAAGTATCACTATTTTTTTCATGTTGTCTGTGTGTTTAAAACAAATATAGTTACTTTGTTAATTATTAAGTTAGTTCATTTTCGGATATCTGCCTGCACAGTCCTGCATTAGTTAACGCATATTTTACAGATATCTTATATAAAAAAAGTGTATTTTATTCTTTTCCTTTGATTTTCTCCCCCAAAAACACCATATACCAATCAAGGAATACTATCGATAAACCCACGGTATATTTTGCTCAAATATAATAATCTCATTTTAATATATACTTCCTTGATTATAGTTAAATAAAAATTTACACATCCTTTAACGCCTTTAGTATCTTTGGACCGTATTCTTCTATCTATAGTTCCTTTAGTAAGGCTTTTCATTCTATTATATATAGATCATCATTTTCTTTGAGAAAAAACTTTTTCTACAGGAAGCAATTACTTATGGAACAAATTAAAAAAAATATCGAATTCCAAAGCGTCAATAATAACCTTTCAGAACCCTTGAAAAAACACGTATTTATACCTGGTTCCTTTATTTTGACATCATTAAAAACACCTACATATTTTTTATTTGTTTTCATCAAAAGAATACTAAACAATAAAATATGACGTTAAAAAACTGACTTAGTGGGATTACATTTTTTTTGTTATTCAATAAAATATTAAAAATATTAGGCTAAATTTAACGTTAATTGTTATATTGCAAGCCCTAATTTCTACTTTAACGAACTTAAGATTATGAAAAACGCGTTTATTTTTAGATCGCTAATAGTGTTGTCTGTTAGTGCTTTACTGTTGAGTTGTACTAAAAACGACTATGGCAACAGTTCCAGAGCCACTGGTTGGAAATACAATTCCAAAGACGGCGGATTTCAGGTAAACACAAACTACAAAGATCAGGAAACTGGTCCTGGTTTAATTTTTATCGAAGGTGGAACCTTCACAATGGGACGCGTGCAGGACGATGTTATGCACGACTGGAACAACACTCCCACCCAACAACACGTTCAGTCATTCTACATGGACGAAACTGAGGTTACCAATATTATGTATTTAGAATATTTAGATTGGTTAAAAGGAGTATACCCTCCTACTGAACCTAAATACAAGAATATCTATAACGGTGCACTTCCTGATACATTAGTATGGAGAAATCGTCTTGGTTTTAACGAAATGATGACAAACAATTACTTACGTCACCCGGCATATGCTAACTACCCTGTAGTAGGTGTAAACTGGATTCAGGCTGTAGAATTTAGTAATTGGAGAACGAATCGTGTTAATGAAAGAATCTTAGAAGAAGAAGACGTAATAAAGAAAAATGCTCCTTTTGAAGATGTATCTGCAGAAAGTACATTCGATACAGAGACGTATCTGAATGCTCCTTCTCAAACATATGGAGGAAATGATGAAGCGATCAGAGGAGGTCGTGCTTCTGAAAAATATGAAAGAAGCAATGACTCTACTGGATTATACATCCAAAGAAAAGATGGATTACTACTGCCTAAGTACCGTCTTCCAACAGAAGCTGAGTGGGAATATGCTGCATTAGCGTTAGTAGAAGTTAGAAGTTATAACATATACAGAGGAAGAAAAAAATATCCATGGAATGGAAAATACACGCGTTCCGGAGCTAGAAGAACACGTGGGGATCAATTAGCTAACTTTAAGCAAGGTGATGGTGACTACGGTGGTATTGCCGGATGGAGTGATGATGGAGCTGATATCACTGCTCCTGTAAAATCATACGATCCAAATGATTTTGGACTTTATGATATGGCAGGAAATGTTGCCGAATGGGTAGCTGACATCTACAGACCAATTGTTGATGATGAATACAATGACTTTAACTACTATAGAGGAAATGTATACACTAAAAATGCAATCAATGCTGACGGTACTGTAAAAATCGTTACGACTGATTCAATTATATACGATACATTAAGTAATGGTAAGATTGTTGCTCGTGTATTACCAGGAGGGATATTACAAACTCCTGTTGACGAAAACGAAACTTATCTGAGAACAAACTTTACTGATAGTGACAACCGTAATTTCAGAGATGGAGATAAGAGTTCATCTAGATATTACGAGGGGTACATGGACGAAAACATGCCTAACAGAAGAATGTACAACGCTCCTATTCATGAAGTAGGTCCTAGTGAAGAAGACAGTACAAAACTGGACAGAAGATATGATGAGACCAGTACCAGAACTACTATTGTTGATGATGACGTAAGAGTATACAAAGGTGGTTCCTGGAAAGACAGAGCATATTGGTTAGACCCTGCTCAGAGAAGATTCTTCCCTCAGGATATGGCTACTGATTATATAGGATTCAGAAATGCGATGTCTAGAGTAGGTACAAAAGCAAAAAACAAAAAGACACCTAGACATAAAAAACCTACTAATTAAGAAATTAGCAAGTTCATTATAGAAGAAAAGAATAAGCCCTGTGTAATCGCAGGGCTTTTTAATATGATAAAAACAGCTTATGACAATTCCTGAATTACACCAATTATTTCTACAAAGTTCGGGGGTATCTACAGATACCAGAAAGATTAAAGACACCTGTATTTTCTTTGCGCTCAAAGGAGCGAATTTTAATGGCAATATATATGCTGATGAAGCTTTGAAAAAAGGAGCTTCTTATGCTATTGTCGATGAAAAAGAATACGCTGTTTCCCCACGATGTATTTATGTTGGAAATGCATTACAGACTTTACAGGAGTTAGCTACATTCCATAGACAACAACTAGCTATCCCGATTATTGCCCTGACAGGAAGCAATGGCAAAACAACAACTAAGGAATTAATTAATACGGTACTGTCATCCACTTATCGCACAACTGCTACTGTTGGTAATCTAAATAACCATATCGGAGTACCTCTGACCTTGCTATCCATGTCTTCGGACACAGAGATAGGGATTGTAGAAATGGGTGCAAACCACCTAAAGGAAATTGATTTTCTATGCTCGATAGCACTTCCTGACTATGGATATATCACCAATATAGGAAAGGCTCACCTCGAAGGTTTTGGGGGATTAGCAGGTGTTTTAAAAGGAAAGACCGAGCTTTATCGCCACCTTGCCGACAGAGATAAAACCGTGTTTTTAAATACCGAAGATGCTACGCTTGTTCAGCAAGCCATCAATATGAATACATACACCTTTGGTAATCACACAAAAAATGATGTCATGGTTCATCTCAAGGATGCCTCCCCTATGGTAACTGTCACATATGATGGATTGACTATAAATAGTCATCTTATAGGCGCGTATAACTTTACTAATATTGCTGCTGCTATTACTATTGGAAAGTATTTTAAAATTTCTCCAGAAAGCATTCAAAAATCGATCGAATCCTATATTCCTGACAATAATCGGTCGCAAATTATAAAAAAAGGGACCACTACTATTATTCTTGATGCATATAATGCCAACCCAACCAGTATGAGCGCAGCTATCAAGAATTTTAACCAACTTTCATTTTCTAAAAAAACAGCCTTTCTCGGAGATATGTTCGAACTGGGTACTGAGGCTCCTCAGGAGCATCAAAGAATTACGGATCAACTCATTGCATCTGATATTGATCAAATATATCTGGTCGGAACACATTTCTATGCAACTGATAATATGGATGATCGAGTGAAAAAATTCTCTTCTTTTGAAGCTTTACAAAATGATTGGAATTCTCAAATGATTAAGGAAGGGGTTTTAATCAAAGGATCGAGAGGAATGAAACTGGAACGAATTCTAGATCTTATTTAGTTCTTGATCTTTCCGATATAATGGTCCTGAATGTCAGGTTGATTCTGGGATTTAGGATTTTTTTAGTTTTAGGCAACGCATGTAACCAATGTCGTTGTGTACTTCCTTTCATTTCCAGTAAGCTTCCTCTTTCCAACATCAAAGAAGTAGTATCTTTTGTTTTTTTATGTTTAAAAGAAAACTTTCTCGCAGCTCCCAAACTTACAGAAGCAATTGTATTGACCTCTCCCAATTCTTTCTCATCATCACTATGCCAGCCCATACCTTCTCCCCCATCATGGTACAGATTCAGCAAACATGAATTAAAGCGCTCTTTCGTCTCATGTTCAACCAGGTTTTTAATCACTAACAACTCCTTAGACCATGGAATAGCCCGCTTTTCCATATTAGAATAGGTATACCGATAATCCTGATCCCCATACCAGGCAACTTTTCTTTTGGTAATAATTCGTTTCCCAAATAACATGACTTCATCTGATTTCCAGGGAACCGTTTTAAGCAAGGTATCGAAAAGTGCTATTTCTTTTTGTTGTCCCAATACCACTCCATGATACAATACGATTCCATCGTACGGCAGAATATTAACATCTCTGGAAGATTCATTAAACAAGTCCATCCTTATATCGATTGAGAAAGTTTGATCATTACAAAATTAAAACAATTCCATAAAAAAAAGCACGAAGTGTCTTACAACGACTCCGTGCTAAACGTAAGAACTCAATTAACATTGTGTTATTATCAATCAGTACCCCTGAACAAAACAGTGGCTGGGATTTGCTGCCTTTCTATCTTAGGACCACTCCAAAATGCCGATAACCCAATATTATCAGAACACTGGAAATACTTTACCTGAAAAGAGTGAAAACCCCGAGACAGAACAATATCGTTTTTCTGTGTAAAGCTAAAGGACTTCCTTCCGTCACTTTCGAAAAGCTCTACTCCGTCAATCAACAACTGTGCTCCATCATTAGCAGCAATTTCAAAAGTATACACCCCCGATTCTGGTATCTTTATATACCCTTCAAAATCAAAACCAATCCATTCATCCCTCAATCTTTTGGAAATATCGACTGTATCCACAGTTCCTTTCTCAGTAGGTATTACATTCGAAAAGTCATATACAGACCTAAAAATCCCTTCATAATACGTATATGAGAGCCCAGAAGTTAACGCTTTTGTATTAGCGATCTCTTTTTCTTGCTGTTTTTCCAAATAAATGTTTGCGGTATAACTGGACTGCATTCCTTCTCTAAAAGCTTTGGCTTTGACACGAGTCGTCGTATCTATTGTAAAAGGCGCTTCATATTTAGTAGCTGAAAGTGTAGGTTCACTCCCATCTGTGGTGTAATAAATACTAGCGCCTTTTGTATCACAGCCCAGGGCAACTTCTTTTGTTGCCAAGAAAAGCTTATGATCTGATTTTAGGTAAGGGATATGTACCGTTTTCTGAGTATCTGAGAAAGGTCGGTATTTTTTTTCTTGTCCCCATTCTTTATTAGGGACATTTGTCATTTCAAAAACTAATTCTCCCCCTTTCATTATATCTGCATGCTTCAGATATGAATACGGGTATTCTTTTCCATTTAGGTGCACCGATGAAAAATGAATACGCTGTTTACCGGCATTATTTCCTTTAATTACAAATTGCTTTCCATTATCCAGGTGTAGGGTTACTTTTTCAAAAGCCGGACTTCCTATGACATATTCCGGAGCTCCGGGAGTCACTGAATAAAATCCCAGGCTACTTAGCACATACCAGGCAGACATCTGACCACAATCATCATTCCCACATAGACCATCTGGCTCTGCTGTATATAAATTATTTAATATCTGATGTATAATCCGTTGTGATTTCCAAGGTTTTCCTGCATAATTATACAAATATGCAATATGATGACTCGGCTCATTCCCGTGGGAGTATTGCCCTATCAACCCTGACACATCCGAATCTTCGCTTATTTCTTCCTGCACATTTGCTTTAAAAAGTGTATCTAGCCATTGTTCAAAAGCCCGATCCCCTCCTACCAAATTAACCATGGTAGCAATATCATGGGGGACAAACAAACTATACTGATAAGAATTTCCTTCTGTAAAATTAAAATTATAGGTCTTTTCTACGGATGCCGGGTCAAAATTTTCGTACCAGCTCCTGTCTGAATATCTCGGTCGCATAAATCCTGTTTCTTTATCAAACACATTCATAAAAAACCGAGCTCTTTTAGCATATTCTTCATAAATTTCTGTTTTCCCTATCGCTTTTGCCATCTGAGCAATACACCAATCGTCATATGCATACTCCAATGTTTTTGAAACCGACTGACTGCTTTTATTCGATGGGACAAATCCTAATTCGGTATAATAATTAATCCCCCGTTTTTTGACATTAGCACTTTCGATCATCGCTTGTAGCACTTTTTCTGTATCTACTTCCGTAATCCCTTTGAGATAGGCATCAGTCATTACTGATACCCCATGATATCCTATCATACATCTTGTGTCATTTGCTGCCAGTTCCCACATAGGAATTTCTCCGAACTGTTCATGCTTTTTTTGTAAGGTAACTACGATATCTCTGGTTATTTCCGGTTCTAATATGGTTAATAGGGGGTGTAATCCTCTAAAAGTATCCCATAACGAAAAAACTGTGTAATTGGTAAAACCTTTTGCTGTGTGTATCTGGTCATCCATTCCCCTGTATTTTCCATCTACATCATTGTATAAATTCGGAGTCAGTAAACTATGGTATAATGCAGTATAAAAGATTTCTTTTTTTGTTTCATCAGCATCCGTTACTTCTATCTTACTCAGCATCGTATTCCAGATAGTTCTTGCTTCTTCTCTCACTTTCTCAAAATCCCAATGAGACATCTCAGCATCCAGATTTTTTCTCGCTCCCTCGATACTAACTGCAGAAAGAGCTACTTTTGCCATTACTTCTTTTTCTTTAGGGTCAAATGTCAGTGCTGCGATTATTTTCTTATTGCGAAATTGCTTTTCTTTTGTTTCTTTTTTATCTCCACAAAGCACCTCATAAGATTGTATTGGTTTGGAAAAACGCGCTACAAAATATTGGCGCTGATTTCCTGCCCAGGCTTTAGACCTTCTATATCCGGCAATCTCTGTATCACTGATAATTTCGAATTCCGCCTCTACAACCGGATCTCGATGTTCCAGGTCAATAATGATATGTTTTTCTTCTTCTCCTGAAGAAAACGTATACCGATGTACTCCTACTCGTTTAGTGGCTGTTAACTCTGCTGTAACGGCATAATCCTCCAGCATCACCGAGTAATATCCCGGACTTGCTGATTCGTTTTCATGATGATATCTCGATCGATACCCTTCATCAGGATTGGTTACTGCTCCTGCTTGTAGTTTTACTGCTCCGGTAGTAGGCATCAATAGAATATCTCCAAGATCAGGAACTCCTGTCCCTGAAAGGTGCGTATGTGTAAAACCAATAATGGAAGGGTCCATATAGTCGTATCCAGCACAAGCTGGCCAACTGGTATGATCATTTCTTGTATCCGGGCTTAACTGTACCATCCCAAAAGGGAGCATAGCCCCGGGAAAGGTATGCCCTGGGGATTTGGTTCCTATAAAGACATCTACATAGTCTACTGCTTTTTTGGATTCAGTTTGGGTACATCTTCCCCCGATAATTCCCAGTAAAAAAAGTAGTAGTATTTTTTTTGCCTTATTCATATTACAGATTTTGATTGTATATTCTTTTATCAATTCGCTAAATGTGCTTATCAGTTTCCGAAATCTATTCCGATGTTTCTCTCTCTCAGATACGTTGCTGTTCTCTAAAATAACATAATCATGAAAGACAGCATCTATATATAGAAACTGCCTTTCTCTAATTAAAACAAAATAAGCTATTAAGAGGTATTCTTTATAAATTAATAACCCGGATTTTGCTTCAAAGCACCTTTAGCGGCATTAATAGCGTCTAATGGTATCGGGTAATATTCATTTTTCCCCGATGTAAAACTTGCTCCGTTAAGATATACCCGTTTGGTTGCTTCTTCGCTTACATATTCATTGAGTACCTGAGAGGCAATTCCCCATCGTACCATATCAAAGAAACGGTGTCCTTCTGAAGCGAGTTCTAACCTTCTTTCAAACCGTACTGCTTTTATAGCATAGTCTCTATCCGGAAATGATGTATACTCGCTAATCACGTAATTCGCAGCGGGAGTTCCTCCTTCATTTTTCACAAAACCTTCGGGATTTGCTGCTCTTGCTCGAATCATATTTACCAGATTCATCGCTTCTGTTAATTGCCCTTCATCTGCATGAATTTCTGCTCTCCACAACAACACATCCGCATATCGAATCAATGGAGTATTAATTGCATTATACTGTGGCGCTCCTGCTGCAGAGATGGTTCCTTCCTGTGATTTTAACACCTCATGCTTCTTACCTACATACGGTCCTCCATTGGATTGATCACGTACCCATCTGGATCCTGGCATTGCTCCCCATCCTAGGTATTCAATCCCTCTTCGTCCTACTGTCCAGTCTAATCTTGGGTCCAAATTCCCTGCGTATGGAGTAAAGGGTTCTTCAGAACTCACTCCCTGGTCACTATGAACATCTTCATCATTAAATGTATCTAATAAAGGGAGCCCATCTGCATCTGTTTTAAAGGCATTGACAAGGTTTTGACTTGGTTGAAAAAACCCGCAGCATCCTCCTCCCGGAGCATCTGATGCATACGGGTGATTTAGTCGGTTTCCTCTGTTACCATTAATAAATCCGTCTCCTCCATCATTTACAGAATTCTGAACAGCAAAAACAGATTCTGAATTATTGTCTTTTTCTCCATTAAAATTATCGTGATAATAAGGGACTAATTGAAACGGTCCTCCACTTATAATATCATCCAATACTGGCTTAGCAGCTGCAAAGTCATTTTGAAACATATGCGCTTTTGCCAAATACGCTTTGGCAATCCATGAGGTAGCTCTTCCCGCATCATCCTGCATTTCCGGCAATACTGCAATTGCTGCCAGCAGGTCTTCTTCTATCAACGGCCAAACATCCACATCATTAGGAGGTGTAGTAGTTAACGCTTCTGTCATATACGGAATATTATTCCATATTTTTTTGATCTCGAAATGATAATACGCTCTCAGAAACTTGGCTTCTCCCCCCAATACTGATAAGGCTTCTTCTGACTCCCCATTTTCAATAGCAATAGCAATAGAGCTTAGCGTTTGATTCGCTCTGGAAATTCCTTCATACATGGCTTTCCATTTTCTAGACAAATAGATATTTGTAGTTCCCGGAGTATATCGTTCTACATCATTTAACTGCGGTTGATCATCAATAGAGGATCCTTTATAAAAATCATCAGATGCTACATCACCAAGTGCCCAGTTAGAAGCCGGAGCCCAAAAATATCCTGGGTTTCCATCTAACATAGCGTAGGAGCTGATTAATTGCTGTCCTACCCATTCTTTATCGAATGTAATCACCCCTTCTACCAGAGAGGCTTGCGGAGCTATATCCAGCTCATGATCGCATGAAATAGTCAATAGACTCGCCCATGCTAGTATTATTATTCTTTTCATGTGTTTATAATATTGTTTTAGAAATCACATGGAACGCACCAGAAAATTATTTTCAATCTGTCTTATTTTTTTCATGGTTCGTTTCATTTCTTTTCGTATTATTCTTAATTCGCTAATCCATTTTACGCTTTTAGTATACCATCTAATACTTTATGTATTCTATAACGTAAGGTTAACTCCCAATAAAAAAGACTGTGTAACTGGATAAGCTCCTCTGTCAATTCCTATATCGAGATTTACAGAATCTCCTCCATAACGTTGTAAATTAATTTCAGGATCTAGACCTGTATATTTAGTCCAGGTGAATAAGTTTTTAGCCTGTAAATACAACCTTAGTTTATCGATCTTTAGTTTAGAAGTAACATCTTCTGGTAATGTATACCCCAATTGAACATTCTTTAATCGTAGATACGATCCATCTTCTATATAATAACTACTCGCACTCGAATAGTGTTCTGCAGGATTATTAGACAACAGTGGCAATCGCCCTCCTCTGTTTGTCGGACTCCAGGAATTTAAATAATCGCGACTCTTAGCTCCTGGAAAACTGTTAAAATCCGTAAAGAATTTTGTAAAATTATAGATGTCATTCCCTTGACTTCCTTGAAAAAACAGGCTAAAATCGAAATTTTTATACGCTGCTCCCATATTAAGACTATAAGTAAAATCAGGATGTGGACTCCCTATAAAATCACGATCTTCATCATTAATAATACCATCTCCATTAAGATCTCGATATTTAAAGGTCCCTATTCCCTTTCCTAAATAATCTCCAGTCTGATCCAAATCTGCCTGATCCTGGATAATCCCATCAATAACAAACCCATGAAAAGAAGCGATCGGTTGCCCTGCTTGTGTTCTGGAAGGTCTTGTTTCTCTTGCTACACTTCCTACTAAAAAGTAATCTGGATTATCAGACAAACTCTTTACTGTATTTTTATATGAAGAGACATTAAGTGCCAGATTATATGAGAAATTTTCATTGAGTTTATCATTATATCCTAAAGAAATATCAAATCCTTTATTCTCTACAGAACCAGCATTTATAAATTTTGATTGCGCATATCCTATCAAGGTAATATCTGCCTGGTCCTGTACCAGTAACCTATCAGTAAGTGCCTGATAATATTCTATCCCAAAACTAACTTTGTTATCTAAAAATGCCCCGTCAATTCCTATATTTTTTGTTTTGGTAGTTTCCCATTCCAGGTCTTTATTCCCGTGAATAAACAGGCTATATCCTGGAACTACACTGGAATTACTTCCACCAATATCATAATTGGTATTGTCATCATTAAGATACTGACTAAAAATTCGTCCTTGCGGAATACTTTCATTTCCTAACTCTCCATATCCTGCTTTAATTTTAAGATCGTTTATAAAAGAAACATCTTCCATAAAAGCTTCATTAGACAATCTCCATGCGACACTATACGATGGAAAATAATCGGATCTTTTACTTTTAGAAAATTTAGAGGTAGCGTCTCTTCTCAAAGAAAAAGATGCTAAATATCGATTATCATAATTGTAATCTAATTTTCCGAAGGCTGAAAAGTAAGCACTTTTTACTCCTCCTCCGTTATTATCTCTGGTTCCTGTCCCTCTATCAAGGTATCTGTAATCCAGATCATCTGTAAAAAAATCTGTTCTGGAAGCACTTAGAAACTTACTTTGAGTTTTATGGTATTCTGTTCCTAGCATTGCATCAATTGTATGATCACCTAATGCTTTGGAATAACTAAGTGTGTTATACCAGGTCGAAGATATTGTATACCCATTGCTTTCGATCAGTCTATTAACAGAATTAGGTTCTGCCACTTCCGGATTGAGAAAAACATAAAAGGAACTATGTGTTGTATCATAATTTAGTCCCATATTAGTTTTAAAAGTAAGCCCTTCTATCAAATCTGCTTCTGCATATACATTTCCAATCGCTCTAAATCTACGGGATAAATTATCTTTATTACGGATAGCACTTGCTACCGGATTAATTCCATTTCCTAATCCCACACTTTGAGGTCCCGCATAATTCCCTGCTATATCATGTACAGGAATAATCGGTTGGGCTCTATACAGGAAAGAAATATCTCCTCCTGTAGACTGATTACCAATAGACCCCACTCTATCTGAATATGAAATATTAAATGATTCTCCTATCCTAAAAGATTTAGATGCCTTAAATTCTGAATTTACTCGTAATGTATATCTATCATAAAATGTTTTTAGCGCAACTCCTTCTTGTTTTAACGCTCCTAAACCGACATGAAATCTCACATTTTCAGACCCTCCTGACATTCCTAAATTGTAGTTTTGTACAAAAGCATCATTAAAATAGGCATCAAACCAATCAGTTCCTTCTTTATTAGCCTTCGTTATCTTATTTGTCCTTGGATCATAGGTAGATTCATCCGCTACATCGGCACCTGTTGGTGTCAGATAATTAGGTAACACCGGAGTTTCTCCACTACCGTATTGTGGATGAGAAGGAGCGAATCCATCATTTTTAAATCGTGTCCAGATTACATTAGCTATTTCCTGCGGAGATAATAAGTCTGGAAATGCTGATTCAGGGACACTATCTACTCCAAAACTAGAATTAAATGTTATAGTAGCTCCTCCATTGTATTTTCCTCCTTTTGTCGTTATGAGAATAACTCCGTTTGCTGCTCTAAATCCATATATAGCTGCCGAAGAGGCATCTTTCAGGATTTGTACAGATTCTATATCCGCAGGATTTAACTGGTTAATTCCTGTTGTAGTTGGTGTTCCATCAATTACATATAGCGGGTCATTATTGTTAATCGTTCCGAATCCCCGGATTCGAACCATTGCAGCTCCTCCCGGACCTCCTTCTGATCCTACTGTAACTCCTGACGCTAGTCCTTGCAATGATTGTTCTATATCCACCGGTGAGGTCGCAGCTATATCTTCTGCCTTAACAACACTTACAGAACCTGTAATATTCCTTACAGATTGCTTAGAATATCCCGTTACAACAACCTCCCCTAACTGACTTGAAGCTTCGACTAATACGACATCATACACTATCGATTCTCCTACAATATATTTTTGGGTTTCCATTCCTAAATAGCTATACAAGACAACTTCTCCTTTATGTACTTGTAATGTATACTTCCCGTCAAAATCTGTTTGTGTCCCTTTAGAAGAGCCTTCTATAATCACATTAACACCTGGTAACAGCATTCCATCACCATCCATTACTTTTCCTGTAAGTACAATTTCCTGCGCCCATGCCATATTGACAAAAAACAGAAAAGGAACTACAAAAAAAATATTGTTTATTTTTTTCTTCATTTCAAAATTGGATTGATTAATAATTTGATTATTAGTTCCCCCTAATAACCTTTTTATAAGGTTCGCTAGCTCACTAAATTTGATGACGCTATCATCAATAAGAATTCTTTGTTACCAAATTTATATTATGAAGATTATTTTTTTTATTTATCCGGAAATTTCAGTGAATTTTATTTCAGAATAAGTTTCTAGGCATTTTTATTCCGTTTTATAAAGAAGAAACAAAGTAGATTCCGTTTTTTTTCACCCAAAAAATGACAAAAAAACAGACAAAAAAGACACAAAAACATCATAAATTACCCAAAAACAGTAAATTAAATGATGCTTTTTAGTTAAAACAACAAAAAAAACACAACAAATATTTTTCTTAAAAGATGAAGATTTTCTTACAAAAAATCGTTTTTCAAATTAAAAAAGTACCCCACTCCAGGACAACTATTCCTTAAAATATCTCCTGGTTTTATAAAAAGTAAAAGGGGAGAAAAACATTTTTTTCTCCCCTTTTTATGGTATTTGATACGCCCTTATTTTTTTAAAAGAAACGAGGGGTTAACATTCTGTTGTATTTCTTAAAGAGTTCAAATCGAAGCAATACTTCATAACTACCATCATTAAACACTGCCTTACCTAGTTCAGTAGTCTCTCGATCATAAGCAAAACCAACCATCAAACCATCTGAGACCTGAAAGCCAACCATACCACTCAATGCCGCATCCCAACGGTAACCAACTCCAAAACTCAATCGCTCATACAATAAAAAACTTGCGGATAAATCTACCTGTAAAGGGGCTCCCAAGACCAATTTTGTCAGCAAAGCTGGTTTAAATTTAACATCACTACTGAGATCAAACGTATGACCTGTAATTAAATAATAATTAATACGCTCCTTAGCTACAAAAGCTGAAGAATCATTACCCCCAACCGTAGCACTCTCATCAAAATGCTCCGTCTCCAATAAGTTTGGAGCACTCAATCCTAAATAAAAACGAGGGGTATGATAATACAAACCAATCCCAACATTAGGACTAAATTTATTGTCTATATTATTTTCGAAACTCGGATCATTAACATCAAATTTGCTCAATCGCTGAAAATCTACATTCAGTAAATGACCTCCTGCTTTTAATCCAAAACTTAACTTCCCAACATCTGAAGTAGGTATTGTATATGAAAAATCAATATCAAAATA